>JBGTBJ010000124.1:0-63271 GCA_041749395.1 Pirellulaceae bacterium
TGCAAAACCGCCCGTACGATAGGCAATGCCAGAATTCCAATACTCCGACGTGGCGTTTCCGGCAGCAATTTGGGCTACGCTTCGTTCCGGAACCAGTCCCGATGATTGGAATCGAACAACTACCGGTTGGCCCGACTCAAGTTTTTCGTAACCATTTGGAGACAGAACTTGGACGACTTCGCTGGCGCTCAATGTTGCATCGAATGTGTTTCCGAAAGAACCGATGTTGATTCGGCTTCCATTGGGAGTCGGTTCGTTGGCAGCAAAAGAGTACGGATTGCCTCGATCAATCGATGGGGATATGCCGAGGACTCGGAAATTATCGTCGGCTCCAAAGTTGGCGGATGCATATCCCAGGACATTGTCAGGTCCATCGACATCCACAAACTGCGGATCTCCCGCCAACGAATCTGCGTCCATGTTTTGAGCAAAACTCCAAGTTGCCAGATCGGTGAAGTTTACTCCCAACTGCGATGCGATGCGGCCTGTGCCACGGACGTGGTACAGGTTGTAGTTTCCCGATATTGAACTGATTCCAGTCGGCAGCGAAAATACCGAACCTGCATCTACAGAGAAAATGTTGTTCTCTAGACTGACCGACTCGTTACCTTGGGTGCTAATGACCGCATCGCCCACACTTTGATAGATGGTGTTGTTGGTCAATCGACTCGAACTGCCATTGAGTTGGATCCCAGTACCATTGGAGTAAATAAGATTGTTGATAAGGAGGGGATTGTTATTGCTACTTCCACCACCGAGGACGTTGTAGACCAGAACGCCAAGTGGGTTCGAATAGATTCTGTTATTCACTAGTGTGACTGTACCTCCGGTCCAGACACCTGCTTGGACAGTGTTGTAAACTGTGTTGCCAGTCGCTGTTCCGGAACTGATCAACATTCCCACTTGAGTATTGTGGATGAGGTTGTTGCGGAAAGATCCCGACCCTCGAATACCGGAATATGGCTGGCTGACATTGCCAAAGCTCCCCATATTGTAGACTTGGTTGTTCTCGACGACCACGGAAGCACCCGCTTCAATGCCGTTCCCTACTGAGTCTTGCACGATGTTGTTCGAAGCCGTAGACGCGGCTTCTGGTGTGCTGCCACCACGGACGCTAAGATTACCGGAATTATTGTCGATAAACTGATTCCCATCGACAAGGCTATTGCTCCCGTGCACATAAACTGAATAGGTGTGAGATCCGCTACCGAAATACTTGGTAAACATACTGTTGGTGACGATCGAGTTTGTACCCAATAGATACACATGGATTCCCATATTGCGACCAATTCCGCCGTCGAATACAGAACCGTCGACTGTTGCAAAGTTATTTCCTTGATCCAAGAATACGCCGGTGTTCGTTAGGTTCGTAAAGCGACTGTTGCGAATCGTTAAGCCGTCGCTACCCGCGTTTCCATTGGCGAAGGGGGAATAGATGCCGTAGCCACCGCCACCTTGAAGCTCAACATTCTCAAACGTGATCCCATCCGCGTTGTTCAGTCGGAAAATCGCATTGTTGGAACTAGCCGTTCCAGTTCGCTGAAAAATGGCTGATCGATCCGCGGGCCCAACGATTCGGACGCCCGAGTCTTCGTTCGCAATAGTAATATCGCGAGTCAGAGTGTGGATGCCTGAGTCGACATAGATCGTATCGCCCGGATTGAGATCGTACGATCGAAGGAGGGTCTCTAAACTGTTCATCGGTTGCGATGGGCTCTTGCCCGAATTAGAGTCGTTGCCAACCTCCGTTGAATAAACATCGTTTGTAAGGCTGTTGTCATTGACGTAGTAGCTCGTTCCGGAGCCCACGATTTCGAATGGTTTGTCCGATTGGTCCATCGCACTGGGCGTGGTCGGGCTGCTGATCGCTTGGATTCGATAGTTATTTCCGAGAGGCAAATTAGCAGGAACCGACCAATTGAATTGGCCACGACCGAAACGATCCATCGGTTGATTGGTTGCGATGGTATTCCAAACGGTTCCATCGCCTGACCATTGCAGATCGATACGTGGATCGGCAACGCCGACCGTGTTGGACGTGGTTAGTTCGAGACCATGAATCAGTGCACCAAACGCCGCGTTGGCTACGATCTCTAGTCGCAATCCCATCCCGCCAATTGCGGAGACATCTACGGGAAGCACCGCTGCTCGATTGATTCCCCCAGCCGCTACGAACGGATCGTAGTTGGTGGCGATTGTCACACCATTGACAACCACATTCAACGTTACCCCGGCGCCAAATACGGATGCAAAGTGAAGACGCAAGTTGTAGTTGCCATCAGGTACAGGCAATTGAAACGCAGCTTTGGTACCAATTCCACCCGTGGTCCTAACCGCCGAGCTGTAAACAGCCGCCGGTGCTGGAGATGCGACACCACTAGTATCAATCGCACCGTTTACTTGGACCTGGCCTTCGACGCGTACGTCATCCGCCTGAAAGGTGTCGACGCGGGAGCTGCTTCCCAAGTTGACGAGCATAACGGGGCGATTGATCGTCAAGCCGGATGACTGCCAGCGCAATGTGGTAATGCTGCTCGTAGCAATCTTCTCAAGTCCATTGGGGTCGACCACATAGATCTGTGGTCCGATTTGGCTGGCCGCGTCCGGTGTATTGCCGGTTGAGCCGATGTTGATGCGATCACCATTTGGCATGGGCTCGAGGTGATAAGCAGAACTATAGTCTCCTGCATCGATTGTTGTGGAGGCAGAACCAACGACAAAACTGTCGTCCAGTCCTTCGTCTGTGTTCGTGAAGCCCGAGTTGGTGCCGAGTGAATTGCGAAGCACAACTTGTTTGGCAAAGCCTGGGCCTTGCCAACTCAGTTTTGCTTGTGCGAATCCGGTCAGCTCGCGCATCTCGTATTGGATCGGATACCAGCCCGCTGCCAAGCCAGTAGCAGTGTAGCTGTACTCCGTGCTATTCGAGACCCACTGATCGATGCGAAGTGTGTTGTCGAAGAAGAGTCGGACACCGTCGTCATTCTGCGCATAGAATGTATAGTCACCGGCGGTTGGTATGTGAATGAATCCTTCCCAGCGAGCACTAAAGTTATCTGCGTTCACTCCCGGCCCAGGCGAACCAAAACTCGTAAGATCGATTCGTTCGGTGCGTTGTAGCAAGGGAGCACCTGACAAATCGGGATTGTTGAAATAGCTGCCAAGAAGGCCGTTACCGCGGTCAAATCCCAGGATGTTGTCTGCCCCGTCGATATCGACGAAGAGTGGGTCTCCCATGCGACTGTTTTTGTCATAGCCCAGCGCGAAGAACCATGATTCTGAATCTGAATAGGTCTGTCCGCCGTAGTTGGCCAAACTTCCTGTACTGGTCAAATAAAACTGATTGTAATCGCTGCTGGGTATCAAGCCGCCGTCTGGAGCTTCGAAGGCTCGACCACTTGATACCCAAAAAATATTGTTTCGCATGGTCGCACTGGAATTCAAATTTACCCAGACAATCGCGTTCCCGGTCGGCTGATATATCGTATTGTTCTCAAGGATCGCAGAACTCCCAAAGCCTTGTGATCCAAGAATGAAACCGACGTCATTTCGGTAGATGTCATTATTTCGGAAAAGGGGATTTGAACCTCCGACTTGAACCGCAACCAAATTGTCGTAGATCTGATTTCCGATGTAGCGTCCACCCGATGTGGAGGTGATACCCCGCTCGTTGTTATAGATGCGGTTGTTCTCGAACAAGCCTGCTCCATTGAGTGCCCACTGGCTATTCGAGATCGTGTTTCCACGCACGATGCCTGTGCTGTTGATCGCGAGAGTTGGGTTGACAGCTCCTAGACTGTTGATGTTGGTAAGGGTGTTGTTCTCAATCAACGTACCAGAGCCACCGAAGAGTCCACTCGATTGTGTATCTCTGATCGTATTGCTACGAATGATGACGCGATCTGATTCGGTACTGAAGCCTGTCGAGATAAAGATACTTCCCGACACGGCTCGGTCGTCGACGACTTCGTTGTCCTGGACGATGCTTCGAACGCCCGTCACCATAATCGATCCGGAGCTGCTATTACCCCCAGTGCCACCACGGGTGAAGTAATTATCCTCGACCAAGCTATCCTGGCCATTCAAAATGACGTGCCGCTGTCCGTACCCGGCGACTCCATCGAAGTACGAATTGGCAACTTGGACGCGATCGCTCGTCGTATCCATTAAGACAGCAGTCCCCACCGAAATGAAGCGACTGTTGCGAACGATGAGGTCGTCGCTATCCGAATTGGTAGCGGCTAATATGCCGGTACTTGCGCCAGTAATCTCAAGGTATTCGAATGTTATGTTATCGGCGTTTTGCAACTCAAAGGCAGGTCTCGCTGCATTGCGATTGATCACGCTCCTACGACCGGGAATCGCTGCGTTGTTGTACCCCTCAAGCGTGACCCCTGCATCTCCAGCAGCGATAACAATGTCCGAGGCGAGTACATAGTTACCCGCGTCAATTCGAATACGATCTCCAGGCCCGAAATCGTAAGTTGCCAACAACGATTGAAGCGTTGCTTTCGGAGTGACAGGACTTAAGCCATCGTTGGCATCGTTCCCTGCGACGGTCGTCCAATCTCCAGCTTCAACCGTGCCATCATTTACGTAGTAAACGGTAACTTGCTGGGCAATCGTGAAAGGTGCATTGCTCACGTCGACCAAGCCACCTGCTCCATTGGCAGTGACTTGAATCGTAAAGTCATTGGCCGGAACAAGGTTGTTTGGAACGGTCCAGGGAAGTACGCCCGTTCCAGGGGCCGCCGCCGCAATGTTCAGTACAGGCACTCCCACTTTCAGCAAATCGATGGAGTAGGTGATGCCTGCTGCATTCAGATTGTGCGTGGTCCAGCGGATGTTGAATGTTTGATTGGCCACCCAGATTTCGCCACCATCGGGATTCTTGACGGTCAGATAGGATGCGGGACTGCGCGACGCGTGCGCCGTATTGCCATAGACACCCATATTGATAACGTTGCCATTATCCAGTGTTTCGTTAGCAAAGCTGTCGGCGGGATTGCCGGCATCGATGGCTACCGATTGAACAGCATCATTGACCCAGTTACCAATCAATGCGACTGGGATGCCGGTGCCGTTGCCGGTTGCCACCGGTGCAAAGGAGCCACCATGGAAACTGCCAAAGGTACTCTGCAAATGGAAATCATCGTCGCGTCCATCTTGCGAAGCGTTGACATACCCGAAAAGGCCCTCAGTCCCTGCAACACTTACAAAGTTCGGAACGCCCTGAAGACTGTTGGCATTGCTCTGCGAAGCTGTCTGGAATCCAACCAAGCTCGCATAGCGGACTCCTTCCCATTGCCCCGCACCCGCTGAGTTGCTCAGGTAGAATGCATTGAAATCCGACAAGAAGCCAGACTGTCCCGACTGTGCGACAACCAGAGCCACGTTACCGAGGTTGCCATCGACCCAGAAAATGTTGTTGCGAAGTTGTGCACCGTTACTTTGCACGCGTACCGCTTCGCCCGCTTGTTGATGGACCGTATTGTTGATGAACTGACTAGAGCCATCGATCGAGACGCCACGAGTGGTGTTGTCATATACCAGGTTGTTGCGGAACTCACCAGCTTTAACCCGCGCGCCAATCGCATTGGAGTAGACAACGTTCCGATAGGAATGTCCACCATTCTGCACGATCCCCGTATCGCTGCTGTTGTATATACGATTCTCGAGTACTTGGCCCAGGTTGTTTGTGACACCGATGGTATTGCTGTGAACGACATTCTTCAAGATGGAACCAATGCTACCCACAATCCCCGATGCGTTGTTGGTTGTATGCCCGTAGACAATGTTGCCAGCCACTATCGCATTACCATTCACTAGGATGCCATTACGCCCGTTGTTGAAGACGCGGTTACCAAGTCCTAGCGCCAAGTCGTCGCTACCGAAGAAGAGTGGTGAAGCGGGAGTTCCTAGCAACTCGACACCATTCGAGTTCACGCCAACATTACCCGAGATGTTATTGCCAGTGATGAGCGATCCGCCGGTATTCTGGAGCACCAAGCCAGTAGCCAGATTGCCGGAAATCGTGCTGTCTCGCAACGTATTGAGTGTGCCCAGGATACGAATACCGTTGCCTGCATTGCTGCTAACTTGCAGTTGTTCGAGTACATTGGCGGTCGAACCCGCTTCGATCAAAAGTCCTTCGGCCGTGTTGCTCGATAATCGCACACGATCCATGTTCAGGTCGGTACTAAAGTTGCGCACGTGAATGCCGATTCTACCGCCACTGATCGACACGTCTTGAATGTTCATCAAGTCAGCATCGCTGAGTTCCACCACGGGTGCGATAGTGAAAGAGTTCGCATGGGTCAAATTGCTGGTCCCGACAGCGGCTCCTCGCAAGGTAAAACCTTCATCGTCGCCAACATCTTGGGCATTGCCAATCACCAATGGACTCAGAAGTAGATAACTTCCCTGATCGATTGTCAGACTCTGGTTGGCTCCAAGCGTGTAGATGCGGAGCAGGTTGTTGGGATACGGCTTAGGTGCACCCGCTACTTTACCCGTGTTGCGGTTGTTCCCCGCAGTCGTGGTGAACTCGTCGTTGGTTAAGCTCGCATCGTTGACAAAGAACGTGTTGGTGCTTTCGGGAAGAGTGAAGGTCTCGGTGCTACGATCGAAAATCGTACTGTTGTCTGCCAGCGTGATCTGAATGCGCAGGCTGGTCGTACCATAGTCGACTCCGCTGTTAGCCGCGATCCAGGTAAATTTGCCGATGTCTGGAGCCGCGCTGGTGATGCGAGTGACAAAGGTTGGTCCGGAAGCAGTGTCTTGATAAAGATCGATGATAACCGGTGAGTTGGTGGCATTGCCGTACGAATCCCAGCGAATATCAAGTGGCTTGTCACGTTCCCAGTCCTTGTAAAGATCGGGGCTGCGGAGCACGAGATGTGCAGGTTGAGCAACGTCAAAGTTGGACTGCGAGTAGGCTCCCGCATCGGCGGCCGTCCGACTTGGCTGCAGGAGCAGGAAAGCGCCGTCCAGGTAGGAGTCATTGCTGATCCCCGTGTTGCGTGTTGCTAAGAATTCGTAACGGACTGAGCGGACGCCACTAGGCAGGAAATGTCGACCACCAATTAACTCCCAACGATCGATTTGTCGCGTCGAGACTGCGAGTAGTGGATCACCGATAGTTGCTCCACCTACATCGAGCAATGTCAGACGAATGGTGCCACCATCGCGCAGAATTTCATTAGCTGATCGCACACGACCGCCAAACAGGATCGTCAAATCTTCGTTGTCGAGCTGCGTTGGCGTATAGCCGGCATCTGTCAAACTGATCACTTGCGTGAGCGTGCTGGTTACATTGGCATCACCACCAAAGTAGTTTGTTCCATCAAAAGGAGCTGGGTTCACCGTGCGAATCGAACCACTGGGAGTTGCCGTCCAACTGTTCAGACCACTTTCAAAGCTTGGATTGTTGATCAGGTTGACCGTCGATGTGGGACGGGCGATATCCATCAGGGGATTTCCTGCATCGATCGTGGGACTGGTGAACCGCTGCCTGGCAACTTGCCCCAAGATGCGATAGTCGTCTTGGGCCTTGTTGGTAAAGCGAGGTTCCGACCAGGTTGGATTAACGACCGTGCGGCCAATTGAGTTCAAGTCGAAGCGATAGATGTCTTCTTGCCAGTCGAGGATATCGTTGAAGTCCTTGGTCCAAAACCCGATCTTGCCAGCACCGCTCGTATGCAGCACGTTGAAGTCGCTGAAGAAGCCGACGGTGCTGTCATTGGAGACAAAAATGTTGTAGCCATCTTCCGTCCAGAAGATATTATTTTGTAGCTCGACATTCTGCGAGCCGCCAATAACTCTGAGGTGATCGCCCAGCGGTGTATAGAGAGTATTGCCAACTACACGCACATCCGAGCGTCCAACGATCTGAACGCTGGTCGCATTACGGTACAACACGTTGTGGGCGATGGTCTGCGAGTTGTAGGCGACGATTCCCGTTGTATTTCGTCCGATTCGCTGGAATTCGACGCGACCATTAAAATTCACACCTGTTTCGTTGTCTTCGATCACGTTGGCCGTATCGAGACTGTTGCCTACCAACTCTCCGCTGCCGACAACGCCTGTACCATTGTTGGTGATACGCTGATTCTGCATGCGACCGGTTAACTGCACACCCAGCACATTGTTGTCGATGCGGTTAGGGAGTGTGCCAGTTTGAAAGCCCAACCCATCGCTGGTCGAATTCACTGAGGCGATTATGCCAATTTCGTTTTCGCGAATATCATTGTCGCTGAGCAGAGTCGCAAACTCGTACCGCACGCCAACTCCAGCAGAGACGAATTTGTTTTGACGCACCCAGCCGGTAAACAGCGCATCCAGATCTAGTCCTGTAATGCCGGCATCGACGGAGTTGCGAGCGATCTCACCAGAGGCTGCTGCTGCGATGCGAATACCTGTTTGGCTGCCGCTGATCTGGTTGTCGAGAATGCTCACTCCCGTCGCAGTACCGAGCAAAATACCGTTGAGTCCACCTTCGAGTACATTGGAGCGAACCACCAAATTCGAAGCACCGCCGTTCACGGTGACAACATCTGTATTGCTCGCACTCGACAAGTGATTATGCGACATTTGGCTATCGTTGCCACCTTGGAAGATTACGCCCCCGGTGACACTGCTTTCACGCAAAGAAAATTGACTGGCATTGGTGGCAGTTATCGATCCCGTAACATTCAAGCGTTGAAAACGAACGTTATCAGCCGCGATGGTTACGGCACCGATTATTCTCGCACCAGGTGCTCCAATAATTGTGACTCCGGCATCGGCTGCGGTAATGTTGACGTTCCCTGTCAATTGCTCTTGGACAACGATGATGTCGTTGCTACCTAAAGCCTGCGTATCGAGGATTTGCTGAATCGAGTTGCCAGCCGGCGAAGCGATGTGCACGGTACCTGTGATGGGCAACGAATTGCGTCGCACCATCAGGCTGGGCTGACCGGTGGTAAGATCGATCCAAGCGACCGCTGCTCGACCACTAGCATCAATTGAAGTTGCGAATTGGTCAATCGATCGACCCGTCAGGGTAATACCCACTCCTGATGAATCTCCTGGGACTTCCTCGATCAATGTTGTACCATTCCAACGCATAGCATACAGGTGATCTATTCCATCCGTCCAAAGCAAATTGGCGTGTAAGCCATTGGAAATGAGCTGCGGTTGAGTCCCTCTCGCGCTGGTTTCTGTTAGAGATACTAGGGACGGGATGGGGGTAGCAAACGCATAGCGACTGACGACTACATGGCTAGATTGATCGGCATAAGTTTGCCAAGCAACCAATAGGTCTGTTCCCACGTAGGCAACGCTCGGCTCGGCATTGTGCGTAATGACACCAGCCACAGCGTCTGCGACCAGACCGCTAGCACCCGAGCCTGTTGCGGAGCCGTTCAGCTCAAACCAAGTCCCCGTTTCATAGGCTCGTACGTAAACCTGTCGAATTCCGGAGATCGAGTCGAATTGCGACCACGCCAACGCAAGGCGACTCGCATTGCTCGTGACACTAAGCCCCTCAATGTCCGAATCCGAAGAAGCTCCGGAGACTCCAGTTCCGGAATCACTGCCAGTTCCCAGAGAGGTCCATACACCGCCAACGAATGTGCGTGCATAGACTTGAGTAACACTAGCCGTGACGTTCAACCAAACTGCGACCAATCCAGAGGGTGTATCTCGCAACTGTGCTTGATCGGCGTTTCCAGTGCCCGATATGCCACCGGCACTCAGTGAATTTCCGATTGCAATCCAACCACCCAGTCCATCATTGACTGCTGGATCGTATTCGGCAATTCGTATATCGGTACCTAACGCGCTGCGCTCGGTCCAAGCCACGACCGGGTTGCCCGCTGCATTGATGATCAAGTGAGGATTAGTTGCATCCATACTTGTGCCATCGACACCGCTGGCCATCGGCAGTGGCAGCTCTTGCCACGCGACACCATCATGTCGGGCAACATTGACTCTCGAGCGACCGTTGTAAGCCTCGCTCCATGCGACAACGACGCCCGATGATGTACTGGCAATGGAGGCTGGAGAAACGATTCCTTGACGCGATAAACCGACGCCACTGGATGTGACCGTCGCAGAGCTAGCCAGTTCAGCCCAACGCCCCGAATCGATGAGACCAACCGGGTATTCAGCTCGCGCTGGCTGGTAGGCAGGAGAGGGTGGCAATAGCTGTGGGTTGGGAGTCGGCGATGGACTAGTAAATGTCGTTGGATCGGGACCTTCACCGGTACCATAGTCGATGAAATCGAGTGAGGAATTTGGGTTAGGTACACCGGCGATTGACAAATCATCATCGATCAAGTCGTCGCCGCCTTCGCCGTACAGCATGTCGCGACCGTTGTCGCCGAACAGCCGATCATTGCCCGAGTTCGGTTCGTTATTCCCGGTAGCGAAATCTCCATAAAGATAATCGACGCCTCCATCGGGATTGGTCCGAGTGGGATTGAGGCCATACAACTGATCGTGATGAGCGGCGCCAATGATCAGATCGCTGCCCGCATCTCCATAGATCACATCGTCGCCATCGCCGCCATCGATGATATCGTCGTCGGAGCCTCCTTCGATCTGGTCGTTACCTTTTTGCCCATAGATACGATCGCGTCCCAATCCACCGTAGATAAAGTCTCCACCGTCATTGGATCCATAGATTAGATCATCTCCCTCTTCGCCGCGGAGCGTATCGCCATGGCCCCCGCCACCATGGATTTCGTCGTTGCCGGTGCCACCCCAGATGATGTCAACTCCGGCGCCCCCATCCAGATCGTCATCTCCCGAACCACCATAGAGCTCATCATTTCCGTTTTGACCTCGAATGTGATCGTCACCTGCATCGCCGTATAGCCAATCGTCTCCAACATCGGATCCGACAATGGTATCGTTTCCGTCTCCACCCTGAACTATGTTGCCCAGACCACCACCAACATAGACGGTATCATTACCATCTTCGCCAAGAACGGAGTCGCTACCTGAGCCTCCATAAATAATGTCATCTCCGTCGCCAGCAAAGACTTGATTGGTGCCACCCATGGTCCAAATCTGGTCATCCCCCTGACCACCATAAATCGTATCCGAGTATTGAATCGGACCATTTGCTAAATGTGGAAAGTCCACTCCCTCTTGCGAGCCAAAAATCCGATCGTCCCCGATGTCGCCGTATAGTTCATTTCCCATACCGCCACCCGAAGACAGCCAGTCGCTTCCTTGGCCACCTCGCAGAATGTCACGTCCCGGGCCACCATAGAGCATGTCATTACCCGAGCCGCCTGAAACTTCATTTTCTCCCTTGGCAACTCGCACCACAAAACCTGTCATCACAACCGCAGCGATGAATACGGTATCGTCATCGACATCGGTCTGGATCTCCGCGTAATCGGCGGTAACGGCACCATTGATGGTGACCACCGAACCTTCAGGGTCAGCATTGCGATAATCGCCGCGAAGATAGACATTGCGCGCAGACGCTTGGCTGTGAATGATCAGATCGTCGGCTGCGAAGATCATCAGGTCTCCATCTACAGCACTTAGTAGACCTGCCGCGCTGACGACGATGTTCTCTCCTGCGGCCATCGTCTCGGTATTGACAATCCGCACATCGCCGCGATTCGTCGATCGAGCATTGAGCACGTTGAGTCGTCCCGACGTTTCAGTCACGTAGACATCACCATGAGCAATCGCAGACAACAGTCCCCCCGCACTATCGGCAGTATTCACTTCCAAATCATTACCTACGAGTCCGATCGATCCGAAAATGGAGATAAGCGTAATGAAAATGGCTTCGATATCCGCCGCTCCATCGCCAGTCAAATCAGTGATGTTGCCAAAGAACACCAAAGAAACGTCACCGCTGAGTGCACGGATACTATCCACTCGCAAGTCGCTGTCGCCAACGATCGACACCGAACCCAAACTTGAAACAGTCGAACGCACGGTCAGGTCAGTTGGGCTAAACAGAGTCGTGTTCTGACTGGAATTGCTGGTCAATTCACCAGATTGAATATCCACAGTCAGTGGCGATGAAGGGCTGCCAATGGTATTACCGGCCGTTAATGTCACGTGTCCAGGGACTGCATGGCTAGGTGTGAATACGTTGACATACGCCCCGTTCATGCCAGGGAACGCGTCTAGAATCGATCCGGCCGCTTGAAGTTCTACGGAACTTAGAGAAGTCAAGTAACCCACTAACATATCGCCTTCGACCACATGGATAATCGCCGGCCCATCGGCTTCGACGCGAGCCACGAACAGGTTGTTGATTAGCTGTGCGACGCCGTTGATTATCGTGTCGTTTTGAAGCTGCCGAACGTGCGTGAGACCACCCGATTCGGCTCTCAGCGAACCTGTTGGCGTGATTTGTGTGCGGAAAGGAAGGGAGACACCCGAGGCTATGTGGGCACCAGCTATCAGTTGAACTTGACCTCCGGCGGCCACTGCCGCTTCATCAAAATTGGTATCGATCAGATCGCCAGAGGATCGCAGCGTAGTGTCCCCTCCCGACTCTGTGCGATGGATAGGTAAGTTGATTGGCGATTCAATCAGAACATGTTGATTTCCCGTTGCCCGCAATCCGACCGTAGCAACGACATTTACATCTTCGGTTCGACGGAAAGTGATCGCGTCAATCCAATCCTTATTGGTTACAAGCAACCCGTTGTTGAGACTGACGTTGGGGCCGTCCGACGCGACGTTTCCGGCCAGCTTGCGCCAGCGAACTCCGTCCAAGTAGTTCTCGCCGACCAAATTGATACTCGTAGTGACGCCCAGGTACTCGTACATACCATAGAGATCTTGACTATACTCGACTCGCACGCGTTGGCCGCTGGACACAGTTTTTTGAACTGTCGCGCTAGCATCTCCTCCTGTAGCAAATGTTGCATTGAATTTTGACCAATACGATGTGTTATTGAAGTCCTCGACCTTCAAATCGACATTGCTGCGAGTAGGACCGATGTAACGATACAAACCGTACTGCACACCGAGAACATCCTCTGGAGAGGCCGAAGCAAAGGTGCTGGCCTCTTCCGTACTCAGGCTGTTGTAGCTGCGCGGATTCGTAACCACGATATTTTGAGCTTGGTAACCGATACTCGCTCCGGCATTCTCCGCCCGCAGCATGACCTCAGTTCCGCGGACATTGACTCGTTCGCCCAAGGGAACAGCCAAATTGGGAAGACTTAAGTTGGGAAGCAGAGCAGATGCTAATACTGACGAAACGGGATAGGCAATGGCTAGGTTGGAACTGACTCCAGCGGTGATCAGATCATTCATGAATTCTGAATTGTACGTGCGACGCCCTCGATTCCGATCTTCGGCTGAGGTTTCGTTGTCTCGATCGAGAATGGAACCTGCTGAAGAGATCGTTACGTTGCCCATTTCCGATTCTACGGACGCAGCACCTGGGACTAACTTAGAACGCAGCAAAGGCAGATCACCTTCGACTTGATCTAGGTGAATATTGCTGCGCGCATATGCAGTCAGGCCGCCGGTGCCTAATACATTGGTCTCAATTCGCAGAGGCGATGTGGCCGACCCGATACCACCCTGCTTGACATCCAACTCCAGACGATTTCCAGTCACCTTGGATAGGGAGGAATCATTGGTGATTCCATGTACGGCTTCCAAGGAAACATCACCGCCCCAGGAATAGATAAGACCGGAAACGATACGGCTGGACGTGTTGTCCAGGGAGACGGCTTGGATATCGATATCCCCACCAGCCGTGACATACAACGGTCCCTTATCCCCTTCGATGATCAACTGAACGTCACCTTGAGCGAGTACGACGGGCGAACCACCGTAGATGACCACTTCGCCATCGGTCAGGACGGAACCTCCGGTTGAAAACAATTCGACAGTACCGCCCGTTGGTACTTCAATTCCACCGGTCAGCAAGATGCCGCCATGCGAAGCGATGTTCACCGACGGAAAGGCTGGGCTGTTGCCAAAGGAAATGCCGATCGGATAGTCGGCTTTGAGAGAGTGGGTGTAGAGATCGCGAAGCCCTTCAGTTCTAGTGATCTTTAGAACGGTTACGTCATCGTCTGGCGGGGCTGGGCGATCAAAGTCCACTCGCTGATTGCGAAACCAGTCCTCATACTTGTCCAGTTCATTGGCTTCAAACGTCTGCGGATTTTGAGTGTTATCGATGACCCATAGATTGGTATCGCTGAAATTGGCTTCCGTCAAATCGATAAGAGCCTTGGTATTGCTATCGACGTTGAGTGGACCAACGTAGCGGTAGACTTTGGCTGCGGGGTCAATAATCTTATCCACTGTCCAAAATGGACTGTCAAAGTTGATCTCGTAGCTCACGCCTGGACTGCGGACCAGGGTATTATTATCGATACGCGTGCGATAGTCGCCGTCGCGGCGGTAGAGCAGGCTATAGGACGAGCCAGTCGAGTAGCCCGGGGAGCCAGGCGTACCCTCGAGTTGCAGTGTTTCGCTGTCAACGGTCGGACGTTCGTCGAGAAATTCGGGAGTAAAACTCTCGCGCTCAATTTCTGCTCGATCGATACCAAAGAACTCGCCGACATCAGCCCAAAACCCGTAGTCGGTAGTGATTGTTTTGATCGTCTGATACGTGGCCAACATTCCGTCTGTCCACACATACTGTAAGCCCGCCCGCAATTCGTATTGCAGGTTGTCATTCATGCCATGCGTGGTATCACTAATTGGATTGCCATAGTCAATCCTCGCGCCGTCTTCGCCGTTTACCAACGTCCCAACAAAGCGACGCTGTTGAATCTGGTTGGTATTTCGCAGGTAAATATATTCGGCTTTTGTCGGTGCGTCGGGATCGGCATTGTCGACGATCGTTATCTTCCCTTCCCGGAATTTGGTTGTGTCGATGTTGCCGACATGCACGCGATAGGGACTGTCGTTGTCGATAGTCACACTGGGAAAGCCATTGGCAACTTTGATTTGACCGTTGCCTGTACTCAGGATGCGTCCAGCAATCGAGATCTCGCCACCTTTGGGCGTGATATCCTCCAGGATAAATGCACCCACTCCGCCATCAGCATTGGCATCCCAACTGCCTCGCACCGGAACACGTGAGGTGCCAAAAGACAGCCCAGGTAACAAGCTTATTCCATCGTTAGACAGGAAACTGGTTGATTCGCTGGGAGGCACAAAATCGCTGCTGACACCAAACTGAATCTGTTCGGCGCCGCTTTGAATGAGTCCATTGACGTTCAGAAATACGGCGGTGATCGTAATGCGGCCTTGAGCCAAGAGTCGCGATTCATTGCTGTTGATCGCCTGTTCCAACGTTCTCGTTCCGTCAGAGAAACTAGTATCCATTTGAACGATACGGCGATTCTCTTCGGGAAAATTGTAGAATTGATCACCAATTTGCGCGCGGAATTGAGCATGAGGATTGAACAATTGATCGCGGAAGGTTTGGAAATTCAAATACTGCATCGGGTCGCGCGCATGAATCCATGATTCGGTGTTCAAATTGAAATCACCAAAGGCATTGATCGTTACGTTTTCGCCACGAATCTCTGCATTGGCGAAAATGCTGCCCTCATTATTGGTGATCACAATATCGCCATCTTCATTGATAATATCCCGACGAATATAGAGATCCTGTGGGACGTCGGCGAGTTGAATAGGCAGGTCGTTCAGCAGCGATGTCGAACCGGGCTCGCGAGTCTGATTGATGTTGATCAGATTATCAGCCGTTACTGTTACATTGGTCAGGGGGGACCGATTCACATAGACATTGCCTGGTTCCAGCGTTAGCAAAGTACCATCTGCAGCGGTGGTAACTCGACGATTGTCTTTGATCTTGGCGCCATTGACGGTCATGGTCATCGGGCTGCGATTGACAATGTTGATGTTGGCTCCGGCTCGAGGGTCAAGAACATTGTTGGTGACCAAAGTTGTGTAGGGAGTGCCTGTCGTACCGCTGGCGGCCTCGATGAAAATGGAACCAGGCGCTGATATGACGGATGGGACATCGACAAACAGCGTATTCAATTCCTTCTTAAGCGTGACAACTTCCGTTCCATTGGGGCCAGGAATCTTCCCCAGCAACCCGTACTCTTCCATCAGAGTTTCCACAGCATCCAGTTGGACCTGATAGCGAGAGATGGCGGCAGCGTCGGTGGCATGGTCGCTCATCCACTGCAGAATTTGTTCGCGTCGTTCGAACAGGAGATTTCCAATGTTTCGGTAGGTCAGCTTGACAGGCTTGAATTCAACCGGCTGTGCTGCCACAAAGTCATCGCGGACTGCATCTGCCAGTCTTAGTGATACGTCGCTGTCGTAGGCGGGAACGGGTGTCTCATTGGGCGGTGTTGTTCCAACATCCTCCCAGCGACTTGTATCGGCGAAGTTCTCTAGATGCAGCAAGACCGGTTGTGAGCCATCGCTGGTGGAGGGCAGGAACCGATAATAGCGACCTACCGTTCCACCGGCCGTCGCACCGGTTACCGCTCGAGCGGCAAAGTCCTTGTAGAAATCGATTGGCAGATCGCCAATTTGTAACGGGACAAATCGATAGTCCACAGAAAGCGGCACGCTCAAGAATGCTTTCTGCGCGTTGCTGAGCGGAGCGCCGGCCACGATCGACCCTGGGAAGTTTCCCATATTGACCGGCAGGATGTGTATCCCGGCAGAACTTCCCAATCCGGCAACCAGTTTTGTAGTATTTTCAATGTTGACGCGGTTAAAACTATCGTCATCCAAGACGTAACTTGCGTCGCTGGTCACGGGAATGCCAAGCGTCGCGGCACTCACCACTTGGATCTCGCCGTAAGCACGAGCTCGATCGCCAACATCGCCGATCCCGCGCGTGGCAATCAGATCGATATCGCCATACGACTCGAGGCGAGTGGTGTCTTCCACATTGATCGTGTTGCGTTCAAGAATGGTGGCAACGGCGGTTGGAGGCAATGAAACCGATGGCAACAGAGAGGCTGAGAAGGCATCGGCCCGCGATTGAGAATAAAGAACATTCTTAGCCTTGATCACGTCTTGACCTGCGTAGATACGAATCTTGCTGGATTCGATCCTCGTGTTGCCGGTCAAATTGACCGTCTGATTGGCCGTCGTCTCTGCCTTGCCTGCAGCCTTTTGACTAGCGGAACCAAAAGAATAAGCATCGATTTCAGTGGAGCTAGAGTTGTTAGCGTCCGTGCGGGTCGCAATTTGAACAACACCTTCGGTCGCTTCCAGCGTCGCACCAGCGATATTGACTTCGGAACGCGTCGTCAACAGTACTTGATTATCCGCCACGGTGACTCCACCGAGCCCTGTAATTTCAGTGGCCACCGAGCGATCGATGGTATCGGCATCGACCCAAGTGGTAATTTCGATGAGACCGCCGCCGGGTCCCAACGAGGCCAATGAAAAATTGCTCAATCCGTCACCAGCTTCTTTAGCTGCACCGGTGGCTCGCAGCGTCGCTCCGGTGATGTTTACTTGAGCGGTTGGATCGATATGGCTGATGCTAGCTTGTCCAGAGCCGCCGACGACCCCGCTGCCAGAAACGGTGATCAGATTGTAGTTTTCATCGGAGCTACCATTTCCGAAGCGGTCTTTGTCGAGAATATTGCGGGCGGAGATCGACATCGAGCTGGCTTGCAGGATACTGCCGGGAGCGATATCGACGCGAGCCTTGCCGATAAAACTGTTGGAGATCTCGGCGCCTGCCACTGCCGATAGGGCACCAATCGCAGCGGCTGTAGACTTGGAGTCGAGGTCTTGCTGGTTCTCCGATGTAATACTGATCGTATCCACAAAAACCGTCGCATTGGTTCCCACGAATGCAAGTGACGACACATTGCTGTTCAGAACAGAAATAGCACCAGCACCTCCAATTGCAGCCCCTGCACCGGCTACCGATTGAACATCCAAGAGGTCATCGCTGTAAGCGCGAATTACCAACCGATCGGCCGTGATGTTGGCACCATTGTTGATGGCCGCAGACACTTCATTGTCGGTATTCGGTTGACCGGATGATTGTCCACGATCCAGGCGGGCTTTCATTACGCCAACGGCTAATCCGCCTGCGGCCACACCCGTTCCAGTGACCTTTCCATTTCCTTTTCCCAAGGCTCTAACGGTTACCGTGCCAGTGGATTCAATGTCGGAATTGCCAATGGTTGCGCTGGTATGATTGTCGATGCTGGCTTCGGCAAAATTGACGCTGGCCGCTCCGATACCACCTGCGAGTCCAAAGGTGTTCGCGTCGACGGTGATATCTGGTTTGCTTTCCACCAGGATGTTGCCAACCTGGCCGTTGTTCGCAATACCGATTTCGACACCGTCGCCAATATAGGCTCTGGTTGCATTGATACTAGGTGAAGGATTGTTGACATTGACCACTACAAACGAAGCTCCAGCGGCAACAGCACCGCCAGATACGCTTGAACTGCCGTAGTATCCGACGTGGATACTACGGCAGCCCCCAGGCCTACGAAGCCGCCTGCAATGGCCAGCGACAGCACTTCCGACTGCGAATTGTGCTTGGCATCGATATTGATGTCGCCACCCGCGCGAAGATTGCCACCCGCGCTGGCAGTGCTGTTGGTGGCCAGCGAATGAACTCCGATACCAGCGCCCACTCCTACGAATAATCCCACTGCTGCAGTTCCCGATCGCATATCGAACTGGCTATTCTCGTTCGATTGCACGTTGATATCATCGCCCGTGATGATCTCTGCACCAGCTAAAATTTTTGCTGTCGTACCAGGTTCTGCACTGGAGCCGCGAAGTCGAGCCAGGATACTGGATTTGCTAGGCGATCTACTACTCAGTTGCGTTGCTGCGCTTTGAGTGGTGTTGTCGATGCGGTTTTCGGATCGTTTTGGATTATCGCCAGCTCCCTGGAAATTGCTAAGGCCACTGGATGCCTGAGTTGTTCGGTTCGTGGCCGCATCGGCAGCGTCGTCATCTGCTGTTTGGTTAGTATTTCCTTTGGATGCATTGCTTGACTGCCCCTGATCGTTGGAATAGTCGCTGGTAAGTGTCGTACCGATCGACCACACGGATACCGAGGCTGCCAATGCTCCCAATCCACCACCCGCACTCATGCTGAAGCCATCGACGTCTTTGAGGCCAATGGCATTGACTTCGACATCGTTTTTGGCGCGAACTTTTGCATTGGAGCCAATGGTTGCCGTAGTGTTGTTGTTGATTTTTCCGAAGTCCACTGCACCAGCAGCACCAACTGCGCCGACAGCAACGCCACCAGCAAACGAAAAGGTACTAATATCGTTGACCGCGTTGATGTAAACACTTTGGTCTGGGTCAGCCGATCCATTGGGAGCTAAAGCAAAGATCTGCTGACTGTTCAACGAGGGAATCTTCGTACTACTGGGTGTCTGATTGATGTCAGCACCGGCGCCTATAGATGCATTGGTACTCGATTCAACGACCGAAACCCCAATCGCACCAGCAACTCCTACGAAGCCGCCTCCGATGGCGATGGACAGGTGTGTAAAGTCTTCGCTCGAACGAGCTTCGACGATTAGTCCGGAAACTGGGTCGGCTTCAGCGATAAAGGCATTGCTCGTCGAGTTGACATCACCGCTCAGGACATTGCTGACACCGGTTCCCAAGCCCAGCGCGTCAACGGTTGCGTTGTCGGCAATGGAGGAGTCAGTAGTCTTGGTGATCAACAGGACTCCCACACTGACACCAACTCCAGCCAACCCGCCTCCAGCCGCGCCAGAGATCAAATCGACGTCGGAATGGTTGTTGGCTCGCACTACTACGTCACCGCTGGCAAACAGGTCAGCACCACTTTCAACGCGCGCCTTGACGTGGCTTTCAAAGTCCATCACGTTGACCGTGCCGCCTATGCCGACGGTGGCTCCGACTGCTACTCCCATGCCAACCAGCAAAAGATCATCCAGACTTCTTGCGTCGATGACGATATCATCCTTGGCAACGACTTGGGCATTGCTGCCGACCCATGCTCCCGTGTTTATTTCGACGACAGCCACTCCCACGGCCGGGCTAACGCCTACGACTCCGCCCGCCGCTGAAGCATCCACTACCACTTGCTGGTAGTCGTTGGCCGCGGTGATATTGACCGACTGGGATGGCGCTGCGTCGTTGAGAAGCCTGTTGATCTTGGCGTTATCTCCCACGTATGCCTCGGTGTGGGTGGTGACGAGGCCGACACCTGCAGAGATGGCAACCCCCACAGTCCCACCGGCACCGGAGAGCGTGTAGAACTCGTGGTCGTCGCGATTGGTTGCATTAATTGACAACCCACGAAAATCGGTGCGCTCCTGTGGCTCCGCGGTTCGCTGTCCGCTCAACCCCTGATCGGTCGCCATGTTGTCGTTGCTATCGGCGCGTCGCGTCTCGCCGATGTTGGGCCGACCAACTTCGCCTTGTTGCTGCAATGTGCTGATACTTGGGTTGGCTCCCATACTTTCAGCTTCGACGCCAGTTGTTGTCGCCAATGTGGACCCAGTGCCAATGACGAATTGTCCAGTTCTTACGCGACTGGCGCTGCCCAGGCCCTCAGCGGTCACGTTCGCTCCTTGACCAACAAATGCATGGGTATTCTTAGTGATGACACCTACGCCCACGCCAGCCGCGATGCCCGCGGTGCTACCGATGGCCACTACTCCCACCCACTTATCGATTTCGCTATCGCTATCCGCATCGATGATGATATTTCCGCGAGCCCGAGTGTTGCCACCACCCAGCGAAGGCATCAGGTCGTCCGGGTCATCACCGATGAAGGCTCGAGTGGTCACATCAAACACGCCTACCCCAGCATTGACGGCTACCGAGACTCCGCCGCTAGCGGCCAGCCCTGCTGAGACCGACGTAACGTCATCAATGGACTTGGCCTTGACTTCAATGTTCCCTTCCGCATTGATGCGAGGGTCATCGTTGGGATTTGCCGTCACTACCGATGTCCCGATAAATGCATCGGTACGCTTGTTGATCGTCATCACGTCAGCGCCGAGCCCCACGGCAGTATTCCCGGAGGCGGCGATTGAACCCGCTACCGTGACCAAATTCGTCGTGCCTGTTGCCCAAACTTCAATGTTAGGCGCATTGCTGTTGGCAGTGCTCTCTGCGATCACGGTCACGTTCGAACCGATTTTGGCAACGGTCGTTTCGTTCAAGACATTGATGGTGGCAGAACCGGCGACTGCGTTGTCGCTACTGGCACCGATAGCAGCCGATACGCCAATAACGTCCTCGCGAGAGATAGCCTGGACGCGAAGTCCGATTGCACCTCGCGTTGTAATTATTGTGCCTGTACCAACTGTGGCTTCTACAGTATCGGTGTGTACCAGGATCAAGAACGACGCACCAAAGCCGACACTGTTCAGTCCTACGCCTACCGCGCCGGAAAAGCCAACAACTTCGAATTGACCATCAGCAACAACCTTGATATCACCCGACGACGATTCGACGTTGGCATTAGAGCCTATAAAGGCTTTGGTATCTGTCGTCACGGCATAGACGATGATCGCACCGGCTACACCCGCATCTTCGCCCACACCGACGTTGACCGAAGCAGTCGTCGGGTCTTCTTTTGACGTAGCCGTGACGTTAATGTTCGATTCAGCGTCGACGGTCGCACTATCACCAATGTAGGCCAAAGTTTCATTATCGATAATGCCGATTTCGAAACCAGCTCCAGCTCCATTCCCTTCCAGCGCAATGCCCAAGGTGCCCGAAAGTGAGGTTATGTTTGTCAGGCTATTCGCCTTGACATCGATCGATGGATTGACCCCTGCAGCGTTTTGGACAACAGTCTGATTGATGGAGGCGTTGTTGCCAATGTACGCATATGTTTCATTGTTGAAGTCATTCAACGTCAAACCAATGGCGACACCCGTTTCACCATCGCTCACCGCACCGGCAACCGCCAACCCGGTAAAGGCCACGTTGATATCGAGCCCCGGTATCACCGTGTATTGTGGTTGAACAGTGGTCTCTGCATCGACGGTCATGATGCGATTGGCATTGGCGGTCCCCAAGATCTTGGCCGTTGTATTCAAATCGACGTTGGCATAAGCCAAGGCACCACCGATGGCTTTTGAGTCATCTCCGTTCTGCTGAGCCGCAAATCCCGCGCTGGCAGCCAGTGTCTGAGGATTCATATCGCTTTCTGCCGTGATGGTCAGATTTCCCTGGCTGTTGATACCTGTGGCAACGATGGTCGAACCAGAGGCGGTGCTGGCCGTGACATCCATATCAACCACATTGATCGCTACCGATCCCGCCACGCTCAATTCGCCTTGGCCACCTGCAGCCGCTGCGGCCATAGCGATCATTTCGTTTACTACGTCACTGTTGGTATCTGCCGTAATGGCCTCGACAGTGACGTTTGAACCACGAACCGTTGAGTTGCCAACAGTGGCCTCGTTGACTAGTTTGGCGAAGTTGAAAGCCAATGAGGCCGCTACGCGATCCGACTCGGACTCCTCGTCGAGCGACAGACTGACAGTGTCGCTCAGCGCCAGAGTCTCGCTGTCGAAGTGATTCTTGGCCGAGATACTTGCAGTTCCGATAGCATTGATCGTGATCCCACCTAAAACAGTCGCCTTGTTGGAGACCGGCAAGATGCTCAACGCCACTGAGGCCGAGACTCCCAAACCGTCGGACTGATTACCAGATTCGCCGGCCGCACTCGACTGAGCTTGGGCAGACAGGGTCTGCACCTCTGATTCGCCCTGCCCGGGAGTGGAACTGGTGGTGTTTCCTGTATTGGCTGCCGCACCGCTACTGGATGGATTGCGTTGGGCCTGAGCCTCTTGATCGGGTGTATTGCTGGTGCTCTGCGTGCCACTGGAACTGGCTGTGGCACTCATTTCGTTATCCAATTCCAGTTGCGATTCGAGCACGAAGTTACCGCCTACGGTCAAACTCCGTCCCACGCTGGCTAAAACATCATCTTCGACCACGTTCAAACCAAAGGAGATTCCGACGCCTGTCTCTCCTCCGCCGGCTGCATTGCCATCAGCCGTTCCTCGGACATTATGTTCATGCCGAGCCCGCACGTTCACATTACCGCTCCAGTTCGGCGAGCTACCGGAGCCGAGGCTGGCGGTAGTATCGTTGTTGGCTAGCAGTAGAGCGACGCCTGCCCCAATGCCAATGGAGTCGCTGCTCGCACCATCTTCTGTTTCTACATTTGCTCCGCCATTCTCAGCAAGCACCGTGGTTGTGATGTTGGCAAGTGCTTCGACGGTCAGATTGGTTGGGTTTACACCGCTGCTCAGCAGTGCCAGGCCCGCACCCGAGGCAATTTCGGCATTGGTTGTCAGCGTGGGACGCGCCAAAGCAAACGAACCGCCCAAACCAAAATCCTTGCCTGAAGCCCCCGAGGTATCTTCATTGGGTCGAGCCTCAGTCGTCGATATCGTATTATTGGTTGCACGAATCGTTACAGGTGAACCGTTCAGACCGTTGATGCTGGTAATGTTGGGTGAGGACGCCCCGGATTGAACCAATGCTCGAGTATCGATATCAATGATGGCGATGGCCACCGAACCAGCGATGCCGTTGTCACCGCCACCCGCACCCGAGGTGGCGTTGGTGGTAAAATTGTGTTGCATATTCGATGACACATCGCGCATGCCTGCGTCCAGCGTCATGCCATCGGTGGTCAGCGTAACTCCTGTTCCAATCGTGGCTTCGTTGACGATGTCTGCAGCCGAAATAGCCACACCCACTCCCACGCCCCAATCACCAGATTGGGTCGTCGACGCATCAGCAGAAGTGGTGACGTCGTGGTTGGCTCGAGTCGTCAGAGTGCTAAAGCCTCCAACAGTAATATTTCGATTATTGGGAATTGTGGCTCGCACTTCGGCTTCTGGAATGTTCAGGGAAAGCGCCGCCGCTACGGCGATCGATCCTCCCGTCGATGTGGCCGCTGAAGGGTTTTCGCGAGTGGCATTGGATGTTCGAGCACCTGCGTCTGTGGCTTGGTCGTTGCCTGCGGTGCGATTTCCGCTCGCCTGAGAATCTGCGGTATCGTTACTGTCTTCCTTCTCTGCTCCTGTGGCACTGGCCATCGAGTTGGCCGTGCTGGAACTGGTCGAGAGCGAAGAAAAGGCCATGTTGCCTGTGACATTCATGTTGCGATTGGTGATGGTTTCCGTGACTTCGTTGAGGTATGCCATCGCCATAGCCGCACCGATGCCCGCATCGTCGCCACCTTCCGCGTCTCCATCGGCTGTCGTAGTCGCGCTACCCGTATGGTTGGCTTGTAGCGTTAAATTACCAGTGATCGTTGTCGTCGGGTTGACGTTGCTTCCTAGCCGAGCCACGGTGTCCTCGTTGGCAATCAACATGGCCAAGGCGCCGGCAAAGGCGGTTCCACCTTTCGCACCAGCGCGTGCTTCGGTAGTTTTGGTGCTGATCGAAGTTGATGACAGCGATACATTGGCCGCATTGCTAATACGAGCGTTGTTCTCGACCGAGGCCAGCGTGGTGCGATCAAGGATATTCAGCGCATAGGAGGCGCCCACACCCAAGCTATCGTTGCTCACCGATTCTTTCGGGAGTGCGCGGGCTGCTGAAGTGTTCACGCTGGTGGAGGTCATGTTCAAATTGGCACCCGAAAGATCAACCACTGCCGAAGGCTGTATCATCGAGCGAGTATTGATGATGTGGGTGCCGATCGCCAATGAACCGGCGACACCTAGATCTCCAGAAGAAGTTGTATCGGGGTTACTTGGCCCCGAAATGGTATCCAGCACGGTAGTGCTGTTGAGAGTGCTGGCGTTGATGTTGACGGTGTTGCCATCGAGCGTAGATGTTCCGTCGACCAGCGATTCCGTATCCATATCGATGGTTTGGATCGCGGCGGAAACTCCGATACCCGAACTCGTATTATTGTCTGAGCCACTCGTACCGGTCGCATTAGAGCTGTCCGCAATGGTTGAGACCGAGTATTGCGAATTTGCGAATTGGGAGAGGTTGCCGGTCGTTGAGCGAACTGTCGAGTCATTGATGGTGGCGCGAGTGTCCCCCAGTAACGACGAGACAGCAATGGCCGCCGCGAACTCGAGTTCCCCTTCGCTGGTGCGCGCGTTATTAGTCTGGAGGGCCTCTTCGCCTTCTGTTTCATTCGCCACATCTTCGTCATCGGTTACGCCACGTGGCGTTGAATAGGCGTTGGCCACTAAAGAACGATTGCTATTTGATTGTAGGACCAGATCGCCGTTGACCGTGACCGAGGAAACGCCGTCGATGAGCAGAATTGTGTTGCCCACGATCGAGTTGATCGACACGGTGCCACCGGCATTCGAAGTGCCGATCCGACCATCCGCGTTGGTCGTCGAATTCACGGTGTTTTGCGAGCTGATATTGGCGGAGCCTCCGACCGTGATGGTCGCTCCGCTGATATTGATCCCGACATCGCTTTCGACGGTCGCATTGGCGACCGCGGCATCCTCCTCGCGATCGTCATCGCTGGTATCGCCATCTGTGGACGGGGCACGGCCTACCGAGCCAGTAACGTTGGAATCCGCTAAGATTGTCAGGTTCGAATTTCCAGTCGTCTGCAGAGCGGCGCCGCCAGTGATATTTACATTAGCGTCTGAATTGACAAACAATGTCGCAAAGCTGATTTGCCCATTCACCAGAGATTCGGCTGCGATTTGCACATCGACTGTGGCTACAGCTTGTAGCGTAATACCTGCGGCCGAAATCGAACCACCGGTGATGTTGACTCCGGCAGTTGGCACCGCCAGAACTTTGGTGGGATCGGTCGTATCCGCTGCACCTGTTGTGGAAGCCTCTGAACGGAGCGACAATGGTCCAGTGAAGGTTGCCGTCATACCGCTGGCCGAAATGATCGAACTTGCCACGACCGAGAAGCCGTAGGATAAGTTCGCGTTCGAACCGACCAGAATCACTTCATCGGACAGCGGTAAGATCGGCGGAGGCGTACCGCCAGAGAAGTTGATCGCCAGACCGTTATTGTTGACAAACTGCGAGTTCAATCCTGCCAAACTATTCAAGTCGATGCGAATGGTATCGTTGAACGGATCGAACGGTAAACTGCTGGATCCTTGTCGGGTGATATTTACTACACCGTCGGTCTGGCTGCCGATACTCGCTTGCACAACGACATTGTTGGTCCCCGTGTTGACCAATTGCAACTGGTTTCCCTGCGCCCTCAATGTCAGATCGGAATCAAAAATCCCAGACTGTACAGGAATCACCAGATCCACAGCAAGCAGTTCACGAGCTTCTAATGTTTCGAGAATCAACCTACGGCGACGCAGGAGTGTAAGTTGAGATTTAACGCGAAGCAACGAACGAGACTTACGAGGCTTGTCAGTCATAGTGAACAAACTCACACAGCAATTGACGGGGGCAGCATGCCTAAGTTTGCATGCCGATACCCAACAATGCCGCGAGTACGCCGGAGCGTTACAATCAACTTGCAGTTTTTCCTACGGACATCTTAGAACGGGTTAAAAAAGGGAACTGCTAACTTTAATTCCGAACAGCTTCTTCCTCCGAAAACGAATTGAGTATGGCTTCAAGTTGATGCAATTTTTCTGGAGTAGATTTACCCGCTTTAACGGTATGCCGCAGTTCCTCTACCGCTAATTTTGCCTGCTCCAAGGAATAACGAACTCGCTGCTCTGGAAAATTTCCACGCGCGTGAGTTTGCAACAACCCAACCAAGCTGCGAGCGAATTGCAATTGCAGAATATACGAATTGGGCGAAGATTCCAAATTGCGTTGCAATAGTTCAAGCGACCGTTCGAATTCCCTCTCGGCATCGTCGAAGCGATCGAGGGAAGACAATATTTCCCCCCGTAATCCTAAAAAAATCGACAGCGGACCCCGATATTCATCCAGCAAAGGCGCATCGCTTACCAGTTGTTGTCCGATCGAGATTGCTTGATCTATTGGAGGCAAAGCGTTCTCAAAATCTTGTTGCTCGAAGTTGATACTTGCAAGATCGTAGAGTGACCAAGCCAAATTACGTTTTAAATGGGGCTCGTCGGGCGACTGCTCAGTCAATTTGCGGGCTACTTCGATAGAACGGGAAATGAGCGTTTTTCGCTTTTCTGGTTCCGTCTCGATTGTCGCCAACGACCGTAACACACCTCCCAAATAGGCCAATAAAGTAGGTTCGTAAGTTTCGTGAAGTGCTAGTTCGAGCAACTGATAGGCTTGCTGCCAACAGGCGAGCGCGTCTGCTCGCTTACCACTCATTTCATACAAATGACCAAGTTGTCGATAACCTGCAATCCGCGATTTAAGACAAGTTCGCAGCGCGGTTTCCGAAAGACCACGGGGGGCGTTCGCACAGCGATCAATACGTACCAAAGTCAAAGCAATGGCTTCATCAATTCGAACTGTGTATCCCAGCGACTCGACTAACTTTTCCATAGCATCGTTTGCCATTAAAAAAACATCTTCTCGAAAGACATTGGCCTCTATTTCGAGCAAAATTTTTATGGCCGCTTCAAAATGAAATGCAGTCGTTTGTGTGTCGCCAAGATAAGAATATATAACACCACTCCAGTAATGCCCTTCGGCCCTAACTCTTGCAGCCTCATTTCCCTCTTGAGTTTCTTCCGCAAGCTCTTCGTAAAGGAAGGCAATTTCCTGCAAAAAAACACGGTCTTTTTCGCTAAGCTTGTTTTGCCTGGCAAATTTCTCCAGGACCACGTTCTCGCTCAACTTCCGCAATGTAGCAAGAGCTTGACGACTAGCGACATTCGCACTGCTAGTGGCTTCTTCGGCAGTCCGTCGAAACGACTCCGCCCGTATCCACATTGCGCTATTACCGATGGCAGTGAGCACCAGTGTGAAAAGCAAGAACGCGGCGACCGGCTTGCGTCTGGTCCAGCGATACGTTCGTTCAAACAAGCTAGAAGGCCTAGCTTGAATTGGTCTGTTCTCGATAAATCGTTGCAGATCATCGGCGAGTAATTCTGCGGTCGAATACCTCTGCTCGCGGTCTTTCTGCAGGCACTTCAAACATATCGTCTCCAAGTCGCGCGGTACGGAAGGTAGTACCGTCCGCAACGGCACTGGTTCTTCCTCCCGAACTAGCTGCATTGTTTCCAACGCAGTGGCTGCTTGAAAGGGTGGCTTCCCTGTTAGCAAATGGAACATCAGTGCTCCGAGCGCATAGATATCACAACGTTCATCAACGGTCGCTGAGGAACCGATTTGCTCAGGAGCCATATAGCTGGGCGTTCCTATCGGAGCGTCGGCGAGAGTGCTGGTTGAAGACTCTTCAAGACTCTTTGCTAAGCCGAAGTCGGCCACCTTCAAATCAACTGGAGAATGTCCAGGACGAAGTCGAATGCCTCGGCCTGATCTGTCCGGAGCCAAAAGGATGTTACCTGGCTTGATATCGCGATGGATGACCAAATGATTGTGGGCGAAAGCAATCGTGCTGGCTATTTCTTTGACCACCTGCGCGGCAATCCGAGGAGCAAGTGGTCCATCGATCAACACGTTTTGTAAGCTGCCGCCCGAGCGGTACTCCATTGCGATAAACGGAATACCTTCACTTATTCCCGTCTCATGTATTTGTACAATCCCCGGATGATTGAGCATTCCGCAGACTCTTGCTTCGGCAAGAAATCGAGCGAGCGATCTTTGATCAGACGGATCGAACAACGAGACAATCTTCAATGCTACCGTTCGCTTTAGGGTGTGTTGAATCGCGCGGTAGACAAGCCCCATTCCACCTCGTCCAATGACTTCTAGGCATTCATAGTCTCCTAACAAGAAACGAGGTGCTTGGCGCCCTGAAGTTCCCTCGCCTTCAATCCGCTTTGTCTCGTGAGGGATAATGTTCGTCGGGCTAGCTGTATCGGGTAATGTTTCCGATGCTCCGAAACTCGTCTCGATTATGTCGTCGAATGCGAAGAGTCTCTTCAGTCTTGCCTCGTGTTGAGGAAACCGCTCGACGTACTCGCTTTGCTGCGGATCTTGACCGAATTCTTGTCTCAGCACAAATTCAAAATAGATCAGTTCTAAGACAACCTCGACGTGATTTGTGAGTTCCTCAAAGCGAGCAAGCACTCGCTCGACACAGTTTCGCTCTCCCCCCGCAACCGCGTCTTCAATTTCAGTCCGCGCCCGGTCTGAACGTTCTGAGATCGTGGACGGATCGTTAATCATGTTTCAGTACCGCGTGATCAGGGAATTCGAATTCAATAATGCATTTAACCAAAAAAACTAAATCCCCCAAACACTTGCAGACAGCCCTTACAGGTGGCTTGTTTGCAGCGGATACTCGCTTGTGATAGTCTCGAACGCCATGTCGGTCGTTTCGCATTCCGTAGGGGGCCCTTAGGGTGCCCGAGAATGACATCAAAATCCGAGGAATTTTCTGAGATTGCCCGACGGGCATCCGCAGGCGATAGCTCCGCCTTGCTTGCTCTTTGCCAAGAATATGAAACCGAAGTGCGCATCGCAGCCCGAGTCCACCTGGGACCGCTGCTGCGGCCGCACATGGATTCAGTCGACATCACCCAGTCCGTCCACAAGAGCGTCATCGGCAAACTGCTTGCAGGCAAGATTGTAATCCACGATTCAGCGAAGTTGATCGCCCTGGCATGCCTCATAGCGAGGAGGAAAGTCGCCAAGCGTTGGCGGAAACACCGTCGGCAAGTTCGGCCAGAAAACGAGATGGGATTAGAAAACACGTCCGCCCTACAACAACTGCTAAGTCGCTCAACGATCAATCTTGTACATCGTGAAATTAACCGGGAGGCCATTCTAGAAATCCGCGAAAACCTCTCTGGCGGCGAACGTAAGTTGATCGATTTGAAACTTGCCGGACATACATCAGAGGAAATCGCCACTTTGTTTGATATCGACCCAGTGGCCGTCCGTGTTCGCTGGTCGCGACTGTGCGCTAAAATAAGGAAGCAGCAAATCGACGCTGACATATCCGGTTAAAACGCTCCAAGCGTAAATTCGTCAAACTGTCTTTCGCACTTATAATGCCCCGTGCCGAACTAATAGTTACATCCGCGCCTAGAAAAATCTCGGCTTTGCTCAAGCGGGTTCGTGATAGCGAGTGTCGCTAGCATCATACGGATTCCCACGTGGTCACAGTTTGCCTTTGGTTTGAAGACAATTGCCGATGCTAAGGCAACCGAAAAAGTGAATCTCAAAGGTGAGTCGTTGTGACGAGGAAGACACGCGTGGCGGTTTTTTCGCCATGACGTCGAAATTCCCGCCTGTGAAAATGACTCCGGTACCTACTTGAAGATGTCCTTGACAGATTTCTACGGTCACAGAGTAGACAAAATCGCATAAAAACCTCGCTTCTCTTCGTTTTCCATTCGCCGGCCCCTCGGTGGTACGCGGGATGCATTGGCACGCATTAATATCCGGGCGGCCTCTTATTGGTCGCCCGGAGGATTGTCACGCCTTTTTAAAGAACGTTGTTGAACGTGGCAAAAAAACACCAGCAATGAGAAAACGTCTGCATGCAATATCCTCTACGCCATCGATCCAAAAACCAACGAAGCGGATTTACCCTTGTCGAACTGTTGGTCGTGATCGCCATCATTGGTGTCTTGGTTGGGCTGCTGTTGCCCGCCGTCCAAGCGGCGCGTGAAGCGGCTCGTCGAATGTCTTGTACGAATAACCTTAAACAGATCGTATTGGCTACACACAACTATGAATCGACAATATCACTGCTCCCTCCCAGCGGGTGCATTAACCCACTAGCAACCAGCAATGGGTCTTGGTCGATCCATGGACGGCTCTTTCCGTATTTGGAGCAAAACAATCTTTACAACCAAGTCGACTTGAGCATCGGTTGGTCCTCGCAGCCTATCATCAGCCACTACCGCGTTCCCGTCTACCACTGCCCATCGGATCCTAAGGCGGACATGGAGCGGGATACGAGCACTACCGGCAGCACCAGCGGCATTTCGTTGTTCCCAACCAGTTATGCATTCAATCTGGGTACATGGTTTATTTACGATCCCACCAACCATCGTGGCGGTGATGGAGCGACCTTTCCCAATGCACGGATGCCATTGAGCGCCATTACGGACGGTACAAGCAACACGCTCTGGACAGCTGAAGTATTAGCTTGGACAGCGTACACCCGCAATGGAGGTCCCGCAGCGACGACCGTTCCAACGAGCCTAGCAGAAGTGATCGCACAGGTTGCCACAGGCAGAACCGATCGACTATTGCCGGATGGTACAGGAACAGGCCACACCGAGTGGACTAATTGCCACTCACACCACAGCGGTTTCACAACGACGTTAACACCCAACACTATTGTACCATTCGAATACAACGGCATCACATACAACTGCGATTTCAACTCGCAGCAGGAAGGGAATAGCAGTTCGCGCGCGAGCTATGGAATCATCACGTCTCGCAGCGCACACCCGGGCATTGTTAATGTGGCGTTGCTGGATGGCTCTGTCAAAGGTCTTGCCAACACTATCGACCTGAAGACGTGGCGCGCCATGGGAACGCGTGCAGGTCGCGAAGTGGTCCTTCAAGTCGAATAGTGTTTCCCAATTTTCAGCTCGATACAGTCCGTGCGATAAAAAAATCCGTCCCCATTTGATGAATCAGAGAGTCCCATGAATACGATTGTTGGCAGTCGCAGGTCTAAGGTTTGTAGGGTAGCGTTGTTGGCGACGTTTGCATCAATACTATTTTTTGGACCGATACTAAGTTCCGGTGATATCTCAGCCGCAGAAACGCTTGACGTCAGTAAAATTGAAGCAAGTAAGTTTCAGCAGGTTGTTGATCGCTCGATCGCATACCTGCGCAGTCGTGCGGAGGAAGAACAGGGATCGCTTAGCAGCAATAGTGGCACTGGGGTTACCAGCTTGTGCGTTACGGCAGTGCTAGCTCATCGACCGTCTGCAGTGAACGACCCTGCCCTTAAAGAATCGCTAGCGTTCTTGGAAAAAAATGTCCGTGCGGACGGTGGGATTTATGCAGAAGGGTCCACTCATCGCAACTACGAAACGTGCTTAGCGATTGCCGCGTTTGTTAAAGCCAATAAAAGCGGCCAATACAACGAAGTGCTAAATCGGGCCGAAGGTTTCGTTAAAGGAATTCAATGGGATCAAGGGGAGGGAATCGAAACCGATGATCCATCCTACGGCGGCGCCGGGTATGGATCTCACAAGCGTCCCGATTTGTCAAATACCGCTTTCATGATCGATGCCCTGCATGAAATCGGACGTGGAGCCGAAGACGAGGCCATTCAAAAAGCATTGATTTTTGTCAGCCGGACGCAGAACTTAGAATCACCCTCCAACGACACCATTCACGCCGCCAAGGAAAACGATGGCGGGTTCTATTACACTCCGGCGGCAGGTGGTGAAAGCCAAGCTGGGAAGACACCCAGCGGTGGTCTCCGCAGCTACGGGTCAATGACCTACGCTGGTTTAAAAAGTATGCTTTATGCAGGCGTTGAGAAGGACGATCCGCGAGTCAAAGCGGCGATGGACTTCATCAAAAAAACCTATACGCTGGAACAGAACCCAGGTATGGGAGCCGCCGGACTTTTCTACTACTATCACACATTTGCTAAGTCTCTTAACGCGGCAGAGATTGATGTACTAACCGACGCGGCGGGAGTCGAGCACGACTGGCGAGTCGAATTGTTCAATCTGCTGGCCGCCAAACAGGCCGACGATGGGTCTTTCGTCAATGAAGAAAACCCACGCTGGATGGAAGGAGATCGGGCACTGGTCACAGGCTATGCATTGCTCGCCCTTGCATATTGCAACCCGACCGAGTAACGGATCTGATCCATTAAATTTTACCCACGCGGGCAATGCCAGTTGCTTACTACGATCTCGGCCGAGCAAGCGAGCTTTATTGGGGTGATCCATCATCGCCAACGCTTGACCTTCAGCTTCAAACCGTGCCACTCAGTGTTTTCGGCGTTCGATATTGCTGGGATCGTTGTGAAGTATTGAAGAAGAACTTGTTGGCCAAAGAGCTGTTGGCTATCGGTTCGATTGCTATCCCGTTTACGCGATACGCCTAATCTTTGGAGGCCAGATTCTGCATCGCGTTTTCATAGCGTCGGTCGGGAACAAACCACATGATCGCTACTAGCACATAGAATGCAATCGCCAGCCCGGGAAACAAGAATGCCATTCCAATTCCCCCGGCATAAAACACGATTGACAATTTTCCCTTCCAGTCTTTACCAACGGCCTCCTTGAGCTCCGTGTTCCCGTCACTCGCGTTTATCAAGACCCATTGCAAGAGAGACCACGCGATAGCGGAGCATAGAAGCACAACGCCGTAAAGTGCGACCGGAAGCGCAGCGAGTTTGTTCTCGCCCATCCAACCTGAGACAAATGGAATCAGCGATAGCCAAAACAACAAGTGCAGATTTGCCCATAAAGCTTTACCGCTAACATGGGAAATTACATGCAACAGGTGATGATGGTTGTTCCAATAAATGCCAACATATACAAAGCTCATAATGTAGGATCCGAACACAGGCAACAACTTTGAGATCGCAGCCCAGTCAGTGCCATGGGGAACTTTTAACTCTAAGACCATGATCGTAATGATGATTGCCATAACACCGTCACTGAAGGCTTCCAGTCGACTCGTTTTCATTCCTCAATCGCTTTCTTAATTTTGGGTTGGAGACGATTTTGTGCCTATCAGTTTCTTACATGATCACCGAGTTCAGCCCTGTTTCGGTGAAACTGCTTAGAGCAGCAGCGGTCTGATTGTACTGCGCGGCTTCTCTGCTTTCTTGGCCGTAAAAGAAGTGTCCACGCCACTTTTCTGTTACTGAACTTATTGCGATTTGCTGGCCGGAGCTAGCGTAAAAGCATGTTTGGCCTGCGGTCCAATAGTTGAACTTGGGAACGCAAAGATTTATAACCCCCTGCACGTCCCAGCCCGACATTAGAGGGGATGTCTAGGCAAGAGCCTGCAACCAAGCTTCTGTTTTAAGATCTTTCTTGGTAAGCTTCAATCTGAGGTTGCCGCATATTGCCCCCGCACATTGCCCCGATAGGACTCGAGTATTGGAACCAACATGAGTCGTATTCTCGCTGCGGCAAGCGAATCATTGGGATCAGTCACCTACGCCATCGTCGTCATTGCATCAGTGGCTGTGATCGGACTTTTGATGGGTGGTGTGCGTTTCCGAGGCATTGGGTTAGGGCTAGGTGGGGTGCTTTTCGCGGGGATCTTGTTCAGCTATTTTGGCGCTATCATTGATCCCGAAATTTCGCACTTTGCCAAAGAGTTCGGACTGATCTTATTTGTCTTTACCACGGGCATTCAACTTGGCCCGGGCGTCGTGCAAATGTGGAGACAGCAGGGGATTCGGTTGAATGCAATGGCGCTGGCGATTGTAATCCAAGGGGTAATTCTGGTTGTCTGCTTTTACCGAATTTTAGATCTGTCGGTATTCACTTCCGCTGGCCTTTTCTGTGGTGCAACAACAAACACTCCAGCCTTAGGCGCGGCAGAACAAGCGGTCTCGATGCTAGAGAATCGACCCGACGCAGCGACGAGCATGCTCGCCACTGCGTACGCGGTTGCTTACCCGGGTGCTATTGTCGGCATAATTTCATCGATGGTGCTGCTGCGCCGAATTCTAAACGTAAATATTGAGGCCGAAGCACAGACGCTGCGCGACCTAGAAATGGCAGAATATGAACCCGTTGAGCGGACCAGCATTCTGGTCGACAATGTTCATCTGCAGGGTATCCTTTTCGGACGCATCCCTGGCGTCGACGACTTGGGAGTTCGCATCTCGCGGATCAAGCGAGCGGACCAAGATACGGTCTCACCAGCCAATGATGAAACAGAAATCAGAGTTGGCGACGTACTTCAAGTCGTTGGGACTCGCATTAGTCTCGATCGATTTACACCGATAATTGGTCAATCGTGCGACCTCAATCTGATGAATGCACCGGGCAATGTCGGCTATCGTCGTGTCTTCGTTACGGATGCTCATGCACTGAACAAACCCTTGCGTGAATTAGCTCTTGATAAATTGTTTAGCGCGAACGTAACGCGCATAATTCGTCCAGGGATCGAAACGACCGCTCGCGGTTCCAGTCGGTTTCACTATGGCGACATTGCGCAAATCGTTGGCGACGAAGCTGCCTTGGAACGTGCCACGAAGTTCCTGGGCAACTCTGGAAAAGCACTCAACGATACGCCATTCCTGCCCTTGTTTGTGGGAATTGTTCTAGGAGTGCTCCTTGGTATTGTCCCCTTTCAAATCCCTGGAGTTCCTTTTGCGGTCCGACTTGGGTTGGCTGGTGGACCACTTTTGGTTGCGATTGTATTGAGTCTCGTAGGGAACATTGGCAATCTGGTTTGGTACATCCCCTCGTCTGCCAATCGAGCGTTGAAAGAACTGGGAATCATTCTCTTTCTAGCTTGTGCAGGGCTTGCCACGGGGCCTTCTTTTTTCAGCGCAGTGATGAGCTTCGATGGTGTGAAATGGATGGTAGCGGGATTTTTTGTGACGATCATCCCGTTAATGACAACAGGGATCGTCGCTCGGCTCTGGTGGAAGCAAAGTTATTTAATTATCTGTGGCGTAATTGCAGGAAGTATGACCGATCCACCAGCGCTTGCCTTTGCAAACTCGCTTGCAGAATCCGAAGCAAGTTCAACTGCCTATGCGGCTGTTTATCCGTTGACGATGATCCTGCGAATCGTGTCAGCTCAAAGTCTTGTACTGTTGTTGAGTTAGTATCGAACAACTTTCACACGTTCTTTTCCAACGTCGGCTTCGGTCCGAACGGCATAGGCATTCTGTACATATCGTGCAGAATCAAGCCAAAACCCATTGAGGCTCACTATCCGGGAGTCCACCAAAGTCTGTAGCATAACGATCCCGTCTGTCGACAGTGATCGTCTCGGATCTACCTGTCGCACGTGTGATTGCGGAGTCTTCACGCGACGCATCGCTGGTATTGCTGGGCTTCAAAACGCCTGAACAGGACCAAGAGTTGAAGATGTTTTATGAGCTCGAAGAAATCGCGGGCGATCTGGCTCGAGTGATTTTGGTTGCCAGTGCAGGAGGTATGACACGGGAAAGTTAAATCTATCCATGTGTAACCAACAGCAAAAGCTTGCGAGCAACGAAAATAAGGCCTCTAGCAACTAAATTGGACTCTATGAAACCAGTCTTTTTCCCCAATGTAGAAGTCGACCCAGGTAATCGACTGAACACCGAAATGGTGATTTCAGAGTCGTACAGCAGCCGTAAGGTCACAATCCCACTGCATGTACGGCGCGGTAGGGACGCTGGGCCCACCGTGTTCGTTACCGCGGCGCTGCATGGGGATGAACTAAACGGCACCGGTGCGATACGGGAACTGCTGGCAGACGAGAATTGGAATTTAAACGCCGGAACCCTTATTCTTGTTCCTGTTTTGAACATCCTCGGTTACGAGCGGCACTCGCGATACCTGCCAGATCGCCGGGACTTAAATCGTTGCTTTCCAGGGACCATCAGCGGCAGCATGTCATCACGAATGGCAAGGATGATCTTTGACCAATTAATCACTCCGTGCGATTACGGCATTGACTTGCACACCGCCGCAGTTCGTAGAACGAACTATCCAAGCGTTCGCGCGGACATGAGTCATGTTGAGTGTCGTCAACTGGCCGAAACTTTCGGTTCGGGATTGATCCTGAACGGAACAGGTCCCTTGGGATCGTTGCGTCGATCGGCAACAGACGCCGGCGTACCGACAATGGTCGTTGAAGGTGGCGAAGTTTGGAAAATGGAGACTTCGGTCATTGATTGTATGAAACGTGGAGTACTAAACGTGCTGCGATACCTCAAAATGGTCGATGGCGAAGTCGACAAACCGGAAAAGCAATCAATTGTCAGTCGAACTCGCTGGATTCGAGCGGAACGAGGTGGACTAATTCAGATGCATGTCGCTCCTGGCGACGTGGTTGTTCAAGGCCAACCGTTGGCGAGCAGCTGTAGCCTACTCAATGAAAATCAAAATCAATTGGTCTCTCCCTATACGGGAATTGTGCTGTGCGTTAGCACCCTGCCATCGGTTAAGCCCGGTGAACCAGTCGTACACATTGGAGATCTTGGCAGCCATAGTGAAGCGCTGGCACACGAAAGCCGAGCCGAAGAAGACTCGGTCCAGCAGAATGCGCTGCGGCAACTTGCATCCAGCATTCACGTTGTCGAAGCGCACAAGCGGTAAGCATCAAAGGATGCGCCGATCAAATATTGTATAGTATTTAAATTTATCCCCAGATCAAACACCATGACTGACCTCTCACGGACGCTTACTTACCTTGCCATTGCGATTGCCTTAATCGCATTGAATGGCTTTTTTGTTGCCGCTGAGTTCGCACTCGTTAAAGTGCGACTCTCGAGAATCGAACAACTTGTCGGTGACAAACGAGCGTTTGCACTAACGGCACGTTGGCTCGCCAGACGACTCGACGAATCACTCTCGGCGTGCCAGCTCGGCATCACGATGGCGTCACTCGCCCTCGGTTGGGTAGGTGAACCAGCATTTGCCAGACTCGTCGAACCACTGCTTGGTTTTGTCGGAGTCACCGATGATAAAGTAATCCACGTCGTCGGCTTTCTCGTTGCATTCCTTGCGATCACCAGTCTGCATTTGGTTATCGGAGAACAGTTCCCTAAAATTTTCGCGATTCGTCAGCCAGAACGCGTTCTATTGTGGTTTGCAGCTCCCCTGAAGTTCTTCTATGCGATCCTGTTTCCCTTTCTAATCGTGTTGAACATGGTCACCACCGCACTCTTGAAATTGTGCGGCGTCGATGGAGCGTCGGAACATAATGGTCCATCGACGGAAGAGGAGATCCGTGCACTACTTCGAGAAGCTCATGTGCACGGCAATGTGACTCGCAGCGAACACTCGTTGATCAATAACGTGTTTGAGTTTGACGATTTGATCGTTCGTCGGGTCATGCTACCTCGCGGCAACGTTGACTTCTTCGACATTAACGATTCTGTAGAAGACTTTTACGATTTGATTCGAAGAACCAAGCACACTCGCTATCCCGTTTGCGATCGTTCTTTGGACCACGTATTGGGCGTGATTCACATCAAAGATCTGCTCTGCCAATCCATTGATTCTGACCTGAACATACGCAAGATCGTGCGTCCGCCGAGAAAGGTTCCCGAGTCGATGCCGATCAGTCGAGTACTAAAGCATTTTCAGGCGACACATCAATTAATGGCTTTCGTCATCGACGAATATGGCACCATCACAGGCATGGTCACACTAGAAAATGTGCTCGAACGAATTGTTGGCGACGTGGATGACGAATTCGACCATGCGGATCCCAACATTGTTCCCACAGGAACCAACGAATATGTGGTGCTGGGGACCACGCCAATCAGCGAGCTGGTATCGAAGTTCGGAATCGATGAGATCGAAGATGCAGATGCGGACACTTTCGCGGGCATGTTGGTTGAAATGGAAGAGAGATTATTGATTCAAGGTGACGAAATTAGGCTGAAAGGTGCGACCGCGCGTATTTTGGAAGTTAAGAACGACAGCCCATCCAAAATTCAACTTACGATCGATGACGTTCCCAACAACTCCGCCGAAGTAGATTCTTCTGAGGTGACATCATGAGCGTTCAAGACTTTGAGTCCGAGATGCGTCCATGGGATCAGCTTGTCGACTTAGCAAAAGCAGGAGTCGACTCACAGGTTGCTGACTACTTGGCTGAGTTCTCAGCAACGGATCAGGCCTACCTAATCGCCCGCCTGAATGACGACGAGATTGAGTTGGTATTGCAGACGCTGTCGACGGATGATGCCGCAGAATTACTTGGGCGTCTCTCCGAAGCACAGGCCGCGGGAATGATCGCCGCCTTGGAACCTGAGACTGCGGCTGCCATCCTGAACGAACTACCCGCCGATGAACAGGCGGACTTGCTCGGCGATTTGTCGGTCGAGCAGGCTAACGCAATTCTCAGTCGTCTGCCCGAATCGGATGCGGCAGATGTAAGACAGCTTGCGTCGTACCGGGACGACGTCGCCGGCGGTTTGATGACATACGATCTATTGCGAGTCCCTTTGGACGCCACTATCGGCGCAGCAATTCGCTTGATCGGAGAAACGCTCGAAAAGCTCAGCGACGACGATATCCGTTACGGATATGTTGTTGACCAGGATCAACGACTCGTCGGTGTCTTACCAATGCAGAATTTGCTGTTCGTCAAACGGGCCACCCTGGTCGCCGATTCGATGATCGCCAATCCAATGACGGTGCAAGACACCGCCACACTGGACGAACTAGTAGAGATCTTTGACACTCATAGCTACCTCGGTATCCCTGTCGTTGATGCCGCTGGCCGTCTCTGCGGTGTCGTGCATCGGGAGTCGGTGGACGAAGCAGAGCACCATATATCTGAGAGTGACTACCTCAAGAGCCAAGGTATTGTTGGCGGCGAGGAACTGAGAACTATGCCGATCTGGTTGCGGTCACGTCGGCGACTAAGTTGGCTCAGTGTCAATGTGTTTCTGAATATCGGCGCGGCCAGCGTGATTGCACTCTTTCAAGAAACATTGCAATCTGTGATCGCGTTGGCTGTTTTTCTACCGATCATCAGTGACATGAGCGGATGTAGTGGAAACCAAGCTGTGGCCGTCAGCATGCGTGAGCTATCGTTGGGGCTAATACGTCCTACCGAGGCTCTGCGAGTTTGGCTGCAAGAACTGGGTGTTGGGTTGATCAATGGATTTGCACTGGGCATCCTCATCGCACTCGCCGCGATTCTTTACAACGGCAACGGATGGCTGGGTTTTGTGGTGGGTATTGCATTATTCGTAAACACTATTGTTGCCGTTTCAATCGGTGGCACCGTTCCGCTGCTGGTGAAACGCTTCGGCTTCGATCCGGCGATCGCCAGCGGGCCCTTGCTTACCACGATCACCGACATGTGTGGATTCTTCTTGGTACTTGGCATCGCAAGCCAAATGATTGAAAAATTGATTTGAGGATAGTCGCCTTTCGCTCCGCGAAAGTAGCGTTGGTATTCGCTGCATTTTCGCTACTTTCGCGGAGTGAAAGGCGACTAACGTATAATTCCAAAACTGGTGGTGCCATGTCAAATCTTTCTGGCAAACGAATTGTAATTGCTGGCGGTAGCGGTTTTTTAGGACTGTCTATGGCGATCCATTTTGCAGAGAATAACGCAGATGTGACGATTCTGTCGCGGTCTAAACCGAAGGCGTGTGGTCGCTGTTCTTATCGTTTCTGGGATGGCCGAACTCTTGACGATTGGGCGTCAGTGCTCAATGGTGCAGATGCAGTGGTGAATTTGGCAGGCCGGACAGTAAACTGCATCAAAACGCCCGATCACCAGGACGAGATTCTGCGATCGCGCGTTGAGTCAACGCGGGTGCTGGGCGAAGCAATGCGTGCTGTGAACTCACCACCGCCGGTTTGGGTGCAAATGAGTACGGCTCACATTTATGGCGATCCTCCCACCGTAGTTTGCGACGAAGATAGTGCAGAGGGCATCGGTTTCGCGCCCACGATCGGCCGGGCCTGGGAAGTAGAGTTCGCGAAAAGCAAACTCCCTGTTCAGCGTGGCGTCATCATGCGCACCAGCTTCGTTGTCGGTCGTGATCGAGGTGCCGGCGGCGGTGCGTTGGCAACGCTGGGATTGATCGCGAAACTCGGTCTGGGCGGTCGCGTTGGAACAGGCAGTCAGGGTATGTCGTGGATTCACGAAGACGATCTAAACTGTTTGTTTGCCAAAGCTATTTTCGATGCATCAATGTCGGGCGTTTATATTGTCTCTTCCCCAAACCCAGTCTCCCAAATCGAGTTCATGAGAACGCTGCGAAAGGTTATTGGGATGCCCATCGGATTACCTGCTTTCGAATGGATGGTCCGGATCGGCGCGCCACTGTTCCTGCGGACCGATCCAGAACTCGCACTATACGGTCGCTATGTCGTATCGAAGCGAATTGCCAAAGAAGGCTATATATTTCGATTCCCTGAACTCGAATCGGCATTGAGGGATCTGCGCAATGGCGGCAAGTGATCGCACGTGGAAATTGCCAAAGCATCCTTGGATCATGCGGATGACTTGGTCGGAATTGCTCTTCGCGCATTGGCCCGTTGAGCCAGATCTTCTTGCTGAGCTTCTGCCAAGTGGACTCCAGCTCGATACGCTCGCTGGTGAAGCCTGGATCGGCGTAGTGCCGTTCTTAATGTCGAATGTCGCACCAAGATGTTGCCCACCCATTCCGAAACTGAGCCGCTTTCTGGAACTCAATGTTCGGACCTATGTGACTTATGACGGCAAGCCAGGAGTTTGGTTCTTCTCGCTTGACGCTGCGAATCGATTTGCTGTTCGTGCCGCAAGAGCTACGTTCAATCTGCCCTATATGGACGCGAAAATGTCGCTGAACAAGGACGAGTCAGAGTTGATCACCTACCGGAGTGAAAGAACACATCGAGGTGAGTCGCCAGCAACGTTTGACGCGAATTACCAAGCTATCGGTGAAATCTTCCATGCTAAACCGGGAACTTTTGAGCATTGGTTGACGGCACGCTATTGCCTTTATAGCGCTGACAGAAAAGGCCGTTTGTATCGAGGCGAGATCGATCATGCTCCATGGACATTATCGGCGGCCAGTTGCGAACAATACCTCAACACGATGTGCGACCCACTGGGCATCGATTTAATTGACCAACCGCATCTCCTTTTTGCTCAACCGATCGCAGTCCGCGCATGGATGGCAACTCAAGTGTATTGACGTTTCTCTCAGCCCGGCGAACGTGTTCGTATCATGGCGGCTCAGCCCGCTGGCATCAAAGCACATCATGACATTGGCGGTGATTGACGACCAATAGCGAGTGAACAAGTAAGCTCACCGAAGCGCTACTACTCTCGATGATGTTGGCCAAACGGACTAATGCGACGGTGCGACGTCGGCTCCTCGGTGCGATTCAATCAACGCGTAAGGTGCCTCACCTGTGAATCTTCTGGGTGGGTCATCTTCTTCACTTCCAATGCAAAGCGACAATTTCCCATCGAGCGAAAGATGCAGAATGCCGTTTATAGAATGTTCGCCGTCCACGCGGACAAGTTCAAATCTTCGCGGTACGCCGGAAACCAAAAGTTTCAATTCACACGCTATTTCCTGTTGGACTTCTTTGTTGTCGTCGACAATTTCTGTCTGGAACTGCGAGCCGTCAATCCTCAAGCGCATCGGTTTGCCGTTAAGCCTCGTCTGCGGTACAGCTACGCTAGAAACATGACGATCAACTAGCCACGTCCCCTGAATCGCATTGAGCAATTCTTCGTCGGAGCAAAAATCAAAATAGCTCGACGACGGGGCTTTGAACGAAAAGGCGGGACCAATCTTTCCATGCGACTGCGCGACTTGATCTGCAGAGATAGGAGGATCAAGCCGGATGGACACAATGGGATGCCCTAAATACTTTCGAACGTCTTTCACCAAATCAAGAGGTCGGCCAATGCCGGAATAAGTCTGTGTCTGAATATTGTTCTGTCTGGACGAAGCATCTGGAAGGTACACGACTTGATCCGCACGGTTACCACTGCGGACGCTCACGAAGTCACTGTAGGAGATACTTAAATCAATGGACTGATCGCCGATTCTTTGCCAGAATTCCCCTGGCATATATTCACTGCACTCCAATCGAATCACCGCCCGCATTGAATCAAGCTGGTCGTTGACAACGTGATAGCACGCTTCAGAATCAGGTTGATCAAGGGAGAATTGCAGTAAATAGCCGTCGCTTGTGAATGGCTGAGGTGATTGATCCAGCGCGTTTGGATCGGCAATCGAGAGTTTTCGATCGCCATGCAGGCGAACGGATAGCATGCGAGTCGATTTATCGGCCACTGTAACTTCTTCGGTCGCTGGTTCCTCGATTGAGGGAATACGCCAGTTTGCCCTTTGTAGTATTTGGATGTCGCGTGGTAAATAATCATGCAGACCATCTAGTCGTTCGCGAACCCAATTACCTAATGGAACGGGTGATCTCTTTGGATCCTTTATATCGGTCTGTTCGTTGGCCCTCATTTGAATATCTGATAATTTGTCAAGAAGCGTGCAAATCGCGGTATGCGCAGCAGCCGTTTGCTGAACGACTAGGCTCCTGTTATCCGGATAGGGAGAAATTGAGAATTGATCATTTTTCCACGAGTCAGGCTCGATCGTCGATTGAATCAAATCGATCAGTGAGTTTAATTGTGTCTCCACTTGCACTGTAGACACATCGTCAAGTAGTTCGTCAACCTTATATATCACCGTCGTCACTTGGTGATTATCGCGATACGTGACTTTTACAATTTCAGCACCGCGGCCGGAAATCGTCACGACGTTGTTCGCGACAACTGCTTTGTCGAAGGGCTGCTCGATTTTAACCGTGTACTTTCCTGCCGCGATACGAGTTGACTTTCCTTCACGCGATACAGTCAACTTTTCGACAATTGTTTCACCCTTCATAATTAGGATCGGGACGTCATCGGCCTCCGACATAATTGTCAACGTCCCTTTGTTCAGTTCGAGCACAATCAAGATACCAGCGAAGATCAGCATGAACGCGAATGCTGCTGCGACGATAAGCTTGCCGATCGGTGGGAACCGAAAACCGCCAGCTATTGTGGCAGGTTTGGACTTGCCGAGAACGCCGTTTCTGTTGACGAATTTCGCAATGGCCGCAGGCAGTGGCGTAGTCGATGGTTGCTGCACATGGGCCAGGCAGTCTTCGAGCAACTCAGCAACATCCTCTGCAGACTCGAAACGCTCGTTTGGGGATTTTGCTAACAATCTCATCACGACTTGATCCAACCACTCTGGAATGTTTGAGTTGAGTTCACGGATTGGGCGAGGCATATCATCGGTAATTCGGCGCAGCACGGCATAACTGGTTTCGCTGCGAAATGGTGGATGACCGGTACAAAGTGCATACAGGACGCAGCCGAGTCCGAAAAGATCGCTGCGGCCATCGATCACTTCGCCGCGAACCTGCTCCGGCGACATGTAATGAGGCGTACCAGGATGAAATCCGCTGCGCGTCAGGCTGGCATCGTCAGTGGCTCGGGCGAGGCCAAAGTCGGTCAAGAGTGCTCGGTCGACGCCTTCATCGAGCAGAATGTTTGAAGGTTTTACATCACGATGGATTAAGCCTTGTGAGTGGGCAGCGGCGAGTCCCTTGGCGGTCTGCATCCCGATCCGCAGCACTTCGCAAACTTCCAGAGGTCCTTCACGATCAAGTCGCTGTTGAAGCGAACCGCCGGCAATGTACTTCATCACAAGAAAGGGAAGTTCGTCATCCGTTTCAACGTTGTGTATTGGTACAACGTGATCATCGACCACTGCGGCGGCGGCGCGAGCTTCTCGCGCAAATCGATTCCGTGCTGCTCCGCTGCTGGCCAAGTACGGAGTAAGCAACTTCACCGCAACCGGACGATTCAGTTCCGTGTCGTGGGCTTTGAATACGACTCCCATGCCTCCACTGCCAATCAAACGCTCAACGTCATAGCGTCCAATCCGGCCTAACATCTCGGGATGACGAGCGGCCGACAACAGCGACTTTGCCATCGACTCGTTCCAAGCAACGGGACGGTTCCAACGGTCTCGCGCTTCCAGCGATTCGGCGTAGATCGGATCGTTGGCCTCTCCCATCGATAGCCAGTACCGCGTCTGATCCCATTGTTCAGCGTCGGCAGCAAACCCGGCCAATCGAGTCTGACAGCGTGTGCAAACTTCAAGATGGCGAGTAATTTCGGGATTGTGGGTCTCGACGTCATCCTCAGCATCCAGCAAGTCATCGAAGGCAATATTCTCACATTCTATCATTGAATGTCTCTCCAAAAGATTTTACTGCGTACTGCAATCGCTTCATCACTCTGCTACGGGCGATGTAGATACTGCCGGGACTGACTCCGAGCTGAACTGAGACCGTTTCGATTGGTTGACCGAGAACGGCAGTGCGGTGGAAAGCTTGCCAAGTCTTTTCATCGATTTGCGATCGAACCACATCGGAAGCTCGCGCAAAGATCTCACGACGAACTTCAATATCGAATTGACTCGACATATCCTCTGCCGCTTCAATTTCGTTCAAATGCCGAACTGTTCCGCTGCCGCCATCTGCCCAAGGGCGATGTTTGCGACGTGTCAGAAAATCAATCGCTGTGTTACGTGCGATCCGATACAGCCAAGCGCGAAAGGGGCGCCCATCATTGCGGCCGATCCAAGCCTTGACCGATCGGGCGACCGCTGACAGCACTTCTTGCACCACGTCGTCTGAATCAGCTGCTTGTAACCCAAGTCGGCGTGCCGATCGGTAGACGACGGGAGCATAGATTTCTGCAAACTGATCCCAAGCCACGATATCGGCCGCATCCTGCAATCGAAGGATCAAGCTGGCTCGCGTTTCGGGGAGACTGGCGGTCATTTGGTATCCGATTGGGCAAAGATCTGTGTGCGACGGTGCTCTGCTAAGAGGAAGACTCATCAACCTCGATGATCTTTCACGCAATCGCACAATTTTTATAGAAAAGCCCAACTTCGGGTAGTATGCAGAGCAAGCGATAGCTTGATGACCTTCAATTCCTGGTTTGCCATTCGAACAAACGTTTCCCAGCGAGCGACATCAAATATCCTCAGCGGCTGGCTACAACACGCGAGCCATAATCCGAAACTGGAAAAATAGTGCCCGAGCACGGGTTCTTCACTTTTATCTCCGTTTTTTTTCGCATCTTCAAATAAATACTGCCTCAGCCTACATCAGATAGAGGGTATGCTAATCCGTCACTTTTTTGGCTCGGTTCAACCAATCTTCCAAGGGATACAACCGTGTTGCATGAAACGCAAAGTGTTGCCTTAAGGGCTATTCTGCTAAGCCTCGCTTACGTTTTTTCATGCTTACTGCAGGCTGTGGCTCAACAACCAGCGCAGGTCGGTGTTGCACTAAAAACCTCGATGCTACCCATCTTGGTCGTCGATTCGAATGGTCAACCCATCCCCGGAGTCAATGTAGTGCCGTGGGCACTAGGTTGCGGGCAAGGGCACGGGGTCTGGGGGCCATTTGAAGGAAAGCCCGATGAATCAGGCATGGAACCAAAACCAGTTATGACGGATGACCAGGGAATAGCAGAGATTACTTACCCATTCTTTCGTAGTGCTCAAGAAAAGACGCGTACTCTTGTCGTCTCTGTCCGTTTTGTACATCCAGAATATTCGTATGCCGACGCCGAACATATCGATGTGCCGCTTGAACACGAGGGACCCTATAAGATTTCGATGAAATCTGCAGCATCGATAGAAATAGAGCCGTTGATCGACAGCCAACCCGTTGAGACTGATGAACTATATGCCATCTGGAGCAACCAGCGCTCATGGCAAGTTGACGGTACCCCAGAGAAGCTCGCATCAGGAAAACTGCGAATCGATGGCTTTCTCCCCGGTCCCAATAGCGTTCTGATCATCCGCATGGTAGATGATACGATCACGCACTTCAGCGAAATCAAGCAATTGGAAATGGACGAAGGTAGCGTCAACGAACTTGCGATGCCGTTGCTGCCGGTGGTTCGCATCGTTGGAAAACTGAGTGCAAATGTCCCGCGCCCGGTTCGCGACGGGCGGGTGCTCGCTCGTACGATCCCTCGAAAGTCAATTGCCAATCGGACTATGTGGACCGACTGGACACCCGTTGCTGAAGACGGGAGTTTTGAATTCAACGCTTGGCCTCAAAATGAACCTATCCAGTTAATAGCGCTATGCGACGACTTCATCGCCACCTCAGGAAAAGCACCCAACAAAGAGCTAGAGTTCCCCAACGATGGCTATCACCGACCGCATGCGTTCAATGCGGGAGAAACTGAGATCATCATTCCCATGATGCCTCTAGTCCCCGTTTCGGTGACGGTCACCAATCAAGACAAAGTACCAGTGGCTGGTCTCGACCTCGGGACTTCGCCCAATGTTGGTTGGTGGAACTATGGAGCGCAGATTTACGGTCTGCCCATGGTATCGGGCAAAAAACTGCTTCGACAACGTGAGTACCTGAAGGCTGCCGAGAATCCTTACCCAAATATGTTTCGCGGGCTCACAGATTCGCGTGGTCAAATCACTTTCCGACTACCCCTTGGAAAACAATATCTCGAAGTATTGAGCGATGCTTACGAATTGCCGATTGAACTCGGCCGTAGGGCAGGAAGGCCACTAGTTGAGGAAGGCAAACCTCTTCAGATATCACTTCGTGTGCAGCCAATCGGGACCGAAATGTTGGGCGATTGGGACAAACTGGCGGGCGTTGTCTACGGGTGTTCTACAGTGGAAGGACACAGAATACTTGCTCTCCCAGGCATGAAGGAGAAGGTCAAAGAATTTGTCGAACAATTTAGCGACGCCAAGAACCAAGAGAACCCTGAGCTACTGGCGGAAGCTTACCTTACCCTCGCCGCAGCGTTCCTCAGTGTTGACGATCAACAAGAAGCTTTGAAGTGGCGTAAGAAAGCGAAAGAGCTTCAGCTTTCTGGACATGTTCCACCCAGCGATCTAAATGCCGATCAAACCACGGGCCAAACTCGGCCCTAAATGCAATACCTATGATGAGTGGCTTCGGTCATTCGATCAGCGTGACTGCATTTCAGTCGATACAAATACACCTAAAATTGTTTCATCAGAACAACGCCCGGACCTAGCTTGGGAAACACGAAAATCACGATGGTAACGTACGTTGCTCCCAACAGACCTCCCGTCCAATATCCAAGAGGCAATTCTTTTAATCCCGTCCATGTGACCGTTTGCTTGGTCATTACGCAGTACATAAATAAGTCGACTGCTCCAATCGTGAACGATATCAGCGCCGCATGTAGCGGACTCGCCAGGGTTTTGCCAAGCTTCGAATTGATGCCTCCCTGAATTGGCAAGGCTGCGCCTGCCGCAAGCGTCATTAGTATCCATAAAGTTTTGATCATAATCTGCCTATCTACTCGAAAATCAATTTAGGGCAAGTGAGTTGGGAACCAGTAGTTTTGCTATTCGTTCAACGGCTTATCGGCTGGCTGCAATACTTGGGTAGTCGGTGTACCCATGCGGTCCGGCGGAATAGTAGGTTGCGACCTCCGGCACATTCAGCGATTGATTCTCTTTCAAGCGTAGCGGCAGATCCGGATTGGCAATAAACAGCTGGCCAAAGGCAATTGCATCCGCTTCACCCGAAAGAATCGCATGTGCGGCAGAGTTTCGTTCGTATCCACCATTGGCGATGAGGACACCGTCATAAGCTTTGCGAATATGGGGTGTTACTCTGGGTGCGTCAGCGTTGAAAAGCCGGCCAGGCTTGATCGCTTCGGCAACGTGGACATAAGCAAGCTCACAACCATTCAGCATTCGAGCGACTTGTGAAAACAATTTGACCGGATCGCTATCTGCCATGCCTTGCCCTGCCATCGTGGGGCTTAAACGCACGCCAGTTCGATCAGCAGACCATGTCTGCGCGACAGCAGTGATTACCTCCTTCAGGAATCGGATGCGATTATCGACGGATCCACCATATTCATCGGTTCGCAAATTTGACGAATCGCGTAAGAACTGGTCGATGAGATATCCATTGGCCGCATGAATTTCAACGCCGTCAAATCCAGCTTCACGTGCACGCAATGTCGCTGTTGCATAGTCCTCAACGATGCGAGTTATTTCAGGCTGAGTCAACGCATGAGGAATAACAAATGCCTTTTTTCCCGTGGGCGTGTGCGCTTCGCCGCTAGCCGCAATAGCACTTGGACCCACGGGCAACTCTCCGTTTTGGTAGTCTGGATGGGATACACGCCCCATATGCCACAGCTGCAAATAAATCTTGCCCTGTTTGACATGAATAGCATCCGTTATGTGCTTCCAGCCTTCGACTTGGGCGGCAGAGTAAATGCCCGGGGCACCGTGCCAGCCATATCCCTGTTTGCTGATTGCTGTCGCTTCGGAGACGATCAAAGCAGCGCTGGCACGCTGCTGATAGTATTCGGCCATCAACTCGTTGGGCACCCGATTCGTCGATCGAGCTCGAGTTAAGGGTGCCATCAGCACGCGGTGTGGAAGTTCGACTGCCCCAACGCGTAAAGGTTGGAACACAGGGTTCATCTGATCCACGTTTCTTTTCCTAAAAAGGTTGACAGCCATTTATCGCTAGATGAGCAACATCGTCCAGATTCTAGAATATTCTTTGATATACTCAAAATACATAATTCTTGTCTCAGTAATCGTTTTTGTGTATAACCGATTCATGGAGCTACGACACCTCAAATACTTTGTGGCAGTTGCCACCGAGCTGAACTTTTCGCGTGCAGCGGAAAAACAGTTCGTCGCACAGCCAGCCCTCAGCACTCAGATCGCAGACCTGGAACGCGAGATAGGAACACCGTTGCTATTTCGAAACAAGCGAGTGGTTCGCTTAACCGCAGCTGGTGCAGTATTTCTGGAAGAGGCTCGTCGCATATTGGCGGCAGCGGAAGATGCAAAATCACGAGCCTTGCGTGCTGCGCGCGGAGAAGTGGGAGAATTTTCAATTGCCTTTTTTTCCGCACCAACGATGCGGTTTCTACCAGAATTAATTAGGCGTTATCGGCTGGAATTCCCAAACGTCGCAATTCGAATACTTGAGCTTACGCCTGACAAGCAATTAGAAGCGTTCGAACGAGGCGAGATTGACATCGGTTTCACCCGACCTTTACCCCCAGGTACTTCAGATCTTAGCAGCCAGCTACTCTTTAATGAAAGACTTATGGTTGTGTTGCCGGAGACCCATAGCTTGGCAGAGCATCGTCGACTGAGGCTATCGCAGTTGGCTGAACATCCATTCGTCTTATTAGAACGTAGCGTTGCACCTGGGCTCCACGACCAAGTTACGTCTGCTTGCCTTAGCGCTGGTTTCTCACCACTAGTTCAGCACTCTCCCACGCTCATGGTTACCGTCTTAATGCTTGTAGCTGCAGAGCAAGGATTGAGCATCGTTCCAGAAGGGGTACAAAACTTGCGCAGCGATCGGGTCGTTTTCGTGCCGATCACACCAAAGCTCGAACCGGTGCCATTGCTGATGTGTTGGCGAGAGCAAAGCGACTCCCCAACAGTCATTGAGTTTCGGAAGTTAGTGCATTCGCAGTTGCATTTTTTGAAAACAAATTTCGTGGCTCGATAGTCGAGCGATATAGCAACGTGTTGTGGAAGGTTTTGCGATAGCAGTTGTTGAAGATCTCTGATATCCATCTCTTCGATCTTCTCACCGAAGCTAGATGTCTTTACCGGGCAGTCCAGAGTTCGGCTCCATCCCGACTTTGCCGAATTTCTTCTCCCATCGCCATTTGAGGCTCTGCTGCAGACGGTCTTGAAACGCAGCAGGCATAGTGTAGGGCTGACCTGCACGATAAAGTGAAATTGTCTGGCGAATGTTATCAACGACGACTTGACATGGATTGCATCCAGCTAAGTGAGTCGCAAACTCTTCGCAGATTTCACTGAGCTCGGCACCGTCCACGTGATCGTTAAGTGCTTTGAGTAGTTCTTCGCAGGTCATTCAGGAGTCCTCGCGTGCATTGCCTGTCGCATTTGATCCCAACTAGCAGAAAAGGTTACAAGAATTTAGGAATGGTTAGGATTGGGAGTCATTGCTTGCAAGGCATCTCCAAATTTCCATGTCAAACGCTCGCGAAGCGCAAGGCGTGCTCGCAATAGCCGAACCTTTACTGTCGATTCGGACAACTCCATGATTTCGGCTGTCTCGCGCACCGAAAGCCCTTCGATGTCACGAAGAATAAAAACCAAACGATACTTGTCATCGAGTGCTGATAGCGCAACTTCGATTTCATGCTGAACTTCGGCCTGCTGGGCTATTTCATCTGCAGGTCGGCTCCATGGTGCGATGAATTCCGGGCGTGGGACGTCGCTGTAGTTGTCAGCCGTTGACATCTCAGAAAATGAAACTACTTTCGAGCCGCGTTGTTTGCGGAGGACCTTGAGGGCATTGTTACTCGCAATCTTTAGAACCCAAGTGGCGATCGAAGAATCGCCACGAAACTCACCAAGATGCTCGATTAACGCCACAAACGTTAGCTGTGTAACATCTTCCGCGTCCTGCGGTTGCCGCAATATGCGCATCGCCAGCCCGTAGACCCGCGGTTGAAGATTGTCAATCAATTGTTGAAAGGCCGCAAAATCGCCACTTCTGGCTTGACGCAGCAGTTCTAGCTCAGTGGGCTCATTGATTAGTTGGCTTTCCATTGGGCTATCTATTCTCTATCGCTGATGGACCCACCGAGCTCACTTTGAACTCAATTTTGCGAATCATTCCGAGAACCATTGTAACCTTTCTCGAACGCGTGGCTCTACTCTTACGACCGCCGAATATAAAGCGAATTCGCCTGCAGGCTTTTGAGACTATGCATGCTTAAAAACACTCGATCGAGTGGCGCGCTTCGTCGCAGGTCGCAAATAATTGGTGATACCAAATTGACCTCATTTCCATAAACTCCCCAGAGGACCCTTCACATGGGCCGGACCATTGCTTTTCTTACTGTTGTGCTTTTAGGCGCACTGGTCGCCGCACCACTCACCGCACAGGATCAACGTGGTCCCGGACGCGGACAGGGTTTTCGCGGCGGACGCGGACCTGGCTTCGGCCAAGGCAGCGGAATGAGAAACCAGGTTGAATCGAGTGACAAAGCAGCCACACCTGGGGAGCTCAGCTATCCCGTGATTAAGAATTTTGGTGGCGTTGTTCAATTGCCCAATGCAGCTCAACAACCCCGTGCCGGAACGAAGTTGCTAGTCGATCTCACTAGCGGCGGTGCTGCCGACAAGCTGAACTCCGGGCTTGAGAAAGTTGCCAAGTATTTGAATATCTACGCGGGCGGAGGTGCCCAGCCGATTAAAGTACAGATCGCAATGGTTTTTCATGGTGACGCTACGCTCTGTGTATTGAACTCAGAAGCGTACTCAGCAAAGTTCCAAACTGAGGGCAATCCAAATTTGCAACTGCTACAGGAACTGCATAAGTCGGGGGTTGAGCTGTATGTTTGCGGCCAATCTTTGATCTCTAAAGGCTCGGCCCCCGAAGATGTTGAGGTGATTGTCGAAACCGCAGTGTCGGCACTGACTGCTGTCGTGAATCTACAATCGGACGGCTACGCATACGTTTCACTCGCCAATACATTACCATCCGCAACAACTGAGCCGGACGGCGGCGGAATGGGACGTGGGATGGGGCAAGGAATGGGGCGTGGGATGGGGCTAGGAATGGGACGTGGGCCCGGCGCGATGCAAGGAATGCAGGGGGATATGACAACCTTGCACGCCATGTTTGCGGACCGTGACAAGATCAAACGGACCGTCAAGAATCTTCCTGATGGTGCCGAAGCAGTCACGGAATCGGATGATGAAGCGATCGCAAACTTGCTGAAAAAACACGTTCCAGCCATGGAAGACCGAGTACTCGGCAATAACCCATTGCCGCCTATGACGTTCCATCCGATTTTTGTCGAATTGCTCAAGCATGCCGATGATTACACGTTGACCTATGAAGAAACTGATAAAGGAATGAAGGTCCAGTATCAGTCGGATGATCCCTACGTGGTGATGCTAGTTCAGGAACACGCGAAACTGGTCAGTCGATTTATAGAAAACGGAATGGACGAGATTCACAAACCGTATACGTTGCCCAAAACATCCACTTTTAGACAATGAGGCTGTGATAGTCGCCTTTCGCTCCGCGAAAGTAGCGTCTGTATTCGCTGCGTTTTCCGCTACTTTCGCGGAGCGAAAGGCGACTATTATTGCCTTCGATTAGTAAATTCACAGCCTATTTGCGAAAGTAGCACTCGTATTCGCTGCTTTTTCAGAACTTTCGCGGAGCGAAAGGCGACTATTATTGCCTTCGATTAGTAAATTCACAGCCTATTTGCGAAAGTAGCGCTCGCATTCGCCAGATCTACTGAGCGGCGATACGCACTGTCTATCGCGCAACTAGCCATGCGATCGTTGGTTCAACGAACAATTTAATAATTCGTTGAACCAACTCAACATGGGCTATTGGATTCCTAAGCGATTTCGACTGATGGTCTATTGCCGTCCCAACGCGGCCCGGATCGCGTCTTCGGGCTTTACCAAGTGGTCCGAGTTGTTCACGTCGTCTGCGATCGAGAGCTGCACTCCTCTAATTTCACCGGTAAACGCGTTGCCGATAGGACCGTAATCCGGCGAGACCGGCGCGCCTGAATCTACTCCGACATCGCAACCATCATCAGCAGAGAACACAATTGCCAGAGTTGCATCGATGTCACCTTGTCCGACCTGTTTGCCGTCGACGAACAAAGTTGCTTGGCCTCCTTTACCAAGGCCACCGCCGGCGTAAACAAACTCCATCCGTATCTGATGCTGCCCGGAAGGCAGCAAGTCGGTGGACTCAACGAAAAAATGTTTGAAGCCACCCCAATTGTAGCAGTACTTGAGCTTGCCCTCTTTGGCATACAGGCTCCAACCACCAATGTTCGCACCTTGCGAAATGATGACTCCTTCGGCCCCCTTCTCCGGTACCACGATTTCGGCTGTGACCGAGTGGGACTTATTCTTGATGCTCAAAACGCAGTTCTCACTTAGGCGTCCCATACCGCTGAAGAGCAGTTGCGTTTTGCCCTTGATCAGCGTTGGTCGACCAGCGGTGTCTGGATTCATCTTTTCTATCAACCGGTCGTCCAGCGGCAACACCTTGTAACGCGTCGCTTCGATCAACCAAAGCCGTTGCAGATCACGGAGCTTGCTGGGCATATCCTTGGCGAGGTTCTTCGACTGGCTCCAGTCCTTATCCGAGTACAGTTCCCAAACATCATCGTCGAATGCAGGCAGCTTCGCCGAGGTGGATCCCCAAGGTGTCCTGTGCTTGGTAACTGCGGTCCAGCCATCGTGGTAGATACCGCGATTGCAGAAGATTTCAAAGTATTGTACTTGGTGCTGCTCTGTTGCTTTGGCATCGTCGAATGAGTAGCGCATGCTCGTGCCCTCAATGGCGTCCTGCTGGATACCGTTTACCGATTCCGGTTGGGGTAGTCCGGCAACGTCGAGGATTGTGGGCGCGACATCAATGACGTGAGTGAATTGCGATCGAATCTCGTTCTTGGCCTTGATTCCGTTGGGCCAATGGACGACTGTGCCGTTGCGAGTTCCCCCCCAGTGCGAAGCGACTTGCTTTGTCCATTGGTAAGGTGTGTTCATCGCCAGTGCCCAGCCCACGGCGTAATGATTGTAGGACTCGGGTCCACCTAACTTGTCGAGCCGATCTGTGAGATACTCGGGCGTTTCCATTGCCTGCAGGCCGTTGAAGTAGCTCATCTCGTTAAAGCAGCCGTTAATCGACCCCTCGGCTGATGCACCGTTGTCGCCAACGATGTAGTAGATCAACGTGTCATCAAGTATTTGCAGTTTGTCCAGCGCGTCGACAATCCGGCCAACATTATGGTCGGTGTATTCCAAAAAGCCCGCGTACACTTCCATCTCGCGGCTGAGCACAGGTTGAAACTTGGCTGGCATCTCATCCCATGATGGCACTTCCGTATTCGTTGCAGTGAGCTGACAATCCGCCGGAATAACGCCAAGTTTTTTCTGGCGAGCAAAAGTCTCCTCGCGCAGCTTGTCATATCCCTGGTCGAACTTGCCCTTGTATTTATCAGCCCACTCTTTGGGCACATGGTGCGGCGCGTGCGTAGCACCTGGAGCGAAATACATGAAGAACGGTTTGTCGGGTGTTAGCGCCTTTTGCTGGCCAATCCACTGGATGGACTTGTCGGTCATGTCCTCCAGGAAGTGATAACCTTGCTCGGGCGTTTTTTTATTCTCAACTGGAATGGTGCCCTCGAAGAGCGTCGGATACCACTGGTTCGCTTCGCCGCCGATGAAGCCGTAGAAGTATTCAAAACCGCCGCCGCCCGTTGGCCAAGCGTCGAAGGGTCCCACCGGACTTGTCTCCCAGACCGGAACTTCATGGCATTTTCCGAACTGTGCGGTTGAGTAGCCATTGAGTTTCAATGTCATCGCCAAGGGTGCCATCGATTTCGGTAGAACCGAACTGTAGCCCGGCGCACCAGTAGCGACCTCTGTGATACCGCCCATGCCGGCGGAATGGTGATTTCTTCCTGTCAGCAGGGCTTGCCGCGTCGGTGAACAGAGCGCGGTGGTGTGAAATCGGTTGTACCGCAGCCCACCCGCGGCCAGTCTGTCTAAAGTTGGAGTCTGACAAGGACCGCCAAAAGTCGCGGACGCGCCGAAGCCAGCATCGTCAATTAAGACAATCAACACGTTGGGTGCGCCCTTCGGCGGACGGAGCTGCTCGATCGGTGGGTATTTGCTGTCGGGATCCTTCGCGTCATAAGTGATCAGATCGGGGCGAACAGTATTCGGAAGCGGAAGATGCGAACGGTGCTTGGCTGAGGCAGCCAATTTCAAATCCGTCGTTTGAGCCGTTGCCAATTGCGCATCGAACGCAAAGCCGATTGCCAGGATGGATAACAGTGTGCGTAGTCTTGTCATAGTTCGTTTTCTTGAAGTAATTATATTTTCAGTCCCGGTGCATCTGGAAATCTCTGCAACGAGACAGAAGATTTTTAGTGGCTCCGCCCAAGACACTGAAACTTTTGCTCGCGACTATCACTTAGTGCGATTCCTTGCTACGCCGCGCTAGGCTGGGTGGGTGCCTTCCAGTCTCAACTCTACAGTTACGACCGATTGTAGTCGCCCTACATTGTAGTCGCCACTGCGTATCCTTTTATTGTCGCACTACTAGAACATTGAGCAATTTCATCGAGAGTTAACACAGTAGATAGGGAATCCGTGCCTTAACGTGGGCCGACGAAACGAAGCGGGACGGCGGTTGAGGGGCCGATGGTGACGTTCCTCCGCTTGGGTACAACTGGCGCACTATCAATCAGCTCAAATTGGAATCGTTTGAGGAGAGTCCCGAGTACGATCGCTATCTCAAAAGATGCAAACGCGGCACCAATGCAACGTCGGTGTCCGCCACCGAAAGGCATGTACTGGAATGGAGAGTAACTTCGTTCCACAAATCGCTCAGGACGAAACTGCTCTGGTTCTTCGTACGTAGCGGCATTGTAATGTGCCAACACGGTTGCTGGAGCAACTGCCACGCCAGCAGGTAATCGATACTCGCCCAAGGTAAGTGACGTTTTAAGTTTACGAAGTGTCTCGGTCACGATAGGATGAACGCGCAATGTCTCCTGCACTGTTGCCTTCAAGAAAGGAGCAGACGAAAGACTTGCGGGCGAATCGTTATCAAGAGAATCGAGTTCTTGTACAAGCAACGCATATGCGTGAGGATTGCGGTGCAAATGATACATAGCCCAGGTAAGCGTCAGGGCAGTCGTTTCATGGCCAGCAAAGAGAAACGTCAACAGCTCAGAGTAGATGTGTTCGCGCGTGATGGGGTGACCATCTTCATAAGTGGCGGAACAGAGTAGCGACAGAATATCCTCCCCCACGTCACTACTTCGCTCGCGACTATCGATAACTTGATCAAAATAATGAAGCAGCTCGGACTTGGCTTTATTCCAACGATCCCAGGGGGAAAGACCCAGAAACGACAAATGACTCTTGGACGAAAAAAATAACAACGGCGAGGCGCTTGCTACGACCTTCTGGCTCGCTTCGATCAGATGCTTTACTATCCCTGGATCACTACCACCAAAGATGGTTCGCACGATAATTTCCAACGAAATTTCTGTCATCATGTTCAAAGTGAGGATTTCTCGCTGTCCTCGACTTGCTTCAAATCGGTCAAGAGCACACTGCTGCATGCTTTGACCATACGCCTTCATCCTGTCACCATGAAACATCGGCATCATTAGCCGGCGTTCGCGACGGTGCGACTCACCTTCCAAGATCAACATCGAACCGCTGCCCATGAGCGGGTCAATCGTGGCGGATGCGAATGGTGCATAGATGTTCGGATCTTGACCGTGAATGACTCGAATCAAATCTTCACGCCCAGTGACCACAACGGGTCCATTCAAGGCGGTAAGTAAAAACGGGTCACCGTACTTCCGAACCCATGCTTCAAGGGCTGAGCGAGGGTCGCGGATGAGTTGCAGTGTGGGAAGCAACGAGCCACGCGGCCCCGGGGGCAAATGAATGGGTGGCTCCGTTGCCAAGAAATCAGCATCCAATTTCATTTAGAAAGGCTCATGCTCGGCAGAAGGAATATTGGAACGCTTAGCAAGTTCTCAGTCTAGCTTGCTTAGGGATCCCGCGCTATGGCTGCGACACACCGCCGCTGTACGCCAACGGTAATTGGACGATGTGTCTTATTTCTCTGCAGCGATTGCCAATACTGTATTCCTTGTTTTATGCCGACGGGTCGAGTATTTTGACCTCCTTGATTGGAGTCGAATCTTTTTGCGGTAACAATTCGGCAAATGCGTTGAGAATGCAAACGATGAAGGTAGCCATGACAATCGCCGGTTCCGACCCATCGGGCGGAGCGGGATTGCAAGCCGATTTGAAAACATTTCATCAGCATCGCGTCTATGGAACAAGCATTGTTACACTTCTAACCGTGCAAAATACGTTGAGAGTGACTGCAGTTGAAGTAATATCACCCCAATTTGTAATTTCGCAGCTTAATGCAGTGCTTGAAGACATTCCGCCGCAGGCAGCGAAAACGGGAGCCCTGGGAAATGCGGCGGTGATCGAAGCAGTGGCCGCCAGCGCACAGCACTTTGCTTTTCCGTTGGTCGTCGATCCTGTGATGATCAGCAAGCACGGTGATTCACTGATCGACGCCAATGCGATAGAAGCTCTGAAACAAAAGCTATTGCCTCGTGCATTCTTGGTAACGCCCAATCAACAGGAAGCTGAACGACTTTCGGGTTACCAAATAACTGATATAGCTTCGATGCAGAAAGCCGCTGCCATCATTGCGGAGATGGGGGCCGCCAATGTGTTGATTAAGGGCGGATGCATCGACGGCAATTCGGTCGACTTACTATGGGCAGACGGACGGTCGTATCCGCTGGCTGCGAAACGTATCGAAACGAAACATACTCACGGTACCGGATGTGTATTGTCAGCGGCAATCACTGCAAGATTGGCAAACGGAGACGAGCTAGTTAACGCGGTAACCGCCGCAAAGAGCTTCGTGACGGCGGCGATCCTTTCCAACCCTGGACTCGGTAAGGGGATTGGCCCTGTCAATTTCCACAGTCAATTGGATTAACCGCCATTTATCCCGCGTCCTTTCCGCAACATCAAGTACCACAAACTTTCTTTCGCTTCGCGGATTGTCAACGTGCTGGATCGATTAAATTCGCCGAACTCATTGGAATACTGGCGCAACGCATATAACGTAGTTAAGGAGATGACGTCTGCGAATCTCGTTGTTTCATCACAAGACCAGCAAGTTTTCCACCAGCGACAGATTATTGATCTCGCAAACCGCCAATACCCACACGCTGCTTTCATCACTTAAACCAACGATTGCCAATTTCGACTTGCGACGCCGTAAGGATCGGCCTTCCCAACTGGCAATTCTCTCCGATACTACTGGACCAGTAACGCACTACTTCCCAAAGTTTTGAGAGCTTCTTCCACCAGAAATACAACGGTAGCCCGGTCAATATGGGGCACCGGCTGACCATCGACGTGAATTTCAAATTCTCCATTGGCGACTGACTGTTCGACAATGTCATACAGGGAAGAGCGATCATGCTGCCCATCTAAATGCAAGATGATCTTTCGAGTTAGGTATTGCAAGCGAATCAGCATATGACGCCGGGATGTCACGCAGTCGCCTTGTTGAGCCTGGAGTCGGGCGAGCGATGTTGCGACCGGACGCTCTCCCGGCGCGACAACAAACGTTGGGGATTCAACGGTCGCGTTTAGCAAAGACCGCGAGTACAACGTCATTAGGTCCTCCGCCAATCTCGCCTTATCGACGAGTCGCTGCTGTTCCGTTTCCTTTTGATGCGATGCGTTGACGCGTCTTCTCGCGCTATGAAATAGTGATTCGAACTCAAGGCCGTTTGGCCATGTTTCATTAAGAATCTGCAACGCAGCTTTGGTCGTCGGCGCCGACACAGACAGAGAATCCTCGCCACCCAAGGGACACAAAATCGAATCGTTGGAAGCCAAATTTAACTCAGGAAGTTCAATTCGATTTTCAAACGCAAGCTGAAATCGCAAAAGACATTCAGGGTTAACACTCCGCTCAAGCCGCACATCCCGATGGCACAACAACGATTGCCGAAACGTTCGGTTGCAGAGGAAATCTATGTACTGCTCTTGCTTCAACAAGCTCGCTCCCTTAAGGATAGCCACCGTTTGCGCGTCAAAATTAGTGGCCAACATGGTTGCAAAATTCGTGTCAGCCAAATACTGCAAGCCCGCGTCTTCGGCGCGTTCAATAAACTGATGAAAGTAAAGAGGATCGTTGATTTCCTCTAAGTGTTCATGATACAAGTATGTGTCGGTTTGTTCTCGAATTAACTCCGCTTCATCCTTCAGCAGTTGTCGATAAGTTTCCTTGTGTGGAATCGCAGCGTGTGAGAGGAACTCCAGCAGCGAGCGAGCCTGGTCGATCTTGGTTTGTGGTTGCGTAATCGATGCTACGTGGTATCGCATCATGTCTCGAACTACGGCGCGCAAATGCCATCCCGGATAGGTGTTGTAACTAACGTACAGAATGCCGTTGGGGCGTAGGTTTTGTCGGCCAATCGTTAAAATCTTGCGTTGTACTTCCAACGGTACCCAGGAGAAAACTCCGTGACAAAGGACGTAGTCAAATTGGCCCCAGCTCTCATCAATGTCCACGATGCTCTGATTTATGAGTCGAATGTTTGCGAGCCCCAGTTGTTGGATTTGCTGCTGACCTTCTGAAATTTGCCGCACAGAAAGGTCGATCCCCACAAACTCACCATCGAGCAGGTCCTGAGCCATGGGGATCAGATTACCACCGGCTGCACAACCAAGCTCCAGAACTCGACATGTTGATACCCTGGGCATCTCCATTCCAAATAGAATGCCCATCGTCGCTATATGGCACGGATGTGTGCCGCGAATCGGAAAGCTGTTATAGGGAACCTGATCGTAGCTGATCGAAGTCATGCTTTGGCCCTGATCCAAGTGAATACCGCTTTCCCCAGGGTGCAAATGATTCCTGTGGACTATCCGAATGGTACTAGAGTATCGCGTGCCCCCATACTATGACTACAATGCCGTCAAGTTGCTCGAAATAATTGTCAACTCGGTGCGTGAAAGGTGGAGTACGTGATGTCACAACTCGACGGCAAACTACATCTGCAGTTTGAATTGTTAGAACACCGGGCAATGCTTGCCGGAAATGTGCAAGTGAATGTCGTCGACGGCGACTTACGCATCGTCGGCGACGATCTAGGGAACGTCCTGGAACTTCATCAACTATCTTCTTTCAACCCCCATGCCGTGTCTGGCGGATTGAGTTTTCGAATTGCGCCGGACGCAGGCACATCGATCAACCGCAATGATCCAGGAGTCGCGATCGTGGTAGCCGAGATTACCCGTGACATTGGCGTGGATATGGGCGGAGGTGGAGACGAGCTAGCAGTATTTGGCGCGGCTGGGCAGCAGATCCGAGATCTCATGATTGACGCGGGTAGCGGACCGGACGCAGTGAGTATCACGCGTTTCAGATTGGCTGGCAACGTCAAGGTCTCAGCGGTCGATTCATTGGACCTATCAGTCGTTAGGACCAGTGCCGCGGACGTCTCTGTACAAATTAACGGTTCAAAAGACGCGGTGTCACCTTCCGTGAATTCCCTATCAATTCGAAACAGCACGCTGCGCGGTAACATGGACATCGCCAGCGATATTCCGCTGGACGTACAGATTCATAGAACCCATGTCTTCCCCTTTGATGTTTGCAAGACTCCAGCGCCGCCGTGGCCAGTCAACGCTCCAACTGGAAACGTAAACATTTCAGGCGTTGCACTACTATCTGTGGACATGGATCAGTCTGTGAGCACCAACGTGACTGTCACTGTTGACGACATCCTGAGCAATCCTAATAACGCGGCGGCAGAGTCGACCAATACCGTTACAATTCGCAATAGCACAGTGTACGGCGACCTAAATGTATCCAATGAAGTACCGCTAACCGTTGAGGTGCAACGAACTCTCGTTGGCCCCTTGGATAGCTGCAAGACCCCAGCACCACCCAGGCCAAGCACTTCACAAGGCGGTAACGTGAATATCGCAAGCAGTGCTCGTTTGGTAGCGGCCTTGGATCAGACGGCGAGCACCAACGTCTCTGTCATTATCGAAAATAGTCAGGGCGATTCCAAGGACACTGCGGCAACGTCCATGAGCTCCGTGACAATTCGAAGCATCACGCTGCACGGAAACATGAACCTTGCCAGCGATGCTCAACTGGATGTGAAAATCCATAGAACCCATGTCGGCCCCATTGATATTTGCAAGATTCCAGCGCCTCCATGGCCCGTCAACGCTCCGAGTGGAAACGTCAACATTTCAGGCGTTGCTCAATTATCGGTGGACATGGATCAGTCCGTGAGCACCAACGTTTCTGTCACTATTGAAGATGCTTTAGGCAATCCCATTGACGCGGTGGCAGCGTCGACCAGTTCCGTCACTTTTCGAAATAGCAGAGTGCATGGCGACTTGAATGTTTTCAACGAAGTTCCGCTAACGGTTAGCATGAAACGAACTTTCGTCGGCCCCTTGGACGGTTGTAAGATCTCAGCTCCAGCAAGGCCCAGCATCCAACAAGGTGGAAACGTGAACATCTCTAGCGGTGCACGATTGGCGATAGACATTGCCCTGACCACGGCCACTGGCGGCATGTTTATCAATGTGGAAAGCGTTCGAACTGTCGGAGCTACTAACTCCATTAGTCTCGTCGATAGCGTATTCGACAGCATGAAAATCATTGGCAGCAAATGGCGTGATGAGCTCGAATTTGTGCGTATGCATATTCTCGGTAGATCACACATTGAAACCGGCAGCGGAAATGACTTTCTAAAAGCAGTCGACTCGGTGTTCGGTGGCTTTACATTCTTGGATGGAGGTGACGATTACGATTCACTAGTTTTGAAGAGAACACGATTTCCCCGTGGCAGCCAAGTTGTCAATTGGGAATAGTTCTCCAAATTCAGGCTAATAATTTTGAGTCTAAGACTCTTAACGTTCGAGTACTCCAAAGAATAACAACCATGCATGATCGGACGACTGGATGCCATGGTAGGCATTGCTTTCGATGATCGTCATCAATCGGCGGATCGACACACGTTCTTCCAGTAGAGACATGAGTAGCCGATGAAGGATTGAGATGGAGACTTGGCTTGGAATTAGCTCGGTGATCGCATCGCCGTTTTCATTTCGGAGATCATTGACGAGTCGCAACACATCCTGATGTCCGAGCAGTTCATGGAATCTGACTTGCACTGAATGAACAAAATGCGTCGCCAAGACGGCGACAGGTTCTGCATACGATCCACCTAGCTGAAGGACTTGCTCTCGTAAAGTTGAATCGATCCACCTTGCTGGCAGTCCTTGCATGGGCTCTACGGCATCAATTCCCTCGATCAAATTTGTTGATTCGGTCAGATTGTATGCCAGCAATCGATCAACAATCAGCGTGCCGTTCGAAACGACATGTCCGTTAATTCGAATGCGATAGCTTGAACTATCTATTTTAAGGCAATCCTTAGTCCGCGTGCGTGGAATGATCACCCCATCTCTGCCGCAATCTCTTTTCTGGCGAGTACAATGCGTTCTAGCAAATCCCCGCCTCCTTTCGGTCATGCTAGCGGTATCAGTCCAACTCCAATCTCGATCTCGAGGCGGTTCAACCGATTGGTGGATCGAGGATCGACCTCACTGACATCTGTATCCGGTGGCGATTCTAATGATGGCTCAGGCAAATCATCATCATCACAAGTAATGTGCAATACCACCCCGATACGAAAAATCACTTCAGCATTGCGAGGCCCACTGTCGGCATCATCTTGAGCATATTTCATTTTCTCAAACCATCCATGTCCCTCTAACTCTCCCAATATGATCGTATCAACCAACCGCACATGATCTTCATCAATCGATGCAAGCGTTCCCCAAACAGTACTACGCCCCCACACCTCGACACAAAGTAAGCGCCCGACATAGCCATTCTTGACGTGCATGAGAGGATGGTGGGTTTGTCACTTCTTCAAACCCTGGAGGCTCTTGCATGTCACGGTCCATCAATGCTGAAAAGCGTGTTCTCTGGCAAGCCCGATTGGATGC
>JBGTBJ010000125.1:0-34479 GCA_041749395.1 Pirellulaceae bacterium
TGCTCGTACTCGTACTCGACAAATGGCAACCCCGATCGAGCACCGCTTCACTGAGCCTGAGTACCGCTTCGCTGAGCACGAGTACCGCTTCGCTGAGCACGAGTACCGCTTCGCTGAGCACGAGTACCGCTTCGCTGAGTAGGAGTACCGCTTCGCTGAGCACGAGTACCGCTTCGCTGAGCACGAGCACCGCTTCGCTGAGCACGAGTACCGCTTCGCTGAGCACGAGCACCGCTTCGCTGAGTACGAGCACCGCTTCGCTGAGCACGAGCACGCTGAGCAAAGGCAACGATTATCGCAGCGACGGGGTTGCGGATTCTTCCTCTTCGTCGCTCTTTTCCCAAGGGCTTTGGGCCACAGGTTGCATTGGTCCGGCTAACCCTTCGCCCTCGCCTGACGTGGTCGGAGGGTTACCACTCCCCGATTCGGCGCTTCCGGTTCCATTGCGATTGAGAATATTGATGATGATCAAAGCGTCCAGCGGCGTGACACGACCGTCGCCGTTGACATCGATCAAGCGTGGTTCGCCCGTTTCGTGAGGGATGGGATCGGTGAGATCTCGCGGTCCCTGATGATTGAGGTTATTGATAATGATCAAGGCATCGAGCGGATTGGTCTCGCCGTTGCCATCCACGTCAGTGGGATTGTTAGGATTGTGCCATGGTGATTCATTTTGCAGCACGGTTAACACAAAGTTTTTTGAAAAACTACCGTTTGCCGTGATGGTTTCTGTGGCCGTGATCGTGATCAAGATCTCGGCTTGATCGGAGCGTCGAACGTAAACACCGTTGCGAAGTCGGAGCTGTCCGGCGACGATTTCGAAACGGCTATCGTCGACCTGCAAATCGTGAGTGGATTCTGCATCGGGATCGATCACGGTGACCGCACCAACGCGATAGCCGGAGGCCAGTTCCGGTAGCGATGTCCCGCTCAAGAGGATATCGGTGATGGCGTCGTTAGCGTTCGTCACAGAGATGAGAATTGGTCGAGCGAACAGAGTGGAGTTATCCGCGCCGCGAACTGATACTTGAACTTCGAGTGACGGTGTTTGCTCGAAGTCGAGTGCACTATCGGGAGCTAGACGGAGTGTCGAACCTTCGATGACAAATCGTTCGTCGGTAACGACAAAGGTGTAGTCCTCTGTCGAATCTTGGTCCACAAGGGAGAGTTCAGCGATCACGGCTCCCGGAATTCCCTCGGTTACTTCTGCCGAGTGAGGCAGAATGTCAGTGGGTGCATCGTCAACGTCTTCTACCAGGATTTGCGTCGCATAGGCGATGGAGTCTGTTTCGTCCTCGCTATTGGTCGCAGTGATCGTCAGGAAAATCGACGGTTCTTGCTCGTAATCAAAAATTACGCCATCCACCACCCAGATCTCATCGCCGCGAACTTCGAATCGTTCGTCGCTGATCCAGATAATAAAATCGTCTCCATCGACATCATCAACGCGAATATTACCGATCCGCTCGGGACCGTGAATGCTCTCGGGGAAATTAGGAATGATGACTTGGATACCGGAAGCGGGATCGTTCACGGGCAAGACATGAATCACGACGGTCACTACTTCGGACGGATCGCGACCATCGGTGGCGAGGATCTGAAATGAGTCGGTACCGAAGAAATCTTGGTTGGGGTGATAGCTGAGCGAGCCATCGGGTCGAACGATTGCGATACCGTGGGATGCTGGTGACAACTGCAGCGTAATGAAGTCGTCATCCTGGGCATCGGTCACTGAAGACGCCAGCCCCGGTTTGACCAAGTTAAGGGGATGGTCTTCCAGAATTGTCAGTTCGGGAGAATTGCCAAAGACGGGCGCATCATTGGTCCCTTCGACAGACATTCCAAAGAGGATGTCTTTCGATGTCGCATCGGCTCGCAAGGAGACACGATGAGCATCGGGTCGATCAATTCGAACTTGGGAAATACCTGATGCGGTGCGGAGGGCGAGTCGATTTCCACCATCCGCCAAAGCGAGACCGGCAACGGCACCGAGATTCGATTGTAAAGAAAGGTAAACAACCGATTTCCCTTCCTTCAAATCAAAGACGGCAAGGGCCGAATCATCCAAGACTCCGAACAGCAATTCGCGGAAACCGTCGAGAGCAACGGGGCCATCCCAATCGGCCAGCACATGAAGCGTAGAGAATCCATTCGCCGCATCGAGCACGCGTACGCCACCGGAAGTCGTCCGAGCAACCGCCATGTTTGCGTCAGCGTCGAAGGCGAGAATCTCTGTAATCCCTGGAACGATCGTCTCCGAATCCACGATGACCGAGTCGGTAACTGAGCTCCAGAGGGCTAATTGAAGATTGTTTCCTGCCGGCTGCGAAACGAGCAGGACCGGGCTGTTGGGAGTTGAGAACACTTGTGCATGTGTGTCAACGTTCAATGCGAGCGTATTTGTCGACCATGCGGACGTGTTTGAATCGAATTCCAAAGTATGCAGCGGAACGCTAGTTCCGGGATTTCCTTGAGGAATCAGCAAGCCCGCATTGTCTTTACCAACTGCGAAGGTGCCAAAAAACAAATCCTGAGAGCTTGCATCCAGCTCAATCGGCGTAATTTGATTATTGGCGAACGAAACGATCACACCCTGAGGTGGAGTGTTCTGAGGATCGAGAGACGAACCGCTCAGGGTCACTAAAACCGAATCGATCCCCAGCGATTGGAATTCAGTGATCACGCCAGGCAGTTCGAGGGATTTCGTTGTTTTGGCTTCAAGATTGATTTGCGTGAGAATCCGGCCTGAGGCCGTGTAAGAAATCAGACCAACGTCACCCTGCATTCTGGTCAACGAACCGATGCCATTTGCAAATGGATCGCTAACAGGGATCACCCCGTCAACGCGTTCGCCACGGAATGGAGTCACTTGCTGTTGTGAAGTCGTGCCATTGAACATGCGCACGGTGTAATCGCCGAGCGCCAGATCATTGAACTCAAAGCGACCTTCGGAATCGGTCTGCGCTAGGGGCTCGCCCACGGAAACCATGGAATCGAGGTTCAAGTCGACATAAACGACGCGGTGCTCGAGCCCAGGTTCATTGTCGTTTTTCCTCAGAGACTGGTCCGAGTCCAGAAAAACTTGACCTGCAATGCTAGCGAGAACCCGACGATCGTCGAGCCACTCAAACTTCAGCCAACGGCGGCGGGCGTTGAGCAGACCGCGACGAGGCGGGACGGGACGATCCGGTTTGACCATAATCAGGGTAATTTCTCGGCGTCAGACGTCTAACCAGTCTCCACTCTAATAAACAATCATTGGTGTTGGAAGACTTTGGTCCAGTTAAAGTTCCCTCAATTCCCCGTTAGGACTGGAGAAAACAACTTTTGGCAATTGCTCGACACAGCGGCAATCACCCCTCATACTATAGACACGACCCACAATTTTTTTCTTTTTGAGAGTCATCGATAATGCGTGTTCGACTCCCTGTTGCCGTTTTAGCAACGCGAATGATTACCAGGGGCGGCCAAGCCGCCGGGGTAATTCTCTTAGGTGCCACGCTTGTTAGTGGCGGCTGTAGTTCGTCGGAACCAGTTGCTGACGCATCGGTGACCTCAACGCCTGCTCCGTCTGGACCACCTTCACCGGCAACAACCGACTCGGGAGGTGGATCCGGAGGTTCTGCCGGCGCGTCTTCCGGTGGTGGTGGTGCAAATTCAGGTGGTGGCGGTGAGTCTTCCGGAAGTAGTTCTTCGGGAGACAACTCATCAGGCGCTCCCTCTTCGGCTGGACATGGTGGGAATGAAATGAATTCCGGGGGTGGAGGACGCCCTGGAGCGGTCGGAATTAATAGTGGAGGAGGTAGTGCCGGGCACGGCGGCGGTCAGCAGGGAGGAGCACCGGGTGGAATGTCGAGTGGCGGGCCTGGTGGGATGCCCGGAATTGGCAGTGGTTTTCCAATGCCCGGGGGAATGGGAGGCACATCCGGTTATCCCGGTATGCTTGGTGGATCGGGGCAAGGTGCTGGAACTGGAGCTGGAGCTGGCGGGAATTCAGGAATGGGCATGGGCGGAATTATGAATTTCGATTCCGGTGCTCTTGCCAGCGCACTTTCGAAAGTGGACACGACTCAGGGTGCATCTTTCCCACGGGATTATTCCTCGCAAGCCGACATGGCTTTCAAGCAAGGTTACGAAGCGCTTGCCAATCAGTTGCTGTACGCCCACATGGCCTTAGAAAGCGAGGCAGCGGGTCAGCGTTTCGATGAGGTTCGATTTAGCAAAGTCTTGCAAAGACCCGTCTGGCATGCTCGCTGGGGGCTAGCGATAACGGTGCGGACTCCGGAGGGTTTTGACGGTGAAATAGAACCGATTACGTCCGAAACTCGTGGGACTGCTACGACGCGCGGTGGATCGGCTGGTTCCCGAGGATCTGGAGGTGCAGGTGGCACATTGGGATTGCCATCAGGTCCTCCCGGCATGGGAGCGCCTGGCATGAGTGGAAGTAGCGGCGTCGCGCCAGCTGCGTTGGGCAACTCAGTGGCGGACATCGAGCGAACATTAGGTCTCTTTGCCACGGTCTCCGGCGAGATGTTTGATACGCGTTTCGGCAACGGAGATTTTGGCGTCTCGTTTTCATCGTTCGCGCGGCCAGTTGTGGCGCAGCCTGAAGTGGCGGCAGGTGGTGGTGCTGGGCGTGGCGGAGCGGCACTTGGGCTGCCGGGTGCGGTTGGAATGTCGGGAGGCGGCGGAGCATTGGGGCTGCCAGGTGCGGCGGGAATGTCCAGCGGCGGCGGAGAGTCCAACTTGGGAGTTCCCCAAATGCCAAGCGGTTATCCAGGAGGGACCACTTCGGCACCGGGGGGGGCTGGGATCGCTGGCCCAGGAATGCCTCCGGGGATGCCCGGAATGCCGGGCATGGGTGGAGGACGTGCGGCGGCGGGTGCACCAGCCAGCTTTGCATCCGCCCTGCCCTTGCCCTATCAGCAATGGCGACCAGGGATCATTTATTTAGGTGTGTTGGATTACAATGCGGCATTATCCGAAGCCCAGGAAGCGGGTGTTGATTTCCTCCTTCATTTCGATGTGAAAGTGGAAGCGCGACGGGAAGGATCCGACAATGAAACCAAGGCCCGGATTATCGTGGTTTCCAAGCCAGAGTTGCCAGCCGTTTCCAGTAAAAAGCTGACATCTACGGAAGTCAAAGCGAGAAACAAAACAGGTGAAGGGAATATTCCTCGCACCATGGTTTCCGATGCATTAAAGCCGCTGTTTGAATCCATTGATCGGTCGTTGGCAGTAACCGATATGCCTCGATTGGATGCGGCTCGCGCCCGTGCTCGTGTGGGAATGTTAGTCGCCGATAACGACATTCCCGTGTTGCAGGCGCTCGCTGAGGTCAAAATGTATCACTACCAAGGCTCGCTCACCGACGAGGAAGTGATGATTGCTACCGAGTTGCTGCTGGGGGACGATGGACTCCGTTTGGTAGCCGGTTCAGAGGCGGTTCGCCGCGAGGTTGCCGAAGATTTACAGAAACACCTCACCTCGTACTCCGACATCGGATTGCGAGATCCCAATATGGGCCAGACCAGCAATAATGGAGCTCGAGGCATGCCGGGTATGGGAGGCATGCCTGGTATGGGAGGCATGCCTGGTATGGGAGGCATGCCTGGTATGCCCGGGATGAACTCTGGTGGTGGAATGATGCCGGGATCACCAGGAATGTTGCCGGGTGGTAGCGAAGGTGAGACAAATTCAGGTGGCGGGCTGAGCGGCGGGATGGCGCCACCGGCTCTGGACCTGTAAACGAATTTCCCGCAAACGAGACAAATGAGCTCGGCGCCAAAGATGATGGCGCCGAGTTCACTGAGCTGGAAATTACGCGAGCTGGAAATCACACGAGCCGCGAATTACACGAGCCTAGAAGTCGTACCAGAGTCCAACGCCAAACAGTTCTTCGTGCTCATTATAGAACGAGAACTGGTTGCTTTTGCCGTTGAGGTATTGAAGACCGAGACGCAGTAGGCCTGTGTCGTAGCTGCTTCTCCAAGCCCAGCCAAGTTGAGCGGTGAATTCGCCGCCAAAATCAACTTCTTGTCTAAGATGGCCGTTGACTGCATAGAAAGGAGCTCCGCGAACGCCTGTCGGATGCCGGGGTGCTTCTTCGATACCAAAGGTAAATTCCCAGGGCTCGCTGACATCGCAAGTGAATGCCCAGCCCGCTTCGCCGTAGATTCGCGTGCTATCATCAAGCCAGTACGCCGCACCCATGAAGAGGACATCGCGGCTGAAGTTTTTGCGATCAAAATTAGGAACGCGGAGCAAGAATTCGTCACCCACGTGCGAGCTCAGGTGGTAGTACCCAATTCTTGTTTGCAGGCGCCCGAACGAAAAGGAGATGGGAACTCCAGCTCGGAAGTCCACAGAGCGCACATCATGATTCCGATCCATGTCCAGACGCACTTGAGCGGAACCTTCGAAGTCCGCTTGAACGCCGCGTCGGAAGGGACCTTGCTGCGAATCAACGTAGCGAAAAATGCCAAATCGGCCCCCTAAGGTACCATCGAGCAAAGTCGAGTCACCCGTCGCTTCTAACCATTGGCCCGCCATACGCGATTGCTTGGTATCCGCCAGGTAGAACGGATAAAGAGGATCACGGGGCAGAAATTCCCAGTGGAAATCATCGCATTCGCCGCAAGTACATGAGCCTAATCCGATTCGATGGGCGAAGTCAGCAAACGACGATTGGTCGTAGAGCGGATCTCCACCGGACCAGTCTTGATCGACGCTGACAATTTCATCAGCGATCGACGCAGCCATGGGTGTGTCGTTGAGGCCGCTCCCAATTTGGTCGTCAGCTCTGCTGGTGGCCGTCATCCAAGTGGTGAGCCAAGCGATCACCAACCAAAGCGTGACATAGGCTGTAGCCGAGGAGTTGTTGAGCGTTAGGGTTGATTGGGATTTTGTAGGCATCGAACGTCCATCGGCTAATTCGGCAAGGTGTCCGTTTAGAACATCGGCCGGAGGAAGCTAGTTGATTGCGTTTCTAGGTGTCGGCTATCCCAAATGTCGCAACTGCTCCATTTTGCCAGTGTTTTCCAGGCAACTATCCAATTGGGAATGCTGTCTAGCACGGAATCGCTTCGGCAGCATGGTCTTCGCGTCGTTAAGGAAAATGTTTGACTGTTACAGCTTCACAGCTTGGTCGTTGTTTTCCACACATTTTCCCCAGGTGAAAAAGGGAGCGGAAACGGAAGTAAGGGGGAGAATCGTCAACGCTGCACTTGCTGGGGTCGAGAAACGGGAATGAATTCGGCTTCGCCACTTTCCCGGCGCAGTTCCTGGCTGTAGTGTTCCTAGGCCCCGCCTCCCATCGATTCGTTCACGGTAGTCCCGACCTAAATGGGAGTCCATGTGATGAGCAATGTTTGGGGGGGATTGTCTTAGCTCAAAATGAACACCACCCAGGAAGAACGACGCCCCATGGAAAGTGAAATCGAATACGACGTTCCTTTTGAAACAGAAGTGCAACTTGATGAAACCGTCCTGGCGACTAGCGAGCCGTTCGTGGGGCGATGGAATCTTTTGATAAGTAATACCAATTGGGAGAAAGGCAAGATCATTCTTGATTGGAGAGGGAGTTTGGAGAGTCAGGGTGCTCCGGTTACGGAGTATTCAGACGAAGCTTGGGCGCGGTGTGTGGGCGGGGTCACGGCACCGCATGTTGGCAGATTGCGGCGTGTCTTTGATCGGTTTGGAGGAGAGCACGAATCGTATCCAGGACTTTACTGGAGCCATTTTTTGGCTGCCCTTGATTGGGACGATGCACCGCTGTGGCTGGAGGGAGCGGTACGAAGTGGTTGGAGCATTTCGGAGATGCGTGACCAGCGTTGGGAGGCGATGGGCGGCAAGCCGGAGGACAAGCCCAAGGCAGCCGATATTATTGCAGCGGATACCGACGAAGACGTCGTCATGCCTGCTCAAGGGGGCGGGAATGAGGGTCGATACGAAGACGATCCCGATGGAATCACTGCCGGCCCGATTTCGGAAGGTTCTGATTTTGGGGACGAGCCGTCGATGTCCGATGGGAACAACGATGACGACACAGATCATCTTGAAGGTGCCGGTTCCCCATCGTTGATTCAGCCATTTGCAGGCCTCCCCGATTTGCCGCCCGACATGAGCGAAGCATTGGAGATGTTTAAATTATCCATCATTCGTCACAAAGCATCGGGATGGACCGATATTGAGCCCGAATCGGTGCTCAAGACTTTGGATGGCTTGAAGTTACTGGTGACCAGTCGATCGGAATAACCGACTCGAGCTCAACGCCAGACGGTTGCTGGGTCCAAGCCAGCGGATCGGGTACCTAAGCCGCTCGGTTGCCAATCGGCGGTGGTGGAGGTGCGAAAGCGGAGCATCATATCGGTTTCGATCGGCGTTTCGCTATTGGTCATCACGCGCACAAACACGGCCACTTCATTTCCCTGCGGAATGCGATCATTCCAGAGGATGGGGAAATGAAACGACGGGAGCGGTGTTTCTCGGAAGTGCTCTGCAACTTGCTGTGCCGTGAAATTCCAGCGACCGATGCGAGCCGCTTCGCCGGTTTTTGACGGATCGGGATCAAGTAGGACGATCGAAATCGGCTTATCGAAATGGGATATTTTCCCAAGGTTGTCCTTGAGGGTCACAACCAGATACAAGCCGTCAATTTCGTTGTCGGAGTCTTGATGGTGGCCTCCGCTTAGGCCTGGATGGATCTCTACCGACACTGGATACGTCGGTTCGATTGGTAGCAGCAAGCGCGCTGATTCGGGTGTTGGAATTTGGCCCGGGGGCAAGGGTGCGTCGGTGGCTTCGCCGCCCGGAGGTGCCGGTTCCCCCTCTTCGATTTGGGGTGGCGAGAATTCTTCGACGCGTGGCGGGAGAACTTGGACCCGAGGCAACATGAATGGGGCCGGCAGGTCGTCGTCGGGGGTTCCCAAGTCGACGTCGAACTCCGACGGAACGGTGGGCGTCGCGGAGTCGACTTTTCCCGGCTCGCTCGCACGGGCTTTGCTGCCGTTGCTGGACGACGAAAGTGGCGCGCGTGAGTTCGCAGGTGTTTTTTCGCTGAGTTGCTTGCGACGTTCCCGTTCCAATTTCTGTTGCAGTACCTGATTTTGGTAATCTGCTTCGTAGAGTTGATCTTCGAGAATGCGAACTTCGCTGGTTAGTTGATCGTTATAGACGTCTTGGTAGGCGCGGCTGCGACACGCTGAAAGTGGAATCAGTGTGAACAACGCGGCAATTCCAATACACCATCGGTCCCGGCGGCAATAGCCGCGAGCAAGGTGGGGTACGTAAGTGCCGAATCGGCCAGCCATGGGGAACTGGGTGGTAGTACGGAAATCTTGGAAATCGAGAAAAAAAGATTCAAGATTGGCCGTGTACCATGATTCGGGCGAATCGGTCAACAGTAACTGGGTCGGGTTAAGGCGTGGCAGAACGCCAAGAGTCGGGCGGCTGAAGAGAGTCGTCGAGCCATTGCACAGTGATATTTTTTGCAGCAGTTGCCACAAGCCGATTGAAGAGGAAGTCCGAAGCAGCCTTTCGAAGTGCGGCCATATCCTCGATTTGCTCAAAAGTTCGCGTACCCTCTTCTCTATTACGCACTTCGATAAGATGCCAACCGAGAGTCGAGCGGATGGGACCAAGCGGAGTTTTCAGGTCACCAGTAAACGCGGCCGCAGCGACTGGAGTGGGGACATCCCCGCTGGCCTCTATCCACCCCATTTCGCCACCCGCTGCGGCAGAAGGGGATTGCGAGTACTTTTTGGCCGCATCGTAAAAGGAGACCTTGCCCGACTGAATTTGCGTTTGCAATTCTGCGAGCAGGCCATCGCCGCTGGGTGTTTCCGCGTCGCTGGGTTTTTCCGAATCAACAGGAGTTGCCGTTGCATGGGGTACGAAAATTTGCGCGATTTCAGCGCGACCTCCTGCATATTGCCAGCGTTGCGTTTCAAAGAATCGCTTGAGGTTGGCTTCATTGAGATGTTGTTCGAGATATTCGTTCCAGGCGAACTGCCAAGCGATGGACCGCAATTGCGATTCGGTCAGTTCCGCATCTGGGTTACTCGTGAGCAAGGATTGATGAAGTTGAGTTTGTTTACGCTGGATGCGAGCGGCCAGCGGTTCCCCTCCCAATTCCAAGAGTCGCTGCAGGGCCAATTCTCGCCGCACAAGTGCCGTCAATGTGGCAATTCGAAGAGTTTGCGAAGCGTTCAAATCTGGAGCACTGATCGGATCAAAAGTTTCCTGAAGTGTCGCGTCGATGTCGAGTCGAGTTAGCGCGGTCTCTCCGACGCGAGCCACCGGTTCGTGCTGCGGAGGTGAAGGAGAAGTCGTTTGCGCCAAGCCGCTACTAGCCAGCAGGGAGAGGATCCAGGAAATCAACAGGCTGTGGCAAGTTGCGCGAATGCAGGCTCGGCTATTGAAAGGAATGCAATGGGTCACGGCAGCAATATATCCTTCATCACAAAGGTGACTTCGCTCTCGATGATCGAGATGGGCGATTCGTAGTGAAAAGTCTTGCCAGTGAGTTCATTATCAAGATCAAACATGTAGGCAATGCCAACACGATCAGCCGTCTGCCGGTAAGTCTGATAACCGAGGTGTTCCAGTCGCGTGCCGTCGGTGGTGATCACGTAGGCGGGATTTTCGAAGATCCATTGACGATGGGATTCGAGCGAATTGCCGGGATTCGCAAAGAGGACTTCGACACGGACCTCGAAGAGCTCTCCATTGGGACGAACCTCTTCGACGAGAAAGGTCAGATTCCCAACCGATTCCTCTTCGTGTTTGGTCGCTAAGTCGACTTTGAAATGATCTTTTGCACCGGGCAGCATAGAGCGTAGTACACCGGTCAAGGTATCGATTTTTCGAGGCGCACCCGACGGCAAAGGAAGATTGATGTTGATCTGAGAAAAGGGAATCGAGGCATTCGCAGAGACGTAGATTTGTCCTTCTTCGGGAACTAATTTTTGGCCATCGTCAAGAATGGCAACGACTTGATTCAAGGGAAGATTCAATCCTATGGGAGTGAGCCGCGGTTCCCAAGCGATTTCCGTCGAGACATTGAGACCGCTCAATTGAGGTGAGCGGAAATCGCGGCGAGTGTTGACCGCAGTCGTTTCTAATCGATACACACCCGCATAGGCGGCCGAATTTGTCCGCGAATCTTTGCCAGCGGGGCGCGGAACTAAGCCGATTTCACCAGCGTTCCCAGCATAAAAGTTAATTTCCAAATTAGCCGCGTCGAGCACCGTATCGAGAGTGGACCAGAAAGGCATGGCACCAAGAGTTAATGCGAGTGGCTGTTCGACGGGACCGGCAAGTTGAAATTTGACTCCCGAGACATCGGTGATGCGAGTCAGCGCCTCGTCCAGCGTGGTTACTCTTCCCAAGCGGATAATCAACGCTTCTGCATCGGATTCCGCTTTCATTTGCTCTAGCATTCTGCGGACTCGTCTGAGGCGTTGTTGAGCCTCAGCAGAGAGGTTGTTATCGAAGGGAGGGAGCAGCGGTAAGACTTCGGCGCCCAATTCGAGCAGCTGTTTTTCTGCTGCTTGTCGTTTGGCCAACTGGCCTGCATCCAAACCATCGAGTGCTTCGGCCACAGCGCTTCGCAGCTCAAGCGGTATTTGGGGCTCGGAATCATCGGGCTCGGAATCATCGGAGATGGGGGCATCGGCCGGCGGCGTTTCCTGAGCCAGAGAAACGCTGCTCAGGGATGGGCTGAACGGTGCGAACACGAGCAATAACGCGAGTCCTGTGAAAGCGGCAAAAGGGGGAATGGGCCGGGGGTTGGGCCCTACATTCGTCGTGATCCACACCATCGGATTATCCAGCGGTCGCACAAGGACAGAGAGTTTTGTTAAGGAAATGGAAAGCTCAATTCTAACGTAAGGTTATTGTGCGGTGCATTTTGTTCGCCGAGAAGTTCGTTATTGTCCGTTGGATTGCAGTGTTAGAGAGGCGTCAGCGTGAAACCGTCCGGATCAAAGCAGCAGCATAGTGTGGGCAGATTGAGTGATGGCTCACCTTTCCCTCTGGCACGGGCCACGTTGCTGTTGATCATAATTTTGATGCCAATTGGACGGAGTCAGGCAGCTCCTCCACGGTTGGTAAGTGGGACGGTCGAGGGAGTACCTGTTGAGGGTTTGGCGCTAATTCGTACGGTGGACCGCTGTATTTTGCTGGCTGACGATGGCAAGTTGCATGACTTTGATCCTCGCGCCTCCGGCAATGCGCTGGCTGTCAAAGAAGGTCGATTTACGCCTGTTGAGGCGATGGATTTGCGAGTTGCCTTGCAAGAAGAATTTGGTCGTGACTTCGAAGTTCGCTCCACGGGCCATTTCCTGGTCGTGCAGCCACGCGGAGTGAGGCAGAAATGGCCCGAAATATTTGAGGCCCTGCACCGCAGCTTTACCGGCTACTTTTCAGTGCGCGGAGTCCGAGTCCTCGATGGAAATTTTCCTCTCGTGGCGATCGTCATGCCTGATCAGGCTTCTTTTATGCGGCACCTGCATAGGATGAAAGTCAATGTGAATGCGGATGTTCTGGGAATCTACGATCGAGCGAGCAATCGCATTGTGATGTACAACCACGAACATGGCGGTGATCAACTCGATTCAACCATACGACATGAGGCGGCTCACCAGTCGGCATTTAATTCGGGAGTTCATAGCCGAGTTGTTGAGACGCCCCACTGGATTGTCGAGGGAATCGGGTGTCTGTTTCAAGCGGAAGGGATTTCTGGAGGACGAGGTGGCGGCCGGGCAGCTGATCGAGCGACGGATCGATGCGATCCCCAGATGCGGCGGCTGTTTTTAGAATGTTACGAGGGGGACAATGCGCGTCTCGTTGCCGACCTGAACTCATTGATTTCAGGAGACCAGATGTTTCGGGAGCGTGCGACTATAAAGTCTGCATACGCGCTCTCCTGGGGACTGGTTTTCTATCTTTCAGAGCGTCGTGGGGACGAATTTGCGGAGCTGCTCCGTGTATTTGGCAATCGAGCCCCTTTTGACGCCTATCCATCCCAGCAGCGGATTGCCGAATTTGAAAGCATTGTTGGCCCGATCGATGACCACTTGGGAAGCCAACTGAGCCGTTATCTGCAACAATTCTGAGCGGTCAGACAGCTTTACCGAAGACTGTTAAATAATTCTGCAGGAGGGTGTGCGAGCACCCAAGATCGATGAGTTTATTTGCACTATGTGGCATTTTGACGCGCTGAAAGTCATTACAATCCGAGTAGTGACAAATCTGGCTTTTCAGCTTTATCGGCTGCTCCTACGGATCGGAGCGGTCACGTTTTCTTCGTACGGAGCGTTGAAATAACAGACTAGGCGAGGCGGAGGGTTGCATGACATCGGCCACAAAAGACTTGTTGGCGCTGCAAGGGGGGGATGGCGATGCACATCGGCGTTTGTTTGATTTGCTCTACCACGACTTTCACCGCTTGGCCACCAGTTACCTACGTCGCGAAAAGAATGACGATCAGCTTACGCCCGCTTCGTTAGTCAGCGAAGCCTTCATTCGAATGGTGGATCAAAACCAGGTTGATGCGCTGAGTCGGACCCACTTTTTTGCCATTGGCGCAAAAGTGATGCGTCACCTGCTTGTGGATCATGCTCGCCACAGAAATGCGAAGAAACGAGGTGGGGGCTGGACTCAAGTTGAACTGGATGAATCGATCACGTTTGACATGCGACAGGATCATCAAATATTGCGGTTGAATGATTTGCTGGCTCAGCTAGAAATCCTGGATGATCGTCAAGCCAAAGTGGTGGAGATGAAGTTTTTTGGCAGTATGGGTATGAAGGAAATCGCGGAGGCCTTGGGGGTCAGTTTGCGAACCGTGGAGAAGGATTGGGCAATGGCGCGCGCCTGGCTGCGCAAAGTGCTCTCTGAGGGTGAGGACACGTGAGTCCAGACGAATATGCGCGAATCAGGGAAGTATTCGAGCAGGTCTTCGATCTACCACTGGAAGCTCAGCAAACAAGGATTGAGCAGCTTTGCCAGGATGATTTTATATTAGCGAATAATGTTCGTGAGCTACTAAGTTTTCACGATCCGGTGGCTGCCGAAAGTGAAGCTTTAGCAGTGGAAGGAAGATCGCTCGAAGTTGGCGGCGATGATGGAACCGGCCGGTTTCGCCCACCGCTTCAGGGCAACCTTGTGGCACACCTCCGAAACAAATTTTCGCAATTCAGGTTGTTTTGGAATTCTCACTCCCTTTGGACGCGAGCTCTATCTCTCGTTCTGCTGTTTTGTCTGTTCATCAATTTGATAGGCTCGATCACCTTGAGCGAGGTGCATCGCAATGTGATCCGGGCCCGAGGGGCCGAACTAGAGCAATTGACTAGCTTGGTCGCCACAACCATGCGCCTCTGGACTGCGATGCACGTATCCAGAGTGGAATTAGTCGCGCGAGGTCGCGAAGCGCGGCGCATTTTGTTCGCAATCGACGAATCAGCAAGGCTTGAGGAAACGGAAGTCCAAGAGTTGGGCGACGAAAGTGACTCCGATCTATCAGTCGTGCTCCATAATGGATTAGGTGAATCGGTTGACTTTATACTGTGGGCCGCCAACGGGCAAATTCTGGTTTCATCGTACGAAGACCCAGAATTGGCAATGAAATGGAGTTCACTCTATTCAAACGATCTAGTGAAAGTGTTTAACGGAAATTCTGTGTTACACCTTCCCAGAAGTTCGGACCTTCATGTAACGGGAACTGAGGTTTTCCCTGCCTCCGAGCAAATGAAACTGGCTTGGATTATTGTGCCGGTTTTTGACAAGAATGGCCGCGTTAGGGTTGCTCTGGGTGTCTCAAAGAGTGCTTTGACAAGCCAGTTTACTGAGCTCAATCGAGAGTTTGATTTTGGCAAATCGGGGGAAGTCATTTCGTTTGACCAGTTGGGAGTTGCCCTGAGTCAGCATCGTATCACTGACAACAAACTGAAGTGTTTTGACATCGGGAGTCGATTGCAGGCAAAGCGAGCCGATGAGTTGACGCGTCCGGTTGATGCTCAAGCTCCAGTAGAACTTCGAGGGAACTCGATCGATAGCGAATCTCAGATGCCATTGCTGGTGCCGGTCAGCAAGGCGGTGAACGGTGGTGACGGTACGGAATTGAATCCATTTGTTGACTTCCAGGGCACCGAGTGTATTGCCGCTTATCGATGGATCGCAGACTTGGATTTTGGAGTGCTTGCCAAGCTGGATTATGAGGAAGCCATTCGACCGTGCTGTCTGTTTCATCGCCTGTTAGTCACTTCCTATTTTGCCTCGGGCTGCTGTTTTTGTGCGATGATCGTTTCTGCTTATGTGCCGCCACGGGCACCCAAATTCAGGTTTTCAGTGGGCGATATTGTCGGATCCTACCAGCTGCAAGAGCAGATTGGATGTGGGGGAATGGGGGCGGTATTCAAAGCCAAGCACCTGCTGCTTGAGCGGTTTGCCGCAATAAAGGTTCTGACGTCTGAATCGCATGATCAACAGTCTCGCAAAAGATTCGATCGCGAAGTGCGTGTTTTGGCTCGACTTTGTTCGCCCCATACAGTCTCAATTTTTGATTGCGGTTACACCGACGCGGGTGAACCGTACTTTGCCATGGAATTGTTGTCCGGAATTACTTTGGATAAATTGGTGGAAGCGGAAGGTCCCCAGCCAGTAAAACGCGTTCTGCGATTGATTGCACAAGCTGCCGAAGCGATCGCCGAAGCTCACTTCATGGGGCTTGTGCATCGTGACATCAAGCCACAAAATCTCATGCTCACCCAAGAGCGTCACGGAACAGATTGGCTTGTTGTCTTTGATTTTGGACTTGCCAAGGCCAAGACAGGTGATGCTGGTCTCTACAATACTGATCAGCGCGTCTGGGTCGGTACGCCACTCTATATGGCACCGGAGCGGATTCGCTCTCCCTACCTGGCGGAACCAGCCAGCGATCTGTTTTCATTGGGGGCGGTCGCCTATTTCTTATTAGCTGGACGAGAACCCTTTCTGGGCGAGAATTCATCGAGCGTCTTCGAAAAAGTACTCGCCGGTGACTATCCGCCAATTAAGGAGTTAAGGGGTTCCGATGTGCCGGAAGCGGTGGAACGGCTAGTGTTCAAATGCATGGACGTTGATCCACTACGCCGGCCCCAATCGGCAGATCAATTGGCAAACGATGCGAGGGCGCTAGCTGAACTCTTACCTGAATAATCCCCCCCAGCATGTTTCGGGCCAAAATTCTCGATAAAGGGGTGCGGCTTTCGGAAGCTCATTTTCGCGTATACCAAGTAGGAGCCTTTGCTCTGCGCACGCAAGCCCTGCGGAGGGGTGCGAGCGGTAATTTTTTAGACGATTCGCCTTTCTAGGTGGGCTTGTAGTCCTCTGTAGGAGTTGTTTGGGACGGTGGGTGTTGAAAGGGGCATTTCAGCACCCAGATAAACTAACGTGAACAAAAGTGAAGCCATTTGTATATTACTTGCAGGCAGGCAATGTCAGCAACGAAATAGCAGAGTTATTGGGAACGATTTCGCAACAACGGGGCTATGTATTAGTGCGTGATCCAGCGTTGTTGGGAACGACCAGTGACGCCAATCATGTTGCAAGAGTGACCCTCATTGAAGCGGAAGATGACGGCAGCCAAGTTGATTTTTCTGAAGGCCATGGGGAGAGCGGCTCATTTCTGCCGTCGGGAACCGTGCCAACGATATTGATTGTTCGGGCACCTCGTCTTGAGGCGGTCGTGGAGGCAATGCAGCGGGGCGCATTTTCTGTGCTTCGATATCCGATTGATCACCTGAAGTTGGATGAGGAAATTCAGCAAGCAATGAACTTATCCAAATGCGTGGTGGACCATCGGATTCGTTGGGAAACCATGGACAAGCAGTTGCAGGGGCTAACCGAGGGTGAGTTTCAGGTGCTCCGGTTTGTGATGGAAGGAAGTTTGAACAAACGGATTGCTGGACGTTTGGGGATTAGTGAACGAACTGTGGAAGCAAGGCGGAAACGAATCTTTGAGAAAACCAAAACCCATTCCGTGGCGCAACTGGTGCGTGAGATTGTCGAAACGGTCGGAGCAGACTCGGTGTTTTATCGTGGCGATGATGCACAAACCAATCACTCAGGGCATCACTGGAACAGATCGGGAGTCAGCATATCGGGGCCGATCGTAGGGAATTTTCCAACGTTGCCAGTGGACCGGTCGGCGTCAAGCGAGGAATTGGACGATAGACGCCCTCGCTAGGCTTTGAGTGAACTGCTGTGCTATTGAGGCGTAGATTTCAACAGCAACGATGTTAGTCGCGGATCCTGGAGAGAGTCCAGGATCTCCACGGTTCCCTCAAAGCAGTGATCGATGCTGTGGGGACCGGGTACAGCGATGGTCACCGCGCCGGCGGTGACACCTGCTAGGCAGCCGTTTTCGCTATCTTCCAAGACCAGCATTTGGTTGACTGGAATATCGAGCCGTTTGGCGGCGCTCAGATAGATCTCTGGGTTGGGTTTTCCGTGCTTAACATCGTCACCTGTGATGACGAATTGCAGGCGGTGCAAGACATTTCCACGGCCGAGGATTTCTTCGGCAAAATGTCGTCGGCTGCTCGTCCCAACGCCATAAGGAATGGCGAGATGATCAAGTAAGTCAAGCAGTTCGTAGAGACCAGGTAGCGACTTGAATTCCTTCGCTAGGAGGTCGGTAAAGAGCGCGTCGGCTTCGCCAATAATGGTTTCCGGGGAATCGATTAAACCATAGTAATCAATCATGATTTGGATGGCCTGAGGGCCAGGCTGCCCCATCATTTGCTTGCGCACGGCATCTTCGTAGCGATGCCCGCGCCGAATCAACAACGCGTCCGCCGCGCGATGGTACAATGGTTCGGTGTCGAACATCAGGCCGTCCATATCAAGAGCAACTCCGCAGATGATCGGCGAAGGATTATTGAGGTCCTTCAGTTGTTTGCTGGATGAAGCATGTTGGTTCTGTTCATCTTGATTTTGCCCTTCTTGGTTGCCCTGGTTTGTTAATTTTCGGTCGAACATGATCTCTCCCCAAGGAAAAATGGAGCAAAGCACCACCGGTGAATATATACCCGAGCATGCCAGTCATTGGCGAATCGAACCCTTTGTTCCGGTTCCCGTTACTGACCTGGTTGAGTATTTGGCAACACGCTTGCCGCTGGCGATTGATGCTGATTCTTTTGTCGAAGTATGCCGTCGGATGGCGAGCCATCTCTATCACCAGACCTTCCCTTTGCATCAAAAGCTAGAGGGCGCTTATGCGGGGCTCGATCCCGATCGCGACACGTCGCTGCTCGCTTCGCGAAACGAGGCAGAATTGCTTGAGGATGCAGCGCAAGTTTCGGAACTGATGCGGGACTTGTTGGCCACGGCCGATTATGCCGAATTATCGCGTGAGGAACTTGATACAGCGGTCCAAGTTGCCAGTTTGTGGGGCGTTCCCTTGCATGTGGACCTCAATATTTTTCGTCACCTGGCAGTGTTTGCGCGCGGTGACGTGGTGGGAATGAGGGAGCATCGCCACTGGAAACGGCTTTATCGCAAGCAACTGGTCGAGGTGCCCATTTACCGCCGGTTGGTGGTCTTGTTTCAAGTTCTCCCCGACATTGCCGTGGATGGCGAGGGTGAAAGCAATCGGCTTTATTTGCGAATGTTCAAGAATATTCCCAAAGCGGATGTCGACATGCTGTTGCCAGGAACTTCCATTCGCATCGGTTGGTTTGACCGGACGAAAATTCTGGTCCCGTCGCTGGGCGGGTTAGGAATGACGTTGTGGAAATTGGTGCGGTTGGTGTTGTTGGTTGCGGTGGTGACCACAGGGAAGCTGTGGGTCGTAGTGGGGCTGGTTGGCGCCACGATTGGCTATGTTTTCCGATCGGTTTCCAGCTACTTTCAGACCAAGAAAAACTACGAGCTCAACCTCACGCGCAGTCTTTATTTTCAAAAGCTTGATAGTAATGCGGGAGTCATTTATCGAGTGCTGGAGGAGGCGCGGCAGCAAGCTTGTCGTGAGACGGTGCTGGGCTATTTTGCGCTGCTCACTGCCTGCCATGCTTCCAGCGCTGCGGCACCCAGCGCAGGGACAAGTCACGGGCCTGCGACTGTAGACGCCGAGCTATGGCAAAGCATAGGGGTGAGTCGTCGACGCATGCGTCGTTATGGAGAGCGAATCATCCGCGAAGCGTTGGGGGTCGAAATAAATTTCGAAGTGGATGACGCGTTAAAGCGACTAGCAGAAATGGGCCTAACCCAATCCGCTGCAGAGGATTGCTGGACAGCATTGTCCCCGCAGGCGGCAATAGCAAGATTGGCCAGCCGCACGACAACGTAGCTCTGTCAGGGATCGCAAAGAAACCCATCGAGACACTTCCACGCGCCGAGAAGTGACGACGCATGGAACGTAGTTGGATATCACCAAGCGGTTATCGCGATTGGAGTTTTTCTTCGGCCCGTGCGGCACGCAGGGCGGCTTCTTCCCGCGGCAACTTAAAGTCGCCAGCACCTGGGAAATATTGGACGTCATCTTCCAAGTAATAGGGGCTCGGTAACGTTTGACCGTTAACAGCCACTTGGCAACCAGTGGACGCACCACTGATGACCAATGCACCGCCAACTAAGGTCATCGTCTGCCACCATTTTTGGTTACGCTTGGCACTCATTACCATCTCCCCCACACTGAACACTGCGATCGAGCCAAACCGAGCAGACTAGCCCCTGGGCGCCAATCGCCCAGACCATCTGTCACAACCGTCATCGACCGAATCTTCGGCAGGACTTGAACTTGCTCCTTCTTTTTTTGGACAACCCGGTTATTTGGGCTGCATGCCCTTCAGGATAACATCGTCCCAGAGGCCCATATCGTCGAACGAGCCGAGTCCCACTTGTCCCCAGGTGAATCGCGTGTCGTGTGCCACCATTTGCGGTGAGCTCATGTCGTCGAAATAGACTTCAATCAGACCGGAAGCCACATTTCGCACGATTTTGACATTGTGCCAAGTGTCATCTTTCCAGGGGGTCCCGTCATTGGACTTTTCACTAATTTTGGTGCGGGGAGCGTCGTCTACGACAAATATTTGGTTAGCGGCGTCGTCTGTTGCTTGGCCTAGGTGTACATAGTAGAAGTGGCTCGGGTCTTGGTATCCGAAGAACAGGCACATGTCGCGATGAGCGCGTGAAGTCTGTTCGGTTTTGACACGCGCGGTCAGTTCAAAGTCAGTAGCTTTGACATCTTTGAGCAGCGAAATGCTGTGGGGACTACGATGCGGGGGCTGGAAATCGCTAATTCCCAGCAAACGATAAGCGTGGTTTCCGTCATCGGTTTTGATGAGTTCCCATTTTTTAGCGTCCGTCGGCTGAAACAGTGACAGGCAATCGGGAGATTCAAAATCGATTTTCGCTAGTTCGGCAAATTTTTGTGGTTGCGAAATCGGTTCTTCAGCGTGGGACCAAAGTGGCAAAGCGAGGAATGGGGCGATTAGGGTAGCTTTAACGAACTCACTGAGCAGCAGTGGAGAGCGGATCATCGGAGGTTCCAGGAAAGAGGAAGTGGCCAGGGAATACTAAGTATCGTTTACATTCGGGGCCAGCGACAATTATACTCCCGTTGCAAGTTCGTTAGCGGTGGGTGTTCGGCCATCGCTCGGCGACGATCGGCTATCCGGGGGTGATCATGATTCGCCCTCGATCCAGTCCCGCCCCTTCCCTTCCCTCAAAGCTCTCTAAGATCGGTGGAGTTCACAATGGATGTTCCAATCGCCCGCACAAAATTAATGTGGGCCAGCTTCCTAACGCTAGTTGCGTCAGGAGTCGGTTTTGCCACTCGAACCGGTGCAGGTGGTTCATGGGAGAGGGAGTTTGGTTTAGGTGGAAAGGAATTTGGCGAGATCTTGGGCGCAGGTTTTCTGGGCTTCGGATTGATGATTTTCTTTGGCGGGATATTGGTTGAGAAATTTGGCTATAAGAAACTTTTGGGTATAGCATTCTTGTTGCATTTGGTCAGTGGTGCGATGTTATTCGCGGCGAATCCACTGTTTGATTCGTGGAGTGCGTCGGACCCTGAATCGGCCAAGACCAAAGTCTTTGCCATGTTGTATTGGAGTGCCTTTGTTTTTTCGCTGTGCCAGGGGCTTTATGAAGCAGTGATCAATCCGCTGATTGCTCAGCTCTATCCCGAAAATAAGACGCACTATCTGAATATTCTGCATGCTGGATGGCCAGCCGGAATGATTGTCGGCGGGCTGTTCACCGCGGGATTTCTTGGCGACAACGCTTGGTTTATGCAGATTCCTTGGCACTATGCCTTGTCATTCTTTATGGTGTTTGTGCTGGCCTACGGGATTCTGGCGCTACCCGAACGATTTCCTGAAACGGTGGGTGAAAGCAGTCGCGAAGGCTTCTCTGTGGTCTTTGCCTGCTTCGCATCGATTCCCTTTTTGGTGTTGATTGTCTTGCATGCATTGATTGGCTACATGGAATTGGGGGTCGATTCATGGATGGCTAAATTGATGGAAAACTTGATGCCCAATGCAATCGTGGTTCTTGTTTACACGTCGGCATTGATGTTTATCTTGCGATTCTTTGCTGGTCCTATCGTGCATCGCTTGAATCCCATCGGGCTGCTATTTGCCAGCTCCATCATCGCCTGCTTAGGGCTGTTGTGGTTGGGCTCCCCGATTCAAACCGTATGGGTCATCTTTGTTGCTGCCACCTTCTATAGTTTTGGTAAGGCCTTCTTGTGGCCAACCATGCTAGGTGTGGTGGGCGAGCGATATCCCAAGAGTGGCTCGGTGGCGATGGGCGCGCTGGGTGCAGCGGGTATGTTGACCGTTGGGCAAATTGCTGGACCTCGAATTGGTACTCAGCAAGGTTACTACATGTCCGAGCGATTGAAGATTGAAGCACCAGAGACGTTTGAACGCTATGCGATGCCAGAACCAGTAACCGCGTGGGGGTATGAATATCGTCCCTTAGTTCCGGAAAGGCTCAACGCGGCCACTTCGACCGAGTTGGTCGATGGTGCCGTCGAAACGACCGCCGCTTTCGAAAATGCAGATCTGATCGCTGCTGCCGACAAGGAAGTTCTCAGTGCGAATGCAGCGGTCGACGTTCCCAACGTGCACGAAGCGAACATTTATGGTGGTCGCGAGGCCTTGACAAAAACGGCAGTTGTGCCAGCCGCCATGGCCGTTGGGTTCCTAGGTTTGCTGATCTATTTCTTAACGCAGGGTGGATATAAACCTGTGGTGATCCACGAAGAGACCGAAGAACATCCCGAGGAAGTGGAAGCGACTGCTTACTAGTCGAACGAGGATTTTTTAAAAATAAATGAGTCACATTTGCCTCAGTACAAAGGAAGCAAGCGGCAGGGGGGTTACCCCTGCCGCTTGCTTGCCGCGTATCATGAAGCGTGTATTTGTCACGTCCGTAATATTTTAGGGAGACGCTCTGATGAAGTTAGCTTCTTTTCTGGCCGCCGGTTTAATCGCACTCGCCATGGTCTCCGCTCGCGCTGATGAAGCCGAGGACCATGATTGTGCGTTGGATTTCAAGGTTCCCACCATCGATGGGGAAACTGTCGATTTGGAAGACTATGAAGGCAAGGTTGTGTTGATCGTCAACGTTGCCAGCAAGTGTGGATTAACACCCCAGTACGATGGCCTTGAAAAACTTTACAGTGAATACAAGGAGAAGGGGCTGGTAGTGCTTGGATTCCCTTGCAATCAATTCGGTGGTCAAGAACCTGGTACTGAGACCGAGATCAAAGAATTCTGCACCAGCAAGTTCAATGTCACTTTTCCAATGTTCAGTAAGCTTGAAGTCAATGGCGAAAAGGCCTCGCCACTTTACAAGTTTTTGACGAGCCAAGATGTCAAACCTGTTGGTAAGGGTGATATCAGTTGGAACTTTGAAAAGTTCTTGGTCGGTCGCGATGGCAAGGTGGTGGGCCGTTTCAGTCCACGTACCAAGCCCGATGCCGATGAATTGGTCAAAGCCATCGAAGCTCAGTTGTAAATCGTTTTTGTTCGAACGGGTTCCATGAGATTCAACATGATAATGCAGCGATTGGGTACTCTTGCCTTGGTGATGTTAGTGCAGGGCCTATCTTTGCTATCTGCAGCCGAGCCGTTGGTTCGGCAGGGCGATACGGTGGCATTGTTAGGTGGCACGCTGATCGAATCACTGCAAGGTCATGGTGACTTGGAAACACCCTTTCAATTGACAGCGCCCGAGTTGCAAGTTCGTTTTCGCAACTTGGGCTGGTCAGGGGATAATTACACCGGGTCGGCAAGACGCGTGTTCGGTAGTCCCGCCGATGGATATGCGCGATTGCAGCAAGACGTCCAAGCGGCCAAGCCAACCTTAATCGTTGTGGGCTATGGTTTTGCTGAGGCCAGTGACGGCCTACATTCGGCACAGCAATTGGAAGTCGGGCTGAGAAAGCTATCCGGTGATTTGAGCGCGTCGAATTGTCGTTTGGCTTTCATGCTTCCCTTCCCTATGCCTGGAATCAAAACAGCCGATTATGCTCAAGCATTGGACGTTGCTGTGGAGGCGATTGAGAAGGTGGCGAGTGAAAGTGATTCGCCCGTCATCGATCCTCGCGCGACGATGAAGGAACTGGGTGAACAAGCGTTTGATGAAACGGGTCTGCGTCTGAGTGCAATGGGCAGCAAGGGGCTGGGCGATTTCTTGGCGGCGGAACTTCTGGGTGTTACGCCCGAACAGTTAGCGCCCGAACAGCCGGCGCCTGGAAATCAGAAGCGGGGAATTCCACTGGAAATGCGTTCTTCGCTGGCGAGCATCATCGCCGACAAGGATGCCATGTTCTTTCATCGCTATCGTCCCATGAACGAGACCTATCTGTTTTTGTTTCGCAAACATGAACAAGGAAATAATGCTGTTGAAACCGAGCAATTTCAGCAACTTGTAGAGCAAGCCGACGAGGAGATCTGGAAAAGGGCTCGACAATTGGCTCGCTGATACGGTGGTTGCTCTCAGGGCGTTCCTCTTCTACGCTTTGCCCTTTGTTTTGAACCCTTCTCACGTCCGACGACATTGGCTTCGCCATTTGGGTGGTGCAGCTGGATTTCGCGGGAGGATCTGCGGTGCCCGGTACTTGCGTTATTGGTTTACAGTGGGGCGACGAAGCCAAAGGCAAACTTGTCGATTTGCTGGCCCCGAAGTTTGATTTGGTCGTCCGTTATCAGGGTGGCGCTAACGCGGGCCACACGGTTGTGGCTGGTGACCAGACTTATAAGCTGCACCACATCCCCAGTGGTATTTTGCATCCGCAGGTGCAAAATTTGATCACACCTGGGGTTGTGATCAATCCATCCACAATGATTGACGAAGTGGATGCGTTGGAAAAACGTGGCGTGCACTGTGCGAAAAATTTGCGAGTCAGCGAACGGGCCCATTTGGTCATGCCGTGGCACGTGGTTGAGGATCGCATGATCAACAAGCAGGTTGTCGGCAAAGAATCCATTGGAACAACTCTGCGAGGCATTGGTCCCTGTTATCGGGATAAAGTGGGGCGCACCCATGCGGTTCGCGTCGCCGATTTGGTCAGCCAAGGTCGTGACGAGCGGATTGCCGAGATTGCATCACAAAAGACAATGTTACTGCAAGCTCTTGGCGCCAGTGACGAAGAGTTGGCCAGCATCGAACCTGCAAAAGTTTGTGAGCTGGCTGCCTACTGGGCGAAGCGTCTGGGCCCGATGATCGGAGATACGACCTATTTCTTGCTTGATGCCGCGGAAGCCGACAAGAAGATTTTGTACGAAGGTGCTCAGGGAGCACTGCTCGATATTGATCACGGCACCTATCCGTTCGTCACCAGCAGCAACAGTAGCGGCGTTGGTGTCTGCGCGGGCGCTGGAGTGCCAGCTAGATGGATTCACACTGTTTTGGGTGTCTGCAAGGCCTACAGCACACGCGTTGGTGGTGGACCTTTTCCGACAGAGTTGTTGGATGAGACGGGAGAGAAAATTCGTACGCTGGGACGCGAATACGGCACCACCACGGGTAGGCCTCGACGATGTGGTTGGTTCGATGCGGTGGCGGTTCGCTATACGGCCAGACTGAGCGGAGCCAATCGTCTGGCGCTGATGATGATGGATGTGCTTAGCCACTTTGAAGAGATCAAAGTGTGCGTGGCCTATGAGCTGGATGGAGAGCGAATTGATCGCTTACCGACGCATGTCGAAGAAGTGCGTCGCTGTCGACCCATTTATGAAACCATCAAAGGGTGGAATGAGCCTGTGGATCATGTTCGGGCAGTGGAACAATTTCCGGCTGGCGCGCTGGCCTATGTGAAACGCATTGAAGAGCTGGTGGGCGTGCAGGTAGGGATTCTTTCCGTCGGACCGGATCGAGCCCAAACCATTTTTGTTGATCCACATCTCGCCATGGGAACCACTCCTTGAGTCCTCTACCTCGCCATATCGCCTTCATCATGGATGGGAACGGCCGTTGGGCCGAGGCTCAGGGTTTGCCGCGAATCGAAGGGCATCGGCGCGGAGCGGAGACAGTGCGGGTCATTACGGAGACCTGTGCGGCGATGGGGATCGAGGCAATTACGCTGTACTGTCTATCCAGCGAAAACTGGAAGCGGCCCCCAGCGGAATTGGAATTCTTGATGGAGTTATTGGAGCTCTATCTGATTGACCAGCGTCCTACCCTGCAACAACAGGGAGTCCGTTTGGAGGTGATTGGCCGGCGCGATCGTTTGCCTCCGGCAGTGCTGCGCGAGATGAATGAGACGCTGGCCATGTCGGCAGATCATCAAGGGATGCGGTTGGTATTGGCTATTGATTATGGCGGACGCGCAGAAATTGCCCAGGCTGCGGCGACCTTGGCGCGGCGGGTGGAGAAAGGTGAGTTGCAAGTCGAACAGATCGACGAAGTTGCTTTGGAATCGTGCCTCTTCACGGCTCATTTACCCGATCCCGATTTGCTAATTCGTACGGGTGGGGAAATGCGAGTCAGCAATTTCTTATTGTGGCAAATCAGTTACGCGGAACTCTGGGTAACACAAAAATGCTGGCCCGAATTTAATGCGGACGATTGTCGACAGGCAATCTCTGATTTTGGACAGCGACAAAGACGTTATGGTGGGTTGCTCACCGACAAATATTGCGACAGTTAGCAGGGACAATCTCATTTCTTACGGGCTGGGCGGAACATTGTGCTACGAGAGCGATTGATATCGGCCAGCGTGCTAATTGCGATATGTTCATTGTGCCTGTATATCGATTATCGTGCTCCGCTGGCCGGAGTGCCCGGGTTAATGTTGCTGCCGCTGTTGTTGATGTTTGCCGGCGCAACTGCCTGGGAGATGTCTAAGTTACTGGCCCATGGAGGTCGCTTGATTCGACCCCAGGTCGCGCTGGCAGGCACCATGATGATCACTGGTGGAGCCGCCTTGCCCATGCTGTGGTTGTTTCGCGGCGAGCCCTATCCGGTTGATTGTCCGGTGGGCCGATTAGGATGGATTGTCGTCGGCACGGTGGGTGCGACGGCGTTGGCGATAGCGGCAGAAATGGCTGCCTTTGGTCGCGGCCCGAAGGGAGGGACCGAGCGCGCCGCCTGTGCGACGATGGTGGCTGTTTACGTGGGTGTCCCCCTGGGTGTGATGATTTCGATTCGAAATTTAGGAATGGACGCGAACTGGGGATTGGCTGCAGTGGTCTCGATGATTGCGGTAACCAAAGCCAGCGATACGGGCGCTTATTTCACGGGGCGAATGCTGGGCCGGCACAAAATGATTCCTTTGCTCAGCCCGGGAAAGACCTGGGAAGGGGCTGCGGGCGGAATTGGCTTGTCCGTGGGTGTCGCATATGCCTGTTTTTACTGGCTTTTTCCCGCGATTTGTCCCAGTTCGGGCGCGGTGCCGGTATGGGGAGCACCCCTGTTCGGTGTCGCCTGTGCGTGCGCTGGAATGGTCGGCGACTTGGCAGAGTCCTTTTTCAAGCGAGACTGCGGGACCAAGGATAGTGGTGGGCTTCTACCAGGAATGGGGGGTGTGTGGGATGTGACAGACTCACTGATCGGAGCATCTCTCCCAGCTTTTCTTTGTTTTGCTGCGGGGGCGGCCGGGCCATAGACTTGAGGCTCCGCTTCCGACCTATAATGTCGATAGAACTCCCTTACGATTCCCTTATCACTTGAGAAGATCACGTGACCGAATCGACCCTTGAGGTCTCCAATCCGAATGACATCCTGACTCTGTTTGGGGCCAGGGACCAGCATTTGCGCATGATCCGCAACCAATACGAGGTTTCCATCACTCAGCGGGATGGACGGATTCGCGTTGCTGGCGAGCACCATGATGTACGTTCAGCGACGCGCGTGTTGAAGGCGATGCGCGGCATCCTCGACAAGAATGGAGTGTTGTTTCCTGAGGATGTCGACAGCGTGTTGGCGGAGCAGTCAGGTGATTACCCTGGTGCGTCTGGGACTAGCATTTCCGGTGGCGCTGCGGGAATTGACATCCATCAGGCAGGTCGTCGGATCAAGCCACGCACGGACGGGCAAGCCGCCTATGTAGAAGCCATTCATCGACATGACCTGACATTTTGTTCGGGGCCTGCGGGTTCCGGTAAGACATTCTTGGCCGTGGCATGTGCGGTGGAGGCCTTTAAGGAGCATCGCGTCCGCAAGATTGTGCTGGTTCGACCGGCGGTGGAAGCAGGTGAGAACTTAGGATTTTTGCCCGGCGACTTACGCGCCAAGCTCAATCCCTATTTGCGACCGCTGCTCGATGCCATCAATGAGATGATGGACTTTGATCAGGCGAGAACGTTGATGGAGCAGGACATCATTGAGGTGGTTCCCTTGGCATATATGCGCGGGCGAACGCTCAATGATGCGTTTGTGATACTCGACGAAGCGCAAAATACGACCGTGCCGCAAATGAAAATGTTTTTGACTCGCATGGGCGAGCGGACTCGGATGGTGGTTAGTGGAGATACGTCGCAGGTGGACTTGCCGCGAGGTGTGCAAAGTGGCTTGCGCGACGCGGTTATGCGTCTCAATGGTATTGAAGAGATTGGGATGATTCGGCTTCAAAAAACAGACATTGTGCGGCACCGTTTGGTCCAACAAATTGTCCTTGCCTATGAAGACCAAGACGGCTGAGCACAGCCGAAAAAAATAATCGTATGAGCAATGCTGCCCCTAAACGCACGCGCACCGAGCGAGTTCAATCGCTCCCGCTTCCCCCTGGACGCTTTAAATTGCTCGGGGAGCAATTTCGTCACGTAGAGATCTGGGGACGGTTCGGTCTGGCGGGACTCGCAGCGCTGCTGATGGTGATTGTCTGCCAAGCATGGAAACCCCCCTTTGCGTATCGCAGCGGTTACATTCCTGCTCGTGATATGATCGCCCGTGTTAGCTTTGACGTGCCGGACCCCGATAAGACGCGGAACCTTCGTGAGCAGCGTCGCCAAGAGACCATTGTCTATTATGAAAACCGTCCGCAAGCATTGAACCAGCGGCGAGATGCGTTGAGGGACCAGTTGTTTTTGGTTTTGGGCGCGGCATCGCTGGATCAATTGAGTCCGGAGGGGCGACTTGCTTGGCAGGACTTTTATGAGTTCGATGAAACGGCGGCAGCTGATGCGGAGCTGATGGCTTTCGCCGCGCTCAAATTAACCTTTGTCGATGATGCCGAGCTCAAGACGTTGGATGAAGCCGTCCGCACTGCCCTGCAGCCACTCATCGAGCGTGGTTTGTTGGTGAGTCTCGGGCATACCCTGGACAAGGGTGATCAGGGAGTGATCAATGTGTTTTCTCCGGGCAATCCCGACTTGGCAAAACCAATCGATGTCGAACAGGTTCGTATTGCGACGGCGAAGACCGAATTAGCCAAGCGAATGGTGGATGAAATAGTTCGTCGATATACCGTTTCGCAGGCAACGATCGCAGCCAGTTTGATAACGGGTTGGATGGTGCGTGACTTGCCGCAAACGCTGACTTATAAGCCCGAGCTGAGTGAAGAAGCGCGACGCAAGGCAGCGGACCAAGTGCAGGAAGTCATGGTTCCGTATGCGGCCGGAGTAAGCAGTTTGGCCCCGGCCCGGTTACCGATCAAACCTGAAAAGTTAGAGCTATTGCGACAAGAATGGCAGCAGATGTTGGCATCGCTGACCTGGTCGGAAAAGTTGCTTCGCGTGGTTGCCTACTTTGGGATGATTATGGCGATGTATCTGCTTGTTGGTGGCTACATCTATTTTGTCGACGATCGCCGTGTCATTTTGGATTACGTTCATTTGGCTCGGTTGCTGGGCCTAGTTGTCGTCACTATTTGCGCGTGTCAAATCGCCGCGCATGAAGCATGGCAATCCGAAGTGATCCCCTTGGTGATGGCCGCCATTATTGCTGCGATTGCCTATGGTCGTGAACTTGCGTTGGTGTTGCTTTCCGCTCTCTGTTTGGGCAGCACGCTGTTCATGGGGCAGGACCTCAACGACCTCGTTGCACTCTCGGCTGCGGCCCTTAGCTGTATCTTGTTTTTGGGACGAATTCGCTCGCGGACTCGCTTGTTATATGTTGGTATTGGAGCTGCCACAGTATCGTCCTTGACGGTAATCGGTGTCGGTATTGTGACAGGACAAACGCTGTCGGGCGGGCAAGCGGGCGCCGTAACAGAAAGCGTCTATGGGTCGTTGGCTTTCGATTCGGTGCTGGGTGTGTTGATCGGGGAAGCGGGATGGATGGCGGCGTGCACCGTCTTTGCATCGCTCTCGATGACCGGTTTGTTGCCACTCGTGGAGAAATTCTTCGGCGTTCAAACCGATTTAAGCCTGCTGGAATTAGGGGATGCGAGCCATCCGCTGTTGCGTCAATTGGCGCATCGAGCGCCGGGAACTTACAACCACTCGATCAACGTGGCATCGATTGCCGAAGCTGCCGCAGATCGTATTGGTGCCAACGGATTGTTAGTTCGTGTGGGAGCCTATTTTCACGACATCGGCAAAATGTTTAAACCTGACTATTTCATTGAAAACCAAGGTCAGGGTCCGAATCAACACGACACGCTTCAACCGGCGATGAGTACCTTAGTGATTATCGCGCACGTCAAAGACGGAGCCGACTTGGCGCGCAGTCATCATTTGCCCGAACCGATCATTGATTTCATCTTGCAGCATCATGGAACCACTCTGGTCGAGTATTTTTACCGACAGGCTGCTAAGAAATCAGAGGAAGATCCGAATGCGGAAGGTGTGTCCGATAAGGATTTTCGCTATCCGGGGCCACGGCCGCAGACATTAGAGGCCGCCGTTTTGATGTTGGCCGATACGGTGGAAAGTGCGAGTCGGGCACTGGTCGATCCCACGCCCGCACGGATCGCTAGTCTGGTTGATTCAATCACTATGAAAAAGTTAACCGATCGTCAATTCGATGAATGCGGTTTAACTTTGCTACAGTTAGACACTATTAAACAAAGCCTTGTAAAATCACTGACTGCCATCTATCACGCTCGTGTCAAATATCCCGGTCAACAACAGTCAGCCTAATTCTATCGCGCCGAGCGACAGCACTCTGATTGTCGAAGTGCAGGCGCATGATGCCGACAGGCCATTTGCAGTATCCTTACCAACGGAGTTTGTTGGCCAGGTGCAGCACGCCGTTCGGGCCGCCGCGTTGGCCCGCGGCTATCGAATTGGAATGGTCGATGTCGCCATTGTCGATGACGCACAAATTCACTTAGTCAATCGGCAGCACTTAAATCACGACTGGGATACGGATGTGATTAGCTTTCCTTATGAAAGCGAAATACCTCGCTTAGAAGGTGAGTTGATTGTCAGTTGGGAGACCGCCAGACGACAATCGCTGGGGACCGGATGGCCGGCAATGACCGAGCTATTGTTGTATGTAGTGCACGGCACTTTGCATCTTACGGGAATGGACGATATCGATACGGAATCACGTCAGGCAATGCGACAACAGGAACGAGAACTGTTGCAGTTTTTGCAATTGGAGGGCTGGAATCGCTATGATGTGGATCATCATGATTCGGGAGTCGAACCAAGCTCAGGCGATACAGCAGTTGGGACACAGGAATGACGAATGAACTACTGCTGCCGGTTGCCTTGATTGGATTTATCGCGGGAGGCATCGGGGGACTGGGGGCTCAGCTGCTGACAAATTTTGCTGGACGTTCGCTGGAGGCTTATTGTCGCTTGAAGCAACGTCGCGAGCGATATGGTGCGGTGCTTGATCATCAATACGATGCAACTCGAGGTGCTGAGTACTTAAGGGTTATTGGTAACGTCGTGTTCCTGGCTTTTGGCACCGCGGCATTGATGACATGGCAAGGCGAAGCATTGACACTGACAACCTTGGTTGTCTGGTCGGTCAGTGCGGGGGCGTCGGTCATTTTGACTCATCTTTGGCTACCCACAGCAGTGACACGATTTGCCTCTTCGCCATTGCTTTACCACACATGGCCGTTTTGGCGAGGCCTATCGGTCGTTGCAATACCGATGTCGGCCCCAGCAGACTTGCTCGGCCTAGTGACTCGTCGATTGGCGGGTCAATTGGAAGAGGAGGATGACGAAGAAGACATCCTGCATGATGAGATACGAAAAAAGGTGACTGCTGGATCGCGCGAAGGCTATTTGGGAAAAGGTGTTCGCGAGATGATTCAGGGCGTGTTGGATCTGCATGATGATACGGTGGGTCACATTATGACCCCTCGCAGTGACGTGGACGCGATTCCGATGGGAATGCCTTGGCCCGAAGTCATGCGGTTTGTGGCGGAGGTGGGACGCACACGGTTGCCCGTGTACGAGGAAACACTCGACCGCATTGTTGGCATTTTGTTCGTCAAGGATTTGCTGCCAGAGATCACGCGTGGGACATTGCCCCAAGTAACCTTAGAGAGTCTGCTGCGCAAGCCGTGGTATGTTCCGATCGATCGCTCTGTGGAATCGCTATTGCGAGAGTTTTTACACAGCCGTAGCCATATGGCAATTGTTTTGGATGAATTTCATCAAACGGCCGGAGTGGTCACGATCGAGGATGCGCTTGAGGAAATCGTTGGCGAGATTGTGGACGAGTCGGATGAAGACGAAGAAATTGATCTCAAATGGATCGACGACGACACGGCAGAATCCGCAGGACGGGTCATGATTGATCAGTTAAATGACCGGCTCGGATGGGATCTGCCTGAATCGGAGGACTATGAAACGATTGCTGGTTTTGTGCTTCACCATACGGGGAGCATCCCAGAAGACGGGCAATCGCTGACTGTGGGTCCATTAACGGTGGAGATTCTAAAAGCCAACAATCGACAGATCGAACGATTGAGGTTGCATAGAAAAAATGGTCGCTGATTGGCTTGATCGGTGGTGGCCGAATTGTCGACGGCTCGCCGGGCCGATACACTACAGCGAGGTACACTACTGGAAAGTTAACGATTGCCCACCCAAGACTGGCGCCAAGGGATAAATTGATGAGCACGGAGACCGGCCGCGAGGCGGAGCAGACTGGAACGGCAAAATTGAGTTTCGGCGACACCGTGTTGGAAATGCCGGTCATTACCGGTACGGAAAACGAAAGCGCCATCGATATCTCGAAACTGCGTGCCTCCACAGGGCTGATCACGCTCGATGAAGGCTTTGTTAACACCGGCAGCACGACGAGCGCGATTACCTTTCTCGATGGCGAAGAGGGAATATTGCGTTATCGCGGATACCCCATCGAGACCATTGCGCAGAACTGCGACTTCATCGAGATGTCCTACCTGTTGCTCTACGGCGAATTGCCGGATGCAACCGAGTTGCACAAGTTCCGCGAAGGTATTCGACGCCACACCATGATTCATGAGGAGATGAAGTCGTTTTACAACGGGTTCCCTCGTGATGCACATCCAATGGCCATCCTCTCCAGCGTCGTGGGTGCGTTGTCGACCTTTTATCAGGATTCGCTCGATCCGAACGATCCACATCAAGTCACTATTTCGATCTATCGACTTCTGGCGAAGCTGCCAACGATCGCCGCCTACAGTTATAAGAAGTCGATTGGTCAACCCTTCATGTACCCACGCAATGATTTGGGGTACTGTGAGAATTTTCTGCACTTGATGTTTGCCACTCCGACCGGTCCTTATGAAGTGGATCCCGATTTTGCTGAAGCAATCAACCTCTTATTGATTGTTCACGCAGATCACGAGCAAAACTGCAGCACTTCCACTGTCCGAATGGTTGGTAGCAGCGACGCCAATTTATTCGCCTCAATCTCCGCCGGTATCTGTGCCCTTTGGGGACCTCTGCACGGTGGTGCTAACGAAGCGTGTGTAAACATGCTGCAACAAATTGCCGACGATGGTGGTGACGTTGACAAATACGTGGCAATGGCCAAAGACAAGACCAAGAATTTCCGGTTGATGGGCTTCGGTCACCGGGTATACAAAAACTACGACCCTCGCGCCATTATCATCAAGCGGGCCTGCGACAAGTTGTTGCAAAAGCTTCAGTTGGATGATCCGTTGTTTGACGTCGCTCAGAAGCTTGAGACCGTAGCTCTTCAAGATCCTTACTTCATTGAACGCAAGCTTTACCCCAACGTCGATTTTTACTCGGGTGTGATCTATCGAGCATTGGGGATTCCCGTGCAAATGTTTACCGTCCTTTTCGCCATTGGCCGCCTGCCTGGATGGTTAGCCCACTGGGTGGAAATGCACAACGATCCGAGCACGCGAATTGGCCGACCTCGTCAGATCTACATTGGACCGACCAAGCGTGAATGGGTTCCCATTGAGAACCGATAATAGTCTCCTTTCGCTCCGCGAAAGTTCTAAACACGCAACGAATACCAACGCTACTTTCGCGGCACGAAAGGCGACTGTACCTAGTGAGAAATGGTCGAAATCCGTACGAATTTGAGCCCGTTGGTGATGCCAATGATTTGCGATCAAATTCGATGGGACAATTACCTGAACGTAGACGGCGCGTGAGCTTTGTCTGGGTGATTTGCATGTTTCTAATTGCAATTGGATTGTCCGTTGTGATCTGCATGGATACCTTTTCGGCGATTTTCTAAGCACGTAGCGAAGAGATTTTCGCGCTGGGCCCTCCCCGGGGCTCCGCCCCGACCCTCCCGCTCGCCGCAGACGGCGACTCGGGAGGGTGTATCAGTCCACCCTCCCGTCTTCGGGAGGGTCGAGGCGAGGCACGAGCCACGGGGAGGGCTTGCGCAATCTCTGAGCAAAAGAGGACCCTCCCGCTCGCCGCAGACGGCGACTCGGGAGGGTGTATCAATCCACCCTCCCGTCTTCGGGAGGGTCGAGGCGAGGTACGAGCCACGGGGAGGGCTTGCGCAATCTCTGAGCAAAGTAAGCGCCCGACATAGCCATTCTTGACGTGCATGAGAGGATGGTGGGTTTGTCACTTCTTCAAACCCTGGAGGCTCTTGCATGTCACGGTCCATCAATGCTGAAAAGCGTGTTCTCTGGCAAGCCCGATTGGATGC
>JBGTBJ010000126.1:0-33896 GCA_041749395.1 Pirellulaceae bacterium
CCCCCTCCGCCCCCTCCGCTAGAGGATCCGCTACTGGATCCTGGAGACGTCGCCGAAGCGGCGATTGCCGATCCCATGCTCGCGGCCAGGCCGCTGGCAAAGGCGCCAGCGGCTGCGTTTTCGAAGTTATTTCCGGAGTACCAACTGGGGTTGTAACCTGCACGAACTGTACCGTCGCTTGTTGCGGGGCCCGCGGCCGCATTTGTCAGCACGTCGCTGAATTGTTCACCCCATTCATTTTCTACGTCCAGTGCAACGGCATAGGGTAGATAGCGTTCGAAGAGTTCTGGTGTTTTCTCGGGTGGATGCATGGTTTGTAGGTAATCTTTTTCGGCAGTGCCCAAGTACATGCGGAAACCTTCGATGGAGTCGCGAAGTCGTTGGCCTTCGACCGTTGGCTGTTTGATCCAGTGCCAAAACATATAGCCGATGGTGCCAAGTAGCAGCATTTGAATGGGAACGGTGTAGCCGGTTAAGTCAATAAACAACAGCATCGCGACGACTTCGGCGATAAAAAAGGGAACGCAAAATGCCGATAAAGCAACTGCTTTGAAGATATTTTGCACGCGTGAAAATACCTGGCCCCGAATCGACAAAGTCAATCTCCACTGCGAATAGGCAGCGAAGCCAAGAACGAGGCAACCCACCGTCCAGATCGAGCCCCAGATCAACATTCCGAACCCCGCGATCATCCCTTGCGCGCCCACGCTAACGCAGGCTAGAATCATAGCGAGAACGGAGAGGATCCAGCCCGGGATGAGCCATTTCCGATTCCGGTAGAAAAGTTTGTCTTCGTATTCTTGCTTGAGTTTTTGGCGTACGGCGTCAATGGCTCGGCGAATGACTCGGTGATTCGTTTGCACGAGTTTGATTGCGTCGCTACGACCAGCGAAAGCAAGAAGCAGCGCTTTATCGGTGGATGGCAGATCGGTGTGAGCGCCCGATTGGGTTTTAATGGAAAACACACTGTCTTGCTCGGAGATTTTGATGCGATGGTGTACCGCCAAATTCAATAGCGATGCTGCAAAACACTTGCGGTCGTAGCCTAAGCGTCTTAGATAGCGAACACAGGCGGGCCCCAGATCGGCTGGAGGTTCAAAAAGGGGAATGATCACACCTCCAGGAGGATCGCGTCCGACCCGTACCCAAGCGTAAATGTAGTAGGCGATGACCACTGTTAAACCGGCGATAGCGCAGATGAGTGCCCGAACGGCTGGCCAATAGAGATGCCATGAATCGCTGGTGCTGAGCGGCTCGATGATCCCTTTGGGAAATGTGACGACAATCGTCAGGCCTTCTTTGGCGGCTAACGCTTGTGTGGTTGCGAAACGAGCTACTGGCAGTTTGGGATCGATCTGGCTGGTCCCGTTTTGATCCTTGGAACCATCCGGTCCAGTGTAGAGTTCGGCCGATAATTTGCTTGCCAAGTCGCTTGACGTGTCGCTTGCCAAGTCGCTTGACGTGTCGTCCGTCAGGGGCAGGCTGACCGTTGCGGAGGCTTGTTCAATCGGAAAACTCCAGCCGTTACCGGTAACGTTCCAGTAAAGTTCGTCGTGATCGGTAAAGTAGCCCACCTGATAATCGGTCTTGTATTGAATCTCGTAGGTGTATTGACCCGATTTCAGCAGCACATCTTCCGCACCGATATAGACTCGCACACCGTTGCTGCGATGGTCGATGTGAAAGGGCTCAGGTTGGTTGTCGCGGCGAATGCTGATGATTTCAAAGGGAACTTGAACATTGATGCCAAACCGCTGTTTGTACAAGGTTGGGAATTCACGAAAAATGCCCCTTTTAATTTCGCGTCCTTCCGCGTGGACAACGATCGTTTCAGTGACGATGAGCTGGCCATCTCGTTGTAGTTGGATATTGCTCTGGTAGGATGCAATGCGTTCTTCACCAAGACAGCTGGAGCCCAGCGAGAGGGTCCAGAACAATGTCCAGGGCAACGACCAGAATAGCGCGCAGAATATCGCGCGGGCGCGAGGGAATAAACTAGTCATTTTCCTGTTCGCCATGAAGTTGGACGAGTGGTAGGTTGGCTTCGCTGAGTCTTTCCAAAGTGAAGAAGCCTTCAATGTGAAAGCCGAAAAGACGGGCGACCAAGTTAGAGGGAAAGGATTCGACGCGAGTATTGAGCTCTCGCACGGTACCGTTGAAATAGCGACGCGACTTTTGCAAGTCATCTTCAATATGGGAAAGCTGTTTCATCAATTCCAAATAGTGCTCGTCTGCTCGCAATGTGGGATTGCTCTCAGCGATTGCCAGCATGCCACCCAGTGCGCGGTTGAGGGAGACTTCGGTGCCCAGTTTGGTCTCCGGGGCGACCGCGTGCATGGCAGCGGTACGACGTGTGGCAACTTCTTCCAGAACCTCTTGCTCGTGTTGACTGTATTGCCGAACCACGCGCACCAAATTGGGAATGAGGTCGTGTCGTCGCTTTAGTTGCACATCGACACCGCTAAACGCTTCGCGAACCAGCAAGCGGTTTCTGACTAAGGCATTGTATAACCAGATCGAGACGGCCAAGGCGATCCCCGCAAGGATTGGCACGAGGATGCACAGTAGTATTAAACTGGTCATAAGAGTGTCTTAGCAAATCGTTGCAGCAGAGTAAAAAATTAGCAGGGTGCTCCGAGTGAGTCGCGTGAAGAGCGAGTACGGCAAGCTATTTTCGTCGACCTGGGGCAATCAAATCATCACCGCGGCTGGCCATATCCAGCAACTCATCGGTACTTTGCGGATCGATCTTGCGACACGACTCTGTCAGAATGTCCGCCCAATCATCGAGCGGATCTTCCCAGTCTTCAGGGGTCGATTCTAGTGGTGGGATGTTGGCCATTTCGTCCAGGAGCAGGATGAGCCGCAGAATATGTCGGAATAGAATACCTTCTTCTTTCTGGAGTTTGCGAGCCGTGATGAAAGCATTGAAGTCACCTCCAAATTCGAGCAATTCACCCGCGATCCAAACAGGTCGTACCTGCACATCGTGAACGCGCGGAAAGTCGCTTTGAAATAGCCGCATGATCTTCTCTCCAATCGTCAAAGGCCAGACCTTCGGTTCCTCAAACATGACTCGACCAAAGCCTTTGTTGGTAACTTCTTCCTCTTCTTCTTTGGGCGATCCCAATTCTTCCGGAGTCGCCAGTCCCAATTGCAAAAGACGCGGATCCAGGCGGCTGGTCGCCAGGGTTCCGGGAGGCATTTGATCGTAACTAGGCACACGCACCAGGCGTGCTACTGTGCCAGGTACATCGAGCACACTTTCGAAGGCCATCATTCTTTCATGCGGATCGGCGATGGCCAGTTGGTCTGCTAGGTAGACGCCGTACAAAGGATTGATGCTGCGCAATTGAACAAGCAGCGGTAATGTCTTTGTGGGTCGAGCGAACATGGGGCGATAGTTGTCAACTTCGAAGCCTCGTGCGGCGGCATCCTCCGACTCCCGCTCACTGTCACCTTTGGTTGCCTCGCTATCATCATCATCGTCATCTGAGTTTTCTTCATCGGGATCTTGAATCTCTGCTAACAGTTTGCCAAAAAGTCCACCTGGGCGTTCAGCTAGCGGATCCTTCTTGGTGCTAATGCCGGTGGTGCCAGTTGCTTTACTGGCACTTCCCGGTTGGGAAGGGGAGGCGAGTTTGGGGATCGGTTTCGGTTCGAGCTCCACGTAGCCGGCAGTCCAGAGAGTGATCAACATGCGATTCAATTGACGTTGCGCCTCTTCAATCTGTTTCGCGTCCAGCAGTCGTCGTCCCACCAGTTCACGGAGCGGTCCTACCTCGGGATTTTTCTCCAATAGATAGGCCAGCAATCGCCAGGGTAGATTGCCGCGACTGGAGAGTTTCGCTGCCGGCGCGTTGCGCAATTGTTCGAATTGCGCTTGTGTCCAGTACTGTTCGCCAGCCCTGCGTTTGGGCATCTTCTTCTTCATCTGCTTCTTTGCTTTGAGCAGGCCCGGATCCTTCGTATCTTCGGGGATCTGATCGTAGCGTTCTTTCCATTTCAGTAGTTTGACATCGTCTTCATGGGCCAGTGCATAAACAAAGCCGCGATCATCGAATTGCGGGCGGCCCGCGCGACCAAAGATCTGATGCGCCGTCGAAGGCTCGACGACTTTCTTTTTATCCTTGAGGCCTTTTAGAAGACTGGGTAGCACGACAGAGCGGGCGGGAAGGTTGATGCCAGCCGAGAGTGTTTCCGTGCAAACGCAGACGCTGAGTAATTTTCGTTGAAACAATTCTTCGACCATGCGTCGATATCGGGGCAAAATTCCCGCATGGTGAACTCCCACGCCTCGCATCAAAATGGCCTTTAATTTAGGCCCTGCACCCTGGCTCATATCGGCTGCATGAAGATAGTCGGCCAATTCGGCTTGGCGAATTTTGTCGATCAGGCTTTTGCCCTTGAGCAGTTCGGCCACCGTCCAGCACTGGGCGCGATTAAAACAAAAGAAGAGCGACGGAGTGCGGCGTTCCTCGACTGGTCCCGCTGCAATGGTTTCAGCAAAGTCCCCGAGGATTTCATCCTCAATCCATTCGAATTGTAGCGGGACTTTGCGTTCGGTTCCCTGCACCAGTTGCAAGCGTCGCTGGTGGGCGCGCCATAGCCATTGTGTGAATTCAAACGAATTGCCCACTGTCGCGCTCAACAACAGCGTGCGAATGTGAGCCGGCAGCAGGGCGAGCGTTAACTCCCAAACAACTCCTCGTTCGGCATCGTTGAACGAGTGGAATTCGTCCATCACGACTGAACCGACTTTAGAAAAATCAAAGGCTTCGCGGTTCAGCAACCGGTTGAGCAAGATCTCTGCGACCACAACCAGCACGGGTGCTTGCGGATTGACGCGGCGGTTTCCCGTCACCAAGCCAACGGAATCGGCTCCGAAACCCCAGCGAATGGCCGAACTGCGGAGCTCGTCCAGTTTCTGATCGGTGAGCGCAATGAGCGGAGTCGTGTAGTACATCTGCGTCCCCGTGCGGAGCGCTTCGTACACGGCTGCTTCGGCGATCAGCGTCTTACCAGTACCAGTGGGCGCACATACGAGCACTCCCTGTGGCGATGTAAAGTACGCCAGCAACGCCTCTTCCTGCACCGGATAGGGAGGGAAGGGGAGGATGTCAAAATACTCACTGGCCAACGTGTCACGGTCCAGTGTCGGATCAATCTCGGCTTTGTTCATGGCGAGATTGTAGCGAAGCGGGAACGGAATTTGTTACACTGCGCCGCTTCCAATTCAACCTTTCAAATCCATGGTCGCCGTCATGCAACAAGTCAAAATCTTCAAGAGTGTCGAAAGTGAACTTGAGGATATGGAGCGAAGCATGAATGAGTGGATCAAGGAAACCGGCGCCAAAATTGTCTCCATCACAGGCAATATTGCGGCACAGACCCCCAGTAATCACGGTATGTCGAGCACCTTTAGTGCATCCGACATCATGATCGTAGTGCTCTACGAACTCTAATAGAATAGTCGCCTTTCGCTCCGCGAAAGTAGCGTTGGTAATTGCTGTTTTTTCAGAACTTTCGCGGAGCGAAAGGCGACTATTTGCACGAAAAAACCCGCTGACCAGAATTCAAGAATTCCGGCCAGCGGGCTGTTGTCTCGCCCAATACTTTTAAGAAAGTGATCGGCGAGTGGGGTGGTGGCCACGCATGCGCAGCCCGCCGACCGCGCTAAGGGTTACCACCCCGTTGGCTAGTACAGCTACAATCCACTTGATCACCTCCTTTTATAAACGTTGATGGCAGGATCGGCCCGGTGCCAACCAGAATGGACCGACGATCTGCTCGGAAATACCCGTCGCGATGCGGAACCTCGCGACCCAACAATTCCATGATTGCAAAGCGATTTAAAAAGGCAAGCAAATTCCTCGGTCTTTGATTGGAATTTCGCGTCGAAATCGAAATACGCAGTCGCTATAGCAGGGGGATTCAGTGCTTCCTTAATGAGGAAAATGCTCCCCAGTGGTCGTTACGGTCTACCTATCTTAACGCAGTTGACTATACTCGCGGGCTCAGCGTTCCGCTTCCCGCTATTGATTTGTCAGCAGCAGGGGACGAAGCGCGTGGTGAGTAAGACGAGTAAATCAACAAAACGGACAGCTTCCATGGAGGGTTGTTACGCTTCAAGTGAATAGATAGAGGATGGCAATGAGTGGTGCTCCGCGCTCCGCTGAACCGCTGGCGATTGTAGGGATGTCTTGCCGACTGCCTGGCGGTGATGGTCTAACCGAGTTTTGGAATTTGGTTCGCACGGGATCAACAGCATGGGGGCCATTGCCTGAAAGCCGGCTGAATCGGTCGCTGTACTTTGATCCCCAGAAGGGAAAAGTCGGCAAGACCTATTCGGACATGGGGGCGATCGTTTCGGATCGTCCGATTGATCTTGCGCGCTGTCCGATACCTGATGAGTGGTTTGACCAGCACGACATTGCTCATTTGATCGTTTGCGAAGTGGCCTCGGATGCATTGCGTCATGCTGGCTACGACCCTTTTCAATTGTCAGAGAGAAATGTAGGGGTTTACATTGGTCATACGGGCGGCAGTCCACGCGTGGCCGACTTGGTTTACTCTTCCTGCGTACCCGATATGGCTCGGTTGATACCAGGTTTGAAATCGCTCGAGCGTCTTGGTGAATCAGGGCAGGCATTAGCCGATGCCATGGTGCGTCGCGTGCGTCAGCGGTACCCCGGTCCACCACAGGGAGTTGCGCCCGATTTGAGTGGCGTAGCGGCCTCCGTCATGGTGTCGGAGTTGTTTGGTTTGCAGGGTCCTCAGTTGGTCGTGGACGCAGCCTGTGCTTCGTCCTTTCAGGCCTTAGCCTTGGCAGCGCGTTCGTTGCGTCAAGGTCGGATTAAAATGGCATTAGTGGGTGGTGCCTCGTATTGCAAATCCGATAGTCTCGTACTGTTTTCAGCGGCTCAATCGGTTAGCAACTCAGGTTCCTGCCCCTTCAGTGCGAATGCAGACGGTTTGGTGACGGCCGAGGGATACGTCATGTTTGCGATCAAGACTTTATCGCAAGCCATGTTGGATGGCGACAAGATTCAAGCGGTGATTCGCGGGTTGGGTGTTTCCTCTGACGGCAAGGGGAAGAGTCTTTGGGCACCTCGCCAAGAGGGACAGGTTTTGGCAGTTCATCGCGCCTACGAAGGGGGCCTGGATTTCCATCGACTGCAATATATCGAGGCACACGCGACTTCGACTCAGGTGGGTGACGCGACCGAACTGGGGGCATTAAGTACTGCGCTGCGCGGTAGATTGCCCGAAGGAGTGAAGGTTCCTATCGGTAGCATTAAGGGTAACGTTGGGCATACCCTGGAAACGGCCGGTGTGGCTGGCATGATCAAAACCATCTTGGCCATGAAGCATGGGATCATCCCGCCAGCGGTGCAGAATGGTGGTCTAAATAATGACGTGGTTTGGGAGGATTGCCCCTTCTATGTCCCCTTCAAAGAACAACCATGGCCGCAAGGTAAAGATGGTGCGCCCAAGCGGGCTGCCGTGAATGCATTTGGCATTGGCGGATTGAATGTGCACGTCGTGATGGACGAGTTCCAGCCAGCCAATACAAAGACATCCATCTCATTAACAGGCTCATCATCGCAGCACGCACTTCAGCCGCATGACGACGAACATGCGGTCGCGATTGTCGGTAGCGGATGCATTTTGCCTGGCGCATTTACCGTGCAAGCTTTGTGGGACTTGCTTTCTAAGGGCGTTGACCCGAAGGTGGCGGTTAGTTCTTCGCGGTTTAACATCGATTCATGGCTAGAGGACCTTCGACTTAGTGATAAGCCGGGAAGCGAACAGGTTGTCGATGCGCCATTGGGTGGATTTGCGGAAGGGTACACCTATGATTGGCGGCGTCATAAGGTTCCACCGAAGCAAGTTGCTCAAGCGAATCCCTTGCAGTTCATGTTGTTGGATGCCGCCGATCAAGCGTTCGCTGATGGTGGCTTTCATGACAAGCCGCTGGACCGAACTCGCGTTGGTGTCGTGGTAGGAGCTCGTTTCGGAGGTGACTTTTCGAACCAGCTTCAATTGGGATTGCGGCTGCCGGAATTCAATGTCGAGCTGACGGACTTCCTCAGCCAGCGCGGTGTTCCCGCCGAGTCCATCGACGAGGTTTGCGAAGAGTTCCGCAAGAAGCTGCTGGAATGTATGCCCTCGTTGATTGATGAAACGGGCAGCTTCACGAGCAGCACGCTCGCCTCTCGAATCACCAAGACCTACAACCTTATGGGTGGCGCGCTCGCCTTGGATGCGGGTTCCTGTTCGGGTATGGCGGCGATGCAATCGGCCGTCGATATTTTGCGAGAAGGAAGTTGCGACATGGTGGTCTGCGCTTCGGGGCAGCGTTCCATGGACAGCGTCACTTATGGCGGTCTGTTGGCAACAGATTTGTTGGCGGAAGGGGCGGTTCGTGGGGCATTCGATCGAGATGCTCAGGGCATGGTACCGGCAGAAGGTTGCGGTGTGCTGCTGCTGAAGCGACTTTCCGATGCGCGTCGCGATGGAGACAAAATTCGTGGTGTGATTCGCGCGGTTTCGACACATTTTTCAGCGGGTCAAGCTGGCCCAGCGATCGTTCCGGCGATGCGAAAAGCGTTCGTTGAAGCGGGCGTCGATGCGTCGCAAGTCCTGGCCGTGGAAGCCGCGGGTTTTGGGGTTCCTGAACTGGATCGGCAAGAAGCCAATGCCATCCGAGAAGCCTACGGACAGACGCCCAGAGAAGAAACTCTATGGGTGGGTGGATTGTGTGGGCAATTGGGTGATGTAGGGGCCGCCGGCGCAATGGCCGGTATGCTCAAGGCATCCCTGACGCTGCAGCATGGCATGCTGCCAGCAACTCTACATGCCGATAATCCAATTTCCGAACTCAACGCTCCCAACGCCAAGATCCAATTGGCTAATTCGGCGGTTCCCTTCCCTACATCACAGCAAAAGTACGCGGCGATCGGCATTACCTCGTTCTACGGCGGGTTGGCCTATCACGCTATTGTCGATAACGGACTCCCCGTGCCTGCCATGTCCTCTCCATCTGCTTTGGATCCACAAGCTATCTCCCCGACACGCATCTATTCTGTTCCGACAGCGATGACAATCGACGCGCCGCAAACGGCTCGAATCCTGCGGTGTGAAGCCAATACACAGGGTGACTTGGTTGAGCATTTAGCTGCTTGGCTACAACATCCTCAAACAGCTTGGGAGACCCCGTCGCAGCCGTTTGGTGAGCGGGCAGAATGGCGATTGGCGGTTGTCGCCACGAATGTCGACGTTTTGATACGGCGAGTTTCCATGGCCCTTTCCGTGCTGAAATCCGGGCAATCCTTTGATAGTCTGCAAGAGCAGGGGGTCTTCGTCGCCATGCGACCACGAGTCCGTCCGGCTGTGGCGATGTTGTTTCCCGGACAAGGTTCTCAGTACTTGGGGATGTTGCAAGAACTGTGCGCGACCGTGCCCGCCGTTCAATCGGTGATTGGGCGGGTCGATGCCGAATTGGTCAAGTATGGTTTTGAGACGTTCGCGGAGCTCGCTTGGTTGGATGGCGAGCGACTCGGGAAAGATATTTGGCGAACCCAAGCCAGCATGTTGGTGGCAAATTGGATTGGATACCAAGCTGTGCGGACGTTGACTTCGCAACCCAAGATGATTGCCGCGCACAGCTTTGGAGAATTTCCTGCACTCATTGCTGCCGGTGCCTGGAGTCTGAAGACGGCAGCAGAGGCCACCAAGGCACGCTGCAACGCCGTCGCTCAATGCAATGATGCCCACGGTGCAATGCTGTCGGTGTTTGAATGCCATGAAAAAGTCCAGCGCTTGATCTCAGCAAGCGATCAGGTTTGGATTTGTGCCGATAATGGTCCCGATCAAGTTGTGGTGGGTGGCCAAGCTGAGTTTGTCGAACGCTTCGGTCAACGTTTACAATCGCAGGGCATTAAGAGCCGCTTTCTCGCCGTACCCTGTCCGTTCCACACTCCGTTGTTGGCTGCTGCGGGTCCGATTCTGAAGCAACGCCTAGATCGCTTGAAGATCGACGTACCCGAAGTCCCTTTTGTAAGCGGAACGCTGGGACGATTTACCAGCGACCCCGATGAAATCCGACAGAGCCTGATCAGCCAGTTGGTTGAACCGGTACAGTTCCGAACGTCGGTAGAGAAAATGTACAAGGCCGGGGCTCGAGTCTTTATCGAAATTGGTCCCAACTCTGTACTGACACAGCTCTCGCGTCGTACGCTTGCCCAGCGGAACGATGTTATTTTCTTGCACCTCGATCAAAAAGGGCGTGGCGGATTTGAGCAATGGCTGCATATGCAGGCGGGACTGGAAGTATTTGATTTGAACGTGGGAGCTTCTTCACCAGTTGCATCCAACGCTGTAGTGACGAACGCTGCGGCTGTCCCTGTTGCCGCTGCCCAGGTTGCCAAAGGAAGCATCGTCAAGCCAACGATTGGCAAAGTAATTCGTTACGATGCGACGGAGGTTCGCCGTGAGAAAATGCGACAAGCCGCCTCGACCGGTAGCCCCGCATCACCGCAAACTCCCGTCCGTTCGGTACAGCCAGTTCACCCGCAATCCGCTCATCCTGCGGGGAACGGTAGTAAGGGGAATGGAAGCAATGGCAATGGTAGTCATGGAAATGGACACCATGAGCCGGTCAGGGAGGCCGTTCCACCAAACTCAGCCGGTAACGGCTCGGCCGGTAATGGTTCGAGTCAAAGGGGACAGCTGCGCGATTCGAAAACGGTCGGCTATCGCGAAACACCTCAGCGACCATCGGTACAGAATTTTGCTACTGAAGTCCCCGTCAGTACTGGGCGTAATAAGGCGAATGGTCAGACGCCCACGGCAGCTGTCAATGCGGAGGAAGCTTCGGCTCCCCTCGAATCGTTGAAAAGTACTCTGGTTGAGTTTGTTGTCGAGCAAACAGGATATCCTGCGGATATCGTCGAAATGGATGCCGATTTGGAATCGGATCTAGGCATAGACAGTATCAAAAAGGCACAGCTCTTCGGCGAGTTGGGTGAACGGTACAAGTTGTCCGTTGACTCGACGCTGTCCTTAGATGATTTCAATACACTGCAATCAATTTTGGATTATTTGGTACTTCAACCTAGTGTCCAGAGCGAGCTGGAGCTGGTCAGCAGCTCCACAACATTGCATTCTGCAGCAGCCGCTCGACAAGGAAGAGCCACATCCACCAACTCCCATTCGGGATTCGATTCGTCGGCGAGTTCTTCCACGGCTGGTACCGAGAAAACAAAGCGTAAGTCCGCGGCGCCGTTATCCTCGCAGGTTTCAGCTGATAGCGAACCATCGGGCGTTTCTCCGAATGATGACTGGGATATTGAGAACATTCTGATTAATTTCGTTGTCGAGCAAACCGGTTATCCAGCTGACATTGTGGAATTGGATGCCGATTTGGAATCGGACCTGGGTATCGATAGCATCAAGAAGGCCCAGTTGTTTGGCGAGATCGGCGAGCAATTCCGTTTGTCACCGGATCCCAATTTGTCATTGGATGACTTTTCGACTCTGCGGCAAGTGAAAGTCTACATGCAATCGGTGCTGGGATCTGCCGAAGGCTCGGCGGGGTCGACATCTGATGTAAGCCATGAGGCTGACGCGGATGAACAATTGGCGTTGCCGGCCGATCCGGACGCTTGGACCTCGTTTGACTTTGGTTTTGTCAATGGTCAACGATTCGCACAGTCAGTCAAGCAAGGCCTGCTTCGGATGGCCTCGACATCGACGAGATCGAGCAAGTCTCTGCAGTTGCAAGCCAACGAGTTAGAAGAGCTGACGGGCTTGTCTGCAGGTGCTGAAGTGGCGAGAGAATCGCTGCAAGCTTGGAATAGTTGCGCCGATGACTTGGTGGAAAACAAGCTGGCCTTGTGGATCGCTCGGGGAGCTACGGGAGACCGCTTGGCAATCTTGTCGGCCTCGGTTGGTGAAGTATCGTTGCAATGGGTGGAACATCGTCAGCAAGGTGATCAACCCAGTCAATTGCTCATGCTACCGGGGACCATGGGTTGCTCGGCTGGTGTAAACCGATCGGGATTGGTTGCCGTCGTTTTGCGAACTGCTTCGGGTTGCCAGCTGCCTCTTCCACTGTTAACTCGACGCCTGCTGGATCAATGCACAACCATCGCAGCCGCCATGGAGTTGTTGAACTTCATGGGAGGTGCCAGCGGTGGGCACTTGATATTAGGCAGCTTGGCAGAGCAACGTTGGTATGACATCTGTGATGTTGGATCGGAAGAGTTCGGATCAAAGAGTGACTCCATTGAAATGCCAACATCCAATTCGCAATTGGTATTGGTAGACGATCAGGGAGTCCATGATTCACCTAGCGGCAGTCACGGTTCAAATTCATTTGAAGCAATGGGAACCGCACTTCGCCGCGCTTGGCCATCCTCGTTTGCCACTCGCAATGTCTGGCAACCCATCCATTGGCATCAAGCGATCGTCCAGGATGGAAGTTGGTCCTGCGAATCGGTAATTGACAATCAGAGCATGATGGAAAGTGCGACAGCGAGAACTTTGCACTCGGCCGAATCTCCCTACACGGATTTCGAACAGACCGTGTCGTCGCTCCCGGCTCTTGATCGCAGCTATGAGTCGAATGGAATCACGCATCGCTTTGTTGCCAGAGCCGCGTCGCTTCCCGCTGCAGTTCAGGGTTCCCATGCAAAGCGAGCCAATTCCAACGCTGTTGTGATCGGTCATGGTCCAGTATGCCAAGTGATACGCGAACAATTAGAACAAGCAGGTTTGCATGCTGTTACCTTTGTGATCGGCGAAAGCTTGGAAGCGACTCGCTCGTCATGGCAAGCCTTGTTGGAATCCCATCACCCAGCAACGATCGTCTTGCTTGATTCAGCAAAGCAATTTGTCTCGCCTCGAATTTCGTCTGCAGCGAGTCAAGCGGCTTGGAAAGAATTCCGCAATCAACACTTGATGACACCTTTTTGGATGTTGCAGGACTGGTTGGTTCGCGGAGGATGGCCGGCATCAGACGGATCGGGACTATGCTTGGCATTGGTGACCGAGCAGGGTGGAGATTTTGGCTTGGCAAATGGAAGTATGGATATTGTTGGGGGAAGTTGGGTTGGCTTGGCAAAAGCGATCCGCAATGAGTACCCGGCAATGCAATTGAAGGCTGTTGATGTTCAACCTGACGAGATGGACGCGCGCCAGGTCTGCCTGGAAATCGTATCAGGCGACTCAGAAACTCAAGTGGGTCTTCGCCATGGTCGACGTGTTGCACTGCGACCTGCACAGCAAGCCATCAGTACGGTATCCAGTGGGCAGGCTGCTGCAGTTCGCTTGCCACAACCGGGCGATGCCTGGGTTGTGTCGGGTGGTGCAAGGGGTGTTACTGCCGTTGTAGCGAGAGCCATCGCGCAACGCTTTGATGTGGAGCTTCATTTACTAGGCTCCACACAACCCGGACAGCTTGATCCAAAATGGCTGGATTTAGACGAAGAAGGACTCAAAGGTCTACGTTCGTCGATCATGTTGGATGCGCGCAGCCAAGGTAAGGACCCGCTATCTACTTGGAAGAACGTTGAGAAAACCATGGAGCTCGAACGCAATATGCGCGAGTTCGCCAAGGCAGGAGTTATTCCAACCTATCACTGTTGCGATATCACCAATTGGCACGATGTCGACCAAGTACTGAGGAAGGTACGAAATCAGTCGGGCCCGATACGTGGAATACTGCATGGCGCTGGTTTTGAAGCGGCCTGCAAGTTTGAAAAGAAGAAACCTGAGTTAGTCGAGCGTACGGTTGCTACCAAGGTTGATGGGGCGGCTGCGTTGATCGGTCTCACGGCTCAGGATCAAGTCGATTACTTTATTGGTTTTGGATCGACAAGTGGATGGTTTGGCGGTCTCGGTCAAGCCGATTACTCGTTGGCGAATGCCGCGTTGGGGCAGCAAATGTTGGCCTTGCGAACTCAGCGTCCCGCTTGTCACGCCACAGTATTTCATTGGCATGCATGGGGCGAAGTTGGTATGGCTGCTCGGCCCGAGAGTCGTTTTGCATTGGAAGCGTTTGGCTTGCAGTTCATGCCAACACGAGAAGGTGTGGCTCATGTCTTGGGTGAATTGGAAGCGGGCCTCCCAGAGACGCACGTGTTAATCACCGAAGCAAAATTCTGTGTTGATGCAATCGATGCAGTTGATGCAAGCGATGCAATTGATGCGGGTCAAGCAGTAGATTCCCAAGACACTGGGACGGACTCTGGTGGCGGAGCGGCTCAAGAGGAACTCAAGCAGTTCTTGGTTAATTTTGTAGTTGAACAGACTGGATATCCGGCCGACATCGTAGAGATGGATGCGGACATGGAGTCGGATTTGGGCATCGATAGTATTAAAAAGGCGCAGCTCTTTGGTGAAGTGAGCGAGCAATTTAAGCTGAGTGCGGATCCCAATCTGTCGCTGGATGACTTCCCGACTTTGGGCCATGTTTTGCAGTATTTGGTCGAACATGTTGGTGGTGGGAGTGAGTCTGCGAGTCAGTCCGACGCAGCGACTGGGGCCGCTCCAACCGCAGCCAACACGCAGACGGTTCAACCAACAGTGCTCAGCTCAGCCATTCGATCGGGGATCGTGACACCGTTGATTCAGAATTGCCAAGCGTTGGGCGAGAATGAATGGGTTGCGAACTTAGTCTTCGATCCTGCGAACGATTCGTTCTTAAAAGAACATTTGTTGATGGGGCAGCCTTTCTTGCCAGCAGTTGTTGGTATTGAAGCGTTGCTGGAGGCTGCTAGTTATGTCATCGATCAAGCGGGGCCACTCAAGGTTCAAAATCTGGAGATACTCAACGGGCTCAAATTTCAAGCATCACATGCGCAAGCTTGCACCATTCATATGGTTCGCGATGGAGCGGGAGTTCGTTGCGAATTGAGAACTCAGTTTGTGGATCGTGCGGGGCGAGTGAGCGCCGAGAGCAGGCCATTGGTCAGTGGAGTTATAGGATCGGACGTGGAGGTCAAATTCCCCGAGTGGAAGTCACCAGCCTTTGGATACTATCCGTTCTACTATGTGGATCAGGCTGCGATGTACCATGGTCCCAAGTTCCGACAGCTAGAAGGGTTGTTGTTACAGCATGATGGTGGTTTTGCCAGTTTGAAAAGTCCCGATACTGCCGAGTTGGCGGCGCCGCGCAACGGCGATGGTTGGCTCACACCATCGGCCACACTTGATGGCTGCTTAGTGGCCTGCGCGGTGTTTCAGTACCTAATGTTTGAGACGCGAGTGGATATTCCTCAAGCGTTTGAAAAGCTGGTTTTTGTGCGACCGCTGGAGAAGGACGCAAAGTATTTCATGCGGTATCAGCACATTCGACGGGATGCGCGAAACAGTTGGTACGATTTCTGTGTGTTTGATAAATCGCATCAACCGGTAATCGTGGCTGAAGGTTTTCGGTGTGTGATAGTCGGTGGTGAGGTTGGAAAATGAGCTGCTTGACGAGGGGGGGATGGTTGTCGGGGAGCTGTTAGAAATGATCGCCATGGAGCATCACTATCGAGCATCGCTGGTTACCCTGTGGCCTGAAGGAGTCTGGGATTTGCGAGTCTACGATGCAAATTGTATTGTGGAAGATTATCGCCAATTTGCAGACCGCTGGCTGCATGATGAGGAATTGTTTTTCTGGCAGTCATGCCGTCACGCGACGCGAAAGCAGAGCTTTTTTTGTGGCCGAATTGCGATCAAGAAGTTGTTGCTGCGGCATCCCGCCTTACGCGGGTTTACGCCCCGACAATTATTAGTTGTTTCGTCTATCCTACGACCCCAAGCCGTTCGTCCCTATTTGGAATTGCAGGGCCGGCGTTGGGAGGGTGAGTTGGCAATTTCCCACACGGACAACTTCGTGGGGGTAGCCTTAGGTGAAGGATCGCACCGAATCGGATTAGACGTTGTGGAGACAAGACAATGGAGTTCAACAGCTCCGCATCCGTTTTTACATGATTCCGAACAGCAGCTGGTTCCCAAGGGGGAATGGTGGCGGTTGTGGGGAATCAAAGAGGCTGCCTTCAAGGCAGCAGGGAAGGATTCGGCGTTCCGACCGCTGGCGTGGAAGATCACATCGTTGGAGTCAGGTAGGGCCAGTTGGGAGTCAGAATCACTGCGTCTGCGCGGTGAGGCAGTGTATTGGCAAGGTAGTAAGAACATCGTTTCAATAGTTTCCATATTGGCAGACGAATGCAATCATGATTGATTTAACAGGTCGAGTCGCGTTGGTGACAGGTGGTAGTCGTGGCATCGGCCGCGCATGCGCATTGCGTTTGGCCGAGGCTGGTGCGGACGTAGTCATCAATTACGTCACTTCGTCGACCAGTGCTGATGAAGTTGCTGAGCAAATTTCTGCGCTGGGACGACGCGTTGCTGTGGTGCGAGCCGACGTAAGCGAACAGAGTGATGTGCGTGAGATGATCTCATTTGTGCGACGTGAATTCGGACAACTGGATATCCTGATCAGCAATGCTGCAACCGGTGGCTTTCGTCCTTTACTGGCGGCAACTTCCAAAAACTTTGATGCTGCCATGCATACGAATGTGCAGAGTTTGATGTTCTTATTGCAGGAAGCGGCAACGATGCTGGAAGGAACCGAACGCCGCGGCAAAGTCGTGGTGCTGTCCAGCCATGGCTCGCACATTGCGTTGCCAATGTACGGTCTAATTGGAGCATCCAAGGCGGCAGTCAGTAGCCTAGCGCGACACTTTGCCTTAGAACTCGGCGATCGTGGCGTGAATGTCAACATCGTTGAGGCAGGATTAGTCGATACCGATTCAACTCGACGCTTGCCTGGTAGTGATGCGATGTTTGCTGGTCGCAAGTACAAAGCTATGACGGGTGACCGTGAATTGGAAGCAACCGATGTAGCGGACGCTGTACTTTTCTTGTCCTGCCCGCTCAGTGATTTGGTGCAAGGCCAGACGCTTGTTGTCGATGCGGGTGCAGCGGTTCACGTTTGATGAGGAAAATTGAATGCAGTATGTGATGTTGACCGGCGCAACCGGACTGTTGGGCCGCTATCTATTGCGAAATCTGATGCTGCGGGGAACGTCCGTCGCGGTTTTGATTCGTCCGACACGTATCGCAACGGCTCGGCAACGTGTCGAGTCGCTGTTGCGCGAGATAGAAGACGAACTGCAGACTGCGCTACCACGCCCGATGATTCTTGCTGGTGATTTGAATTCATCGGGGCTGAAGCTCAATAGCGACGAGCGAACTTGGGCGGCTCGCAATGTAGGAACCATTCTGCACAATGCGGCCAGCCTTTCTTTCGAAAGCAAAGGAGAAGGGCATGAACCATGGATCAGCAATGTGGGAGGCACAGAGAATATTCTCGAATTTGCCAGACAAAACAACATCCGCAAGTTTCATCATGTGTCCACTGCGTACGTTTGCGGTCTGCGAAACGGCGTTTGCCTGGAAACCGAATTAGACGTGGGGCAGAGCTTCGGCAACGATTACGAACGGAGCAAGTTGCGAGCGGAATCGATCGTGCAGAATGCAGACTGGATCGACGAGCGAACGATCTATCGTCCAGCAATTATTGTGGGCGATTCCAAAACGGCTTTTTCGAGCACGTTTCACGGATTTTATACGCCACTGAAAATTGTCAGTTCCGTAGTCAATAAACTGGATTTACGCCAAGCAAGACCGCAATCGTTTATGGACGTTCTTGGCTTAGCCGGCCATGAACGGAAGAACTTAGTCCCAGTGGATTGGGTGAGTGAAACACTCGTCGACCTGATGCTTAATCCTCGCGCCGTGGGACAGACTTTCCACTTAGCCCCTCGGGAGACGGTGTCGGTAGCAAGACTCTTAGAGATCATGCAGAAGAGTATAGATCAGTATTCGGTCGACTGGAGTCGGTTAGATACCCCGCAAAGTGAAACCCCGCAAAGTGAATCAGTTCACGAGTGGGGAAATTTTCTCACCATGTTTGTGCAGCAGATGGAAACATATCGAGCGTACTGGCGCGACGATCCCACGTTTGATCTCACCAATACGGATGCTTACGCGGGGCATCTTGTTTGTCCGACATTGGATGACACGACGCTGATGCGATTATGTGAATTTGCGATCCAAAACAAATTCTGGTGGTCGAAAGGTAATCGCGTGGAGGATTCGTCACCCGTTCGCCAGTGGATTGATGGCTTGCCTGCTGATCCATCAGAAGATTCTCCTCAACGTTCGGCAGAATGTGTTAATCTACAGGCAGTGGGGCCTGGCGGAGGCCATTGGACGCTGAGGCACGATGGAGAAAGCTGGTGGCGTTGTCAGGAGGGGGGGGAGCCCTCGACTCAAGCGACGTTGGCTGGAACCACTTCGGCTTTCAATCATCTGCTTTGTGCAAAGGAATCAGCCGAAGTCGCCGTGTCGTCTGGCAGAATCGTGTTGCTTGGCCCCCATGCATCGGCCTTGGACTTGGTAAAGTCTCTGACAGGTCGAAGTGGTGCCAACACCTGTGCGAGATAAAGGAGACCAATGTGCGAGTGCTCGAAGCGATAGATGTTTCTAAGACGTTTTCCAATGGAAGCGTCGCTGTGCATGCGCTTCGCAATGTGAGCATGTTCGTGAACGAAGGTGAGTTCATCTCCATTGTCGGACCCTCTGGTTGTGGTAAGAGCACACTTCTTCATCTATTGGGAGGCTTGGAGCAACCAAGTTCAGGCCAAGTTCTGCTTAATGATCGTGATCTTGGCGATGGAGACGATTACCAGCGAACGCTGAGGCGGCGTCGAGAAATTGGCTTTGTTTTTCAGAAGCTCAATCTGCTGCCGATGTTGACGGCGGTTGAGAATGTGGCCCTACCATTGCGACTGGACCGAGTTCCTAAGAGAGTTGCGCTGCAGCGTGCTGCCGATGCTCTCGGTTTGGTCAATATGCAACATCGCTCGGCCCATCAACCTGCCGAACTATCCGGAGGCGAAGCACAACGCGTAGCGATTGCTCGCGCCTTGGTGATCGGACCAAAGGTCATTCTGGCGGATGAGCCAACGGGTGCCTTAGATTCGAAGATGAGTGAACAAATTGTTGAGCTCTTTCGTCAATTGGCGAGCCAAAGTCAGCAGACAATTGTGGTCGTGACGCATGACCCCAGGGTGGCTGAGGCCACCAACCGGACTATTCAAATGATGGATGGTCAAATTACGGATGGTCCCCAATCCAGTGAGGCTCCATCATGAACGCCATCCTCTGGCAGCACTGGAAGCAAAACCCGGGACGCTTCCTGCTTACTCTCGCCAGCATGGCAATTGCTACGGCCACCGTTATTGGCGCATTGTTGGCATCTAACGCCGTTCGGCAAGCTTATCGCGATCTGGTTCAAGCAGTAGAACCCGAGCCTTCTTTAGAAATAACCGCTCAACAAGGAGGCCGATTTGATCCGACTCCATGGCTGGATTCCCAACACACGCCAGGCGTCACTCATGTCTTGCCACTGGTGTATCGTAGCTCGCTGGTGCGTTCAGGCGAGCATCGAACGCGTGGCATACTTCTTGGCACAAACTTGAATGACGAATCGCCGACTACTTCCCTGAAGCTTGAATCAGGTCGACTGCCTCATGCTGATACTGACGAATGTGTGTTGCCTGCTTCACTTGCAAATGGATTGCACGTCGAATTGGGAGGCGAAGTCATCGTGCTGGCGAAACGGGGATTTTCCAAGTTAAAAGTAGTCGGTATTGCTGAGGAAAAGTCGTGGATGTTGTTTGCCCGCGAAGCAAGTTTGCTGATGCCAATCGATACTTTGCAACGAGCTTTTGGATTGGGAAACACCATAGATAGTTTGAGATTGTTAGTGGAGGCTGACGTTGATCGCGATTCTTTGCGTAGTAAAATTGCCGAGCAGATTCCCGCAGAGTGGAACGTACATCTTCCGGAAAATCGAATCCAAGTCGGTGAGGAGATGTTGCGATCGACCGAATTGGGTTTGATGATGGCTTGTGGAATGGCGATTGTGATGGCCGCATTCATCATTCTCAATGCATCGCGCATGAATGTGGCTGAGCATCGTCGCCATTACTCTATTTTGCGCTGCATCGGAGCGACTCAGTCACAAGTTCAATGGTTGGTGTTGCGAGAGACGATGATTGTGGGCACCTGTGGGTCGCTGCTGGGAATTGGACTTGGTTATTATGTTGGCAGATTGATCAGTAGTGGGATGTCGGCCGCCGTACGTACGGATACTCCACAAGTGGAGTGGGATTTATGGAGTGTGTTGGCGCCCGCCGTTTTGTTGCCTTTGGTGGGCATAGTAGCGGCGTGGATTCCCACACGCCAAGCGGGAAAGATATCTCCGTTGGAAGGGTTTCGTGAAAGTAGTGCAGCACCCCCTGAACCCTTTCCGCTGCGCCTAGTACTGGGTGGCTTAATCGCCTGGGGTGTTTCGAGCCTTGTGGTATGGAGCGTTGTAGCGCATCGGTTGCCACCATGGATGGCAGTCCCAGCAGGATTAGTCACGTTGCTAGGGTACATTCTCTGGTTGCCGCTGCTGGTTCCTTTGTTGGTTAAACTATTCTTAGCCTGTCTGCGCGGCCCCTTTCTATTGGCAACCGAGCTCGCCTCCGACCAATTGATGCGGCGGCAGACTCGCACCGGATTGACGGCCGGCGTGTTGGTCGTGGCATTGTGTGGTTCCATCGGCCTAGGGCATGGCATCAGTAACAATGTGGACGAGGTTCGACATTGGTACGCGCGGAGTATGTCGGGTGACTATTTTGTGACACCGACTGCAGTATCCAGCGTCGAGGATGCAAACGATCCATTGAGACAAGGCTTGTTGAACGATGAAGACGTCGCTTCGGTGGACTCTTTGAGCTTCATTACGGCCAGGATCAATGATCAATCGATCATGATGATTGTCCGCGATTTTCCCAAGTCGATGGCATTTCCAAGCCTGTTGATCGATGGTGAAGAGATGGCAATTCGTCGGCAGCTCAAGGATGGCGAGGTATTGCTCAGCAGCGTGCTCAGTAAGCGAATTGGTGCAAGCCCTGGCGATAAAGTGAGAATGGAAGTCCGCAATCGCACCTTCGAATTTCGCGTTGCTGGTGTGTCTCAAGAGTTTTGGCAGGGAGGGATGGTAGTGATGTTGCAACGAGAGGCAGCCCAGAAAAAATTTGTCGTCACGGGCGCCGATTTATTTATTGTGGCGCTGCGAGAAACAGAGTCTGGAACCGAATCAGCGAACGCTGCGAAAGAGCGAATCCAAAATATTGCGGTAGAACAAGGGGCAATTGTTAATTCGCTGGCGGATCTGAAGCAAACAATCGAAGCGACGCTCAATCGCGTGGTTGGGTCACTCTGGACAGTGATCCTGCTCACCTTTGTGGCCAGCGGAATGGGAGTGGCCAATACGCTGGCGATGAGCATTCGCGAACAAATGCGAGAGTTGGGTTTGTTGCGAATCATCGGCATGAGTCGCGGGCAATTACTCGCATTGGTTCTAAGTGAGGCGTGGTTGCTGTGTCTGCTGGGAACCATCTTAGGAACGTTGGCCGGAATTACTTCGGCTTTGATTATGCATTTCTGTAACGAGCCTCTGCTGGGATACTCACCTAAGTTTGAATGGCACTACTGGTTGTTTTACGGCAGTATCGGTCTAGCATTCCTAGTCGCCACGCTAGCCATTATACGGCCTGCAAGGTTAGCCACTCGCATGAACCTCTTGGAGTCGGTTTCCTATGAATAAACTGATCGCTGCTCGGAAATTTCAGTCATGTCACTGGCTTGTCTTGTTGTATTGGATCAGCTTCGGTTGGGTATCATTGCTGCATCCAGCCTTGGCAATTGGGCAAGATCATGAATCGCTCGTCTCTTTGATACCTGGGAATGTTCTATTCGCGATAGAAATGGAGCACCCCAGTGAAGTCGCGTCCGCCTTTAACGAGTCTCAGTTGGGCCAAATTCTAGCTAATGAGTCGTGGCAACCATTTCAGCAGATGTTGCGAGATGAAAACCGAGGCACCGCCATCCACATCGAACCCTATTTTGGACTCGGTTGGTCCGACCTTGTAGAGTTGAATTTGCCGACAGCCATTATTGGTTTGAATGTGGGGAAAAAGAGTGCAGGGGACGACACAGGCTTATTGCTCGCAGTGAATGATGATGCAACCAAGCAAAGAATTATTGGAAAATGCGGCGAGTACTTTCAGAAACTCCAGGGAGTCTCCACCGAATACCGGCGAGGCAACGTCACTGGCCGCCTCATTTCCCTGAAATCGAATGGCGTTAAGCGTGCGGTCGTCGTGTTGGATCGTAACGGATGTGTCGCGATACTGACCAGCCAAGCAGCCGCAGACACGTGGATTGATTTTTTACAACAAGAGACAAAGGCAGCGCCATTAAAATTGGCAGTCAATGCGGCAAACGCCAATGCCACTGAAGCAGTTTTGAGATTCGTGGTTCAGCCTGAACCGATACTGACCACGATGATCGCAGGCGATTCGGCCAGAGGGGAGACGGATGATTCGCAGCGCATGTTGGCCGCACTGCGTCGTCAAGGGTTTGCCCAAATGAAGCAAGTGGTAGGTCAAGTTGAATTGACAGTCGGTTCAGCTGCCGAATTAACGGTTCGCTGGGAGCTTGTTTACGATGCACCTTGGAAGAAAGGTATGCGTTTGTTAGCGCTTGCGCCTAGAAAGTTAGGTGTTCCTCCACGTTGGGTCGACGAGTCGGTTGATCGATGGAGTGTCTACTCTCGAAATATTGATGCTTGGTTCGCTGGCATCGGTAATTGGTTCGATGACCGTGTCGATCCGGAGGTCCCCGGTGCATTTGCGGATGTGATGGAAGGACTGGCGTCGGATCCCGAAGGTCCACAGATTCGCATCAAGGAAGATATTGTCTCTCGTTTCACTGGCCTCACATCGTCGATCGCGATTCGCAGCGGAGCAAGCGAACAGCTGGACTCTGAAAAAATATTTACCGTTGAAGTGAGTGATTCAGTAAACCTGGCAAAGGTCTTTGATCGCTATTTCGAAGGTGACGAGATCGTTCATCAAGGAAAAGAGGGACGCATCCGATTCTGGTATACCAATGGCGAGCCACTTTTTATGGCAACCGGTAACGATCAAGCCGAAGGGATGACCGCAATGGCGTTGTTGCCCGATACCCTGATAATTGCTGCACATTGGTCAACGCTCGAAACACTGCTTCAAAATCTTGAGCCAGCGACTGCTTTAGTGGACAGCCAGCGGTTCAAGGATGCAGAAAGTATCGTGGCTACTATGGAGTCGCCCGCCAATTCGGGATTGTCATTGACGATGGCCGAAAAATATCTAAATCGTGCTTATTCCGGGATCATTCACAAGGATCTCGATAAGACGGCTCAACCACCATTAACTGAATTGCTTGGTTATTTGTTGATAGGGTCCGATTGGAAGAAACAACCGACCTTGATCGCTGCTCTGCCTCAATACAACCAGGACTGGCTTGCACGTTGGGGTGATCTCGTGACGGGTATCCATACAGGCGATGCACGGATGCAAGGTTCAACTTTTTTGTTATTGAGGAAATAGCACGTGCATAGATTTTCTTGGGTCTTGCTTGGATGTTCGATGGCTTTTGGCGCGACACAAGCGTCGGGACAGGATTTGCAGGGTGAGATGCGGCAGCAAGTGTTGCAAACTGTCGGACGTCACTATGGAACTTCATCAACAATTGCATCGCTCCACCCATCTTCGGGCGAATGGAGGACGATATGCCAAACGCTCCTTTCGCTGGTGGCTGCGGACGATAATGTCAACCGCGATCAGCTAACACTGTTACGACAACAACTTGCTTTATTGAAGACTAAAGGGGCTCCCTATAACGAGCTCTATCAAGCGGTGAGTAGGTGGAGCGATTCGTTGACCGTCGAAACAACGGATTCGCTAATTCAAGCGGCTCGTCTAGAGGCCGAGCACTATCAGGTAATTGAACTTGCACAGGTGACGCGACGGCAACGCGATTTACGTCAACTATTGTTGCGATTTCAACAATTGAATCCGTTGAATAAGAGTTGGCGAGAGTTTCTGCAATGGGACAAGACGTTGGTGGTCGTTGGTCCTGACATGGCCACGTTTGAGATAACGGATCAGATAAGTCGTCGCTGGCAAAATGCTGCAGTTGCATGGCAGAAAGAGAGCGTTGAAAAAATATCACACGAGTTCATGCAATTATCACAAGACGTCTTGAATTTTGAAACCGGCGAGACTTCGGTGGCTCGCTTGGCACGCCTAAATCGCCTTTCTTCGGCTCTATCGCAATATGAGGCAACGCAGACTCCCGAGCTCTTGGATTCGATTGAATTGCAGTATGCCGAGATGAAGAGGCATGGGCAAGCACTGCCGTTGTGTAGTGAGTTGTCGAGACGCTTTTCGCATGCAAATTTGGTGGTGCGAGTCAATCCAAAAAGATTTACTCAGCGACCCACCGAAAGTGTTCATCGCTCTTTTCCAATTCAATCAACTTATGCGGGAACCCGCGTTTCAGGAAATGGGAATTTTGATGGGCAAGTGGAAGTGATGGTTCCCTATGACGCCAATGAGGTACGAGCGCATGTGGAGTTGAGTGGCACGAGTGTAGCGAAAACTCGGGGTAGTCAGAGCAAGGTTACTGTGGCGGCGACAGGAATCACCAATGCCTCCAGCAGTCGCGAACTGGTGTTCACGGGATTTGGTCCACCACGTCTGTTGCCGACCGTTGCGAATGCGTCAACTTCGATTCGGTTTGATAGCATCAATGTAAACTTACCGCGACGATTTCGCAGTACGGCCACCAGTCGTGTCTATGCCAGCAAGGCCGAATCAGAACGGCGTTCCGCGGAGGAAGCACGCACCTGGATGAAATCGGAGTTAGAAGCGAACACTCGGGGGTTTGTCGACAATGAGATGTTCCAGCAAGTCTATGACTTTCGAGATCAATTATTCGCAGAGGATCTGTGCCAACCACAGGTGCATACAGGAGTATTTCCAGGGTATCTCGATTGGCGAGTCTGGCAGGCACCCTATGACCATTTTGCCTCAACATCGGAAGTGCCAGCGACGCCAATGAGCGGTGAAATGCAGGTGGCGGTACATGTATCGTTCTTGACCTATCTGGCAGAAACGGAAGTGGGTGGAAAGACGTTTCGCGATGGAGATTCGCTGAATCTACTGGGTGGATTCCCGGGCGCATCTGTAACGCAACAACCTAAGAGTAGTGAGCTTCACAAGGAAGTCTCATCTCCCTCCGACGCGAAGTCAAAATTTATTGTGTTTTCGAAACAGCGACCCATTCGATGGTCAATCGACGACAATAGGATACGAGTTGATTTGCACCTCGATCGCATTGAAGCCGATGGAGACACGTTTGAAAACTATGTAGCGTCTTTGATTTATCAACCTAAGTTCATAGCCAATGGCATGAGCCTAGTAGCGGACGAAACAGTGAATGTGCTCCCAGCCGACTACAATCCAAAATCCGGAAAATTAGGCGCACGCAAATTGTCTGTGTGCAGATTGATTGAACGTCAATTGCAGCCATTACTGGCTGCAGATATTTCGCTTCCCAGAATGGTCGTACCCACGAATACTCCGGGGGTCAAAGAGGTTCTTCCATTGACGAGCCTGCAAGGGCATAAGGGATGGCTCGAGTTGGTCTATGGGAAACGCTAGATGAAGCGTTTCAGCCCGACTCAAGTTTTTCCGATAATTCGAGCAGCTAGCCAGCACAGGGTGCGCTGATGTCACAAATCATAGTCGTTGGCTGTGGCACGATGGGGTTGCAGATTGCCATGCAGTTTGCTCGTTTTGGTTTGGAGGTCACTCTTTACGATTCTCACCCCCGTGCACTGACGGAGGGTCGTAAGAGGATGAATGAAATCGTGGCTCTGTGGTTATCAGAGCAACGCATGCAGATGCTGGAGGTCGCTGCGATGCGAGGGCGAATCACATGGAAATCCGAGCTGGATGAAAGCTATCCCCTTTGCGAGTTGTTGATTGAATCCGTTCCCGAGATTCCCAAAATCAAAGCGGATGTCTATGCACAGTTTCAATGCCGGATTCCCGATAACGCCATTATCGCCACCAATTCTTCTTATCTGACTCCCAGCATGTTGTTGCGGGGCGTTCGGGCGCCCGAACGCTTTGCAGCATTGCACTTCCATGATCCGGTGTGGCATGCCAATGTCGTAGATGTGATGCCCCACCGTGGAACGAGTCGTGAGGTTGTCGATCGATTGGTCGAGTGGGCGTTGAAGATAGATCAAATACCGATTGTCTGCCGTAAAGAGAGAATCGGTTATGTCTTCAATGCGATGTTACAAGCATTCCTGAAATCCGCGTTGGAGCTTGCCAACTCCGGGGTCGCAGAATTCGACGACATCGATCGGGCCTGGATGGCCATTCTGAAAACGGACATCGGCCCCTTTGGCATTTTGGATAGGATCGGTTTGGATACGGTCCGGACCATTGCTACGTTTTGGGCCTCCAGTTCGAAAGATGCTGCCCATCAATCGATGATGGCATGGCTCGAAGAGTTAACGACTTCGGGACGCTTAGGAGTAAAGTCTGGAGAAGGTTTTTATCGTTATCCCTCGCCCGCTTATCAGCAAAAAGATTTCTTGCGAAGCAGGCTGTGAATCGGGCTGCGAAGCAGGCTGTGAATCGGGTTGGACTTCAGTCGTCATGGAGTTGAATGTTGCGAATTTCGGCGGCCGTTTTCCAGGTAGCGATACCAAGCGGACACATGGTGGCTTGTTGAGGCCACACCGAGTGCCGATGTTTGTGAGTTTCAATCGTCATGATTCGTTTCGCATCGATGTCGACTGAAATCTCTTTCTCGGTAACACGCAAATCGATGTGGTACCACCGTCCATTTTCAAAAGGGGTGTATCCCGTCGTTTCGTTTTCCACTGCTGAGAGATCATTTAGGTTCGAAATGCCTGTCACGCCACCTCCCCAACCGCCGATAATCAGCGACGCATGTTCGTCAGCGATAGGAAAGGTGAGCCCATAGAAAAAATCGTCTCCCGACGTTCGCCGCGCTTCGGCGGAGAGGGAGTAATTCATCCTAGGTACGGGGCCTCGGTAATTCACTCCCGTGCCCGGCTTACCCGCATCGAGTTGCAGAATTCCATCTGAAAAACGGACCGTACCATGAGAGGCGAAGGGCTCTGCGGAGACAATTCGCCAGGCTTCTACTGCGGTTAACAGATTTCGAGGTGATTGGGGCATGCCGAAGTCTACTGGCCAAGAGCGAAAATGGATAAAGGAAGGGATCTCAGGACGAGCGAATGCGCGGGACAATCTGCTGTGCAATCGATCGTGTGAACAGTGTACCATTGGCCGACCTCTGTTACACTCTTGCCAACCCCGGTCATGACTCTTGAGGAATTGATTTTCGATGTCGCTATTGGAGATGGTTGTACTTGCAGTTGTGCAAGGGATTGCAGAGTTCTTACCGATTAGTTCCTCGGGGCACCTCGTGCTGATTGGCTCATTTATGGGAGGGCACGACGAGTCGGCAACGACGGAGATTGTGCTTCACGCCGGTACCTTGGCGTCCATCTTGGTCGTCTATTGGCGACGCATACTCGATTTGCTTTCTGCAGACAAACGGGTCATACCGCTGTTGGTCATCGGAACTATTCCCGCGGGTCTCGCGGGCATCATCATCAAGACTCGCTATGAGTGGCTATTGAGTCATCCGCTGTTAGCCACATCCATGTTGTTGGTTACCGGAGCACTCTTGATATCGTTGAAGTTTCTTCCTGAGGGGAAAACCGAATATCGGGAATTGAGCCTCTGGCATGCGCTGCTAATCGGTTGTTTTCAGGCAATTGCGCTGCTGCCGGGTATTTCTCGCAGCGGATCGACGATTGTGGGTGCGCGATTATTGGGGCTGAAGCGAGAAGACGCCGTGACTTTTTCTTTTCTGCTGGCGATCCCCGCGATCCTCGGTGCCACGGTATTGACGGCAAAAGACCTGCTCGATGGCAGTGCTTCGAGCGAAGGGCTCGGACTGCTGCTCGCGGGTGCTTTAATCTCCTTTGTGGTCGGTGTGGTCGCCTTGCAATGGTTGATACGCTGGGCGCGCGACGGACGTTTGTACTGGTTTGCTGCCTGGTGTATCCCAGCAGGTCTGATTGGAATTGCACTCTATTTTGCGGGTTACCTAGACTGAAATGAGTTATCGAAAGGTTGCCCAACTGCGTTCGGTCGAAGCACTGCGTGAGCGATGCACCGAGCTGGGTATCGAGTTGCCTACGGTCGATACGCCGTTAACAGCCGAGCAGGGCTCGCCCCTGGCTGCACCTTGGCAGAGCGACACTTTTTGCATTGGGAATCGCTGGTGCATCCATCCCATGGAGGGTTGGGATGCACAGGTCGATGGCAATCCCACGGAATTGACACTGCGCCGCTGGCAAAACTTTGGGCGGAGCGGTGCAAAGTTGATTTGGGGAGGCGAAGCGGCGGCGGTGCGGGCCGATGGACGGGCCAATCCACATCAAACCATGGCTTTGCAGTCGACGTTGCCCGGTTTAAAACGGCTCCATAAAACGCTAGTCGATGCGCATGCTGAGAGGTACTCAGAAACCGCAGATTTGCTGGTCGGGTTGCAGCTGACGCATAGCGGTCGATTTTGTCGCCCCTCTCACAAATCAAAGCTTGAACCCCGGATCGCTTTTCATCACCCACTACTGGATGCCAAGTTCGGTATCGAACCAGGTGATCACGCTGTTGTATGGACGGATGGCGAGCTAGAGGACCTGATAGACGACTATGTGGCGGCAGCAAAGATTGCCTGGGAAGCGGGCTTTCAGTTTGTCGACGTTAAGGCTTGTCATGGCTATTTATTGCATGAGTTCCTGGCGGCGCGGCGGCGTCCTGGCCCGTATGGCGGGGATTTGGCAGGAAGGTGTCGACTGTTGCTAGAGATCATTCGGGGAGTGAAGAAAGCATGTCCCCAGCTGATCGTCGGGGTTCGGCTAAGTTTGTTTGATACCGTCCCCTATGAATCAGGTTCGGATATTGGACGTCCCATGTCGCGCGATGCGTCTGAGCCCTATGAGGCGGGTTTTGGATGCGACCCATTGAACCCGGCGCGAATCGATCTAACGGAGCCGCTGGAGCTCGTGCAATGGCTCTGCGACGCGGGGGTGGAACTGCTCAATCTGACCGCCGGTAGTCCGTACTACACGCCCCACCTGCAACGACCAGCAATATTTCCACCCAGCGACGGCTATCAGCCTCCCGAAGATCCACTCTGTGGTGTAGCCAGGCAGATTGGGGCAGTTGCCGAAGTGAAAACGCGTTTTCCCCAGGTGCTCATTGTTGGTAGCGGGTATACCTATTTACAGGAATATCTTCCACATGTGGCGGAGGCCACCGTCGGGCGTGGCATGGTGGACTTTGTCGGGTTAGGCCGTATGGTTCTTTCCTATCCGGAGCTACCCGCAGATGTACTGCAGGGAAACTCGCTTGCTAGGAAGAATGTTTGTCGTACTTTTAGCGAATGCACGACGGCACCCAGAATGGGCATGGTGAGTGGCTGTTACCCGCTGGACCCTTTCTACAAATCGCGACCAGAGCGGGAACGCCTCATCGAGTTGAAAAAAAATTCGCCGCAAAAGGATTAATCGCGAAAACTTTTTTCAGAGAAAATCGCTCGATACCCTAGCAATGCTCTATACGGTCGTATACAGTTCTGTAGGTCGCAGTGTACATCTATCGTCGTGGCTCTCTGTTAATGGGATATCCGGGGATTTGCATGATGAAATCGGATCGAACTGTAACTTGGCGTGCACCCATCGGCTAGCTTTGAAGTACCATGTTGGCCATAGAACTGGCTTGGTCATTTGGCCAAAACCAACGGGCGCACACACTCACACATATTCAAATTCTTCCACTGCCGCTGTTATTTATTGGGGTTGATGTATGGCTGTCTCTCCTCCGCTGACCGAACGTCAGCAAGCTGTTTACGACTTGATTCGAGAATTGATCATTCGACGGGGTTATGGACCAACGGTACGGGAAATTGGCGAGCATTTTGGGATTCGCTCACCCAATGGTGTCATGTGCCATTTGAAGGCATTGGAGCGAAAGGGTTTGCTGAAGCGATCGCCCAATAAGTCGCGAGCGATTGAATTGACCCATGCGGCTGACCGCAGCGGCACGGCGATGCCAATGGCGGGGCGCGTTGCAGCGGGTCCGACCACACTGGCTTTTGAACAGAATGATCGAGTGGATTTGGGCGAGATGTTCTTCCGCGACGACCGTTTCTTGTTGCAAGTGTCGGGCGATTCGATGATCAACGCCCATATCGCCGATGGCGACTATGTCGTTGTGCAAAAGAAAGACTCAGCCACTCCCGGTCAAATGGTTGTTGCCCAGACTCCCGAAGGTGAAGCGACCTTGAAGTACTGGTTCCCCGAAGCAGATCGCATTCGGCTACAACCTGCCAATGATGAAATGGAGCCCATCTATGTCCGCGAGGCCAAAGTGATCGGCATTGCGGTTGGTGTTGTTCGTCCCAATATTTAGACCAAAGTCGACGACGAGCCCTTAGCTGGCAATTCGCTTGTCGGCGACTGCATTGAGTTTGTTATAGAGCGTTTTTAGGCTGATTCCCAACTCGTTCGCTGCGGCCGGTTTGTTGCCCTCATGTCGGTTCAAGGCCTCCTCGATCGCGGATATTTCCAGATCGCGGAGGCTCACCGGGCCCGTGCCTCGTAGTTCTTTTCGCAATTGTCGCTCGCCAAATTGTCTTGGCAAATGATCGGGCGTTACAGGCAGCGAATCACACAAGATCGAGGCATGCTCGACAACGTTGGCTAGCTCGCGGACGTTTCCAGGCCATCGATGCGCGAGCAACAACTCTTTCGCTTCTTCCGAAAAGAGTAACTCGTCGGGGCGCGGGTCATTGCGAAATCTGCGGAACAGATGTGCGGCAAGGGGTAGAATGTCGGTGGTCCGCTCGCGGAGTGCAGGAACATGAATCTCGAACGTGTTGATGCGGAACATCAAGTCTTCCCGAAATTTTCCTTCGTCAACCATCTGCTCTAAATTGCGATGCGTGGCGCACACCACTCGCACGTTGATTTTCGTGGTTTGATTGTCACCAACTCGACGAATCTCACCCGATTCCAAGACTCTCAATAGCTTGGCCTGCATGGAAAGTGGCAACTCGCCAATTTCATCCAAGAAAATTGTGCCGTCATTGGCCACTTCGAATAGCCCAATACGTGCCGCATCGGCACCCGTGAACGCGCCGCGGCAGTGTCCAAACAATTCGCTTTCGATGAGGCTTTCCGGTAGTGCGCCGCAATTAATCGCAACGAAGGGACGTTCGGCGCGAGTGCTCTGTTCGTGAACTGCACGAGCAACCAGTTCCTTGCCGCAGCCCGTTTCGCCGCGAATCATTACTGTGCTCTCGGTGGGCGCCACTTTGGCGACCAGTCGGCGAACATCGTCAATTTTGGGGTGGGCACCAACGAGTTTGCCATCGCCCTCTGCCCGTTTCAATCGCAATTGTAACGCCGCCAATTGATGATTGAGTTTTCGCTGTTGGGCGACGCGACCCAGCAAAGTCGCGATATCGGCCAGTCGACACGGCTTGGTCAGATAGTCAAAGGCTCCATGGCGCAGCGCGGCAATAGCCGACTCTTGGCTGGCCTTTCCTGTCATTACTACCGCTTCTATGCCTGGGTGCAATTTCTTTGCGCGCTCGATCACTTCAATGCCGTTGAAACCGGGCATGTCTAGATCGACCAATAAACAATCGTAAGGTTGTCTTTCCAGCGCAGCGACCGCAGTCAGGCCGTCGGGACATACCGTCACTGTATGGCCCATGCGTGGCAGTTCACTACGCATGACCTCCTGCAATCCTAATTCATCGTCTGCGAAGAGGATGGTTAGCCCGGATGAATTAGGCTGCCGAGCGTCTTTCGATTGAGACATCGCTAATAGCTTTGATGGGTAACTGGACTTCTAGACGGGAACCGAGACCTGGGCCATCGCTCGATGCGGTGATTAGACCACCGTGCTGATTCACAATGCGATAGGTAATGCTCAATCCCAAACCGGTTCCGCGTCCATCGCGGCGCCGTGTGAAAAAAGGTTCAAAGAGATTCTGTTGTACTTCATCAGTCATGCCGCAGCCATTGTCTTGAACAACAACGTGCGCGGTCTCCAAATTTCCCGTGACTGAGACATCTACCGCCCCTTCTTTGTCAACGCTCTCCAATGCGTTCGTCAATAGATTTAAGACAACTTGTTTAATCTGTTGAGGATTGACATCAGCATGAACGGGAGTGGACGATCGCATGCGAATCGTTTTGCAGCGATACTGGCCAAGGGTGCTGACCATTGCGACAACATCGCTGACCAGATCCGTGAGATCGCAAGTCGTTTTTCGCACGTCTCCCATCCGGCTGAAATCGAGCAATCGTTCGGTAATACCTTTACAGCGGAAGGCCTCTTCTTGGATCCGTCTTAAATTGGTGCGAAGGCTCTCCAGTTGATCGCAGTTCAATGCCGGCTCATCCTCGTCGGCCGTTTCATGCAATTGACCGCAATGCAAAACATCGTGCAATCGCGATTCGAGCGCTTCTGCGCTCCAAGCAATGGAGGCAAGTGGATTATTGATTTCATGAGCGACGCCGGCAGCGAGAAATCCAACGCTGGCTAGCTGTTCTCGTTGAATGACTTCGCGTGATCGATCCCGGACTTCTTGATCCAGATTGCGACAGACTGCTTCCAGCTCATCATAGGTTTTTTGAAAGCGATCGGTCATGCTGTTCATGGCATCGGCGAGCTCGGCAAACTCGTCTCCTGTGCCCAAATCAATCCGATGGTCCAAGTCACCCTTGGCGACTAAGCGACTCCCTGCCAAGAGTTCCCGAAATGGCTTTACGACCAATTTGCGGAACAAAGCCAGCAACACCACAACCATCGAAATGGCTGCGAACAATGATGACCATGCCAATGCAATCATGGTTCGGTATCGCCCCTTCACTTCATTGCGAAAACCTGCCATTCGCTCTTGCAGGAATTGCGGTAACTGCTCTGTCCCCTCGACTAAATGGTTCAGATTGCTTTGCAGAATCGCAAAGCTGGCGTCGTCTAGCTTGGAAAGCTCTTGATATTTGGGTACATCCACCCGCTGGACTTGCTCATCCAACTTCTGGAGTATGGCAATCTGTTTTGCGTAGTCGGAAAATAACTCGCTGTGTACTTCTTGAGTTTCAAAAAGACTGCGGTAGACATTCAAGGTATTGCGGTAACTAGCCAATGCTTCGTGGAATCGATCGTTCTCTTCCACCTGCAACCGGGCCAATTCATCTCGCAGCATGATCGACGAGAAAGGATGGCCGATCTCTGAATCCTTCTCGCGGCCGCTGCGAATCCGATGACAAGAATCTCGCAATGTATCGGCAGCGCGGCTCAACTTACTGCTCAGCGGCAGTTCTGCTGCCCGCTCACTCACCGTAGTCGCCAATTGACGATAGCCGTAAAGCCCCCAAAAACCACTCAGCGCAAGCGTACCGACAATGGCCGAAAGCATGACCAATGCCATGAGCAGTTTGACGCGAATGGGCCATCGAATGAGCACGACCATCATCCCTCCCTGGATGCTTGTTCCTTTATCCGTCTCGAGCTTATCTGATTGGACGGTCCAGAATCAATCCCAAGCCAAAATGGGTAGCAATTCACCCTCCCGAGTCGCCGTCTGCGGCGAGCGGGAGGGTCGGGCGGAGCCCCGGGGAGGGCACTTACGCGCAACAGATTGCGCAAACCCTCCCCGGGGCTCGTTCCTCGCCCCGACCCTCCCGCAGACGGCTTTTTATACAACACATCTCGCCGCGAGCCTTTTTGGGTTTGCCTTGGAACTCTGGCTTG
>JBGTBJ010000127.1:0-15326 GCA_041749395.1 Pirellulaceae bacterium
TGTTGAATTTGCCGAGATCAAGTGCGAGAATCTTCATGTTAGTATCCGTCCGAGAGTTTGGTGGGTGGAGAAATGTGACTGACAGATTGCGTCTGTCTTGATCACGGGTCCGAGTCGCCAGTTATTTTACGAATGACTCCCCCCCATCAAACCTCGGACTTACATGGATTCTTTCTGCTCATCGAGCACCAGGCATGACACGTGGCATTCATCTACTTGTGATCGCTAGCTTGGCGTTAGTGCTCGGCTGTCCAAGCGTTGAAAACGCTGGGGTTGAGCACAACAACGTCTGCATTGATTTGTCACCGGACGGCAAGACTCTCGTCTTCTCTTCGGCTGACGGAGATCTCTATCTTTTTGACATGTCGAGATCCACTGCGACGCGGCTTACAGATACCGATCACACTGAAAGCTACCCATCATTTTCTCCGGACGGAACACAAATTACGTTTTCCACAACAGATGAAGATTCGACGCTCTCGAAGATCTTCGTACTTAACCTTAGCGATCATTCAATCAATACCGTAACAGAGGACAACAAACAGTCCGACATTCTGCCGCGATTCACTCTGGACGGAAAGCGGATTGTATTTGCACGTGCCTACCGGCACCGTCCGTACAGTCTTGGCGGCTGGACTTGGGACATGTGGGATGTTTGCAGCATCGGAATCGATGGTCGGGGCCTTACTCGGCTTACCGAGGAAAGCTACTACCAGGTTTACCGTATTGTTCCACTTACTGATGGAACTTTCCTCTACGCAGCTGACACGATGGGCCTCAAAAATCCAGCCGCATTGTTCACAGTATCTCCGAACAACAAACCCATTCAAATCATCCCGGAACCCGGAGCCAGCAACGCGGAGGTTAACGGTTGGGCATCGGACCCGATGGTCGGTCCTGACGGAGAAACGATTATCTTTTGCTCTGATCTCATCAAGCCGTTTTGGTATGACATCGGAGTCAAAAAAGACGATGCCGAATCTGAATTCCTTGGTGGGGTCGAAGTCTCGATACAACCGGTATCCAGATTTTTTCCCTGACGGTGAACGGATTGTATTCCTCGCCGGAACTGATTTTAATGCTAGCAATCGGCCGATTTATAGCTTGTGGGAAGTGTCGCTGTCGCGTCAAACCAGAGAGCTCGCCACATCAGACTTGTTCACGAATCCGACCAAGTGGCTGACTCCAAAACGAGAAGAACCATGACACGCACGGGAGGACGGATTGCACGGTTTTTGAAGTGCAGAGTCTTTCGTCCGTCCCCCGTGATGTCTAACGTTCCCGTGGAAGATCGTACTCGTACTCGTACTCAGTGCAACGGTACTCGTACTCGAATTAAGCGTGATGTCATCACTGAGATTTCGACCATAAGCGAATAGGTGGGAACGACCGAGTACGAGTACCGCGATGCTGAGTACGAGTACGAATTCAATGCATTGTCTTTTCTCTGTGATCTCTGTGGTTGGTCCATCAAGCTTTCTATTCGCTCGCATTTCGGATTCCGTAGTTGGCATCACTCTGAAAGGCTGATAGTGCTAATCAGCTTGGTTCATTCAAAGAGGCAAGAAAGCGTCGCGAGAACACACAGCGATTAATGCTGACGGGGTGTGTCGCCCTTGTGTTGAAAAGTTTGCAGTGAAGTCTATGCTGCGGTACTCTAAAGTCGTCTGTGCCCAGCGGCGGTACGGGAACCATCGGATTAACGCTAGCCCGTATGGCTTTTCCTGTTCGCATCGCTCTGTTGAGTCTTTCCCCGGCCGCGTTATCCTGGTTGATCCCAATGCGGAACAACTACTAGGATTGCGAATTTGATGCACGCTCGGGCCATTACAAAACTCGTATTGTACGGGCCCATTGGTTGCTTGCACTGGGATCCGGGCAGTCGTGGGAGAGTGAACCACGAATCACACGAATCACACGAATGTGAATGCTCGTCGTATGCAGGCGGAAGAGCTGCATTGTTTGAGTGAATTAGCAGAAGGCAAGTTTTGCATGAATGGAGTTTCTCTCCTATTCGTGTAATTCGTGGTTGGACTTACGAGCACTCGATCGGTGCCCAGCCAAATCCCAATCTTCATTCGCAAGATGCTTCGGACTAAATAATCCGTATCAGTGAATTTAGTTGAAAATTGCATTGGAATGCGATAGATTTTGGTTGGTGCTCGAAGAGCGGTCCTTGTCGTAAAGAGTTGCGCGCGGGTAACAACGCATGGGATCCATTCGATTCACCTTAGCCCTCGATAATTGGTTCACATGCGGTCTATCTTGTCTCCTCGGGCAAGGTGATCGATCACGTTTTCGCTGGACAAGACCGATGCGACTCCACAGACAAACGATTGTCGAGTCTCTAACGATGGTTGCGGTTCTGGCAATCCTCGCCGGTTTCATCTTCATTCCAGATTCCGCCACTTCAACGCGGCGCAGCCTTGAACGCCGTGCGCGAAATTGGAAACCTTCGGTTGATCCGATTATAACTGACCGTTCACTTATCGCCACGGACATCGCCTTGAATGGTGAATCGACTACCCGTCATCGACTCAATCACACGGCATTCACATTTGTCAAACGGAAGGATGGGAAATATGACGTGCAATTCTCGACCGGCGGCTGTCTCGGTGGTTGCGAATTGACACGGATCGCAGAATTCTCGCACGGTGTGATCATCCTTGACGGAGCCGTTGCTGAATACGTGCCACGGACCTACGATACCTTATATGCAATCCGAATCGACAATGATGAATACTTGCTCCCCGCCGAAAGCCTCCCAGACTTCGAACGCGACTTGGCATCCGGTTCGGACGATTGGAAATGGTACGTTCACGCGCGGGGCGGAGAGTCCAACGAACCAATCGGATGCACGGGAGACCTCGGCGCAGTCCGACTTGAAACCAACGTCAACTCCTCGGTCCCCGTGAACCGGGTCGTTATTTGGCAAATTGTTCCACGGAGAGCACCAACATGAAAATCCGACTTGTCACATTTGTCTGCGTCCTCACCGCAGTCGGCTCCGTGTGTGCCATCGCCTACGCTTTCAATAGTCCAACTTCACGCACAGCACAGGTGCTTGCCCCATTCGAGTTTAGAAGTGATGCGGCCCCCACTCAGGAAGCAGCAGCACAAAGTCTGTTTCTTGGAGTTGCCACAGCGTCCCCAAGAGATTTCGTGCAGCATCTGCTCTTGGGTGTCTGCTATAGCGAAATTGACGTGCTTCAGGATTTTGCCGAGGCAATGCACGCCACACAGTTCAGTCACGGAGACGAAGCATTCACCTATTACGAGATGTGTGAAAAGCAGTACCTGCCTGGGACTGAGGCAACACGACTGATCAATCGAAATAAACCCCTTCGCGCAATTGCCACCGCTGCATTTGACACCGCTGATCCCCAGGTGAAGGCTCTTGAGCTTGAAGCAGCGTCAACATATTCCGGCGAACGCTTCGTCTATGTCGATGTCGCCGGGGTTGGTTCAGACGGCCTTGAGTATCAGACACGTGTTGTCGTTGCGCAGCTTAGAGACGGCTGGTACGCCATCCCCCGTTGCCGGAGTTCCAAGAACTTCTACAAAATCGCTGATGCAATGAGTCTTGCTAAAGAAGCCAAATAACAATCCGTTGCACACGGAGATATCTGAGTCATCGCGTCAATAGGTTGAGGATGTTTTCTTGACATGGCTCTCCTTTTTTTTGACATTTGTTCCACCGATCTTCATGCCTCCATGAATGCGATTAAGGGGGAACCGGTTGCCTTTAGGCGTTCCACATATTGCTCATCATTGTAGAGCGTGCACCACTGCCAACAGCGATAGATGATTCGTTGCCCCTTGTAAGCCAATGCGCGTCGCAGTTCCGATCCAAGATCGAAGGGGCCTGCCGCACAAACGGGTTCGAACCGCCGATAATTTGTACGCCTGACGAACTAATGGGGATCGATGATGGTACATAATTCAATAACTGAAGAAATACGTGAAACTCGTCATCGCTTGGCTGCGGAATGCGGCAACGACGTTTTTCGCATCGGTGCTGAACTTCGGCGTCGTGAAAAAGAGTCTGGCCGCAACATAGTGCGGCTTCCAAAGCGAGCTCCAACTCAAAACACGATGAACCAAGTGTTAAAAGGGAGTTCCGGTGGCGAGACTACTTTGCACAACATTCAACTACCGGTACCCCGTGAACACCAACGAATATGCTTGTTGCTTAAAACATGACTCCTGACTGACTTTTCTTCGAGAAACTTCTGATTGATTCAAGCGAAGCTGCAAACCGCAGGTTTTTGGCAACGCTCAAGCATCGCAGGCTTATGGCGATTGGCTACGTTTTTGAACTTGGAAACAGTTCGCCGCAATTTGATCTTTGTGCAAACGTATCAGGCAGCCGTGACTTCGTTCATGAATTTGACGATGATGATTGGTGGAACAGCGGTGATTACAAGGTCCCGGCTGGTCTCCTTGACTCGGGAACGGAGCTTGGCAATGAATGGCGCGCTGCGAACTTAAAGCTGCACACAATCGCCGGTAATGGCCACAGCTTTTCCAAAATATACGATGGGATCGTAAGCATTTCTTGCAAATCCCTCATCGATTTGGCGACTCGCGACGTTTTGCCAAATCCAATGTCTCTAGACTATAATGTCTCCGAAGTCGGTGACGAACTGCCGCTTGTCGCGTCGCGTCATGCGATGATTCTGAACGCTATTAAAAGTCGCAAATAACAATCGCATGCAACATGCAACGGAGACAGCGGCCGGGTCGGTTTTGAAATCAACGCGTATCACGCCGGCCCGCTGATGCTAAGCGTTGGTCGATGGAATCATCAATGCGGCATGAATTGCAAGCAGTGCTTTCCGCTTCGCAATGGATTCTCGCAGCGGTTCTATTCCACGGTCGCATTGACACTGACATTAATCGGATTGATTTGCTGCACTGTGACGACGCAGGTCACCAATTTATTCTTACTTACTTTTGGGCATTACATCGCTACTTGGATCGATTGCGTCCCTGGGCGCTGCATGGACTCGAACGATCGACTGCTGTTCAGCGACGGATGACGGTCGCTCGACGGGCGGAAAACGCTGCCCAAACTGTGGCTCGATCAATCCGATTCGAATATGGACATCGTAACAAACACAACCGAAAAATGATCGACGAACCAAGCGTTGAAAGCGAGCGGGCGGAGGACAAGAAGGGCGAACCGCTCACGAATGACAAGGTTCTCTCAATTCGCGACAATGCTGCTTGCATCATGATGACGCAAATTGATGCCGAAAAACTAGCGGAGTCTCGTGGGTACGACGACCTTGACCCTGAAAACTGTTGGCCGGGTGCTCGCGTTGCGGCAGGTCCATTCCTGGCTGCTCACCTCAAGACTTTTTCCGATTATCCTCCGAGGCAGGGTGCTGATTCCCTGAGTATGAAGAAGGTGATTGAAGAGGCAATGAAGAAAATGGAAAACCCTGGTGGCGGGAACAACTAACGCTTTAAGACATGAAGCGTAATTCACAGTGCAAGGGTTTCACTCGCCCATCGCGAGTGCGACCCTGAAACGGGTGGGTGGCCCGAAAGGTCGGCGAGCTCGTCATGATGGATCTCAAGTCAATATTTTTTCCTAGTCGGGAAGAATTCCACGTTTGATGCGTTTCTATTAGTGAAACGTCCGCAAGATGCTGACCATTCACTCCACTTTTGTGAAAGGCAGACAAATGATTGGCAATGATAGAACGTTGGTTTTAGCATCGGTAGTCGAAGTATCCACGATAGGTATTCGCCCCTGGCCGGTTGATTGCATCCGGATAATCGATATTCTGGGTGAATGAACAGCACGGAACAATCGACCGCGCAAGGCCCATTAGCAGCGGACCATGTTGAGGCACACCTAATCGCCCGTTTCCAAGCGGGTGATTCAGAGGCTTTTACATTGCTCGTAAATCGGTTTGGAATCGACTTAGCCGCCTACGTTAGTTGTAATTGTCCTCGTGGTCTCGCCCACGAGGATGTGACTCAGCATGTTTGGATGCAGGTCTGGAAGCACCGCGAAGAGTTCAAACCACACTTTTTTCGCGCGTGGTTATATCGAATCGCAAAGAATTTCATCATAAATCACTATCGCAAGAAACGTGAAGAATTCCTTTCCGAAGAAGTCGACCCTGCAGCTCGGGAATTGGATCCGGAAGATCCTCGCCTCGATGCGTTGCGAGACTGCCTTGATTCGCTGGATGGGCCTTTTATCGAGGTGATCCGGCTTCAGCAACAAGCTGCCTCAACAAAAGAGATCGCTGTTCAATTGAGTATTAGCGACGGGACCGTGGGCTCACGTGGCAATCGTGGGAAGCAACTACTACGAGAGTGTGTAGAACGGAAAATGCAATGAGTCTGACGGCACTTGAAATACCTGAGAACATCAGCGACTGGCCCACATGGCTAGAGCGACATATCGTTACGGGAGATTTGCGTTCCCTGGTAATGCAGTTAGAAGTCATTTCTGATTCGCCGCAACAAAGTAACGGCGAAAGTCCTGTTGTTGGAGAAGATTGGGAATCAAGACTACGTCAAGTGCTCGGTGGCGAACATTCAGGGGTCTTGAATTCGGGGCTCGGTGAATTGTCAGTCGAGCAACTGAAAAAGCTTGTTCAGCAGCCGCGGTTGTTACTGGCGCTTCAAGAACAGGTGTTTATTCATGGTGGTCCATACTGGCAAGCGGTGCCTCGTTCAGAATCACAATTGAAAGCGGCTGATGCGATCCGCCAACAGTTAATCGCGAAACTCTCAGCGGAAAGCGAAGGCTTTTCCACGCGGAAGCCCGAACACGTTGTGCTCCCGCATGGTAATGTCCGATTAGCAACACGGAAGTTCCTAATCACAAGTTTGACGTTAGCCGCCTGTCTTTTACTGGTGTTCTACATATTCCGGCCCACTGAACAAGGTGGACGATACTTTGCCAGTGCTGGATTGTTGACAAGCGAAAAACAGGGCAACGAGTACCTCAAGCCAATTGCTCAGAAAATTCGGGAAGATTGGCAGAGATCCAACGATGCCGGCCAATTTCCCGAAGAACTACGCTCTCTGCGAGATTCGTGTGATGAGCTTTTGGCCGCTGACCTTCATCAGCTTGCTCCTTCGGTGGCTGCAGACCTGAAGGCCCGATGTCAAAAGTGGCGAACCAAATTTACCGAATACCTGAGTGAGTTGGACTCTGGCATGCCTGTCGAGGCAATCAAAATTGAAGCGGACCAAACCGTCAACAAACTGGTGGGCGCCCTCGAAGAATTGAGTTAGCTGCAGCAGCTCTGTTTATCTGTCAGGTCGTGGCGCTAGCCGGGCAGCTGCGCCGCAAAAGGTTGGGTTGCTTGATGCTCGGTGGATATCGATCATCTTCCAGTTTTCGACGCGGCTTTCGTGTAGTCGATTTCCATCATCTTAACGAACTCGCCATTCACTTCGCCAAACATCGTAAATGAACGCGAACCATCTTTGTTATACACCACAGTCATCTTGTGTTTTGTTTCGTTGCCAGTTGGATCTTTGCCAACGCCTGTAGATGTCACGGTTTGAGTCTTTTCGTCCCATGATCCTTCTGTGGTCATTGCAAACGGTGACATTGAATCAATCCAGGTGCCAACAAACTTCTTGGTCGCAGAGTCAAATCCCGTTTGGCTATGACCCTGAAAAGCAGTTCCCATGATATCACCCTTAAAATTGCTAACCAGCCAATAATCTCCCACCATGAAGCAAGTTTCCGTACCTTTACTCACCGTCGGAGGTGCAGAGGGATCGGCAAAGAATTTTACTTCGCAATTCCAGGTACCAACATCTTGTTTCAAAACTTGCATTGAATCGTCAGCGCCGACATGCGTAGTGGCGGTAGCAATAAAGGCTACAAACATGAGTGACTTGATTGATCGTAGAAACATGGAAAAGTCTGTGGGTGGAAGTGAGTAAACGGAAGTTTGTAAAAGTATGAAGGCCAGCAATGGAATATGCAAGCAAGTGGAATCCAAAGTAGCAGGCATGCTCCGTCGTGCCTGCTGCTATGCCAAAATTTTGTCGAGAACATGCCCGTGGACATCGGTCACACGACGATCGATGCCATCGTTTCGCACGGTAAATTTTGTATGATCAATTCCTAGCAAGTGAAGCATCGTAGCGTGAATGTCGTAGACCTGAGTTGGATTGTCTCTATCGAGTGGTTTGTAGCCCCATTGGTCCGATTCGCCATGAGTGACGCCACCTTTTATGCCACCTCCGCTGAGCCAATTCGTGAATACATAGGGATTGTGATCACGCCCTTTGCTACCTTGTGTACTAGGCATGCGTCCGAATTCGGTGGTCCAAAGCACAATTGTATCTTCTAACAATCCCGTTTGTTTTAGATCCTTCAAAAGCGCCGAGGCACCAATTGCCATTCCCGTTGCTAGAGGGCCATGATCCCTTTCGATGTCTTCATGGGAATCCCAATTGCGACGCGGAAAGCCATTGTCATTTCCAGACCAAATTTGCACAAACCTGACCCCTCGCTCCAGGAGTCGTCGAGCAATTAAACACTTTCGACCGAAGTACTCGGCTTCTTCCGCAGGGTTAATTGTATCGGGATAGGTGGCTCCCAGGCGATCGAGTCCATACATTTTCAAGATGTGTTCTGGTTCACCGGAAATATCGAGTGCTTCTGGTGCACTGAGCTGCATTCGAGCCGCAAGTTCATAAGACCGAATGCGAGATTCCAGGCGTGAATCGCCCTCACGATCCAAACCATATTGTCGGTTCATTTGATTCAACAATGAAAGTCCATCGCGATCCGCCGAGGCCGTAACATAATCAGCCGTTGCGTTAAGATCCGCGATCGGATTATCGCGTTGTGGAAAAATAACGGTGCCTTGCGAACTTGCTGGTAAAAAAGCTGCACCCCAGTTTTTGGGTCCATTACTGGCGAACCCGCGATGGTCGGGAAGCACGACGAAAGTGGGAAGATTTTCGTTGATTGCTCCTAGTCCGTAGCTGACCCAAGATCCCAAGCCAGGAAATCCGGGACGCTGGAAACCGGTGGCTTGCAAATAGGTTGCTTGCGAATGAACTCCGGTCTTTCCGACCATGTTATGAACAAATGCGATATCGTCGACACATTCCCCCAGGGGAGCAACGACATCGCTGAGCATTTTTCCCGATTGTCCATAGCGAGCAAAGGAAAACGGAGACTTCATCCAAGGACCTAATCCGTCTTGAAACGCCTCTACATGTTCACCGAAGTCGGAATTTTCACCATGGTGCTTTTCAAGCATCGGCTTGTGATCCCACAGATCTATGTGGCTTGCCGCTCCGCCCATGAAGAGTTGGACAATTCGTTTAGCCTTCGGCGGATGGTGGAGAACTTGAACGGCGCCATTCGAAAAGGCCTGCGATTCCTCATTCAGCAGCATGCCCAATGCGATTGCACCAACGCCAGCACTGCAGTGGCCTAAGAATGCTCTTCGATTATTCATTGCGTTAAATGTGGGGGCGTCAGGATGGGGTGTTCAGCGATTCCTATTTGACATTAGTCGACAAAGACAAATTCACTGAGGTTGAACAACAAGCGACAGAGATTTACGAGGCCATGCTGTTGGGCATAAGCAATCATCTCTGTGCGTTCGATGTCGGTAGGGAGACGTTGTAGTGCTAATCGGACTGCTTGATTAACTTTGCTGGAAAGATCTGGGGCGTGTTCTTGTAAGTGATCCGCGAATCGTTCAGCCATCGTCAGATTGAAGGGATTGTTTAGCAACGATAGTGCTTGCAAGGAGGTTAGGGTCTCATTGCGTCGAGGAGTGCTTTGCGATGAGTCCGCGCAATCGAGCGTCGTCATCCAAGGATCGGGCTGGGACCTGACGACGAATCGGTACACGCTGCGGCGGTGAGAATTCGTGTCGTTGGGATCAAACAGATGGTACTCGTAGTGTGGCGAGTGTTCCGTTTTTTCTAAATTGAACAAGTAAAAGCCTGGTCCACCCATTTGCAAGTTAAGCGATCCACTTACAGACAAGATGGAGTCGCGTATTTCCTCTGCTTCTAGTCTGCGGCGATTGGCTCGCCATAAGTACTGATTGCTGCCATCAATCGAAGCCTTATTCAAATCGATATGCGAAGATTGTTGATAGACATTACTGTTGACAATCATGCGATGGAGAGATTTCAGGGATTGTCCAGTATCGCGAAATTCGACTGCCAGCCAATCGAGTAATTCTGGATGGCTTGGCGCGGCACCCATTTTACCGAAATCGTTAGGCGTTTCGACAATGCCGCGTCCAAAGTGATATTGCCAAACACGATTAACGATGGACCGCCATAATAAGGGATGATCTTTGTCGGTTAACCACTGAGCCAATGCGGCGCGACGCTCTGCATCACCGGTGTGCACATCGAGCAGATAGTTATCAGTTGCGTGCAATGGAAGAAAACCAGGAACTGCCGGAAGGAGCGGTTGATCAATATTCCCTCGATGAAGGACCTGAATCGGTCTTAGCGCCCCTTGTGTCGGAGTAAAGTTGCCTTGTGGAGCAAATTTCGTTGCGGCGGCATAGACCATTTGGCCAATCGGGAGGGAGTCAAGTTTCTCTTGAGTGGATTGTATTGAATTGCGAATGGCTTCATCGCGAGTGACTCGTTCTTTTGTAACGATCGAGTCTATGATTGCGTTTCTTTTCGCAATTGCTTCTGACAATTCACTTTGAAGGACAGGGTCACCACCTTTTGCCCATCGGCCATCGGTGAGGTTCGTCCGGGACCAACGAACAGGAGCTTCGATAGAGTCCAATGAAGCAACAGACGCGTGTAAGGCTGCATTAGTACCATCGGGTCGCAAGACTTCCAATTCGGCAATCGCCATGATGAACGCATCTTTGCGGTCGGCAAGTCGAGTGGCTGTGACGCGGACTTTTTGGGATCGTTTCTGAAGGTCGCTAATTTGAACGGGAGCAAGTCCTGGGTTGGCAAGATCTTGGGCGTTTTGATCGAAAACCGTTTGCCAAACACTGTCGATAAGTAGTTCAACGCGAAAGCGAAGAGGAAAGCCAAAGCCAGCGCCGATGCCACCAAAGTCGTCATGGCATGGCCGAAGCACGATTTGAGCGATGTCAGTCTCACTGCCCAAATCGACCTCAACCCATTTTTCAACGTGCTGTTCTGAAGAAGTGTTGCTGTGATAGCCGAATGCGTCATCTTTAACGACCAACAATTTGGATTGCAATTCCGAAATGGTCGCTTGCAGCGCAGATAGTTTTGAACCACCTATGTCAACGATTTCTTGCGCCGCTCGCTTTTCTTCTTGACGCAGTGCGGCAAGTTCAACGGTTAAAGCAGTGCGTTCTGTTTCGATCTGTGGATCCGTGTCGTATGGTCGATCGGCGCGATCAACGGCTGCAAAGAGCGATTGCATGCCGTAATAGTCTTCTTGCGTAATGGGATCAAACTTGTGATTGTGGCATCGTGCACATTGGATCGTTACACTGCAAAAGGTATTCATGGTATTGGAGACCATGTCATCGCGGTCAAGATTTCGTGCCACCTTGCCGTCAAGCTTTGTTTCAGGCACTTCCACGTGGCCAATAAAATCCCATGGACCGGCCGCTATAAAACCAAGTCCTAGAATTCCGTCAGGCTCACCGGGAAACAAAATGTCTCCCGCTACTTGTTCTTGAACAAATCTCGCATACGGTTTGTCTTCATTGAATGATCGAATCAAATAGTCACGGTAGGGCCAAGCGTTTGTACGTAGTTTATCTTTGTCATATCCATGCGTGTCTGCATACTTGACCACATCCAGCCAATGTTGGGTCCAGCGTTCACCGTATTGCTTCGAATCGAGTAGCCGATCCACAAGGTGCGCGTAAGCTTGCGGATCCGTATCACCTAGAAATGCATCGACTTCATCCGGAGTGGGCGGTAACCCGATTAAGTCAAAAGTAACGCGTCGGATTAAAGTACGTCGATCGGCAGCTACCGAGTGTTCAAGGCCATTGTTCCGGAGGGTTTGCAGTACGAATGCGTCGATTGGAGATGCAGCCCATGGGTCCTTCAGGGCGGGTACTGGTGGTCGACGCAATGTTTGATAGGACCACCAGTTAAAATCGTCGATTCTCAGTTGTTCCAATACGAAGTCAGCGGTCCAAGGTGCGCCATTATCGATCCATCGTTGAATCGTATTTAGCTCTGCAGTGGAAAGCGGATCGGCATCCTTAGGCATTGCTGCCTTTCCGCTCACAGGTGTGACCAGGTCAACTAGATGACTGGCCGCAGAATTTCCAGGTTCAATGTAACCGTCGGAAAACGCCTCGGCAGCCGTGTGAAGTGAAAAGTCCCCTTTAGGGGTGTCTCCGCTATGGCAGCTCAAGCAGCGGCGCTGAAAAATTGGCGCAACTTGGCTCTCAAAAAAATCATCCGCAACCAATAATCCGCCATTTATGGCGCTGAAGAGCATTGCGGCCAAGAATATCCATCGCGTGGCAGTTGAAAACACATTTGTCACTGTAAAAGCACATCCTTGATCGGGGGGCTTCCTGAGTTGCATAATGGGGCAATTCTTTATCAGGTCACGGCTTGCTGAACCACTCTGATCGTATACTAATCTACTCCAAATCAACCCTGGCGTGTGCCACACGTTCGCCAGCATCGCATTTAATGCGAGTGGGATTGGTGTGAGAGGCGATTTGCCAAGTTACCGTTTAGCCGAAGAACGGCGAATTTTTCTGGAATGCAAGGTGTTGAATTATGGCTAGCATTGCTCAGACCAGCACATTAGGACGCAGAGCGTTCCTCGTGAATGGTGCTCTAGTGCTTGCGAGTACAGGCGTTGGCCGTGAGACATTGTTTGCGCAGGATGATGGTTTACTGCGCATAGGTCTCGTGACCGATTTGCACTATGCCGACAAGGATGCAGCTGGTTCGAGACACTATCGGGAGACGCTCACAAAATTCGAAGAAGCAGCATTGCAGTTTGAGCGAGACAAAATTGCGTGTTTGGTGGAACTGGGCGATTTGATAGATGCTGCCGATTCTGTAGAGGTCGAACAAGGATACCTAAAAAGGATCAACGGAGAATTCTCCGCCGTCTGCAAAGACCGCCATTACGTCCTAGGAAATCACTGCGTTGACACTCTTCGCAAAGAGGAGTTTCTTGGGCAAGTGGGGCAGGAGTCCTCGTACTACTCCTTTGATCGCCAAGGATTTCACTTCGTGGTATTGGACTCTTGTTTTCGCAGCGACGGAGAGTCGTACGGTCGCAGAAATTTTCAGTGGACGGATGCGAACATACCTGCCGCAGAACTTGAATGGTTGACCTCCGACGTAAAGGCCACTGATAAGCCCACGGTTGTTTTTGCCCATCAAAGATTGGATGTTAGCGACAACCACGGAGTCAGGAACGGCGAGGCGGTTCGAAACATCCTTGAATCTTCAGGACGCGTCCTTGCTGTGCTCCAAGGACATAGTCATCAAAACGATTTAAAATTGATCAACAACATTCATTACTGCACATTGGTTGCCATGGTTGAGGGTTCGGGCTCCGCAAACAATGGCTATGCAACCATGGACTTGGATCCTCGCGGCAACATTCGATTGAACGGATTTCGCAATCAACTGAGCCGCGACTGGTAACTGGTGTGACCAAGCCAAATTAGAAAATGATCTTTCCACGGAGGCCAACTACCAAGGACGTGTCAATGTCTTGTGCATTGGGGGGCAAGGTACGCTCACGAGCCGGCATGACAACTTGCAAATCGGGTGTGATTCGGAACCAAGGTGTGACAGCATAGTTATAGAACAACTCCACAACCTGATCGTCGTCGGTTGGCAATAGAACTGGAGCAAGGCTCTTCACAGGATCGGAGTATCCTACGTACGAATATCCGATACCGAAAGTATCGAGGGGACGAGTGTGGAGTGGGCTGCTACCACCCAAACCAACATTTGCCGCGAAATGAATCGGGCTCGGTCCATTGTCTGCGAAACCGATATTGGTAAACAATCCGAAGCTGCGTTTGGCATTGCATGGATCGACATACAGTGCCTGATCTGCCGAATAGTAGGCTGCCCAAGATCCGGTTTGCTGTCCGAAGGCGACCGCCAATCCATTATTGGGGTCGATATACACGGTGGGATCAAGATCGTTGTACTTGCCCGTGCTGTATGTTCCCCACAGGCCCTGATGCCCCGGCAATCCCGCGAGTGTTACCGGGACGTTGAGGTTGACAAGAGTTGTAGCGCCATTTGTAAAGAGCTCGTCAAATCCTGAATTGGTTGGATTGTCATGAGTGTCCAGAACCATCACTGTGAAAACGGGTTGCAAATCCTGAAGAATGGCAAAGCCTGCACCTAGTGTGGAATAGGGAACCGTTCTTGCGCTTGCAGCCGGGAACATCAGTCCGGTATTCATGAAAGCGTCGACGCCTCGGCCAGAGGCAAATGGTTGAACGAGTTCGTCGAGCGTATTAATCTTGCCTGCAAATAGCGCAAAGTTCTCCGAGAGTGCCTGGGTGATTTTCACACCGGTTAGAGACGTTGCAGTGCCCTTCGTTGTTGGGAACAAAAGGGCGCCGTTCGGAGGTAGTAATGCCCCGGTGCCCGAGTTGACGGACTCGCCGTAACGCGATTCACCATGCAATGTGACAAATAACCCCTGCCACAAACCCGCTTTCTCACCATCTATATTCAAGTAATAGTCGTTGCGACCCCCGTATTGAAACTGGCGGTCGATACCCCCGGATGTGACGCCCTGGTAGAACTGAGTTGAACTAATATTGAAGGTAAAGCCATTGTCTACGAGTTGGCTACGTAAGCCACCTGGGTCGCCCAATAGGTAAGGGCGGGCCCACATGGAGTTGTCATCGCAGCTGCAATTGGCGAACAACATTGAGTCGCATGCCAGCGGCTCAAGCATTGAGTCGCAGTGGGCGCATTCTTGTGCACTAACCGATGAAGCTGCGGCCAAAAACGCAAGTGAGCACATGCGTCGCAATTTTGCAGAAAATGCTCTTTGAAATGCCATCAGCAAGTCGCTCATCATTACATCCATGTCTGAAAATGACCACTCAACCATGAGCAGCGTAATTTCAATGATGGTCGACAAGCCAAGCAATTGTGAACTAGGCAATCAAATTGCGTTTTCTAAATTAGAACAGTGCAACAATTGAAGGTATCGATTGTATCAATTATTCGTCGTCACTATGTTCCTGCACTTTAGGGAAACGGATCATGCAGCCGGATTGATATTGCAACGAAAAAGGCCCTTCGGGAAATTGGAGGTTACCACACCAAACCAATCATCCACAAAGGGCCAAGGATGGCTAATCGTAAACGCTCCGGCAGGCCGC
>JBGTBJ010000128.1:0-72796 GCA_041749395.1 Pirellulaceae bacterium
GCATCCAATCGGGCTTGCCAGAGAACACGCTTTTCAGCATTGATGGACCGTGACATGCAAGAGCCTCCAGGGTTTGAAGAAGTGACAAACCCACCATCCTCTCATGCACGTCAAGAATGGCTATGTCGGGCGCTTACTCCATAGCGAGTAGCGCCGATCGACGTCAGTTCGACAATCGCGTCCATCTGTTCCAACAGCTCTCGATCGTGGCTGGCAACAATCGCACCTGCTTTCCAGTTGGAGATCAGACTGATCACCGCCTCACGTCCGGCGCGATCCAGATTGTTCGTCGGCTCATCAAGTAGTAGAAAATCGGGAGCTTGGTGCAGCACGACCGCGATGAACGCCCGGGTCCACTGACCTCCGGAGAGCTCGCACAGTCGTGTCTCGTGGCGGACCTCCAGGCCAACTCGCCCCAGCGCCGCCGCTATCCGTTCTTCGAGTGTCCAGTCGGCATCCGCGAGTTCCTCGACACTTGCTTGACCCGCCTCGGCTCGACGCAAGATTTCAATCGCTTGGCCGGCGCCAAAAAGATCGGCGACGGTTTCGTCTGATGCGATTTGCACTTTCTGTTGCAGCACGCCCAACCTACCTGTCACTGCAACTCCTCCCGTTGCAGGCTGCAACTCACCGCTGATGATTTTTATTAGCGTCGACTTGCCGACGCCATTTCTTCCGACCAGTCCAATTCGCTCACGACTCACACTCAGATCGAGGTTCTGAAACAATTTGTATCCGCCCGGTGTGGACCAACTGACCTGTGTCAATGTGATTTGCGACATCGCTTCAACTCTTGAACAATTGTTAATAGTACGCTACAGTGCTATTATAGCATCGCCGTCGATAATGCAACGGCACCGTGCTATTTCGCGGAAACACGAACATGAAACAAGAAGTCATGGCAAAACGTAAAGCACTTGGCCGACCAACGAAGGACGAAGCGGCGGCGATTGATGTTCGCGTCCTCGATGCGGCTCGCGCACTTTTTAGTCAAAAAGGGATCGCGAACAGCTCGATCGATGAGCTTGCCGGGACACTCGGTGTTTCCAAGCACACGATCTACCGCCGCTATACCAGCAAGGCACAATTGCTCGACGCGGTGGTCGAGCGAGATATCAACGCGTTTCGTGACGAATTGAAGTCGGCTGGCGCGAAAGCGGCCGACGAACTTGAAGCGCTCCACCAAATCGCACTTCGGTACTTCAAGTTCGGTTCATCACGCAATTACTCAACGTTTTATCTTTTGGTCAGCGCCGAGGCTGTCGTTTCGCCTGACCTACGCGAACGCTTAACTGAATGGACGAAGTCCGCACTGCAACCGGTGCTGGATGCAGTTTCGTCGGCACAGTCCGCTGGATACTTGTGCTCTGGCAGCACTGCATCGATATGCGAAATACTGATTGACCTGTTGGAAGGTGCGAACAATCGAGTCCGTTTGCGAGATGCGACATCGATCAGCAGTCGAGCGGCGCGGAAACTGTTTGACGATCGTTGGGAAGTTTTTGTGAAGGCAATGACGAGCAAATGAGGTTCGATGGCTATGTCACAACGATGGCTGATTACGGGTAGTTCCAGGGGAATAGGGCGAGCACTTGCTGAGGGCGTGCTCAGCGCGGGGCATCGTCTCGTCGCCACGGCGCGTCAGGCTTCGCAACTTGCTGATTTTTTAAAGCAGTTCGGTGAACACGTACGAACGGTAGATCTGGATGTGACCGACCCGGTTGCCGCCGAGAGAGCAATGCGAGTGGCCGTAGAAGAATTTGGCGGTCTCGATGTGGTGGTGAATTGTGCAGGATACGGTAACGTGAATTCGATTGAAGACACCGATCTTGGCGAGTTTCGTCGGCAGATTGAAACGAACCTGTTTGGAACCATCATCGTCACGAAAGCGGCCATTCCCATCATGCGTAATCAGGGTTCGGGCCACATCATTCAATTTTCCTCCGTGGGTGGTCGCATCGGCGCTCCCGGACGGGCACCCTATTCCGCAGCGAAATGGGGCGTGGAAGGATTCTCCGAAGTGCTCGCGAAGGAGATGTCACTCGTCGGCGTCAAAGTCACCATCATCGAACCAGGTGGATTTCGGACAGACTTCGCAGGCTCCTCAACTTCCCTGAGTACGGGTCGGCCTGAGTACGACGTCGTCGTCGGTGCTGCAGCGCGGATGCAGCGTGCGTACGACGGTCGGCAGCCTGGCGATCCGGTTCGTGCGGCACAGGTGATATTGAAAGTTGCCGCAATGGAACAGCCACCGCTGCGTTTACCGCTGGGCAATGACGCTGTGAACGCACTGGAGCAAGCCGATACCGCAAGATTGGAAGAGCTGCGGCGTTGGCGTGAATTGCGCGTTTCGACGGACTATTCCATCGCGTGAAAAGTGAGTCGACATTGCGATTGAAGCCTAAAAGTAGATGTTTTCCTGCCGACCTATGTGCCGCCGTGTAACAGCGCGCCAATCGTCGCCACACATCCACAACGACGCTCCAAATAACACAAAGTCCTTAATGAGGAATTGACCAGGAACGACTGATAGTGCAGGAAACCCGCCCACCGAGGATTCCCACACGCCGGGAGTCGTGAGAAGAAAACTCAAAGTGGTGAAGAACATTCCAACCGCGAAGGTGCTTCCAATCATCGCAACACGAATTGAAATCGGCCGAGCGGCAATCATGAGGGCGATCGCGATTTCCGTAACTCCTAACAACGCAGAGAAGCCTCGAACGTTGAAGATATTGTATGCCCAGCTCATCAGCGGACTGTTAGAAACGAAAACCGATATGCCGCTCGCCTCATATTCTGTGAACTTCATTCCACCAATCCACAGAAGTACCAAAACCACGTTGTATCGGACGAAGTATCGTCCGATCGCTTCAAGCCTCGAATTCGTTGAATTCAAAAATCAGCGTCCAAAATAACCCGGTAACGAGCCTTGCCAGCGACAACGTGTTCGAAAGCTTCGTTGATCTTTTTCATTGGAAAATGCTCAGTCTGCGGAGCGATGTTGTGTCGCGCCGCGAACTGGAGCATGTCGGCCATGCCGACGGGCGAACCAGTCGGAGACGCACCGATGCTGGCTTGCCGCATGATCAGTGGAAAAATCGAAACCGGGATAGGGTCTAGTACTGCACCAACAACGTGCATGCGACCGTTCGGTGCGAGAGATGCGATGAGAGAATCCCAATCGAGCGGAACATTGACGGTCACGATCAAAAGGTCGAACGACTTAGCGAGTTTTTGAATCGCTTCGCTGTCTCTGGTTGCAACTAGGTGTTCTGCACCGAAGCTGCGCGCTTCCTCGAACTTGCTTTCGCTGGAGGTAAACGCAGTCACATCGCAGCCGTACGCGGCGGCGAACTTAACGGCCATGTGTCCAAGTCCGCCGATTCCAATCACACCCACACGGCTCTTGGGCGTGGCAAACATCGAAATGGGATTGAAAACTGTGATGCCGCCGCAGAGCAGTGGTCCGGCATCAGCGACATTCAAACCTTCGGGAAGTGGTAAGGTCCAAGCCCAGTGCGCACGCATGGAACTGGCAAAACCACCGAAGTGTCCAGCGATCGTCGGTTGGGCTTCGTTACAAAGATGTTGGTCGCCCGACATGCATTGACGACAATGCATACAGCTTCCGCTGTTCCAGCCGACACCAACCCGCTGCCCAACCTCCAATCCCTTGGCGTGTGACCCCACCCCGGTGATACGACCGACAACCTCGTGACCGAGCACAGCGGGATAGGCCGCCATTCCCCACTCGTTCTGCCACATTGAGATATCCGAGTGACAAACGCCGCAGTACTCTACCGCGACTTCGACTTCCTCTGAACCCAACGGTTCGCGGTCAAGCGATCGTTTTACGAACGGTGCACCGGATTCATTTGCGACCCATGCTTGGTATGTCATGTACAGGTTCCTTTTTGGAAATTATGTTTTAGAGGAAATCAACTGAACTCTAGGAGTCATGGCAATTCGCCATAAACAAGCGAAACGGAAGCTGGAAAGCAGTGGGCGAACACGACTCATCATTGAAAATCCTCATTCTTCTTAGCGGAGGAGGTAGACAACTCATGAATCATTCACAATCACGACACACCCACTCAAGAATGGTCGAAAGCAATTTTGTGCGGCGTGATCGACATGTCAGTGCGTTTCAGTTACGGCATTAATGAAAGGAACTCTCGAATCAACTCTGCGATCTCATCTGCTTTGGTATCGAGCGCAAAATGTCCTGCGTCCAAGACGTGAACTTCGGCATTTAGTACGTCGCGGCGATAGCGTTCTGGTTCGCCAGGATCGAACGACGGGTCGTACTTGCCCCACAGTACAAGAAGGCGTGGTGATGATCGCTGCAGCCATCTCTGCCAATTTGGATACTCGTCAACGTTCGTGCGATAGTCGTAGAAAAGATCGCTTTGAATCTGCTGCTGCCCTGGTGCATTTAAGAACGCAAATTCATCGCCCCAGAGATCGGGGTTGTAGAGTTCAACGTGCGGATCGCTTCCAACATGTCGCAGTTTGGCGGCCGCGAGAGACAAAAGGTTTTTACGCAATTCTGTTTCATGCGCCGCGCGGTCGTTCCAAAACGCTCGACGCGGAAGCCAGTTGGTTCCCAGACCTTCGTTGTGCGCGACAGCGTTCTGAATGATGAGGCCTCGTATCCGCTCGGGGTTGGCGAGCGCCATGCGAAAGCCAACGGGCCCCCCGTAGTCTTGCATATACAAAGTGTATTGTGATAGGCCGAGCGATTGCGTGAAGGATGTCATAACCTGTGCGATGCGGTCAAACGAGTAGTTGTATTGATTGGGGTCGGGCCAGTCGCTGTGCCCGAAGCCTGGAAAATCGGGTGCGATCAGATGGAAATGCTCTGACAGGCGGGCAAACAGCGGCTCGAACACCCGCGATGAAGAAGGCAAGCCGTGCAACAAGAGCAGGGTTGGCGCATCATCCGGGCCGGCTTCGCGATAAAAGATCGAAAGGCCGTCGACTTGGATTGTTTTGTAGTGCGTGGGTTCCGTCAATGCAGACTCCGCAGTCTCACCGTGCGCCATGCCGCATATGAGTAGCACGAAGATGAGTGTTGTGAAAGTTCGTCGGGTCATGATGGTGATAGGGCAGCGATCAATTCTGTTGTTGTAAAGATGGCGTGCGCAAAGGTAGGTCCATTGATATGGTGAGCTGCGTTCATCGCCTCGTGACTGAAGGCCGCTGTCGCGTCCTTGACCAACGTCACGTGGTAACCGAGTTCCATGCCGAACCGGCCTGTTGATTCGATGCAAGTATTGGCGAGCATGCCGACGAGGATTATTTTCTCAATACCGTGTTCCTTCAACTGATGGTCAAGGTCTGTGTTTGCGAAGCCGCTCTGTGCCCAGTGCTCTTTGACGACGACGTCGCCTTCCTGAGGTTGGAAGTCATCGTGGAATGTTCCGCCCCAACTATCTTTGGCGAACGATTGACGACGCGCGGCGGCGAGCTGACTCGGGTTCGCGTGCTTCCACTTCATATAGTCAGCTGGTTCCCAGCGGTGATGGGGAACGAAGAAAACTTGGATGCCCGCTTTTCGAACCGTCTCCATGATGGTTCGCAGATTGGAAAGCATGTTTACCGACTCGGCGACCTCCTTCGCAAAGGGCCAAAGTTTGCCCTCTTCAGCGAAGAAGTCGTTGTAGGGGTCCACGAGCAGTAGCCCTGTCCGCTCAAGATCGTAATTTGTGTCCGACACGCTGTTCTCCAAAAAAATGTAAGTGTCGCTAGGATGATGGCTTCATCAACCTGGTAACAATTTCCGCAGCGGATCGTGGTTCGCACTTGCTTGCTCCGCTGCCTGCCCAATGGGCGCCGTAGTCGTAATTTCCTGCTCGTGCGGCGGCGTCTCGCAGAGCCTTTCCCGCGTCGTAAGCCACGGGGTATTCGGGGATTTTCTCTGTTGTTAGGCTCTGGCCAAGTCTTGTGAACTCGTTTGAAAGGGAACGGGCTGGTCGGCCGGAGATCGCCCGCGTCATCACGGTCCCACGATGCGAAGCTTCCTGAATCGCTGCGCGATATCCTGCGTCGATCGAGACCTCGGGACAGAGCAGAAATGCTGTCCCGATTTGGACTGCGCTCGCCCCAGCTTTTATCGCTTCGTTTACGCCCGCGGCATCCATGATGCCCCCCGCGGAAATGATCGGGAGCTTCGTGATGCGAGCAATTTGCAGGGTCAGTTCCAGTGTCGATAAACAATCGTCGTTGGCATCGGGATTGAAAACGCCGCGATGACCGCCCGCTTCATATCCTTGAGCGACGACAGCGTCCACTCCGGCTTCTTCCGCCGACATCGCTTCATTGTTGTTGGTGACCGTTGCGAGGGTGAATGTTCCCCTTGCCCGCAGAGCATGAATGAGTTCTTTCGCCGGTAGTCCAAAATGAAAGCTCACTACGTGTGGACGCTCGGCAAGTAGCAGTTGCTGCATTGCGATGTCGTCAATGTAGCTGCGGTAGATTTCTCTCAGCTGTTGTGGTGGAACGGATCCGAACTTTTGAAATTCGGGCGTAAGGTGTTCGATCCACGATGCTTCCTTCGGTAGGTTCCGTTGTGCAGGTCGGTGGCAAAAAATATTGACGTTGAAGGGGCCATTTGTCAGCTGCCTGACCTCCGCGATGGAGTCGCGTGCCGCTGCGGCGTCGATGTTGCCCACTGCGATCGAGCCCAGCCCGCCAGCGTTCGTCACCGCCGCTGCCAATGCAGGAGTCGATACGCCGGCCATCGGCGATTGGATAATGGGAAGACTGATTGCGAGACGCTGCATCAGGCGGTTCATCACGATCTCCCTGCATCGGCCAGTCGTTTTCGGTACTCCAAGGCAGGCAATCCGCCCACGCCCCAGGATTCGGTATCCACTTCTTGTATTAATACATGAGTCAGCGCGGGCGGCTTATCGAGCACTTGGGATAGCACATCTGTCATGCGTTGAATGATCTCGGCTTTCTGCTGGGGTGTCGTTCCCTCTCGAGTGATCTGGACTGTAACAACGGGCATCGGACTGTTCCTCTCTATATGGATTTGTTGCGGATTCGGATTGACGTCAATAAGGCAAGCGCCGCGATCACCACTTGCCTGCGTGGGCACCGCCGTCCACGTGGAGAGTCTCGCCGGTCACGAACGAAGCCGAGTCCAAATAGAGCACTGCATCGACAACTTCGTTTACTTCGCCCATACGTCCCATCGGATGCAATCCAGCAAGGAAAGCATGTGTATCTGGTGAATGCATCGGAGTCTTGATCACCCCGGGGGCCACTGCATTCACGCGAATGCCCTTGTCCGCGTACTCAATGGCCAGAGACCTGGTAACCGCATCCAAACCTCCCTTCGTCAGAGAGGCCAGCGCCGACGACGCGCCTTTGACGGGCTGCCCCACCAGCGTTGTGGTGATGTTCACAATGTGACCGCCGCCCTGGGTGAGCATTTGCCGCACCGCGTGTTGCGAGACGTAAAAAAAAACGCCTAAGTTTAGTGAAATCTTGGCATTGAAATCGTCCTCGGTATATTCCGTGAACGGCTTGCCGATGAACATCCCGGCGTTGTTGACAAGCGTATCGACACGTCCAAATCTTTCGACTGCGGTACTGATCACTCGTTGTGCGACCATCGGATCGGCGATGTCTCCGGCAACGGCGACTATACCTGTGGCATCGTCAGCTTTGATGGATCGCGAATTGGCAACGACACGATAACCACGATCCAGAAACTCTTGAACCAGACCGGCCCCTATTCCTTGCGAGGCACCCGTAACCACGGCGACTTTGTTCTCGTGTTTCATTTGGAGTCTCCCTTTTTTATAGCTTTTGTTCTGGATTGAAGTGACCAGTCCATTGATGATAGGCAGGTCAATCGGAATTAGACGAGGTTGATTTCCACGTCGATGTTTCCGCGTGTGGCCTTGGAGTACGGGCAAGTTTCGTGTGCAGTGTCCACGATCTCACGGGCGACCTGTTCATCCAGCCCTGGTAGGCTGACATTCAAACGTGCGCGGAGCAAATATCCGCCCTCAGTCATGCCCAGGTCCACCTCTGCATCCACTGCCGATTCAGCCGGCAAAGTAATCTTCATCTTGCGTGCTGCTAGACCCATCGCACCCATGTAGCAGGCAGACCAGCCGGCCGCGAACAGTTGCTCAGGGTTAGTACCAGTGCCGGGAGTTCCTGGTGAAGACATCGTCACATCGAGCCGACCATCATCGCTACGTGAAGCACCTTCTCGCCCGCCAGTAGTATGCGTCTTTGCGGTGTAAAGGACTTTGTCAATTTGGGTCATATCCATTTCCATTTAGTTTGAGAGATGTTTGAATGTTGTATAACTTGGTACGCGCGATTCGGTCATTGTTGATTCAACCTCGCTTTCGATTAAGCTCCAGAGCAGGTACAGTTTGCGGCGATAGCAGTCTGGCAAGCTTCTCAAATTTGGCGCCGAGACGTTTCAGCTCATCTTCAATTCAACACCATGAGAATCTTCATTGTTCCTTCTCCCGTGTTTGAGTGAGTCAAAGCTACACTCTTTTGAGTTGGTTCGAGAATTGGTTCTTCCATAGAAGCAACTTTACGGGCTGGAAGAAAAAGGCCTATTAGACGTTAGTATCGACGGTACTAAGGTATGGGTCTTGGATTCGGCTGCGGTTATTTGACTTAGTCAGTAGTACCGTCTCGCACTGAACATTAGCGCTTAAAATGCGTTAGGCGACGGACCAAACCCATACTAAAGTATGATGGTCGTTTTGGTACGCGTGACGTATCCTCGGGTTGTGACGAACCGCATATGACCATAGCGACATGTCGCTCATCTTCATTTTCCGCTTCGGCGATGTTCCTAAGACGGTGCGTGCCATGAACCTGCTGTTTACCGATCTGTTGAACAATCATCGATCACTTGATCCTTACGCAACTTCACCCAGGCGTCCGCGGACCTGTAAATTTGATAGCGGAAAGGCGCTCTCAGTTTGAACATGAATCCGACGACCGATACTTCCCTGATCGCCGTAGTGGATGACGACGAATCACTCCGCGAATCGCTTGAGGGTCTGCTCAAGTCGCTGGGCTATGAAACAATGGTGTTCTCGTCGGCAGAGAGCTTTCTTAGTTCGGAATCGCCGCGTAAAATCGCCTGCCTCATTCTCGACGTACGGATGCCAGGGATGAGCGGGCTGGATCTGCAACGCGAGTTGATCGGCCGCCAGTGGATTATCCCCATCATCTTCGTCACGGCGCAGGGCGATAAGGATGTGGTTGCGCGCGTCATGGCCGACGGGGCAGTGGATTGCCTACTCAAACCGTTTAATATAGTTTCGCTGACGAACGCCATCAGTCGGGCCCTAGCGGGCTAGACGGAATCAGATTGGATGTTTTGCCGTGAACAACCTGACAAATTGTGAGATCCTCAGCAAGGCGGTCAAAGTACCGTTGTCCATACCCGATTTTTTTCGGCTTGCAATTGGCATCACATCGGCACTTGGTGAATTGCACTCGCAAGGAATCGTACATAAGGACGTGAAACCGGCGAACGTCATTGTGAATTTCGCGACGGGCGAGGCTTCGCTCACGGGGCTCGGCTTGGCCACGCGTTTACCTCGCCATCGCCAGTCTGTTGAGTCACCCGAGATGGTTGCGGGGACGCTGGCTTATATGGCACCCGAGCAAACCGGCAGGATGAACCGGTCGATCGATTCGCGGAGCGATCTTTACTCCCTGGGGGTCACGTTTTACGAGATGCTCATCGGTGCGCTGCCGTTCACGGCCAGTGATCCGATGGCGTGGGTCCACTGCCACATCGCGAGGTTACCAGTGGCACCAAGCCTGCGGCGAAGCGACGTACCCGAAACGCTTTCGGCAATCATTCTTAAGCTCCTCGCCAAGGCACCGGAGGAACGCTACCAGACTGCCGTAGGTGTGGAGGCCGACCTTCGGCGTTGTCTTTCCGCCTCCGAAGCGAGCGGGCAGATCGAGTCATTTTTACTTGGCGATTGTGATGTTCCGGACCGCCTATTGCTTCCAGAGAAACTTTACGGACGCGAGAAGCAGATCGAACTGCTGCTCGCGGCATTTGATCGCGTGGTCAGTCAGGGCAAGACGGAGATTGTGCTCGTGTCGGGCTATTCCGGGATCGGAAAGTCGTCCGTGGTAAACGAACTGCATCAGGTGCTTGTGCCACACCGCGGCCTCTTCGCAGCGGGCAAGTTCGATCAATACAAACGTGACGTCCCGTATGCCACGCTCGCGCAGGCTTTTCAAAGTCTGATACGGCCACTGTTGAGCAAGAGCGAGGAAGAATTGATCAATTGTCGCGATGTCCTTTGTGAGGCACTGGATCCAAATGGATCACTCATTGTTGATCTTGTCCCGGAACTGAAGCACATCATCGGCGAGCAACCGCCAGTGCCCGAGCTTCCACCACAGGATGCCCAGCAGCGGTTTCTGTTTACTTTGCGGCGATTTATCGGCGTATTCGCACGTCCGGAACATCCGCTTGTACTATTCCTTGACGATCTGCAATGGCTTGATACAGCAACGCTCGATCTGTTTGAAGATTTGTTGTTGCAGACTGACGTGAAGCATTTGCTGCTGATTGGCGCCTATCGAGACAACGAAGTCAATTCGACTCATCCGTTAATGCGAAAGCTGGACTCGATGCGCCAAGCGGGAGTAATATTTCAGGATATCGTGCTGTCTCCGCTAGACCGCGAAGATCTTGGGCGTCTCCTTGTAGATTCGCTTCGCTGCGAACCGGAGCGTGCCGATCCGCTTGCACAGTTAATACACGAAAAGACCACCGGCAACCCCTTTTTTGCAATTCAATTCATTTCGACTCTTGCCGACGAGGCTTTGCTGACCTTTGATTATTCTCAATCGCAATGGTCTTGGGATTTGAACCAAATTCACGCTAAAGGTTTTACGGATAACGTCGTAGAGCTCATGGTCGTAAAGTTGAGGCGCTTGCCACTCGACACCCAGAGATCGCTTCAACAGTTCGCCTGTATTGGAAATAGCGCTGAGTTCGAATTGCTGCAGGTGGCATGTCAGGATTCGAATCAAGAACTGCATGACCAGCTCTGGGAAGCGGTCCGAGCTGGTCTTATTTTCCGCTCGAAGAATTCATACCGTTTCCTCCACGACCGAGTTCAAGAAGCAACCTATTCTTTGATTCCGAAAGATTTGCGAGCCCAAATGCATTTGCGCATAGGCACCATGCTGGCGGAGAATACTACTGCTGCGAAACGGGAAGAAGCCATATTCGAAATCGTAAATCAATTCAATCGTGGCCTCCATCTTATCGACTCCTCCGAGGAACGCGAGCGGGTCGCAGGTCTGAACCTAGTGGCGGCCAAAAGGGCGAAGGTCTCAACGGCATATTCCGCGGGGCTGAAATACTTGGAGGCGGGTCGCTCGTTGTTAGCGGAGACGACATGGGAACTTAACTACGAACTCATCTTCGCAATCGAATGCCTGACGGCCGAGTGTGAATTGTTGACGGCAGAAATGGTCGCGGCGGAAACGCGTCTCACGATGTTATCGAGACGTGCCAAGACCCGCCATGATTTTGCCGTGGTGACACGATTGCGGCTCACCCTTTACACGACCATGGATCGTAGTGAACTGGCCATTGATGCATTCCTCGATTACCTCTGACTTGAGGGGACGCACTGGTCGCGGCATCCTACTCGTGACGAGGTGATGGATGAATATGACCGCATCTGGTCTTTGGTTGGAAATAGGCGGATCGAGGATCTCGCGGACTTACCCTTGCTGGTCGATCCCGATGTCATCGACATGCTCGATGTGTTTACCGAAATTGTGCATCCGGCAATGTTCTACGACGAGAATCTGTCGTCACTTGCGGTCTGCCGTATGGTGAACCTTAGCCTCGAGCACGGTAACTGTGATGGATCGTGTTTTGGCTATGTGTGGTTTGCGATGTTCGCGGGGCCGCGCTTTAACAATTACAAAGACGGATTTCGATTCGGCCAGCTTGGTTATGATCTCGTCGCAAGAGGAAGTTTCCCTCGCCATCAAGCGAGGACATATATCACGTTCAGTACGCTCATGCCATGGGCGAAACATGCTGCGGACGCACGTGAACTCGCGCGGCGTGCGTATGATGTCGCCTGTCAGACGGGAGACCTGACATACTCCGCCTACGGTTGGCACGTATTGATCACAAATCACCTGACGGTGGGAGATCACCTTAGGGGCGTGCAAGGAGAAGCGGAAAAGGGTCTGGCATTCGCCACAACGCAAGGTTTCGGATTGGTGGTCGCGAACTGCGAGGCGCAGCTCGGGCTGATCCGGACACTCCGAGGGCTGACGCGAAGCTTTGGCTGCTTTGACGACGACACCTATAACGAAGCAGGAGCTGAGTCGCACTATGCGAGTAACCCCGTGTTAGTTCTCTCCGAGTTCTTCTACTGGACGCGAAAGCTGCAGGGTCGATTCATATCCGGAGACTATGTGGCGGCTGTTGATGCCGCGAACAGAGCCCACCAGATACTTTGGACCGCGGCATCGCAAGTCGAGACGGGCGACTTCCGATTCTATGCTGCATTGGCTCACGCTTCTGCGTGGAATTCGGCTCCGGCGGAAGAGAAGCAGCGGCATTTGGATACCCTGATTGAACACGATCAACAACTCAAGATATGGGCCGAGCATTGCCTCGCCAATTACGAAAACCGAGCCGCCTTGGTGAGCGCGGAAATCGCGCGCATTGAGGGTCAGGTGCTCGATGCAGAACACCTTTACGAAAAAGCAATCCTTTCCGCCCGTTCGAACGGCTTTGTTCACAATGAAGCGATTGCTAATGAGCTTGCGTCGCAGTTTTACAGGACGCGTGGATTCACGACCATTGCTGATGCTTATCTAAAAAATGCACGTGCCTGTTACGAGCAATGGGGTGCGTTGGGAAAAGTAAACCAAATCGATGGTCGCTTCCCGCATTTGCAAGAGGGAATAGCTTCTCAGACGCGCGGTACCACCATCGACACGCCCTTGATGCAGATGGATGCAGAGGCAGTCATAAGAGCGTCGCAGGCACTCTCAAGTGAGATGAATCTGCCGCGTCTCATCGAGGCGCTTCTGCGTCTGGCAGTTGAACACGCGGGTGCGCAACGGGGTCTGTTGATACTGCTTCATGATGGTGAGCGTTATGTCGAGGCGGAGTCACGATCCAAGCATGAGAATTTGGAGTTCGTGATACGACATGAACTCGTCAAATCGACTGATCTACCTCAATCGGTGCTGCAGTACGTATTGAGAACTCGTAAACGAGTGTTGCAGAATGACGCTTCGTCACGCCAGGGTCAGTTTGACGATGAGTATCTTCGCGACAATCGCCCCAGATCATTGTTGTGCCTTCCGATTGTCAGACAAAACAAGGTGATTGGCGCGCTCTATCTTGAGAATAGCCTGACCGAGAACGCTTTCACCGCGGGACGGGTCGCGGTGCTCGACGTGCTCGCGTCACAAGCCGCCATTTCGCTAGAGACCGCGCGTCTCTACACCGATCTGCAACTCCAAGTTGGGCTGCTGCAGCATCTCCCGGTATCCGCTTGGACGCTCAAACCTGACGGGACACCGGATTTCGTGAATCAAGTTTGGCTTGAATTCGCCGGTCAGACACCTGACTTCGTCCGGTCGCATCCCGAAGCCTGGATGACTGCGGTCCACCCTGAGGATCGGGAGATGGCCGCCAAGATATTTTGGGAGGGCGTCCATTCGGGACAGGGTTTCGCGATAGAGACGCGGTCTCTGCGCGCTCAGGACGGGACCTATCGCTGGCATCTCCAGCAGGCCGTGGTCGTGCGCGATTTCGAAGGAAAAGTTATCAAATTCGTCGGTACGACGACTGACATCGATGACCAGAAGCGTACGGGCGAGGCATTGCGCCAATCGCAGGCCGAATTGGCCCACGTGACGCGAGTAACCACCATGGGAGAACTCGCCGCATCGATCGCTCATGAGGTCAGGCAGCCCATCACGGGAGTGTTGCTCAATGGAAACGCGTGCTTGCGTTGGCTAAGCCGCGTAAAGGAAGAATCGGACAACCTTACAGAGGCCCGTGCGGCACTCCAACGCATCGTCCGCGACTGCAATCGAGCCGAAGAAATCATTGCCCGTATCAGGGCGCTTTTTCGCAAGACGGAAACAGCGAAGGAGCCGTTGCATCTGAACGAAATCGTTCGCGAGATCGTTGTGCTAGCCAAGAGCGAGATCGATAAGCAGCGGGTCAAGTTGCGATTGGAGTTGTCGGCCAACGTGCCGAATGTTGTTGGCGACAAGGTGCAACTACAGCAGGTGTTGCTGAATCTGATTTTGAACGCCATCGAGGCGATGGCGTCGGTCCACGGCCGGGCTCGTGTTCTCACCATCCAGACACAGAGCATCGAAGAGCGGGAGGTGGTGGTGACCGTTCGTGATTCTGGGACGGGGCTTCATCCCGATAGCCTTGATCATATCTTTACGGCGTTCCATACGACGAAGACCGGCGGACTAGGGATGGGACTGTCGATCAGTCGCGCCATTGTCGAGAATCATTCCGGGCGACTCTGGTTAACGGCAGATCAAGATCCCGGTGCCAGCTTTCATTTCGCCCTACCTGCTGTCATTTCATAATTAAATTCGCTTATGGCTGTCCATTGTCCTGGCGGCACGGTAGATTAAAAAATGTCAAATCAAGAGTACGCTCATGTCGCATTTACCACCAATCGTATTTGTCGTTGATGACGATGTCTCAGTACGAGAATCGTTAGAGTCATTGATCCGCTGCGAAGGTTGGCGGCCAGAAGTCTTTTCATCTGCCGACGAGTTTCTCTCGCGACCGCGTGAGGTGACTCCGAGCTGTCTCGTTCTTGACTTGACTCTTCCGGGCCTGAACGGACTTGACCTTCAAGAACGCATCGCCAGTGATCGCAGCGACATGCCGATCATCTTTATCTCGGGCAACGGCGATGTTCCCAAAACAGTGCGTGCCATGAAAGCAGGCGCAGTCGAATTCCTTACCAAACCATTTAACGACGACGAGCTGCTCAGTGCCATCCGCCAAGCCATTGAGAGCAGCAAATCGACACTCAACCAACAGAGTGAGCTGCAACAACTCAACCAGCGCCTGTTGTCCCTTACTCCGCGCGAACGCGAAGTCATGGATCTAGTCGTCTCAGGACTGCTCAACAAACAAGTGGGTGCCAAAATGGGAATCAGCGAGATCACCGTGAAAGCCCACCGCGGCAAAGTCATGGGCAAGATGCAGGCTGACTCCCTCGCCGATTTGGTGAAGATAGCCGAACGATTGCGTTTGGCAAACTCGACGGTTCAGCAATCAAGCAAGTTGCTGGAAGTGGAATAATAGCTAGGTAGGCCGGATCACGGAGCGTGGCGATATCGCTGCCGCGACGAGATAATTTCCTAGTCGCTTTGGTTTCATGCAATCAGCTCTTCGACAACGCGACCGTGCACATCGGTCAGTCGGAAATCTCGTCCTGCATAGCGGAATGTAAATTTCTCATGGTCGAATCCCATGAGTTTCAAAATGGTCGCATGCAGGTCGTGCACATGGACGCGATTCTCCACTGCTTGGAATCCCAGTTCGTCGGTCGCACCATGAACATAGCCGCCTCGAACGCCGCCTCCCGCCATCCAATAGGTGAATCCATAGTGATTATGGTCACGACCATTTTTCACATTTCCTTTATTCACTTCATCGGCGACTTCGACCGTGGGTGTGCGACCAAATTCCCCGCCCCAGATGACTAGCGTTTCATCTAGCAGCCCACGTTCTTTCAAATCGGTAAGTAGGGCGCCAATCGCTTGATCGCATTCCTTAGCCAATCGACCATGCTCGGCGGCAATTTCATTGTGGCTATCCCAAGGTTGCCCCGCGCCATGCCAAACCTGCACGAATCTCACCCCACGTTCTATTAAACGTCGGGCGATGAGAATCTGCCTTGCTTGAGTCCCTGGTCCATAGCGATCCAGAATGTATTGAGGCTCGCGGTTGACGTCGAATGCTTCTGCGGCTTCATATTGCATTCGATAGGCTAATTCGAGCGACTGAATACGAGATTCCAATTGGGCGTCTTCTTGCCGATTGGCCAAGTGCGACGCATTCATCGTCTGAACAAAGTCAAGTTGACGGCGTTGTGCTTCATTGCTGAGCGAGGCATTGCGAATATTAGCAATCAGCTTATCGATATCGGTGTGCTGCGTATCGATATGCGTTCCCTGAAAGACACCTGGGAGAAATCCGCACTGCCAATTTTGTGAATCTTGCACTGGATAGCCACCGGGACACATCACCACAAATCCGGGAAGATTTGCATTCTCGGTGCCCAATCCGTAGGTCATCCACGAACCCATACTGGGACGAACCAAGCGCGCTTCGCCGCAGTTCATCAGTAACAGAGAGGGCTCGTGATTGGGGACATCCGCATGCATGGATCGAATAATGCACATGTCGTCGACGTGCTTGGCGGTATGCTGAAAGAGGTCGCTCACCTCAATCCCACTCTGACCATACTTCTTAAACTCAAAAGGTGACGGAAAGGGAGAGCCCGTTTTCCGTTCGGTTTTTAAATTTGGTTTATCGAGAGGCATATCGGCGTATTTCGCCAACGCAGGTTTCGGATCAAACGTATCCACCTGCGAGGGGCCGCCATTCATAAATAGATGGATGACCCGTTTCGCTGTTGGTTTGAAATGAGGCGCACGAGGTGTGAATGGATTAAGAGAGGACTCGACATTGGATTCCGCACTCAAGAGACCTGCATCGCCCATCAATTGCGTTAAGGCTAACGAACCGAAGCCAACGCCTGTACGACGCAGCAGCTCGCGCCGCGTAAATGACGGGTAATTTTCTTGATTCATTTTTCACCAACCTTTTCTGCAATTCGCTAGTCTATGTACATGAACTCGTTGGTCATGATCAGTGCTTGCGCCAACTGAGCCCAAGCGTTCAATGTATCGCTCGCCGCACTGTTCTCACGCGCGGACGCAACATACTTTCTTGCCATATCGATTTCGTGGGGCTGCGGATTTCGAGCGAGGATCTTGGCAAATAGTTGTTCGATCCTTGCTGTTTCATTTTCAGCTGGAATGGCCGAAAGGTCTTTTTCTAACTGTTGAGCGCGCTCGATGACGAATGGATGATTGAACACAAATAGCCCTTGTTGAGGCACGCTAGTTAGAAACCTGCCGGGACTGTGCGAATCGGGATTTGCAAAGTCAAAGGTTCTGAACATGCCCGGCAAATTCTGTCGGTCAATTCTTCCGTACACGGTTCGCCGCGAACTATAGGGAGCCGTTGTTAACTCCACAGGGGGCCCGCCCATTTCGATGCTCAAGTCTCCAGAAACTACCAGCATACTGTCGCGAAATTGCTCTAGATCCAAGCGCCGACGCGAGTATCTCCAGTAAAGCGAATTTTCGGAGTCCACTAGGAAGCATGACTCGCGTTGTCGACTCGATTGCTGATAGGTATTCGATCGACAAATGACGCGATGAAGTTCTTTGAGTGACCAACCGCTCTGCATGAATTGATGGGCCAGGTGATCCAGCAATTGATGATGAACTGGTTCGGGAGTTCGCACCCCAAAGTCGCTGGGAGTACTTACCAGAGGTGATCCAAAGTGATGTGCCCAAACGCGATTGACCATGACTCTTGCCGTCAAGGGGTTTTGGCTGCTGGCAATCGATTGGGCGAGTTCCAGTCGTCCACTACCTTCAGTAAAGGGTTGTCGATCTGGTTGGGAGAGTACTTCGAGGAACCGTCGTGGAACTTCGTCGCCCTGAGTACCTGGGTTACCTCGTTTGAATATACGAGAGTTGTGTGGATTATCAGCATCCGCCAACAGCATCCGTTTGTTCTCGGCGTCATCCGGTTCTTGCGTGCTGCTGAAGACGCCAAATAGCGAGTAGTAGTCGGCTGTAGGAATTGGATCAAATTTGTGATCGTGGCACCGCGCACATGCAACAGTTAGACCGAGTAGCCCGCGCGACATAACGTCAATTTTATCATCAATTTGGTCGTTGCGATTTCCCAGGAATACACGACCGACACGAAAAAAACCGAGTGCGGCAAGTGACTTTGGATCTGCGACTTCCATTTTGTCGGCCGCGATCTGCAGCCTGATAAATTGATCATAGGGCAGGTCGTCATTTAATGCCGTAACGACCCAATCGCGATAGGCGAATGCAAAAGGATACTCGCGTCGTTCGATATCTCCCTCACCGACTCCGACATATCCTTTGGTATCGGCGTAGCGAGCAATGTCTAGCCAATGTCGCGCCCATCGCTCGCCATATTGAGGCGACCCCAACAATCGCTCGATTTGGCGATCCCATGCATCGGGACTGGGATCGTTTTCAAAGTCGGAAATTTCTTGCTGAGTTGGTGGGAGACCAATCAGATCAAACGACAACCGACGCAACAATTCCCGCCGGGTCGCTACTTCGCTGGGGCTCAGCCCTTTTGCTTCCAGCTTGTGTAAAACAAAAGCATCGAGGGGCGACTTTAACCAAGCTTGATCGTTAACCTCTGGCAGTTGTGGTTCGACTACTGGTTGGAACGCCCAGTGAATTTGAGACCATTCCGCCGCCGTACGAGGCGCTGGGGACGCAGTGGAGGTTGCGGGCGATGTGTCCTGGCGATCTTCTGGCCAGATAGCCCCATCGCGAATCCAATTTTCCAAGAGGGCGATCTCATCATCGCTCATCTTGCCATCGGGAGGCATTTGTGTGAGGCCGTCGTAACGAATCACACGAATCAGTCGGCTCTCATCGGGGTTGCCCGCAACCAGCAACGGTCCACTGTCGCCCCCCTTCATAACGGCGTCATGATTGTCGAGGCGTAGCCCAGCTTCGTAATTTTCGCCACCATGGCACTCGATGCAGTGTTTGGCTAACACCGGACGAACATGAGTTTCAAAGTGATCTTCCGCAGTGCGTTGAGCTTCCGGTGACACATCCTGGGAACGGCATGGAGCGAGGCAAACGCTGGCAGCGACCACTAGCCACGCAAAGGACTGCAGCATCCAAGCGAGGGCCTGCAGCCCATGCTGGGTTTTCTGTCGATTGACAATATTCATGGCGGGACGTTGCGAACTTCGGGAAAGAGTCGAGTCGTAAACGCAATTTATGTGGGCGGGACCACCATTGTACTCACGAACCCTGTTTGGGGGCAATCAAACCTGCGGGCAAACTTAGCCATCCAGCCCGAGGCAATGGGGCATGAGTGGTGCTCGGTCCCCCAAGGGTAAGGCCATTGCGTAGCTTTACGAACTGCACGACAGCATCGAACAGCCCGCGCGATGCCGAGCCCATTCGGGGCGTTTGGCGGCTAGGGATTCTGCTTCCGGTTGCTCGTCATAGGGATGGCGAAGCACTTCAAGCAATCGTCGCACTTCCGAGTAATCTCCCTGTTCTGCACGGTCGATTGCCAGTTGTGCGACATAATTTCGCAGCACGTATTTGGGATTCACTTGATTCATGTTCGTCGCCCGGTTGGAATCGCTTGTCGAGTCTCGTTGCAACCGATTTTGATACGAGGCGAACCAATCGCACCACAACTGTTTGACTGTGGAATCGAGTTCCGCGTCCTGCGTTTCTTCACCATAAAAGGGGTTTTGCAAGAGAGTTATCCAGTGGGTCCAGTTTGCGTCAAAGTGCTGGTTCGGCATTGCTGCTTTCGAAACCTTGCTGAGATTGCGAAAGAAAATCGTCATGTCGGCACGACTCTTATACATCAGGGCGAATAATTCCTCGGTCAATCGATCGTCACTCCCTGCGTCATAGGATGCCAAGCCCAACTTGGCGGCAATCATGGAATGCCATTGTCCTGAAAAGGTCTGGGTATAGGCATCGAGCCCGGCCTGCAGACCGTCTTTGTCTTCCACGAGCGAGAAAATGGCATTGGCCAACTGCAACAAGTTCCAACCCGCAATTGCCGGTTGCTGACCGTAAGCGTAGCGACGTCCATGCGCATCGGTCGTGTTGGGAGTCCATGATGGATCATATTCTTCCATCCATCCGTAAGGACCGTAGTCGATAGTCAGTCCGAGGATTGACATGTTGTCAGTATTCATAACTCCGTGCACAAAACCGACTCTTGTCCACTGGACAACCATTTCAGCGGTTCGCTGGCAGACTTCATGAAACCAAGCGATGATACTGTCATTGGTTGGTGGCCCGAGATGAGGAAAATCTGTTGTCAACGTATAGTTGACTAATTGGCGGAGTACATCCAGTTCGCCGCGCGAAGCGAAAATTTGATAGTTACCAAAACGCAAGAACGAAGGGGCCACGCGACAGCAAATGGCGCCCGGTTCGTTGCGTGGGTGACCATCATAAAACATATCCCTGCGAACCCCTTCCCCGGTTCCGATCAGGCATAGTGCGCGTGTTGTGGGTACGCCCAAGTGGTGCATTGCTTCACTGCAAAGGAATTCACGAACACTGGACCGCATGACGGCTAGACCATCGGCCGTGCGCGAATAGGGAGTTAGCCCTGCACCTTTGAGTTGCAGCACCCAGCGATCGCCATTAGGTCCCAACACCTCGGCCATGTTGATCGCTCGCCCATCACCCAGTTGACCTGCCCAAGATCCAAATTGATGTCCTCCGTAGCACATCGCAAAAGGATCAAAAGTCGGCGGTACCAGATTACCGGAAAAGACACGTGCAAAACTTTCCGTTTCACACACCGCGGGTTGCAAGCCGATCAACTCAGCCACTTCGCGTGAGTAGGCGACTAGCGTCGGGGATGCAACCGGAGTGGGTGTAACACGTGAGTAGCATGCATTGCGGACCTGCCGAACAAAATTTCGTTGTTCGGTGTCGCCAGGCAAGTGCTGGACAAACCGATTATCGACTCGTAATCCATCGAGGGATACTGATAAAGGATTGGCGTTCATAGGTAACCGCTCTAGGTAACGAGTCTTTAAAAAATGCAATTGGATTGCGATTACGATTAAGGCTTCCGCGCGAGGATGGCATCCAATGGGGAAAGCGTACGACAGCCGCGGACATTGACAAAGCCAACTGCCGTCAGCAACTGTTCGTATTCTGCCAACGTTCGTTCTTTGCCTTCAGTGCAGGTCAACATATTGAGATTCTGCATTTGCGCCCAGCTTGGACCTGACTTGTCTGCCTCCAGTAATTTCTCGCCGATAAACAGTGCGCCTCCACTGGGCAAGCTCTCGAACACTCTCTGCAACAAGCGATTGATTTTCTCTTCGCTCCAATCATGCAAGATACGCCCCACCGCATAGAGGTCACTGGGCGGAAGTGGATCGACAAAAAAATCACCCGATTGAATCGTAATGCGATTGCTAACATTGGTCTGTCCGACGATTTGCCGCGCCAGACTTGCTGCCTCCGGCAAATCGAAGACCACCGCTTGCAAGTGCGAATATCGCTGGCAGGCGGCAATCGATAAATGACCGGTCGCCCCTCCCAAGTCTACTAATGTGTGAAACTCTGAAAGGTCAAAGGCGTCAACGATCACGGGGGACGAGATCATGCCAAATCCATGCATCCCCATAAGGAACTCTGTTCTGGCATCATCAGTCTTAAAGAAATTTGAAAAGATTGGACCATCCCAGCCAAAGGTCTGTTGCCAACGATGGGTACCCTCGCGCACTGCGTCTTCGAGGTTTTGCCAAAGTAGCCAACTCACATCGTTCGAATAGGCGATATATCCGGTCATGCGATGAGGACTGGTTGACGTCAGATAACAGGTCGCCGTAGGAGTATTGTGGTATTGGCCATCCAGGCGAAGGAGAAACCCCAGACCAATGCAGGCGTCCAGCAATCGCTCCAGGGCGTCTTCGTTCGCGCCGATTTGGCTGGCAAGTTGAGCGAGCGTGGCGGGCGATTCGTTCAGCGCGTCAAACACCCCTAAAGAAACTCCTGCAAACATCGTTTTAGATTTTCGAAACGCTTGCAATAATTCCAGTACGGAAGCGGGATCGGGAATCGAGATATCTTCTGCCATGATTTTTCTTTCTGCATGGATAAAGGTCTGGTTTCCGTTACGATGACACAATGGACGTTCGCTGGGGAGAGGGTAGTCGTCAAGCGGTCAGTACTCACCCCATACCCAAGGCTATTCGAATGGAATTAGTTTTTCGCGGCAGTCAGAAAATCGCCCATCATTCACAGGAATAATAACTCAATGAGCAAGCCATTCATTCACCAAGTCACTCCCTATTTGCGAGTCAAAGATGCTGCCGCCGCCATTGAATTTTACCGTTGCGCCTTCGGGGCTACGGAGCACTTTCGATTGACGGAGCCCGGGACCGGTCGTGTCGGACATGCAGAATTGGGTCTTGGAGCGGCAACTTTGATGATCTCCGATGAATACCCCGAATATGGAATTCAGGGCCCTCAAGCTTTTGGCGGAACGGGATCTGCAATTCAGTTACAAGTTGGCGATGTCGACGCTATGGTCGCACAAGCGGTCGAAATGGGGGCGAGCTTATTGATGGAACCTCAAGACCAATTCTATGGTGAGCGTTCTGCAAAACTACTTGATCCGTTCGGTCACGAATGGTTGCTAAGCATGAGCATTGAAGAGGTTAGTCCGGAAGAAATGCAGAGGCGTTTTGAAGCAATGTTTACCGAATCTTGACCGTAGGATCGAAGGGGCTAGAAAAATTATTGCAAACTGAGATTGATGCGGGCGGGTGGTACGGTGTATTGAGCAACTCTTAGGTCTGAAAAATCGGTTTGAACTACGAAATTGCTGCTGCACCGGAGCCATCATCCACTATGCTATTTGCATTCGCGCTTGACGCGCCGCCCGCCACAGAAACCGGTGCCGACACTTCCCTGACAAGTACCGCAGACCTGAGTTTCGCTCATATCATCGCGTCGGCCCGAGACGGAGACTTTGAAGCGTTAATGGCGGCAGCGATCAATGTTGCTATTCCGGCTGCCCTATCGCTGGTCGCATTATTTATTGGCTATCTGTTCGCTAAGTTCATGGCTCGTATGGTCGCGGCTCCCGTCTGCAAACGGGTTGATGAGACTCTAGGACGTTTCGCCGGCAAGTTTGTATTTAACGGTATCATGGTCTGCACCGTGATCGGCGTGGCTAGTACCGTTGGGATCAATGTGACCAGCTTCGCAGCCTTACTGGCTGCTGCAGGCTTCGCCATTGGAATGGCTTTTCAGGGTACGCTTAGCAATTTCGCCTGCGGAATTCTGCTGCTGGTTTTTCGACCATTCAAAGTGGGTGATATAGTTAATGCTGCGGGAGTTACTGGAAAAGTAAACGAAATCGATTTGTTTACGACCACTCTTGATACGCCCGACAATCGCCGCATTATTGTTCCCAACAGCGCAGTCTCCGGTGGCACGATCGAGAACGTGACTTTCCACGCGCATCGTCGCGTCGAAGTGCTTGTTGGAGTCTCGTACTCAGCAGACATTACGGAAACTCGACAAGCACTAACGGCAGCGGCCGAATCGCTGCGCAGCCAAATGGTTGAAGGTGAGGGACGTGGCTATATGGTCATTCTGAGCGACTTAGGTTCGTCCTCTGTCAACTGGATGGTACGATTCTGGACGCCCACGCCTAAGTTTTTTGCGACCAAGGATCAGTTGACTGAGGCGATTAAGAATCATCTCGATGCGTCTGGTATTACCATTCCATTCCCGCAATTGGATGTGCACTTGGACGGGCTTGAGCTGCACGTTGCTGAAAATGTTTCTCCTGCAGAAAATACCAGTGCCAAGGTCCGACCAAGACTTCGCAATCGTGCCGGATAACCCTCTCACCTCTGCCCTATGAAATGACAGCAGCTCAAACGCTCCCGGAGTCAACATCCGAACTTGGAGCTGCATCACCACGGCTATTGTCGATCGATACTTACCGTGGTCTTGTGATGTTTCTCATGCTGGCGGAAGTTCTGCATCTGTGCGGTGTTGCAGATGCATTTCCCGATAGTGGTTTTTGGAAATTTCTTTGTTTCCATCAAAGTCATGCCGCGTGGAGAGGTTGCTCGTTGCATGATCTGATTCAGCCGTCCTTTAGTTTTCTGGTCGGGACGGCGCTGGCGTTTTCGATTCAAAAGCGACAACACAAGGGACAGTCCATTGGTCGACTGTTCGCGCATGCTGCGTGGAGATCGGTTGCTCTGATTTTGCTGGGAGTATTTCTGCGATCTCTAAGCCGCGAGCAAACCAATTGGACTTTTGAAGATACATTGACGCAAATTGGCCTTGGATACTTTCCTTTGTTTCTGGTGAGCCTGCTGCCGCGGTGGTGCACTTGGGCAGCCATGATCTTGCTAGTTGTCGGTTATTGGATGGCGTTTGCAAGCTACCCTCTACCCGACACGAACTTTGATCCAATTGCCGTTGGGGTTCCGGCAGACTGGCTTCATTGGCAATCAGGTTTCGCAGCCCACTGGAATAAGAATGCGAACCTTGCTTCCGATTTCGACGTTTGGTTTCTCAATCATTTACCTCGCGAAAAAGAGTTTGTCTTTAACGGCGGAGGCTATGTAACGCTCAGCTTCATCCCAACACTCGCAACGATGCTCTTAGGGTTGATCGCAGGTCATTGGTTGGTAGCCAATTTAAAGACATCCGCGGTTCTGTTGCGATTTGCCTTGTCAGCCTTCATCTTAGGCATTCTGGGATGGGGGCTTGATCAAAGTGGACTGTGCCCTTCTATCAAACGGATTTGGACACCGGCATGGGTGATGGTTAGCGGAGGTTATTGCATGTTGATTCTCGGCTCTTTACATGCAGTTGTTGATCGCGGTCAGCTTTCACGTTGGACGTTTCCCTGGCGAATTATTGGTTGCAATTCCATTGCCGCCTATCTTTTCTCTTGGTTGACTGAGGGAGCCATCAAAGATGCATATATACGCCACTTCGGACATACCCCGTTTCAAATTCTGGGACCAGAGTACGAAGGGCTTCTGCTGGGCACTGCTACGTTGGCCACGATCTGGTTGTTTCTGTACGGCATGTATCGTCAGAAGTTTTTCTTAAAGCTCTAAGTCAGCGGATTTCTTCATTGTTGTCTGTCGTTCTTTAAGCAGCAGTAATGCCTCGCTGAATTCTTGGTTGTCCGGTTCCAAGTCCAACGCACGCTGGACGGAATCGACAGCCTGCGAAATGTCGCCATTTAAGAAATAAGCAAGACCCAATCGAAATTGCAAATTTCCATTGTCGGGTAACAGTGACGCATCGCGTCGTAGTAAGGGCAATTCAGTTGATCGCAGTTCCGCAATCGTCTTTCTTGTGGCTTGAACTTGCTCGAGCGACAGTGTATTCACACTTTCTTGCGATTGGAGTAGGTTCTCTAGTAGACCTGCCAAGTTGATGCGCGGGCCTGCCATGCTAGGCTCCACTCGCATGGCCGTCTGATAGGATTCAATCGCTTCATTAATATTACCACGAGCTTCAGAGAGTAACGCCCACTCCATGTGTGCACCGGCGCGATCCGAGATGGCGTCGAGTCCGTCGCGAACTTCTTGCAGCACGGCTTCAAATCGTTTCATTTGGGCAGAGCTTAAGCCTCGAAAAACGCGAGTTGTCGCGATCGATTTGGCAGCGGTACTTCGTACCAGTCGGGATGGGTCGTCAAGTAATGGGGCAAGTTGACCTAGCAATTTTGCGCCCCCGTCTTCTGCATAAATCTCACCACTTACTGCCTCAATAGCCGCAGCTCGTACCATGGGATTGGGGTCGTTTAGTGACTCGCGACCCGCTTTCACGCGAGCCGTCAAGTCTTTAGGGTCACTCGTCGTTGCCAAATCATCGAGTGCAGTAGCGCGAGCAATTGCCGAGGTGTTCGCCCGATCGCGGGCCAACGCCAACAGGCGATCGGCGGCACCTGGCACCCCTTTACGAAATGCATGTAACGACTCAGCAAAATGGGACTCGCGGCGACGTTGGTCGCCATACCATTTCTCACAGGCGTCATCGCACCACTGATCCGCACGACGAATCTCAGCTTGTACTTCTTCATCGCCGCTTTGCCCAACTCGATACCAATCTGCGTATTCTTGTAACCCTGCTCGTTTCTCGGCGGCGACGTTGTCACGATTTAAATGGCAGCCCGTGCATGCGTTCGGCGTTCCAATGGAAACAGAGAGATCGGGACGTGGTATGCGCAGGCTATGATCGCGGCGTCCATCTAATTCCATGTAAGTTGTCACGGGCATGTGGCAATCGACACAAGCACTCCCAGCGGTTCCCGGAACGTGTTTGTGATGCGAAGGCGTATCGTACTTGCCTGCTGGGTGCTGATGACACGAAGTACACACTTGATTCCCCTTGGCCTTTAACTGCAGCGAGTGGGGATCGTGACAATCGGTACAGCGAATACCCTTGTGATACATTTTGCTTTGAACGAACGAACCATAGACATAGACTTCATCGAGGATCTGACCGTCATCGTGATAGAGTCCAGCTCGCAAGGGTGAAGGCTGATAAAAATCGCAGTAGGCGTTCCCTGCTGTAAATCCCTCTGCAAGATTACCGCGACGACTATGGCAAGGTGCACACGCTTGAATCTGTGCATCATTGTTCTCGCCCTTCAGTTGAGTTAGGCCATAACCAATCTTTCGATCCCAAAAAAGCGATTTGCGTTGGGCGAGTTCCACATGCGTGCTGCCGGGCCCATGACATGCCTCGCAACTGACGTCGATTTCAGAAAATGTTGTGTGATAGCGAGTTTGCTGCGGATCATAATTCTTTTGCAAATTTGTCGAATGACATTCTGCACACATGGTATTCCAACGCTGAGCGATTCCGGTCCAATGCAAATCATCATCGGGTGCTAATTTATCGGTAACGTCGGGTGGATTGAGATAGAACCATTTTTTGTTCAATGTGTCCCAACTGATTCTCAATACTTGTAGGCGAGCAATCGCGTCCGACGGCGTATTCGCATCTCGATCGAACTCCACCATATATTGCTGAAGCGGCGTTACGCCAAAGACATACTTCACTTCGAAGTCTTGCATTTTCCCATCGGGTCCTTCCGTATGGACCATGAATCGTTCGCCGTCGCGAAAAAGTCGATTCGTCAATCCATGGTGTTCAAAAGTGACATCCTGAAAATCTCCCAAAACCGACTCATTGGTAGCCAAGTCCATCGCCAAGTCATGGTGGGACATGCTGAACGCGTTGGCTTGGTCGCGATGGCACTCAATGCAGCTTTGACGCCCGACAAAAGTCGCCTGCTGGGTCGATGGGACCGTTCGCCAGTAATCAAATCCTACAAGCCCAGTTCCCGCTACCAAAGCAAGCAACGCCAACAGGCTCCAGTGAATTCGACCATACCGCACGACGGAGGCGCTAGAGGTGTCGTTATTGGTGGTGTCTTGGTTTCTAGAATGCACAGCAAACTCGTCAGCGGAAAGTGCTCTGTAGCAAAGCTTGTGGGCACAGCCGGAATGGACAATTGTGTTTAATAACTTGCTCCAGTCACTCAAAACAGACTCGCTGGGTCGGCACGCACCAATTTGCGCAGCGCCAACAGTCCGCTCACCACGCACATTACCAGCGTTAATCCAAAGACCAGTCCAATTCTCGGTGCGGTCATCAGCATGGGCAACCCTGCTATCGATTCCAGTAATCGGAACAGTAGCCAGCTGACTCCCCATGCGGGCAAGAAACCGATAACCGACAAATAGACAGACTGGCGGATTACCAGTCCTACGAAGTAACTATTGGGATAGCCCATCGCTTTGAGTGTGGCAAGCTCGGACATCGAGTCTTGAATGCTGGTAAAAAGAATCTGATAACAAACGATCACCCCCACCGCGAATCCCATCATCGTGCCGATAAAAAAGATCATGCCGATAGGAGTTTGCGATTCCCAAAACTGTACCTCTCTCGCCACGAGCGATTCGCGTGGCATCACTGTCCATTGCCGCGGTGCCAATTGCGTAAGACGTCGAGCAACTTCATTGGGGCGACTACCTGGCCGAAGTCGAATCAAACCAAAATCGACTAGATCTTCAGGTGCACCGTTGCCACGAAACGGGAAAAAGTTCGCTAATGTTTGTGGGCTTACCAGTAAATTGCCATCGTGAGCAAAGTCGGTTCCTAGACGAAAGGTGCCGACTAATTGCAATCGCCTGTTCATCAGTTCCACAGGTTGTTGGAGCAACTCATTGATGTCATTCAATGCGAACCCGTATTGCGGCTTGCTGCGATCATCGACCAGTGCAGTGCCGGGTTGTCTCAGATTCTCGATACGCTGAGCAAGCTCGGGATCGCGGAATAAATGTGGCTCCAGAGGCAGAGCGATGACGCGTATGGAACGCCTCGCTTGGTCCTCCACGCGAATGCGTGCGCTCGCCCTCTCGACCATCATCGGAGCGACCCAGGCAACGTCGCGGTCGCTGCCCGATAAGTCAAGCAACGAACGTGGAAATCGCTGTTCCGATGGCATCGCATATCGCACAACACTAAGCGCAATCAAATCACCTTCGACCACTCTCAGCAATTGAACGGGGCTATCGGTAAGCGCGTTCTTGAATCCATTCTGCATGAACATTAGTACGGCAGCAAATCCAACTCCTGCTGCACCCAGGAATAGTCTGCGCAAATCACCAGTCAGATTTTTCCACGCGAGCGGTGTTCGCATAGGTCCGTCACTGAAACCGAGATGTCGAAAAATGGGACTATGATACGATCGAGGCAAAACGCCGAGGTTCGATCCCCGTGACACGATAGCATCTCGCCCCAAATTGTGCGGCCCCCCAAGCCTCTATTCGAAACAAATCAGGAAAGCAAGTCAGGGGCTAAATTCGCTGAGCATGCCGGCGTAGGTTGAACGCGCATGTTCATAGGCGTCGCGGGCTGCCTGCTGTTCATCTGCGGCATAGGTGTTCTGTTTCGATTGCCAACACTGTTCCACACCCATCAGACACCACTCAATACTTGCTTTAGAGGGGCGAATGGGTTTATCGGCTACCTTCATATAGATTGGATTTGTGTGTGCATTGGGAAAGGAGCGAACTGCCACCCAACTACTTTCCACGATTTCACGTTCGAACGAGACTACATGCGTTTCCCCGTCGGCAGGAATAAACTTTGTCTCAACACCATAACCGTTCACCACTAATTCAACGGGAAACTCACTGATTCCCTCCCGCCTGGCAGCCGCTCGAATGGAAATGCGAACTTTGCTTGCTTCCGACAAGGACATTGTCTCCTCACTGCCCACACTGTTTGATACGATCGTTGCATCATTGACGAGTATGACGCCTGACAATTCCATCAAGTGGCAAGTGCCGTCGCTAACGTAGCTGTCCCCATTCGCTAAGCTCTTGACCCACGAATCGTAGTTCAGTGGGCCATCGAGATGCACGTAGACTCGCCCCAAGCCAACGCTTTCACCCGTGATACAAGGAAAATCCGTTTCACCACTGACGGAAACGGGAAAGCCACAATTGAGTACGTGGTACCACATATTCCATTCGGCCGTACGTTCCGTATTCATGGCTGAGATAAAGTCGACTGCCGGGATGGCCACGCCGTCAGGCCCTGGAACAAGGTGTGTAACATCCACGACGAACTCATTGGCACCGATGCCATCGTAGGCGGGAATATTGTAGTTTGGTAACCCACCAGGACCATCGAAGCCTTCGGTTCCTGGGACGCGTCCGACAAATCGCGTCAAGCCAAGTGAGGAATGGGCAGGGCCACAGACGGCACCCTGTGCTTTGGCCCATCGCAAGGTGTTCAATCCAAGCGTGGGCCAGTGATCCTTCGATTCCCCTCCAGGATAGATTTGCTCTGTTAGATTGAGCAGATTCAAGTGCCCGGATTGATGTGATCCAAACCCAGACACTTCGACATCGTAACGTAGTAAATAAGGATATTGGGATTGTTCGGCAACCTTACCTGTAAAGAACCGTTTCTGATAATCAAAACAGGGTCCCCACGTCAAACAGCATCCGACCTTGACGTCTTCGCCCATGATATGCCGCAACATATCGGGAGGATGCACGCCCTGCGTAGGATTTTCGTAATGTAAACATCCAGCGGCGTGAATGTGATGATCGCCAGACCAATATCCATAATCTAACGGATCGATCCATCGCTTGACTTGATAGGTAAGCGAGGCGGGCTCATTGCCTATTTCTATTTGCTGAACTTCGGGCACGGACTCTGGACCTCGCAAACAACGAATCGTGTACTTACCAGGTGGCAACGCGATCGATTCACCATCACCTCGGTAGATTTGTCGTTGGAAGAAAAAGTCCGGCGCTAATCGTTTTGATTGTGAGGGATATATATTCCCTGCTTCGTCCCGGATCTCGAATCGGGCCATCCCCTTGTTGCCCTTGGCATCGAGCACATGAAAGGTCAAGGATGCAGCCGGTCGAGCCTCAAAATTGAGTTCAATTTTCGCCCAATCGGCCGTCTTGCGCGATGAAACAAGATCGATCCAGTCGATTCGCATGGTGCTTGGTTGACCCGACGGATCCAAGCGAATTCCCGCCAAGTTGCCATCGTTCACAAACGGAACCTCATATAGTGCATCTCGACCTGGTTGCAGAAGAAAGTTCTGCAAATGTCCACCATCCGGTTGCTTGCGCTCTTGTGTCCACCAAAAAACTTGTCCCATACCGTCGTTGGAAGCGCGCGCCCAAAATCGCAACACCATCGGTCCAGCGTCGGCTTCCACCTCAGCGCCAATGTGTGGATCTTCACCCGTGCCGTCCACGATTAGCGAGCCATCCTTTGCTTCAATTTCCGCTTGACGTAGACTTTTCCAGCCGTCCAGGCCTTCATCGAATCGCCATTGCTTAATAATGCTTCCTCCCTCTCCATCATTCCCTCCAAGGCAAAATTCGATGATTCCTTGCTTTGGACCTTGGTCCCGGCTGTAGATCTGTACTAAGCGATACTCAAACGCCAGCCCGCTGAGATTGGGTTTCATCGGTTGGCCTTCAAATGCCGAGAATTGCATCCATCGCGAAGCAACTTTTTCGGCCGGCGCATTGGGCAGCGGCAACGAGTTAGGACTCTCCATCATCAATCGCTCGGTCCTCCCATAAGGATTGACAACTTTTATTAAAAAAGTTGTCCAGCCTTGCTCCATGATTTGAGGGACCACTTTTCCACGTAGAGCAGAAGGTGGTCCTGATTCGGGGACTTGAATCGCCAGCAAACACATGGGATCGAGCAGCGACTGAATGCGGTGCGCCACCACCTCAGGCGATTGCTCTGCACGCAACGCTTGTAGTTCAGTTAGGATCGTGTCGTTCAAGGGTGTGCCAAGAACTTGCAGAGCCTCTTGAACGCGTTGTAATTGCGCTAGCACTGGTTGGCGGTCTGCTATAGCCACCACGGGCCAAGTTGATTCTTGAGCTACGCTGGTGGGTGCTGCCAGGGCCATCAGGCAATAACAAGCAATCAGCCGATTTCGCATTTGTTTTCCTCTTTAGTTGCTGGGAAAAGCTTTTAAGGTTGGCTGTTGATCAAGATGTCCGCCATGGCTCGGAAACCCAAATCTTGGGTCCCCTGCCCCGCTTCAGCAAAGATTCGTATTTCGCGCAGGTCGCCATGTTTGGGGACAATTTCTAAGACTTTATATTCTTCTTCTGCCCCACTCAGGATCGGCGACACCCAGGCATCGTCGATCAGTCGCATTTCCATCCAATCGACAGCTTGTGGCGTTGTCAAAGTAATGTCTTCATAGCGAATTTTCAGTGGCGCGTTGGTGCCAGCCAGATTTTCGATATGCAGAAAGAAACGCTGAGGTACACCCTTGCGAACTTCAATCTTGCCGAGATCGGCGCTGATTTTGACTCGCGATTCAGGGTTGATTTGAACAGAAGCCAGCAGCAAGGGCCGTAACGCCTGGCGAATCTCTTGCCGCGTCTCGGCTTTTCTAATCGCCTCGCCAACTACATCAATAACGGAATCAGAACTTTGTTTGCTGTCGAGGCGGGTCACCATCTTTACAAGCCTCGCTCGCATCTCGGCTACCGTTTCGTTGCTGTGCGAAAGCGAATCAGGTTGAGCTTCGGTATCATTGGCGGGCTCATCTGCGGATGCACCACTTGCCCGGGGTGGCGCGGTGATCTCTTTCTTGAGTTCAGCAATTCGCTGCTGAACGTTATCGCCTTCATAAAACCAAAGCTTACCTTGCACGCGTACCGTTTGTGCTGGCGCACAATCGGGGAAGATGGGGTCGGAGTGAATGCAAGGAACAGGTGGATTTGTCCAAGCGCGTTGAATCGGCTGCCAAGAGGTGATAATCCAGCGACGAGGATCGTCGCCAGCCACTGCGACAAACGAATTATCGATCCAATGCGTTCTCGCTATTTGATCTGAGAAACCTGTTGCACCCGCTAGCATGACACACACCTGAGCACGCAAACCTGACAATGGTGCATCGGTGCCGTTGGTCAACTCCATTTCCATGGCGACCGAATCCGTGTGTGGTGTTACATTACTGCGAAAGACAATTCCATTAGGCAACGTTCGTTCGACTAGCAACCCAGAGGACGTTTTCCGCCATTCAAGCTTAGAGAGTTCTTTGCTCTGCTCGTCCCAAATTGTGGGAATGTGTGTATGAGCCAAATAGGTTAACCCCAAGTTGGAAAAAATCGCTTCGGGTACGTCGACAACAACGTATCCACCGTTTTCCCAAGGTGCAAAGACGCTGACTTTCGATTCGCGTTGGGGATCGATGGCACCCTCCAGGAATCCCCGGCGCGGATGTCGTCCGCCCGGATAGGGCAACACTTTCAAGACAGATGATTTGTTAGGAACCTCGCCGGCGAACGAATGAATCCACTTCAAGGCTTCTTCACGTGAGGCGCCGGTGGCTCGGCGAATTTCCTCTGCGTTCATCTGGTGATCGACAATCATGTTACGCAGCCACTCCTGCTGACTCAAGCCATCTGCCGGCGCGAGTGCATCTAGAGGTCGGCTATTTCGAGCCACTGCGGAGCGATCATCGAATACCGGAAGCGCCTCGTAGAATCGTAGTGCTGCGAGGTATTCGTCCATGCCTTCCGCAGGCACAATCCCACGGCTCCGTTGAATTTCTGTTTCCATCCGCTCCATCAAGTAGTTCTTTTCTTCCTGTCGAATTTGAACTGGAAGTGCATCGACTTCTACATACCATGGCGCAGTGTGTACGAAACGTGTTTGTCCAGGCTCGCGGTCTTCGAAAAAACGAACCGCAAACCAACCGGAGCGACGGGGTTGAACAGAGACGACAAACTCCGAACGATAAACGCCCGATTCCATTTTTTGATTGTTCGGACGAAGCACTTGTTCTGGGATCCCGTTGATGATCAATTCACCGAACGTGATCGGTGTTTCAGAGCGCAATTCAACCTTCAATTCAATCGCTTGTGTCGATGACTCTTTGGAGTCGTGTGTATGATCTGTTTCTTGCACAAAAACATGTCCAGGGTCATGTCCATCGGCGGTCGCCATAATCATGGGACCGGTGGTGATGAAAGACTGCCCATTGCGAAGGCCTTCACACCAAGATTCGTAGCTGAATCCATTAGGTAAGTGAACATAGACACGGCTAAAGCCAGCTGGCACTGGATGGACTCCATTCGCAGTGCCAGCGGTTGGCGCGATGTGCAGCCCTGTATTCAAGAGCGAGTAATACATTCCCAGCGTGTAGTCGATCCAGGGACGCAGCCCACCTTCGGCAGCGCCGATGGGTGGAACCATGTACGATGGTGCCGGAGAGTTCCACTTGCGAAAGGCAAAATCTGTTCGCCAATGATGATTGTTTGCCAGTTCGTAGAGAGCACCCGGAACGATGGTAGGTAGAACCATGGCGAAGGGCCAATCCAGTTTATCCATGTCGTACATGACTTGGGGTTCGGCAGCGCTAAGCGATTCGATCATCGGACGCCACGGCGGGACGCGATTGCCAAGTATCTGTTTGTGGCCAAGGGCGAATAACGCGCCCAATGTGTGCGTCTTTTCCGACGTGGTAAAGATCTCATATTCCGTATTGCGAGGCCAAATGATGTGCTGCGAGTCGACTGCGATGGCCTGCGGAGCGATAGATTGATCGACAGTGCGATCTCCGTCCGCGGGAGTGACGTCGGATCGAGTCACCCAAAACGAGAATGGGAAAGTGACGTTGAGATCTTCCGCTAACACGATGTTACGCAGTTCCTGCATCGAACGATGAAGATGAGTATCGCCGCTATATAGACCATGCGCAGGTGCATCGAACCAATTCACCAATGGAACGACCATGTCGATGTCTGTGTCGGTGATCGTAATATTCTGTGTTACGGGGAGATAAGTTTTGCCGCGCTCCACCGTTAATCGATAGGTCCCTGCTTCCAACATGACCTCGGCTGGATATTCGACGATCGTGCTGTGCCGTTCAATGGAGTCGGCATTGATCCAGTTTTGTTTGTCGTAGGGGACAGCACCATTTTCGTTACCGGGGACTGTCAGAAAATAAGAACGTCCGGCTTGATCTTCTAAGTAGACTCGGGCCGGAAGTGGAGAGTTGTTTTGCTGGTCCACCACGGTCAACCGAAGTCGTTGGGCGGACGAACACTCTGTCGCACAGACAAGCCCGGTGAGAAAAGCGAGCATTGCGACAACGAATTGCCGGTACCTAGGCTGGTAGATCATGGTTCAAGATTAAGCAGGTCGAGGTGGGAAACGCTGAGGAAGATGAGGACGAAGCCGTGAAGGCTCTGCAGGCACCAATGAAAGTGGCGGTGAAAGGATTTTCTATTGCCAATCTTCCATGGTAACCTGTCTAACTCTAGACGTGTTTATCCACGACCAAGATGATGCAATTCCAACTAACTGAGAAACGCCGATGTGGCATCCACTACGTGCTATCCATTCGACTACGGCTCGCCGCACCTTGCTGACCACCCTAATGGTCTCCTTGGCTATTGTCTTGCCGGGTGCGGCTGACGAACCCGTCGCTACGCAAGCAACCGACCAGGAACAAGTTTTCTCTGGTCCACAGCCGGGGGAAGTCCTGCCTGGATTGCCCGTACAAATGATCCTAGAGAATGATCCGAGTCGGGTTGCTGATGTCGTTGCTGATAAAGATTACCCGCACCGATTGATCATTTTTGTGCACCAATTAACACGACCGGGTGTCGCGTTCACTCGTACACTAGGCGACTATGCGGCCACGCGAGAAACGGACGGCCTGAAAACTGCCGTTGTCTTTTTAGGTGCGGACGCAACCGAATTGACAGAATCGGTACGTCGAGCTCGAAACGCGCTCCCGCAAAGCGTAGCGGTAGGCATCTCGCAAGACGGACTAGAGGGTCCCGGTTCCTACGGCCTCAATCGCAATATGACGTTAACCATTCTTGTTGCCAGCGAAGGAACTGTGAAAGGAAACTTTGCACTTGTCGATCCCAGCATGCCCGTGGAGCTGCCAAAGGTGCTGGATTCGTTATGCAAGGTCGTGGGGGGAGAACCACCGACGGTTGAGTCTTTATTGCAAAAGGGAAACAACGGCAGGCCCATGCAGGCACGGGGAAAGCAGCCGAATCCCGCCGATACGACACCACCCGGTTATGAGAAAATCGAACCCCTGTTGAGAAGACTCATTCGCAAAGAAACTGTTGAGGCGGATGTCGACAAATTGGCGGCTGACATTGATGAGGCGCTAGAGGGATTCCCATTAGCTCAGAAACGACTCAAAGATGTTGCGGGCCGTGTACACAATATTTATGGGACCGACCGTGCCCAGTATCACCTGCGAAGATGGGCTGAAATCAAAGAGACTCCACCTAAAGAGACACCACCCAAAGAATCGCCCTCCGATGATTCAACGGAGAGAGATTCGTGATGTTCAAGCGGCGATTGCTTCGATGTTCGGATTGGCCTCACCGAGAGGCGATTGTCAGGCATTTGCTTGCGTTGGTTCTGCTAGAGGTATTCGTCTGCATCTTCCCGATCGCAATTGTTAGCGTGCCGCCATGCGTCGCTGCAGAGGATGACTTAGGTTTCATAGACTTTGATCATACGGTGCTGCCGATTTTGACGAAGTCCGGTTGTAACTCCGGCGCGTGTCACGGTGCGGCAATTGGCAGAGGTGGATTTCAGTTGTCGCTCTTTGGGCAAGATCCCGGGAAGGATTTCGAACGCATTGCTCGCGAACTAGCCGGTCGCCGGGTCAATGTTGTCGAGCCGGAGGAGAGCTTGCTTCTTCGCAAGGGAAGTGAGTTAATGGATCATGGCGGTGGTGAGAGATTAATCCCTGACAGCAGAGCGTGGACTCAAGTGCGCGACTGGATCCACCAGGGCGCCCACCGGCGAATTCCGGGTGAGTTACAAAAGACACTTACTGGGATCGTTGTCACACCAAGCCGAATTCGACTTGCGTCTCTCGACTCGTCTCCCGTAGCGATACAGGTGAAGGCGAAATACAGCGATGGCTCGACAAACGATATGACTGAACTGGCAACGTTGATTCCACACGATCCCATGGCGGTCGTGATTGATCACGCCGCAATGTCGATCCAACCACGTCGAGTTGGACGTCAAGTTGTTTTAGTGCGCGTGCGCGACAAGATTGGTGCGATCGAGATTATTGTCGCACTGCGCGAACAGATAACTTCGTCTGTTGACGACTTTACTTCCGGGCAAGTCGATGAAGTGCAAAGTCAACGAGCTGTCACACCCTCTTCAACGCAATTGATTGATCCTTTTGTATTTCGACAGTTGGATGAACTGGGACTGCATGCGTTACCGCAGGCAGATGACCTAGCGTTTCTGCGCCGTGTTACCATCGATTTGTGCGGTCGTGTGCCGACGGTCGAAGAAATTTCAGCCTATCAACTTGCACCGCACGAGGTGCGTCGCTCAGAAGTGATTGACCGTCTCCTCGCATCGGAGGATGCCATTGACTACTGGACCGATCGCTGGATGGAGATTCTTCAGGCCAAAATCAGTGACAACTCCAAACGGAGCGATGCATCGAATCACCCTTACCGCCAACATATTCGTGCGGCGCTGGCGATGGGTAGTCCCTTGCCCGGCATTCTCACTGGTCTCGTTCTTGCAAACGGCTCAATCGAAGAAGATGGTGCTGTAGGTTTTTATTTGTCTGCTAAGGATGGACGCAGTCAAGCGGAGCTCTTTTCTGAAGTGATGATGGGAGTGCGATTGCGCTGCGCGAATTGCCACGACCATCCGCTCGATCATTGGACTCAGGACGATTACCACGGACTGGCTGCGCTGTTTGCGGGCATTCGGCGTTCGCCTCGCGTGGACTGGGTTTCTGGTGCAGCGAACATTCATCCCGTCACTGGCGAACCGGCTCCGGGGCTGACGCTTGATCATTTTTCCATCGCGCCGGATCAAGATCCACGGCCTGCACTCGCTGAGTATATTCAACGCCAGACCGATTCGAGTATTTCGCGGGCCTGGGTGAATCGCGCCTGGTTCATGATGATGGGACGAGGGCTGATTGAGCCCATAGATGATCTACGCGACTCCAATCCTGCCAGCCATCCAGAATTGCTCGATGCGCTTATCGTCGATTGGCGAGAGCATGGCTACGATTGGCTTCATTTGATTAAGTCGATCGCCAATAGCGAAGCGTATGGCCGGTGTGTGCCCAGTAGTGTGCCCAATGAACAAATGAGTGTGGATCCTGTGACACGAGCGGTACTGTTGGAAATGTATGCGGCGCGTGAGCCACGATCATTGCCCAGCGATGTACTGAGACGGTCGATCGAACAAATTACTGGAGTTGAAATAGCAGCCCAGCAATCGTCCGTCGCCCAAGATTCATTGGCAGGAAAATTAGAGTGGATTGTCGGACCGATGCTAAACAAATCACTGTCAGATCCGCATGGACAAGTTCGCCGCTGGCAGTCGGATACGGAAACCTCGCCGCTATCGCTGGTGCAAGCAATCTACCTTCGTTGTTTGAACCGTACTCCGCTGGAAAGCGAGCAACAATTTTGGACAGAACAACTATCAGCGAAATTGCAACGCGATGAGATCATTGAAGATATGGTCTGGAGTCTGCTCACGTGTCAAGAATTTGTAACCAATCACTAACGAGCCTCGCGATGTTCACTGTGACAACGAACGGGAGCACAACTGGTCAGTCGAGACGCGAATTTCTTCGCGTCGGTGGATTGGCTTCATTGGGTTTAACATTGCCGCAGTGGTTAAATCCTGCGCTTGCATCCACTGATCGGCTCACGGATCGACGGATTGCTAAATCATGCATTCTTGTTTGGCTCGATGGTGGTCCTAGCCATATTGATACGTTTGACCCGAAGCCCCTTGCGCCCGAGGAGGTGCGAGGGCCGTTCAGCAGCATCGCTACCTCGATTCCCGGTGTCACGATCAGTGAGCTGTTTCCGCAGATGGCAAAGCGTTTGCATAAGTGCACGCTCATTCGGTCGCTCACCTCACCGCTGGGCGAGCACAATTTGGGTGCGCACTACATGCTAACCGGATATCGGCCTAGCGAAGTTATTGAATATCCCACCTGGCAAAGCGTTGTTCAGCAGCACACGAGTAGCCAGGCGAAGGCAACATTACCTCAGTTTGTTGCCGTTCCGAATTTCAATGTTGGTGGTGGTCGCATCACGTCACAGAGCTTTTTGCCCGCAGAGTTTGCGCCTTTTTCAGTGAACAGCGATCCTGCGAAACCTGATTTTAGTGTTACAAATCTGACTGCTCCTGAGAATTTGAGTGGAGTTCGTCTGCAGCGACGTCAATCGTATTTGCAATGGCTTGATAGCGAACAGAAGGCTGATCCACTGACGCAGCAAGCGTTTCGTTTGTTGCAATCGAACGACACTCAAGTTGCCTTTGATTTGCGGCAAGAGAGTGCCGATGTGCGTTCGCGTTATGGCATGAAGTCGATCGGGCAAAGCTGCCTGCTCGCCAGACGCTTGGTGGAACGTGGTGTCCCGTTGGTTTCTGTTGTCGATCATGGTTGGGATACTCATGCGGATGTAGTCAATCGTCTGCGAGATGGCTATGTCGGAGCAAAGGTGCCCGTTGGTCTCGGGCCATCTTTGGATCAAGCATTGTCGGCACTGATCGACGATTTGGATGCGAGTGGACTTCTGAATGAAACGTTGGTGGTTGTCATGGGTGAGTTCGGTCGCACGCCGAAGTGGAATTCGAATGGTGGCCGCGATCATTGGCCACGTGCCTTTAGCGTCTTGCTCGCGGGCGGACCCATTTGCCGCGGGTCCGTTTTTGGAAGTAGCGATCGCTATGGTGAAGGACCACAAAGCGATCCTGTGACGCCAGCCGATCTGACTCACACCATCTACCGAGCCTTGGGCATCGATCCGCAAGCAATGTTGCATTCCCCTGACGGTCGTCCGATACGGATTACCGACGATACGTCGCGTGTGATCACGGAAGTATTTGGATGATCTCTGTGCGGGTGAAAAATATTGCAGTTGGGACTGTCCTCTTTTTTGGGTTCGCCTCAGTGGCGCGAATCACAGAAGGGCAAATAGTAATACCAGCTCCTCCGGTTACGGCATTAGCTTTTTCGCCGCACGGTGATTTGTTAGCGGTCGGTTCCCAACAGGGAGTAACCCTTTTGCATTGGCCTTCGCAGCGAATCGCAGGCCACGTTGCAATGCCGCCGAGTTCGGTGCACGCAATTGTGTGGGACACCGATTGCTTGACCGTGGTCGGTGGTATACCGGGAGAATCCGGATATGCAGGACTCGTACAAACGCAAGAGCTGGAATCACTATTGCAACCGAAAGAAGCTGAATCTGTTCCAGTGGTGTTGGAGTTGGACGATTTGAAGGTCCGAGCGAGCGACGTCATTTACAACGCAGCGTGGTCAGTTGACCATCAACGAATTGCACTGGCTTCATTGGATGCATCGGTGCAGATTATTGATGCAAAGTCGAGGCAGACAATTAGCAATATTGAAGGGCATTCCTCCGGAGTTACAGGGGTATGTTGGTTAAGCGACGATGTGGTTGCATCCAGCAGTCGGGACGCGACCCTACGACTGTGGAGTGCGTCGCAAGGTAGTTTGATTCGTACTTTGAACCATCACACCGATCAAACCATGGGCATGGTGCGGGCGCCGCTCAGCGATTCCCCACCTGTCGTGGCTAGCTTTGGCTTGGATCGCACCGTTCGTTTTTGGCAACCACTTATCGGTCGAATGATGCGTTTTGTTCGCTTGGATCAGACCGTGGGTACTGCGATCGCTTGGTGCGATGGTGGAAAAACGCTTGCCGTTGGAACAAGAAATGGGCACGTATTGAAAATCGATGCGCAGCAAGCCAAGGTTTTCCAAGAAGTCACTGTATCCGACGACTGGATCGTGTCGCTCGCTTGCAATCCCGACGGTACCGTAGTGTGCGGCACCACAACAGGCGAAATCCTCGTCGTCGAATTTCGTTAAATCATTTCTTCAAAAAAGGGATTGGTCTGAGTTCGACTTGCTTGATCTCTTGCAAATAGTCCAGCGTCGTCTGGGCTTGTTCGCCGCCCACCTGGGCATGAAAGTGAAGGCTGAAGCCGTGGGGACCTTTGGCGTCAATCAGAGCGGGTTGCAATGTGAGCATCGCTTTGACAATTTCCAGTTGTCCCAACATTGCTGCGCAAAACAGGTCGCTTCTCGCACCCTTTGACAACAAGTAATCGACGATTTCACGTTGGCCCATGTGCGATGCACCTCCCAACGCCGTTTCCCAATCTCCGCTGCCCCAATCGATTGACGCATTGAGTAGGCCGGGTTCTCGCTCCAGTAGCTTTTGCACCATGGTCAGGTCGGAGTGCGCGTAGATGACAAAGTCCTGGGCCAGCAGCCGATTGATTTGCTGTTTCTTCCACGACGGCTTAAAGCCTGGTGCGTCGTAATCTCGCTCAAAGGGTGATTCAACGGGCCCGACGGGGACTTTGTCTGGCTCTTGGGCAGCAGTTGCGATTCCCGAGGTAAGCACTGCGAAACTGCTTGCTGCGATCCCAAAACCACGCCGAGAGATTGGTTGAGTCATATCGGTTTTTCAATTAGAGAGTTCGAGCTGAAGGGACTCATGGCAATTTCGTGCGACTATAGAGGTCGGCCAACGATGACGACAGAATTGATTCCCAGCATTCCGAAGGAGTTGTTGAGAATGTAATCGCATCGCTGCATCGATTTCGCTTCGTTTAAGACAAGACCTGGCAAGGCACAATTGGGGTCAAGTGCATCTACATTGATTGTGGGATGACAGATTTTGTCGCGGAATGAACTGAGGTTTCCCGCCAACTCCAAGGCTCCAGCGGCGCCCATGGCGTGGCCGATGTAGCTCTTTGTGTTGTTGAAATGTGTGGTTTGGCATTGGCCGAAGACAGCGCGAAGGGCGATACATTCTTGCGAATCACCGCTGGATGTGCCCGTTGCGTGAGTGCTTACGATATCAATCTGGTCGGCTTGCAGACCGGCCCGCGACAGAGCAAGTTGCACACATTCGGCCTGTCTTTCTGGGTTGGGCAAAACAAAGTCGGTAGCATCGGTGTTCATGGCGTAGCCAATCAGTTCGGCATAAATCTCTGCTCCGCGGGCACGCGCATCGCTCAATCGCTCCAGCACATAGATGCAACCACCTTCGGCAACCACGATACCGTTTCGATCCACATCAAAAGGTCGCGAGGCACGTGTAGGATCTGCGTGGGTCGCCAAGGCGCCTTGGCTGTTAAAGCTAGCGAAGATGCCGAAAGTGTGAATACTTTCGCTGGTGCCTCCAGCGAGCGCCACGTCGCACTCACCCAATCGCAACATTTGGGCGCCTTGGATGATCCCTGCATTTCCGGCGGCACAAGCGGCGCCGATCGTGTAGTGAGGACCGGTGACACCCATATTCAGAGCAATCTCTCCGGCGGGATTATTGGCTACGGTACGGGGGTTGTGGTGGTGAGACCAATAATCCGTGTTGTAATCGTAACCCTTGATTTCATGGATTTCATTCTCGGTTTCCACGTTGCCGTGTTCCGTGACCCCGACATAAATACCGACCCGTGAACGATCAAGATTTGCCCAATCGAGACCTGAATGGACAACCGCTTCGTTGGCTGTGTACACGCCAACACTCCCTGCGCGGGTGCCTCGTCGCACGTCGCGCCTGGCTTGATACTTCAGCACGTCAAAATTGCAGATTCCGGCGAGAGTGGCACCGAAGTAGCGGATTTCATAGGGTTGGACACCACTTTTGCCATCCAATAATGCCTGGCGAAATGTTCCCCAGTCGTTGCCATTGGGCGCGGTCAAGCCGATCCCCGTGATCACAATCCGCTGGTTGTCGGGAAGCGAGCGTGCACGGTCTGGGGCGGTCACTCTTGCGAAATCCAAAAAAGAAAGGTTTGGGATGCCGAGCTCTTCATTCTCGACTAATAGCAACCTAAGCAGCCGAGCCGATTCTGGCAAGCAGTCGCCAGGGTGGTAGGCACTTGTTGAACAACTATTGTTGCGGTAAACGAAGCGTTATAGAGCGACAACTGGAAAACAAGGTTTGCCGCGGGGGACATGTCCAAAAGGACCCTAATAGGCTAGTATTTGCAGATTATGAACGAACTTCAAACGACAACTGATTCCCAGGCAGAGACGAATTCCCTGCGCCCGATACCGAGTGAATTTCATATTTTAGTAGTGGACAACGATCCAGCTCATGCGCGCGCGATGACCGAGATATTGGAGCGGGTTGGCTATCGCTGCCAAGTGGCTACAACGGGACCTGAAGGGGCGAGACAAATCGAGCGAGAAGTCTTCGATGTCGTTATTACCGATATGGTGATGAACGAAATTGATGGCATGCAGATACTGGCTGCGGCCCGGCAAAAATTGCCTGACGCCGAAGTGATCATGGTCACTGGACATGCGACCGTGGTAAAAGCAGTCGAAGCCATGCAGCATGGTGCCTTTACTTTCCTTGAAAAGCCAATCACCTCGCAGCGATTGCGGGCGGTGACCGAAAGAGCCGTGGAGGCCATTCGGTTGAGGCGTCAAAATACCGAACTCCATCAGCGGTTGGACGAACGGTTCGGTTTCGAAGGGATCATCTACTCCAGTGCAAAAATGCAAATGGTGATCGATCGCCTGAAACGAATTGCACCGACTGATGCGACAGTGCTGATCACTGGTGAAAGTGGTACCGGCAAGGAGTTGATTGCTCAAGCCATTCACCAAAATAGCCCTCGCAAGGCAAAAAGAATGGTGGCTCTCAATACCCGAGCCGTGTCGGAAACGTTGGTGGAGAGCGAATTATTCGGACACGTCAAAGGTGCATTTACCGATGCGGCTTCCGATCGAGTTGGCGCGTTTGAATATGCCAATGGCGGCACGCTGTTTCTTGATGAAGTGGGTGATATGCCCATGAGCACGCAAATTAAATTGTTGCGAGTGCTCGAGGAGCACCAAATTCAACGCGTTGGCGACAATAAGCCTATCAAGGTTAACGTTCGACTGGTGAGTGCTACGAATCGCCCGTTGGAAGCCATGGTCGAGTCGGGTGAGTTTCGCAACGATTTGTTTTTCCGCCTCAAGGTGGTGACCGTTGCCTTGCCGCCCCTCCGCGAAAGACGCGAAGATGTCATTCCACTGATGGATCATTTTCGCAAGATCTTTTTGAAACGGCATAGCAAACCCAATGCCCACTTCACTCCCGCAGTGACGAAGTTGTTTTTTGCTTACCAATGGCCAGGAAATATTCGTCAGTTGCGAAATTTTGTGGAAACCATGGTGGTGCTCGACACGGATAGTGCACTCGACGTGGATGATCTACCGCCCGAGTTGATGGATGACGAAATAGTCGAAGCGGGGAATGATGCAATAACGCTATTACCTTCAGGCGATCTCAGCCTGCTCGGGCAACCGCTGGCCGATATTGAAAAATGGGCCATTTTGGAAACCTTAAAAATGACAGGTGGGAATCGCGAAGAAGCTGCCAAAGTGCTCAAGATTGGCGCGAGAACTCTCTATCGAAGGCTCGATCAATACAAGAAGGGCGATGGGTCTGATCAGGGACCGGAAGTGGATGGCGAAGACGATTACTAAAAGAAAGCGATGGGCGTTTCGCTTGGCGGCCATTGCCATTGGTTTACTTCCCATGGTGTTGGCAGAAGCAATCCTTGCTGGGTTAGGCTTACCATCCACACCCGCCGCCAACGATCCTCTTGTCGATCTGCATCAATTGAAGCCTCTCTTTGCTCCAGCCCTCGATGATGCAACTCTCGCTATTCCCTCTAGTCGCTATGACCACTTTCGGCCGGAATCTATTGAGCGCGAGAAGCCAGCGAATCAATTTCGAATCTTTGCGTTAGGTGGATCAACTGTTCAAGGCAGCCCGTTCACCACCGAAACATCCTTTTCGACTTGGCTGCAATTGAGTCTGGCGGCTGCGTCGAATGAACATCAGTGGCGGGTGATTAATTGCGGTGGCACCTCGTATGCCAGTTATCGTGTTGCGGCGATCTTAGATGAGGTTATTGAGTACGAACCGGATCTCCTCATTTTCTTCTTAGGACACAATGAATTTCTTGAGGACCGAACGTATGGCAACTGGAAGAAATGGCCTCGTTCTTCCGCGCGCGTTGTAGAGTCACTGGCTAGTTTGCGAACAGTCCAACTGCTGCGTCAACTCGCGGCACCGTTGGCAAAGTCATCCAGCGTTGACCCATTGCCGTGGGTGGCTGAATCGGAAGTCAATGCAAGGCTCGACAAATACGGTGGTCTCGAACCGTATGTGCGAGATCAGAAATGGCGAAATGATATTATTGAGCACTTCCGTATCACCTATACGCGTATGCTCCGACGTGCTCACGACTATGGCATCCCGGTCATCGTTTGCGTTCCTGTGTCCGACCTGCGCGATACGCCACCATTCAAAGTCGTGATCGAACCGCATGCGTCACTCGAAGATCAGGAAAAAATGAAAACGCTTTGGCAGCGTATTCAATTGAGTTCGAATTCTGCCAGCGAACGAATGCAGAGTTGTCGCGAGCTTCTGGAATGCGATCCTCATCATTCGGGGGCTGCCTATGTTCTTGGCCGCCTCATGCTCGATCAACAAAAGTTCTCAGAAGCCAAGTATTGGTTGACGGTTGCTCGAGACTGGGACGTATGCCCTTTACGCGCTACATCGGAAATAGAAACGATTGTGCGGGAGGCAGCGGGAGATTTGGATGCACCGCTGCTGGACGTTTTGGAAAAATGTGAATCTCTCTCACGCCACGGAATTGTAGGAGCGCCTTTGCTGGTTGATCACGTCCATCCTTCGGTGGAGGTCCACCAGCGCATCGGTCGATGGCTGGCGGAAATAATGATTGAAGAAGGACACTTGGTGGCGGAAGACGATTGGGAGGAGCGTGCCCGGACGGCCTACACAGCGCACCTTTCGACACTGGGCGAGTACTACTTTATTCGCGGCCGTCAGCGACTGGAGGGGCTGCGTAAATGGACTGAGGGTCGGGCGGGAGAAATGTCCGTCGAGTAACGATGTTGGAATCGGGCCCCGCTGGACAGGAATCAGCCATCACCCAGAAATCAACCATCACCGAGTGGTTCGATGGTAGCACTCATGCTTCCTTTGCAGCGCGGGATCCTCGCATCCACGCCATAAGCATGAATTTGATCTCGCTTGAGTTCGGCGTGCTCCATAGTGGTCGTCATGCAAATGGCCTTGCCGGACTTGTCGACTTGTTTGGCAATCTGATAGCCCTGTTCCAGCGGCATGTAGAACAGTTCTTTCATCATGGCTTGAACGTATTCGTAACTGTGATCGGTATCATCCCAAAGAATAACGTTGTAGCGAGGCTGCCTCTTCGGCTTTTGTTTGGTTTGTACTTTGGGACGAACAATCGGTTCGATGACCATCGTCGAATCTTCGCTCATCTTTTTCCTCTCTCACTCATCCATTGATTCAGTGTTTTCCACCGGTTACCGAAGCGATCCCGGTCCGGACTACGTCATTTATTCCGTCCGATGCGCCCTGTCGTTCCTCGATCTCCCGCTCTGCATGCATACGCGGAAAACGATTGAATCAACAAGGCGGGTCGTGACGCGTTATATTGTAATGCCGTTTAGTGGAAATATTCCAGAGTTAACGACGAAATCTACCCATTCCGACTTCTTGGGCGACAGCACAGGCGATTCATCCCTCTTTTTTTCTCCAACCGGTAGACTCTCTTGACCCCCGTCGCGCTCCCTCAGTCATTGCAGGATTCTGCCCAACAGCACCTGGACGATCTGTTCCATTGGCTGCAAATTCCCAGTATTTCCTCGGATCCTCGTCGTTCAGAGGATGTTCGCAAGGCAGCAGACTGGATTGCGGATAAACTGGCCACGGGTGGATTGGGTGTCGAGATTATTGAAACGGATGGGCACCCTTTGGTGTACGCGGAGACTCCCGCTGTGCCTGGTGCTCCGGTTGTTTTGGTCTATGGACACTACGACGTGCAACCGGTTGAACCCTTGGAACAATGGATTTCCGGACCTTTTGATCCGCAAATCCGCGACGGAAATATCTACGCTCGCGGAGCTACCGATGATAAAGGACAGGTGCTCACGCACGTTCAAAGCGTCCTGGCATGGTTAGCAACGGGTGAGCCCCTGCCGATTCAAATTAAGTTTCTGATCGAAGGCGAAGAGGAGGTCGGGAGCCAACAACTGCACCATCGCCTAGAATCGCTTCGAGATCGTTTGGCCTGCGATGTGGTGGTGATCAGTGATAGCAGTCAATTTGCCGATGGCCAACCCGCAATTACTTATGGCCTACGAGGAATTGCTACCTTTGAACTTCGTATCGATGGGCCTAGTCAGGACTTACACAGCGGCGCATTTGGCGGGGCTGTAACCAATCCCGCGATCGCGCTATGCCAATTAATTGCGTCTGCCATCCATCGCGATGGGCAAATTCAAATACCAGGATTCTATCAAGACTGTCGCCCGCCTTCCGAATTGGAAAGGCAACAGTTTGCCGAACTACCATTTCGAGAATCCAATTTTGCAAAGTCCATCGGTGTTCCCGAGACAGGTGGCGACAAAAAGTACAGCGTCTTAGAACGCCGTTGGTCACGTCCCACTTTCGAAATCAATGGTCTTACCAGTGGTCATCAGGGAGATGGGGTAAAGACAATTATTCCCGCCACCGCATCGGCAAAGATCTCGTTGCGACTTGTGCCGGATCAGGATCCTCAGCGGGTCGCAGCATCGCTGGAAAAATTCTTTCGTACGCACTTGCCCGTAGGTGTAAGAATGACTCTGCAATTGCAACAGGGGTCTCCCGGAATGCTGTCGAGACTGGATAGCCCATTCATGATGGCTGCGAGTCGGGCCATAGAAAAAGCGTTTGGCGTTTCCCCCGTGATGATTCGCGAAGGGGGTTCGATCCCGATTGTCAATCGCTTTCAAGAAGTACTCGGGGCCGATTGTTTGTTGCTCGGCTGGGGTCTCAGCGATGATAATGCCCATAGCCCCAATGAGAAATTTCGTGTTACCGATTATCTCCGCGGTATTTCCGCAAGTGCCTTTCTGTGGTCGGAGATTGGCAAAGTTTCTCAGGCAACTAAGGGCTAAGTGGTCTGCAACATTATTTCAATCTCTGCTCCATTACAGAACACATGTCGTGATTTACATGCGATCGATTGTCAGCTTGCTATTGCTCTTGGCGGTTGGCTGTGGAGACGTAACCCCAAGCAAGGAATCCCTGCGTGAACAGGAACTAAGCTACCTCCGCGAAGTAATGCCTGCGTCACTGCTTCCCCACGCCAATCTTGAAGTGGGTGCGCTGGAAGCGGTTGCATTGGGCGGCGAGTCTTCGGATCGTCACTTGCAATTCTTACTCTCTCCCAAGCACCCGAAGGTAAATAAAGGAAGTCGTGCGGAGCTGAGCGTGGATTTTCCCTTCCTGGCAGGAGACGAAATTGCCTACGCATGGAGTTTCTACATTCCGGAGGACTTTGTTTCTGATGCTCCTCAAAACCGATGGTGGTTAGTAGCCCAATGGCATGATCAGCCCGATCAAACTGCTGGTGAAAGCTGGGAGGATTTTCCTTCACATAGTCCATCCGTAGCGATTTCTATCGGTGAGCTCGCCGAAGGCCTAGCGCTGGGTTTGCACTACGGTACCGAAACCATCATCGATTGCGGACACATTCCAATACAGCGAAGTCGCTGGTATTCGCTACGCATGGTGATCCATTGGTCGCAAACATCCACAGGGAACGCCTCGCTCTTTATCGATGATATGACAGTTCCTGCGCTAAGTGTATCTGGTATCAACATGCACAATCGTTATCAGCACTATTTCAAGCTAGGTATGTACCGCCATCCAGATATCCAAACTGAGAACAAGTTGTATCTAAAGGCAATCAATATTGCGAAGCAGTCTGGCGAATAGGACTCTAAAGCACCCATTTTTATAACGACTTTTTTCTGGGAACTGGCCAGACTGCCTTCGCGTCTGTCCCGAGGCTTACTCATTCGTCAACAGCTCATTCGTCAACAGCGTTCCACAGGAGTCGTAGCATGTGTTGCTTTTCACAGCCCGTTGATTCAGTATCCAATACGCGGTTGTTTGCTCGACTTGCCAAAAATGGGATTCAGCATTTGGTTTACCAGATGCAATTCGAATCGAAGCTGCTCAATGCGATGATTCTTCCGCTGCCAGTGGCTCTTCCTGCACGTGAAGACTCGGTTCGGTTTGTCTCGTTAGAAAATTATGGCCACTTTTTCGAGGACTTGAGTCGAGGTTTTCCGGCACTCCAAGTCAAATTCCCGCCCACGACTGGTCGTGAAATGCCCGACGTCAAATCGGCAGACTCGCCGCTGGTTGTGCACCAAGTGGGAGATTATGTGGCTTCATTTGTGCCGAGTGTGGCCAACTTCAGTAGGCTGGATCCCCAATTTGTTATTCCGAAAGAGTCGTGGGACAAATTGCCTGAATATGCTGATTATGGATTCGCAGTTTTTCAGTTGAAAGAACTGGCTGGCGAACCTCATCCTATGGCGTTGGAATTCGATACCCGTTGGCCAGAGCAGATATTCTTTCCGACGGTGCATATTCACGATGGCGAAGTCCATGAGATCGAAGACTTCGATCATATGCTCTATCTGCAAGACGCGGCTTTTGATGAACATGTGGGGACCTACCGTGGTCCCGAACAATTGCAAGCGACTACGGGCTACGTTCGTTCGAAGGATGTCGCTCACAACTTCTGCCGAGTTCCTCAAACACACGGAATTGTCGACCCCAATTTGTTGGTTCATCGCCTGCCCGTTCGAGGACGACAGGCAAACCGCGATATAGTCAAAAACGTATCCCTCGCAGCAATTGGACAATGGCCTGCGAGAGAATCGGAGCTCTTCGGGAATTGGCCTCGAATCTCCGGCGCGTTAAGTGTCGCAGGATTAGGACTTGGCTGGCTAATTCATCGTCGCATGCGTTTGTCCGCTCCTGGCGCGGCCAAGGGGGAATAGTGGCACGCGATTCTCTATTGGTCCTTCTCGGCGTTTGAGCTCCATGCCCAGCGCAGCAAATTTCTCGCGTCAACGTAGCGTGAGTCGCTGGACGATGATCCTAGGATGGATGCGATCAAACTCCGCCCACTACGAACTTCTGACACAACCAAACAAGCACCTGCTGCTTTGGTCGTGCCGGTTTTGATGCCAGCGAAACCCTCCGTTCTCAACAGCCGATTCGTGTTAATCCAAAGAATCGACCGATTGTATTCGGTAGGGCCAACAACAGTGCATTGGTATCGACGTGTCCCGTCGATAGACGAGTGAATGGAGCTTCGTCTCTAGCAAACCCAAGTCGTTCATCAAGTTGTTGGTCGTGGCCAACCCCAGTTCGTTGACGGCCAGATTTGTTGCAGTGTTATCGGAATACGCGATCATCAACCGAATCGCGTCGCACATCGGCAGCGTTGTACCTGCAGAAAAATGTGTCGATAGAATGCCTGATCCAGGGACTTTGTCTTGTTCCTTTAATTGAATTGCTTTGTCTAAATCGAATGTGCCCGTTTCAGCAGCGCGGTACGCGGCAATCATCACAGGCAACTTAATGAGGCTCGCCGTTGGCATCACTTCGTTGGCACGATAAAAGTACTGCGCTCCCGATTCAAGGTCTTTGATGGCGACGGCCACATTGCCGTCATGCGCAGCGATGAGTGGTTCTAATTCCGATTGAAGTACTTTGTCATTGGCTATCGCAGGGCAATTTTCACTCAAATAAAAGAGGGTGGTTAATCCAATCAGAATTCCTAAAACCAGGTTGTTAAGGCCGCGGTCTATCATCGAAAAAAATCCTTGTCTGGGGCATTCTTCTTGGACTCAGTCATTAGACTCGCTATTCTAATGACAACAATTGCTGAGTGGGTATTGGCTCGCTGTTGGCGAGCCACAGAATGGTATGGTCATATCTCCGACTTTGAGAGACCATCGATGAGCACGCGAAAGGAAATCAAGCTAAAGCGGCGATGCGCTGCGACGGTATTAACGCTACTTTCGCGGAGCGAAAGGCGACTATGTTGAAGCCAATTGGATATCACTAGATTCGGAGGAAATTATGCCGTTACATATTACAAACGTGTCGCGCCGCCAATTTATAGTGAGTGGTGGTGTAGCAGCTACGAGCGCCTTGGTTGCGAACCACACTCCAGCAGGCGAGCCTGACAAGCAGGGCTCAGAACGGGTGATCGATCCCGATCGCCTCGCCTTGCTCTCCGACACACACATTCCAGGACGGCCCGATGTAATGGCTCGTGGTGTTAATATGACCAACAATTTGCGGCAGGTGGTCGGTGAATTGCTTGCGTTAAAAACTTGCCCATCTGGTGTGGTGATAAATGGAGATTGCGCGTATCTCCAAGGACTCCCCGCGGACTATCAGAACTTGGCAGATTGCATCGCTCCATTGTCGGACGCAGGTGTGCCATTGCATCTGACAATGGGAAATCACGATAACCGTGGGCCGCTTTATGATGCGTTGGCAAATCAACGTCCCGAGATGCCTTTGGTGGAATCCAAGCATGTCAGCATCGTCCAGTTGCCTCACGCAAACTTCTTTTTGCTGGATTCACTCTTCCAAGTGGATGTAGTGACTGGAGAGCTTGGCAAACCACAGCTTAAGTGGCTTGTCAAACGTCTGGATGAGTCTTCAGACAAGCCTGCGATTATTGTTGCCCATCACGATCCCCAGTTCATGCCGCCCGACGTAGGTCAAGCGTGGGGCGGCTTAAGAGATACGGCTCCGCTCTTTGAAATTCTCAAATCGATGAAGCATGTCAAAGCGTATATCTATGGTCACACCCACAATTGGTCGATTGGCCAACACGAAGGAATTCATTTAATTAATCTACCGCCGGTAGCCTACGTATTCGCCAGCGATCAACCGAACGGATGGGTGAATTTGCGAGCGTTACCCGACGGCCTCGAGCTGCAATTGAATACGATCGATCCGGCGGACCATCGCAACGGGGAAAAGATCACATGTGCGTGGTGAGTTTGGCAAGCAAATTCGATAACCCAATTTGTGAGTCTACTTTCAGAGTTCGGCAATAAAAATTCAAAAGTTTAACATCAGGCAAGCTTCAAAATGGATTCACACCCACAGGTTCTTCAGCGGCGCGAGTTTTTGCGCAACACAACCATTGGTTCAATGGGGCTTATTGGCGTCTGCAACACATGGTCGAACACTAAATTGCTCGTGTCCGATGAGGACGAAACAAAGGAGTCTGCAGGATGGGAACTAGGCTGTTTTACTCGACCGTTCGCTGAGTTCAGTTATATAGAAACTCTCGATGGAATTGCGGCAGCCGGTTTCTCCTCGGTAGGGTTGATGGCGGTCAAGTTGTCTAGCGGAAGCGTAACACTTGCTGATGCAACGGAATCGCAAGTCGACGAGATTCGGGAAGAGGCAGCGCGGAGAAAACTCTCCGTTGCGGTAACGTATTATAGTGGTCCGCCGGTCGAACAATCGCTCGCTGCAGGTATCGATGCCACACGAAAGTTGATTGACAATTGTCATCGCGCGGGATGTGCCTCGATCGTGCTCGGAGGTACTGCGAACGAAGCGCTTTTTGATAGCTACTATGATGCAGTGCGATCTGTCTGCGACTATGCTGCACAACAACGCGTCTCGCTCGTCCTAAAACCTCATGGTGGTCTCAATGCGACTGGCCCGCAGTGTGCGGAGATTATTAAACGTGTGGATCATGCATCCTTTCGAATGTGGTACGACGCAGGGAATATTTATTACTATTCTGATGGCAACCTAGATCCACTGGACGACGTTGGAACTGTTAAGGGAATTGTCACAGGAATGTGCGTAAAGGACTTTACGCCACCGAAAGAAGTCGCCTTAAACCCCGGAACTGGGAAGGTCGATTTTGCGGAGCTTATGAAGCGTCTGATCGCAGGTGGATTTCGGTCCGGCCCATTGATTGTAGAGACCCTTGCGAAGGGAGATTTATCGGCAACCATCGCCAATGCCACCCAATCGCGAATCTTTTTACAAAGCCTCCTCTAGCGGCAGGGGGCACGCCTACCGTGCTTGTTATATTTCATACGCGATTAACACGTAGCCTAGCTAAGTAACGTGTAGCGTAGGCAAGAAAATGGGAGGATGGTCACGCTTTACCACCGCGCGGGCTTGGATGGGTCGGTCAATGTGAAACTACTGGACTCGTTTAAGGTATCCATCGGGCGCTACGGTAATCTGAAGTTTGTTGTGCATCGATTTATCGATTTCGAACTCTGGATGGTCCTTCAAGTACTGCCAGACGGCCGTCTTAGGATTGTTACCCGGTGCCCAAGGACGGTTGGGAAATAGGTCGCTGGGACCGTCTTCTACGAAGGTATCAAAGACGACGCAATAACTGCCGACGGAAGTGAGCGGCGCATACGCGGCAAGTTCGGCTAACACATGGTCGTGCGTGTGATTGCTATCCAGGCAAACCAAAATTCGTTGGTACTGAGATGCCACGCTGTGTACTTGAGCGATGGTTTCTTGGGCAATGCTCGATCCTTGTATCATTTCGATGCGTGAGGCCATCGGATGGTTTGAGATGGCTTCGCGATTGTGTTGGCGGATGTCGATATCGATTCCTAAGACTTTTCGTTTTGAAATCTTGGGATCAATGGTCTGGCCCGATTCAATGGCTTCGCACATATCCAGTAGCGCTAACATCGAGGCACTGAAGATCAACGATCCACCGTGAGCGATGCCAGTTTCAATGATCAAATCGGGTTTGACCCTCCAAATCAATTCCTGCACTGCTACCATATCATTCGGGAATTGAATGATGGGTCTCGACAGCCAGTCGAAATTGTAAACAAACATGCGTTGCATGGACGCGATCACCCAGGATCGCGATGCCTCTTTGAATTCAGCATCGCTCTCATAATCAGCAATGCGTGATTCTCGCTCGATGGCGAACGATTCAGCGGGCGAAAGAGACATTGGTTTCCTTTTTGATTTACGCGGGGGAATTCGCACAATGATGTCGGGAGAGCGAATTTTAAGTCAGGACGCTTCTTGGTGTAAATGCAAATGAATTGCAAATGCGAGTATTGTCGATTGGTAAGAATTTAATTTCGGGTGCAGGATCGCGGACGAGAATTTTACAACCAGTCACCGTTTTGAGATGCTCGGCCCACTGCTGATTGGATAATTGAATACCACTGGCAACATTGTAAATGTGATCTGTACCACGTTCTGCGATATTGATCAAAGTGGCAACGACATCGTCGATATGAATGTAGTCTTTTTCAGAAGTCAATGCGGTTTGAAATTCAATTTGTCCGAGGCGAGCATCGCGATAGAGAGAGGGGATGAAATTACTTGAATTTTCGTCATCCCCATGAACGACATTAGAAACGCGGGCGATTCTGACACCCTCGCGTCCACAACTGCAACAAAGCGATTCACCGGTAAGCTTTGACAGATTATACAGATCCGAAGGATTGGCTGGGCACACCCGCAATATGCCCTCTTCCAATGTCGAGTCCGCGCCTGAATAAACTCTCGTTGAAGAGAGATATAAGAAAGAGTTGAAGTCCGCGTGCTGGAGTATCTTCGACAGTAGGCATACATGGGCTTCGACCGTATCGAAGGGTCGAGTGCGAAAATCTGCCGTAAGTCCGATGCAATAGATGACGTGGCCAAGAGGAGAGGTGAATATTTCCGAGCATCCGCGCGGAGGTGTATTGACCTCGTGTCCGGAGTTTTTGAGTGTTGCAGTCAAGCGTCTACCGATGACTCCAGACGCTCCTAAAACAGTGAAAGGGCTCAACTTCGTTCCCCGATCTCTTTCAAAGGAGAGCCAGCGTACACTTTATACGCGCTAAGCTCACCACGTATGATCGAGCCTGCAGCGACGACACATCCCTTTCGCACGATTGTTCCATCGAGAAGTACGCAATTGGCACCAATCCAGACATCGTCTTCAATAACAATTCCTCCCTTGCTAGGTCGGAATCCTTGCAATCGGATGGGAATGTTCTTGTCTTTGAATTCGTGATTTACTGGCGCAAAAGTGCAGTTTGCCGCGACCGCCACGGACTGACCGAGAGTGACTCCATTCCCAGTGTAGATAACGGTTCCCGAGTTTATTACACAATCGGGACCGATGATCACATTGCCAACACCGCCGGCGGGTTTTATTTTGACAAAGGAGTCAATGACCACTCGCGGGCCGATGGAGATCAAGGTGCCACGAATCGAGTCTTCGATGTCAGCGTGTTGAGAGACGGACGCCGTGCTGTCGATTTCGATCATGATATCTCCAGTGCCGGGACGGCGGTGACGAATCGAGTACCGGCGGCTGCAAGTGCTGCATTTTGTTCTTTGACCTCACTGGCAATATTCCACGGCAAGATAAGTAGGAAGTCGGGTCGTCGCTGCGAAAGGGTGTGCGGAGGAAGTATCGGTATGTGGCTGCCGGGCATATATTTGCCCTGCTTTGCAGCGGCCGCATCGCACACAAACGGCAATAGATCGGGTTTGACTCCCGCATAATTTAAAAGAGTATTTCCTTTTGCGGCGGCGCCATATGCGGCTACTGATTTGCCTGCTTGTTTCTGTTCGAGGAGAAAGCCAAGTAAATCGTCTTTGACGCGGTTGGCTCTTGTTTGAAAGGCTTGGTAGGTGCTCAAAGATTGCAGTCCATGTTCCGCCTCAAGCGCTAGCGTCGTCGCGACGGATGATTCCGAATTTCTCGCATCGTCATCATGACAGCCGAATACACGGAGACTACCGCCGTGTGTGGGTAATTGTTCGACATTGAAGATGCGCAGTCCTACCGCACGGAATATCTGCTCGACCGTGTAGAGAGATAGATACGAAAAGTGTTCATGATAGACCGTATCGAATTGAGTCTGTTCGATGAGCCGCATCAGATGGGGAAACTCAAGTGTTATCGTGCCACCTGGTTTGAGAGCGATTTTTAATCCGCGAGTAAAGTCATTGATGTCGGGAACGTGTGCATAAACATTGTTGCCAATGATCAAATCAGCATGCTTATTTATTTGAATGAGGTGTTGTGCGAGCTGAGTGCCAAAGAACTGGCGCAGTACGGGGATGCCCAATGCCTCCGCAGCAGCTGCCGTACTGGCGGTTGGCTCAATCCCCAAGCAAGGAATACCTGCAGCCACGAAGTTTTTCAGCAAGTACCCATCATTAGAGGCAACCTCGATCACATGGCTTGATTGATCTAGTCCTAGGAGATCGGTCATCGACTGACAGTAGCGCGCCGCGTGGTTCAACCAGCCAGTGGAAGTGCTTGAAAAGTATGCGTAGTCAGGACTGAAAAGTTCATTGGCTTCCGCATAGTCTTCCGTCTGAACCAGCCAGCAGTGGTCGCAAACTTTAATCTTCAGGGGAAAATATGTTTCCGGACGGTTCAAGTCGTCGGCACCCAAGTACGCATTGGATGGGGGGGCAAAGCCCAAATCCAAAAAAGTGTGGCTCAGTGGATGTTGGCAATGACGGCAGAGCATGGCGCATCGGACAGGTGCGAGTTGCGGGCGAAAGGTAACGAAGTGCGCTTAGTTTTCCTGAAGCCGGTGGATTTTAGCGTGATCGATACGGGTTGGGTAAGATGGGCCGATCGGCGGTACACAGTCGACAGATTCGGAGAGCAGGCTCGAGCCCGCAGCGTTTTGACACGCTGCAGGCATGAGGGCAATCCAATCACGCATTGTGGTGTGAAGGACCGACGCGTCCATTAGCAGAGGGCGAGTGCATCGACGCGGGCTGCTTGGTGGCAGTTCATGGCCAACTGCATTTTCACCGCCCAGCGGCCATCTTGATCGCCGCGAACGATCCAGTGGGGTTGAACGCACACGCTTTGATGGACGAGTTCGAATCCACCTTCGCTCTGACTGACCGTGGAAACGGGAAACGCCCAAATTCCGCTGGGACGATCTGTCGCCAGTCGAACGGTAATCCCCAGCCACTCGTCCGTTAGCGATAGTCCATGGGTTTTTTCCAAATCCAAAGCTTGCCCTAATTGTCCTAATCGGTGTCCGTGTGCATCCGAAAAGAAGCGGTCGTCGGCACCAGAGGGAAGACCCGCGAAATTAAATTCGATGGCAAAATGTAAGGCGTGGCCAGGTGGAAGATTTTCAATCAAGTAAGCCACTTCGAGCTGACTCGATCCCGCGACCATCGTGACCGCTTTGGTCATTGCCAAGGGAATGCCCCAGGCATTTCCATTTCGATGCATTTGCAGTTGAACCCGATCTGCGGCACGACGTAATTTGGCTTCAAACGGCAGATCGAGGAAATCTCCGCGTTCGATTGCTTCGCCGCGCTGCACTGTATCGAGCGTAACATGCTCGTCGTAGAAATGGTCCATCAAGCTTTTGCGAGGGAATTGATCGTACTGCAAGAGTTGATCGAGTCCTTGCTGCTTAAATACGACGCGATCGTGAATCGAAGCGACATCCGCACCGGAGTTGCTTGGGCCAGCTAAGACTTTTCGGTGGTAGGCTTCCGGGCGGCGTTGCATGGTGGCCAAGAGATTGTGTTGAATGCCGCGAACATCCAATTCATACAGGCGGCCACCGTGTGCCGGAGCGATCCATGCTACGGCTTGGTCACCAGCCAGTCGCACTTCTGGAAGACCGTCAAAGTCGTAGTCCATGGTGGTTGCTTCGACCCATGGTTCACTACCACATCGCTCAAGTTCGAGACGGTTGTCAGCGGCAATAAGATGGCCGTAAACAGCGTTGCGTAAGTGAGGCAGATAGATTCCACCAAAGGCTCCATGCCAATAAGGGCAATTGCATTGTCCCTTGTACAAATCGTCCCGTGCTGCTTCGATACTTTCGGCGGAGTAAGAGCCATCCGAGCATGCCGCTAAACGCTGGCTCACATCCATCATGCGAGCATACATTTCACCTGCCTCGGCGTACTTGACTTTGAAGTTACGCCAAAAACCACCACGAACAAAGCGGCTGAGTTCTTCCCAGCGATTGTCTTCGTGGAGCGAATGAGTTATCGAGTCGTAAACTTCTTGCTGAGCTACTGGCAAGGACCATTCGGTCATTTCTCGATAGCTACAGTCGGGAAGATAGATCTTACCTTTAGGCCCCGTGTTTTCGACCGCTTGGGCGAGGGTAATAGTTTTTAGCCAATCGCCATTTTCTACCAGCGCTTCAAAGAATGATTGTAGCCATCCATTTTGATAAACGTGATGTTTTGTGTCGGGCCACGTACCAAATTTTTCGCCATCATCACCAAAGACTAGAACGGCGCCAGGGCTCCGCCTCGCGACACTTTGGCAATATTCAATGGTCTCGTGAACGGGAGCAAAAGGGATGGTATAGCGGAGCCGCTCGCTTCCGGGGAAGACGCGGAGAACCTGACCATCTTCTTCGGTAAGGAAGTAGCCCGTCAATTGCTCATTGGTCCATCCGGCCGCGCGAAAGTGAAAGTCATCGAGAACCGTATAGGAGATACCCGCTTCTACGATATCGCCAGCCAATTGCGGTTCCCAGACTCGTTCTGGCGTCCACATACCTTTTACGGTTGCTCCGAGGTGATGCTGCAGCCAACGCGTGTAGGACCGAATTTGGCCGATACGATCGCGGCGAGGCAACATAGTCAAGATGGGTTCGTATTGAGGCCCACCAATTACTTCGATTCGCCCTAGTTCCACTAGATTGCGCAGTCGCTGCAGATATTCAGGATGTCGCTCAGCCAACCAAATCATGAGCGGGCCGCTGGTGTGCAGCGAGATATTGAGCGACTCAAAGGGTTCGAAGACATTGAGGAAGGGGAGATAGCTGTCTTGATAGGCTTGCTCAAAGACACCGTCGAAGTTTCCGATCGGCTGGTGGTTGTGCAAGACCAAGCAGAGATTGGCGATGGGCGTCATGAGTGAATAGACTCAATAGAGAACAATGAACGGCAACTACGCTGGGTGCAGTGGGAAGTCGACACTTCGCTTCGGAGTTATCGGCAAAGCGAGAGCTTCCTGTCCATCCTTCTCAGTCGGAAAATTCGACAGATCCCGATTTGCCGCCACTAGCATGGCGTGCGGTGCGTTCTCCACGCAAGTGGCTTGCTGCCACTTCTGGGACAACGGGATTGATATAGCAATCCGAGCCCCATTCGAATCCCGCGACTTTGGTCAGCCGCGGAAAAATCTCCATCCACCAATGAAACGACAGAGAGCTAGCAACGCGTCGGGGGCGGGTGTGTAGCGTGTAGTTGTAAGCGCAGGCGACAAACATGGACTCCATCGCGCGAAGAACTTTTTGAGTCAGCAGCGAAAGTTCATGCAAGGCCTCGGTGCTCTCTAATTCGAAGCGGTCTGCGTGTTGGAGTGGTGCGACGCGCACCAAGTAGGGCAAGCGGCTCGCAAAGGGACAATAAGCGACAAACCGATCGGTCTGCATGACGATGCGACGACCATCTGCCACTTCGCCTTCGATCATTTCGCAAAGCAGGCAATTCTGCGTATGTCGATGATGGCCTTTGACGCGCCGACCGATTTCTGTCATTGCCGGCGGCAGCAGGCTGGTAGCGATAAGTTGACTATGCGTATGTCGAAGCGAAGCGCCGGCCGCCGCACCGACATTTTTAAAAGCGACGACATATTGCACGCCGGGAACGTCGAACCAATGACGCATTCGTTCTGCATACGCTTCGAAAACCCGACCTGCATGGTCGGGACCCAACGCGGTCAATGATTCCACATGGTTGGGAGTCTCAACAATGACCTCATGACCACCGTGCAGGCTGGAGACTTCGAAAAGTGGATTGGGGCTACCGTCCGAGGCAATGGTGTCTTCGTCAAACGGGAAAGCTTGGTCGAATTCGTCTGACCGAGGCACTGCAGCAATTTCTTGAAGTTCGACCGAGTCCTGAAGCAACTTGCATATATCTTCATCTTCAAGCGACGAAAGCCCTTCCGGGGCAAAATCTGCAGCATCTTCCGCCATGCCGAGTGAGGAGCCGATGGAGTCTTCGGTTTGAAGGTCAGCGTCAGGAGAGGAAGTCAATTTTGCAGAAACGGCCGGAAACAAATTGGGTACGACGCGGACCGACCAAGGCTCGTGGGCAACCGCTGAATTGATTTCCGCATCCTGGAGGGGATCATGAATCGAAAAGGTGGCGGGGGGCGTATGAGATTCGTTGCCCGCACAGAAGGGGCAATGAGCGCCGGAAGGAACAGGAAGTTCTGTCTCAAAAATTTCTGCTGGTCGCTCGCTTCGACCGGGAGCAAAAATCACCCATCGACCCGTCAACGCATCGTGTCGACATTGGCTCGTTCGGCCTGCGGTCGCTTTCCCCTCAGAACCGCCTGATGAATTCACCATCGCATCGTCACGGGGGGGCGTCTTGGTGTGTTTAGCTCGGCTCACTGATCTTACATTCGCCGCAATCTCTTGCGAACCTCGGACGGAAACGACCTCGAGTGGAAGCATCCATGACTACTGCCAACATCCATCGATGTGATAAACACTTAATGTTAACACAAAGTGTCTCATTCATTCCACTGCCGACATAGTGTACTAAGAAATTCGTCGAAGCAGATGTCAGTAACGTGGTGGACGAGGGGGTGGTGACGCCTGGCGGGCTGCCTTTTTGAGTCGGGTGTCAGAATACAGTTGTTCATACTGCGCGGCGCTTCGTCGCCAGGACCAATCCTGGCGCATGCCGTTTACAACCAATCTTGCCCAGACGTCTTTGTCGTCCCACCAAACGAGCGCGGCACGCCAAATCATGTCGAGCAACCCACTTGTTGAGTATTGCCGCAAATAAAATCCAGTCGCCGTTCCGGCCGCAAGTGACTCAGGGGTCATATCGACAACCGTGTCGGCGAGACCACCCGTGGGATTGACCAGCGGCACCGTCCCATAACGCAGGCTGTAAAGCTGATTCAAGCCACAAGGTTCGTAGCGGCTCGGCATAAGAAACATGTCACTGCTGGCTTCAATTCGATGCGCCAAATCGTTGGAGAAACCCAGTTTTAGACCCAAGCGATGTGGGAAATCGTTAGCCAGCTGTTGCAAGCTTTCGTGATAGCTTGGATCGCCCGTTCCTAACACAACCCACTGTATCGGTCGATCCTCTTCCAGGAAACGCCGCATTCCTTCGATCACGAGGTCCCATCCCTTTTGATCGGCCAACCGACCAATCAAGCCAATCAGGGGAACGTTTGGGTCATCGTCAAGATGAAACTCAGCTCGCAATGCTGTTCGGTTTACCGCTTTCCCCTCGCGCCACTCTTCCGCTGAATATCGGCGAACTAATGACGAGTCGGTTTCTGGATTCCAATGGGCACCGTCGACGCCATTGATAATCCCCACTAAATCGCGATGGCGTCCACCGAGTACCCCTTCGAGTCCGCAGCCATGTTCTTCCGTCTGAATTTCTTTCGCATACTTGGGACTTACCGTGCTGAGTGCATCGGCAAACACCAGTCCCGTTTTTAGTAAATTAAGTTGACCGTAAAATTCCATCCCGGCGGGATTGAAGTAGGCCCAATCCAATCCGGTCAGGTTCATATCCCAATGCCAAAATGTGCCTTGATAGGCCAGATTGTGGACCGTTAAGACCGTTGCCGACCGGGCCATCCAAGGATGTTTATCAAATTCTGAGCGTATATAGGCAGGGATGAGCCCCGTTTGCCAATCATTGCAATGCACCATGTCGGGCTGCATTCGCAGACGCGTGATTACTTGCAAAGTGGCACGACAGAAGAATGCAAAGCGTTCGCAATTATCGGGATAGTCTCCTGTTTGATCGCCATATAAAGCAGGGCGATCAAAATAGTGAGGCTGATCCACAAAATAGACCGGTACTTCGCTGTTGGGTAAATGCGATTTCAAAACACCCGCCGTCATGACCTTGTCATGAATGGGTACTTGAAAAGCAATATCGGTGGACTCGATTTTTAACCCAGCACTTCGAATTTGCCGAAACGCAGGCATGATTATCGAGCATTGGTGTCCCCGCGCTGCCAAACAGGTTGGCAAAGCGCCACAGACATCCGCGAGTCCACCCGTTTTTGCAAACGGTACCGCTTCAGTGGTTAAGAAAACGATGTCCAATGCAGGCCGCCCCCATTTGCGTTCCTCGATGGTTTGGTACCGCCCGTACCTCTAGGTGACGACTATAAACCGTCTTTCGCTCCGTCGCCAACGACCGCCAGCGTATTTCTTCCTCCGAAGTTTGGTTTAGACCGGTAACCCTGACACCTAAACCAGTTAAACTGAAGGTGTGCTCGTCACATTCGGATTTCTTTACTGGCAGCTCCAATCCGACTCATCCTCCATCGCCCTTTCATGCAACGCCCAATCAGCCGATGATGATCTCGGTAAACGATTTCCTCAAACGATATTTGGCCAGTGGTCTCGACAGTTTCGGCAATTTGCCAGCAACTGCCGACTTGGTTACGCAATTTGCAGCCGCCCACAAGGGTAAACGCCCAGCAGAAGGGAAATCACTGGGGAAATGGCTGGTCCAACAGTCCATTTTGACCAGATACCAGGCCAGAGTCCTACTGAGCGAATCGATCTCCCAACTCCGGTGGGGTGACTTTGTTGTTCAACAACCTGCTGTCATGACGCCTTTTGCTTCTGGGTTTCTCGCTTACGACGAACAGGGGGCTCGTCTGACGCTATTGCCATTAAATGATCCTGCACCCAATGGGGACTCACCCACCCGGGACGAAGGCTTTGATCCCCCGCCTTGGGAGCAAATCTCCGATCCGAATTTGGTTGGCTTTAGCGGATTAATTAAATCGTCCGAAGGGGCAGTGGCTGTGCTGGCGCTTGCAGAAGGAACTACTGCCGATGCGCTGCCTGCGGCCAATCCGCTTCCGCCGCACACTGCGGCCAAGATTGCTTTGCAACTTTTTCATGCCCTGGCAGCACTCCATTCACATGGCCGTGTCGCGGGAACTATCACACCGGAACGCATCTGGCTGGGGGCCAAGCATCAAGCCAAGTTGATTTGGGAGCCCATCGAAATCAGTATTTTGGCACCACCGAGCCAACCCCTGCGGTATCAATCGCCGGAGACGTTTCATCAGGAAGGGCTGTGCGATCAGCAAACAGATATTTATTCTCTCGGATGCTGTATTTATCAACTTCGATTCGGTGTGCCACCCTTCCCTGAAGTCACGCACTACGAACTCGCCGCCGCGCACCAAAGCCGCTTGCCAGCAGAGTTGATCGCCGCGCTGCGGAATCCCCTCGACGCGGAATTGCTACTGAGAGTGCTCGCGCATTGTCTCTCGAAAAACCGCAACGCACGTTTTTCTGACGCAGCGAGTGTTGTTCGCGCTTTGACCATCGTCGAACAGGTTGCGCAGACCGATGCCGCTGCGAACAGTCTTGCAGCGGCAGAGCCTAAAGTTGCTGAGCCCAAAGTTGTTGAGCCCAAAGTTGTTGAGCCCAAAGTTGCTGAGCCCAAAGTTGTTGAGCCCAAAGTTGTTGAGCCCAAAGTTGTTGAGCCCAAAGTTGTTGAGCCCAAAGTTGCTGAGCCCAAAGTTGCTGAGCCCAAAGTTGCTGAGCCCAAAGTTGCTGAGTCAAAAGTTGCTGAGTCCAAATTTGCTGAGTCCAAAGTTGCTGAGTCCAAAGTTGCTGAGTCCAAAGTTGCTGAGTCCAAAGTTGCTGAGTCCAAAGTTGCTGAGCCCAAAGTTGCTGAGTCCAAAGTTGCTGAGTCCAAAGTTGCTGAGCCCAAAGTTGCTGAGCCAAAAGTTGCTGAGCCCAAAGTTGCTGAGCCCAAAGTTGCAGTTGCGAAAGTTGCGACAAAGGAGGCTATCGAACCTACTGAGAAATCGCGGTCGCGACGGACTCGACGGACACCACCCGGTCTGCGTCGTCCAAAGAAGAATCGAACTGCGCCCTATGTGTTAGGAGGGCTGGGGTTTGTCATTCTGGTCCTTGTCGTGTTGATGATTGTGAAGCCCGGCGGTGGAGGCGGCAAGCAGTCAGCGGAGCGTGTTGTTCGGCCACCGTTGCCAGAACCGACATTGCCCAGCGCGGGCACCAGTTCAACTGACGCGACGGGGAATGCGACTCCATCAACGAAGGGCAATAACGGAACACAGTTAGTTGAGGATGCGAATTTGTTATGGGCGGCGCCAGGCACGATAGCCAATTCAAATAATGGCGCGGGCTCTCCAGTTTCACCCGAGCTTTCATTATTGCCACCGGGTTCGTCGTTAGTTGTGACACTTCGTCCTCAAGTATGGATGAACTCCAGTGTTTACAGTGCCCTGAGTCCAGAGTTCTCTGAGGCAATGGCGTTGTTGCAAAAGAAAACACACATCGCATGGGACAGAGTCGATCGGTTAACGATTGGTATTGAAGGGGTAGGCGATGGGCAGGTTCGAGCCACTTTTGCGGTGCGTTTGGAAGAGACCATGCCCTTGGGTGAGCTGCTGAAGCTGTGGGATGTTAGCGAATCCAAAACTGCGGATGGAGCGACCATTTACTCGGGTGATGGGAATTCAGACGAAGCCTATTTTGTCGGGCTGTCTGAATCCGCTGGCAAGTCTGCGAATGAGGTCAGGCATTTCAGCGTTGGTTTAGTAGATGCCATTCAAGAAGTTGCAGCAGCCGAGGGTGCACCGCTTTCTCTACCCAGAAATTTGGCAGGGCTATGGAAAGGTGCAGGAGCTAATCCAGACTTTGCCATGCTATCAAGTCCCAATTTTTTGTTTGCCGACGGTCGGTCGATCATTGAAAATTATGCGGGAGAATGGCGAAATCCACTGCGATCGTTCCTTGTTCCCGATACGACCGGGTTCATGTTACGGATGGATTTACAGGATGAGTGGTACGGAGAATTGCGTCTCTCACCAGGAGGCTCGACCTCGCCGAGTGCCTTGGTGAAAAAACTCAGCGACAAAGTGGCCATGCTACCCAGTGACGGGGAGAATTTTGTGCTTAGCACTACGCCTCATCCAAGCTGGCGTGCACTGGCGCTGCGCTATACGGCCATGTTGCGAGCCTTACAGTCCACCACGCGAGTTGGAGTTATTGATGGGAATGCGGTGGCGAATTTCTATCTGCCCGATTCAGCCGCCCCTAATTTGCTGCTGACATCTTGGTTAGTCAGTAACACTCAGCTTGGTACTTCGGCAATGGCAGCGAACTCGCCAACCACGGTGGCTTCGTCCGCTCTGACAGATATGGAGCAATTGTTAGCGAACAAATTTGCGATCAGTTTTGTTCAGGAGTCCCTTGAAATGGCGGGAGAAACGATTCGGGACCAATTCAATGCCTCCTTGCCGTCGGGTTCAACAGAACTAGAAATTGTGTTGATGGGAGGCGATCTGGAGATTGATGGAATTACACAGAATCAACAAATTCGCGACTTCACTCACCGCGATGAATCGCTCAGCGTCGTATTGGACGATCTAGTACGGCGGGCCAACCCCAATCGGACAGCAACCGAGTTGTATCAGGACGTACAGCAATTGGTATGGGTCGTTGCTCCTGCTCCGGATGACCCGAATAAGCAAGTCATCTTGATTACCACACGGACTCAAGCAGTGAAGAAGTACAAGCTGCCGAAACAATTTCAACCGCCCGCCAATCCCTGATGCGTTTGGCCCTCCGCGTTGGATTGCATAAGGGTGACATAAGCGCTAGAATGCGCGCGAAACAAAGGTCGCAGCTACCCCAATCGCACCTTATCTGTCGCTGAAATGGAAGTTGGATTGATGCAATCGTACGGCACCAAATGCACAGTCAAGGCGGTGATCCTTGCCGGCGGCTTGGGGACTCGGATTAGTGAAGAATCCCATTTGCGGCCCAAGCCCATGATTGAAATCGGCGGCAAACCGATTCTTTGGCATATCATGAAGAGTTATTCGCGATTTGGGATTAACGACTTTATTATCTGCCTTGGTTACAAAGGGTATGTGATCAAGGAATATTTTGCGAATTACTTTTTGCATACTTCCGATGTCACGTTTGATATGTCCCGAAATCAAATGGAAGTTCACAGTCGCAAGACAGAGCCCTGGACAGTCACGTTAGTGGATACGGGCGATGCCACGAACACTGGTGGGCGATTGAAACGGGTGCAATCGTATGTGGGTGACAGTACGTTTTGTCTAACCTATGGTGATGGAGTGTCGGACGTACCGATTGACCAACTGATTGAACATCATCGAGCCAATCGACGAACCGCGACGGTGACAGCCATTCAACCTCCTGGACGTTACGGCGCATTGGAGCTGGACGGCCCTATGGTGAACAGATTTCAAGAGAAACCAGCCGGCGACGGGGCTTGGATCAATGGTGGTTTTTTTGTTCTTGAGCCAGCCGTGTTTGAATATGTCGAGGGCGATCATAGTAGTTTTGAAGCGGAATCGCTGCAGAAACTCGCTCGCGATAATCAACTGTCAGCTTTTCAGCACCGTGGCTTTTGGCAAGCCATGGACACTCTCCGGGAAAAGAACCTGCTCGAAGACCTTTGGAAATCTGGTCGGGCCCCTTGGAAGACTTGGGAGTGAGAGCTCCATTCTTTTCACCAGCATGTAATGGATCGCAGTGTTTTCTCAGGCTTATCGAAATCGCAAAGTACTGATCACTGGCCACAGTGGATTTAAGGGGAGTTGGCTTGCCCATTGGCTATGTAAGTTATCAGCAGATGTTGTTGGGCTTTCATTACCGAAGGAGGCAGACCCGAGTCACTTTGACTTATTGCAAATGGATCTGCGGGACCATCGGGGTGACATTCGAAATTTGGACGTTGTCTCTAACATCGTGCAAACGCATCAGCCGGAGATCGTTTTTCACTTAGCGGCTCAGCCCTTGGTGCGAAAATCCTACAGCGATCCCTTGGAGACATGGTCAACGAATACCATGGGAACGGCTAATGTGTTGGAGGCATGCCGGCGAGTTGAATCGGTACGGGCCATCGTCGTAATCACAACCGACAAGTGTTACCACAACAAAGAGCATCTTTGGGGATATCGTGAGACCGATCCACTGGGTGGTTACGATCCCTATAGTGCATCAAAGGCTGCAGCGGAGTTAGTTGTCGCCAGTTTTCGGCAATCCTTTTTTTCTCAGCCCGGAATGGCCTTAGTCGCATCGGCTCGTGCAGGGAACGTCATTGGTGGTGGCGATTGGTCGTTGGATCGATTGATTCCGGACGCAGTTCGCGCTTGTAATGAGCATCGATCATTAGAGATTCGTTCGCCACACTCAACTCGTCCATGGCAGCATGTGCTTGATTCGCTATCGGGCTATCTTCTGCTGGGTGCGAAATTGCTGGCAGGGGAAAAGAGCTTTGCAGAAGCATGGAATTTTGGGCCCGGAGCCGAGGGAAATCGCACGGTCTCAAGCGTGCTGGAAGCGATGCAACAACATTGGCCGGAACTTAGTTGGCATCTTGCTTCCCTACCACAACCTCATGAAGCCACGTTGTTGCAGCTCGACTGCACAAAGGCGCGACACCTGTTGGGCTGGACCCCTGTTTGGTCATTGGAGACAACGGTGCAAATGACCGTCGACTGGTATCGTCAGTACTACGAAAAATCGACAGTCCAGACCTTGCAACAATTGGACCGCTACATTGCAGATGCTGAGTCAATGAATCAATCTTGGGCGAAACTCTAGTCCTTTCCTGGTGTCTGCTAAGTTGAAAATTCAGAACACGTCAATCGCTGATGTCTATGTTGTAGAAACTACACCGCTAGGTGATCACCGAGGAATATTCGCAAGGTGCTTCTGCGAGGAAGAGCTCGCGCCAGTGCTAGGCCAAAAAAAAATCTCACAAATCAATTTTTCACGGACGATGGCGGAGGGTGCAATTCGGGGTTTGCACTTTCAATATCCGCCTCATGCAGAACTGAAAATGGTCCGGTGTTTACGCGGCAGAGTATGGGATGTGGCTGTCGATTTGCGTAACGATTCTCCCACGTTTTTACAGTGGCACGCAGAAGAACTATCAGAGACCAATCTGAAGATGCTAGTCATACCGGAAGGGTGTGCACACGGTTTTCAAGTTTTGGCACCCCAGTCCGAGTTGTTGTATCTGCACACAACTCCCTATCACCGTCCCGCCGAAGGCGCCTTGCGTTATGACGATCCCAGGCTCGCCATTTCCTGGCCTTTGGCGGTTACTGATTTGTCCGAGCGAGATCGACAGCACCCCTGGATCGACGAACATTTTCGCGGTGTGGATTGATATTGCTTCGATTTTGTGAGGCGAGCTACAGTGGGAGATACCGTTTCAAGGAGGGAGTTGCATTGCGGGTCGTCAGCTCGTCCATGAATCGATTGAGTGCGCCGGTCTAGCCCGCATCCAGATACAACCTGCCATTCTCCAATGTCGACACAAAATTTTAATGATTTGACTTGCGTAATACCAACGCATAACCGCAGCCAATTCTTGCGCCGTCAGTTGGATTACATTCGCCAAGCAAGTGATTTTCCGTCGGTACTGGTCATCGATTCCAGTGGCCAAGAGCATGCCGAAGTGAATCGTGGCTTGGTGACCGAGCATTCGACGAAATCAATAGGCTATCGCCATAACCCGACATCTTTGTTTGAGAAGCTGTCCAATGGTCTGGAGTCAGTGAAGACGCCCTATGTGGTGCTGTGCGCCGACGACGATACCTTGGCTCCGGCAGGTATCGCGAAGTGTTTGCAGGTCATCCAAGAAGACCCCGATTTGAGTACGGTCATTGGACGTAGTTACATTCTCAACACTGGAACAAAGCAACTCTCGATTGCCCGCGGCTATTCCTTGGACGCTACGGATCCGGTGGTGCGAATGCAGTACTACGTCAATAACTGGTTTTCTAACTTTTATGCAATCCACCGGCGCGAACGATTACTGGAACAGCTTCGATTGAGCTGGGGAGTTGTCCACCAAGAGCGTTCACGATTACTGAAAGAGTTGCTGGATTCCCTGCTATCGTTATGCGGTGGCAGACTTAAGTTTGTCGATGTTGACTATCTGATGTATCAGATTCACGATGACAATTATTCCAAGAACTCTGTAGCGTTTAGGAATCCTGAAGAGTGTGACCAGTTGGTCAATGCTGTTGGAGTAGCGATTTCTGAATATCTGCTGGCAACTGGCAATTCTCAGTCAGTTGATCCTCAACCGTCTATTCTGAAAATGTTGAATAGCTATATGACGACGCAGCGAATTCCTGGTCGTCCGCGTAGCCGTATGAGAAAAATCACGAGGGAGCTGCAGAAACTAGCTCGTCGAGTTTGGGGAGATCGGAAGGGATCTGGCTGGCTGGAAAAGCGTGACCTTCCATTTAGCGAAACGGAGCTTCGCGATCTCGATCTGCGACTGGGATTTCGAGCATCAAATGCCAACCCCAAGGGTTGCTTTGCTAGCGGCAATATTTCGCGTGCAGCATAGTCGCTCATAGTTTACCTTTCGCTCATAGTTGCCTTTCGCTCCGCGAAAGTAGCGGAAAACGCAGCGAATACTGACGCTACTTTCGCGGAGCGAAAGGCAACTATGCAGCTCTGTGCGACATTGGTTGGTCTTGTTCGTGCCAGTAAATGTGCCGAGCCCACGGGGCTAGGTTAACCTCTGGCTTACGAAATACCAGATTTAACATAAACTCAGTGCACCGCTGGGCGCTGTAAACTTCGTGAGCTTTTTTCCAACCCCGTCGCGCAATCTTGCGTACCTGTGCATCGTCGGCAGCCAGCGTGCGGATTTTGGTAACGAGATCGCTTTCGGTATCAAAGAAGACAACTTCGTCTTCACTATACAATTGTTCGAACCCATTGCCGCTTTGTATCAACATACAAAGTCCATTGCCGGTAAGTTGCGCAATACGATCAGATGAGTAAAGCTCAACATCGTTACGTTGATTGAAATTGAATGCGATGCGGCTAGAAGCGAGCACTCGGTCTTTTTCCTGACCAAACACAGCAGGCCGACCCAAACAGCCAAACAAACCGATGCGCAGCTCGGGCAATTGTTCGACGAGGTACTGCAACATTTTGCCGCGCTCCGACCCTACATCGGCTCGACCGACGAAGACCAAATCGTAAAGTGGTTCCGGGTTTTCAAAGGCTCGCTCTCGTTCGATACTGGGCTCGACGGGATTTGGCAGAAAGGCAGCCGGGCAACCAGGACGAGCAAATTGTCTCAATAGTTCGCCCCCGCTGGTGCACAGCACGGCATCAAACAGATCTGCCCGGAGATGGATATGCTCAATCGCTTTGGGGCTCCAAAGATGATCGACGTACCAAAAAGCAATGCGTATTTCGGGAACAGCTCGCCGAATAGCAATTAGTGTTTCTCGCGTGATGTATTGGCCATGGCCCATGACCAGCGCGTCGGGTTGGAGATTTTTGCACGTGCTGATCAGAGCTCGGTTCGCAGCCCCTTTGCCCAGTGTTTTACTGCAAAGCACGGATGCCATGCGTGCACGATCGTTGATGCTGAATGGATACACATAGCATCCATTTTTGACTAGGCCTTGATGGATTTTGTGATCGGGGTTGAAGAAGCGATCTCCATCCTTGTCGAACTGATAATTCGCTGCGTGGACAATTCGAGTTCCTGAAAAGCCATCCATTTCATTACCTAGCCTAATTCGCGTTCAAGTATCTGAACTATTTTATTCGCAGCGTCGCCCGTTCCATACGGATTGATCGCCCCCGCCATTTGATTATAAAACGCTTCGTCGCTTAAGAGGCGTTCGGCTGCCTGAACAATTTTTTCTTCGTCAGTACCGACTAAACGAACGCCACCCTGCAGTGATTCCACTCGCTCGGTTTTGTCACGCATTACGAGTACCGGTTTGCCAAGGGAGGGTGCTTCCTCTTGGACGCCACCCGAGTCGGTAATAATGAAGAGACTCTTCGACATTAAACCCACAAATGGTTCGTAAGACTGCGGCGCAATCAGCCGCACATTCGGGATGCCAGCGAGGATTTCATGAACTGGTTTTTGAACGTTGGGATTGAGATGTACCGGATAGACTAAATCGATCTCGGGGTGTTGTTTTGCAATACGGGCGAGCGCCCGACAAATTGATTGGAATCCATCGCCAAAACTCTCGCGTCGATGTCCTGTGATCAAAATGTAGGGTCGGGCAAATTGATTCAGTAGAGTTTGTGTCTCAGGTGATGCATTTCCATGTTCGATGCGATCGCGTACTGATAGTAAGGCATCGATTACCGGGTTGCCGGTGAGAAATATTTGCTCCGCAGGAACTTGCTCGTTCAGCAACGTTTGTCGATTGTGCTCTGTGGCAGCAAAATGCCAACGGCTGATACGAGTTGTTAAGACTCGATTGAGTTCTTCAGGATACGGACTAAAGAGGTCGCCGGTGCGTAAGCCTGCTTCTACATGTCCTACAGGAATCCGCTGATAAAATGCTGCCAGGGCACCACACAATGTTGATGTTGTGTCACCCTGTACTAAGATCGCATCAGGTTGGGCTTGTTGTAAGATCGGTTCAAGTCCGCCCAAGATCTTAGCGCTAAGCGCTGATAGAGTTTGTCCCGGAGTCATTAGATTCATGTCATAGTCCGGTGTCAGCGAGAACAACGCGAGAATCTGGTCCAACATTTCGCGATGTTGTGCGGTCACACACAGGATGGGCGACAAGGACTTGCTGGCCGCCAACGCACTCGCCAAGGCAACCATTTTGATCGCTTCTGGCCGAGTTCCAAAAATCAGCATTACGCGTTTCATGCGGCAGCTTTCGCTGGAGCCAAATATCTCGCGTAGATTTCGGCCGTTTGAGCGGCGATCGAATCCCAAGAGAAATGGTCTACCGCGCGTTGGCGTCCTGCTTGACCCATTCGAAGCCGCATGTCGCGATCTACCAATAGCGAGCGGAGCGCATTAGCCAAAGCAATTGGATTACCTGGAGGAACTAGCAATCCCGTTTCATCTGATCGAATTAATTCGGGAATGCCGCCGACGTTCGTGCCTACAAGAGGTAAGGCGGTCGCCATCGATTCCAAACCGGTAATGCTCGTTGCTTCCATAAAACTAGGCAGAACAGAAATGTCGGTCGCACGATAGATCGGTAACATCTTGCTGTTAGGTACATTGCCGAGCAGCCGACAGCGGTCCGCGATGCCGCCCCGTTCTAAGATTTGCTCGACACTTGCCCGTTCGGATCCGTCACCAGCGAACACAGTGACCCAAGGCAAGTCGGCTAAGTGGGTCAGTGCTTTGGCAAATACGGTCACCCCATTTTTTTCTACAAGTCGTCGTGCCAGCAACATCACTGGTGTATTGACAGGTACTTGCCACTCCGACCGGCACTCCGATGGTCCCGATTGGAACTTTGCTATATCGACTCCATTGGGAATGTAGTCGACAGGTCCTGTAAAACCGACTTCGCGTGATTTATCGGCCAATTCACGACTTGGTGCCAGTACATGGCAGAGATGGGTCATGCGATTGCTGATGCGGCGCTGTTGACGTGCGCCTTTCGCGACTCGCTTGAGAAAACCCGACGAGTGATTAGTAAAGACCACGGGCACTGGCAGCCGTCGCGAAGCCGCTAAGGGACGAATGCCGTGAACGTGCAACACTTCGATATTCAATTGCCGAACAGCCTGCAACAAATATCGATGGGTGATCCAAGAATAAAAGGGAAGCTTTGGATGGACCGCAATTCGATGCACGGTCATCCCATCAAGGGAGCTCTGCGATTCCGTTTGGTCCTGGATAGGAACGGTGAAAATATGTACTTCATGACCAAGTCGGACTAGTGCACGACCTAATTCCAGTACGTGAGCCGCAATTCCACCCACATTGGGATAGAAGTCCACGCAAGCGAGTCCAAGTTTCACTTCAACATTTCCTCGTTTGAAGTCAATTTCGAAAGCGATACTGTCGTCAATAACGCAGGAACGAATAAAGGAAGAGACAGTAACGACACACTTTTAGACGGCACACCTGATACCAGCAAGATCAATCCCCACTTCATGCCCTCCCACTCGCCGCAGACGGCGACTCGGGAGGGTGTATCAGTCCACCCTCCCGTCTTCGGGAGGGTCGAGGCGAGGAACGAGCCGCGGGGAGGGATTGCGCGAACTTGGGGTGACAAAGAGACCCTCCCCGGGGCTCCGCCCCGACCCTCCCGCTCGCCGCAGACGGCGGCTCGGGAGGGTGTATCAATCCACCCTCCCGTCTGCGGGAGGGTCGGGGCGAGGAACGAGCCTCGAGGAGAGATTGCGCAATCTTGGGGTGACGAAAGAGGCCCTCCCCGGGGCTCGGGACGTCGATTGTATTACTTCGCGAATTGCTTTGCTGTCAATCCAGCTGGGGCGTTGAGTTGCTTGCTCTGCAGAAAACTGCGAAAATGGGCCTTCAGGATCCAGTTTTCCAGCTTCACGGAGGAGACTTATGAC
>JBGTBJ010000129.1:0-22952 GCA_041749395.1 Pirellulaceae bacterium
AGGCGAACTACCCGGTAATGACCGCCTCTATTTGGAGCAACTGCGTGTTGAACAAGGGGAAAGCCAATTGCCTGAAGTTCAGTTGAGAGGTGTTGCTCGAGGTATAGAAGACGCTCTGACATTAAATGGGCGACTACTTCGACAGTCACCAAGGTACCTAGTGCGGCCAGATCAAATTGAACAACTCAATGATGATCCACACTATCAAGTTCGATTCGTTGTGTCGTCTGCTATCAACAATTCTGCGACGTCATTGAACGAAGCTGGAGACTCACTACCATGATGAAACGTCAGCTGAGTATTGGTGAACCGATCCGCACGCGTTGGTCCATGATTGCTTTTGGCATCCTTGCATTCATCACCTTGTGGCAAATGATTGGCACATTGGTATTGAATCCGATCCATGAAAGGCGCGAGCGATTTCGAATATTATCCAACAAGAAAAGTACCCTAGACGGGGAGGAAACGCGTTGGCGAATTTTGAAAGCGTCAAATGAGCAGGTGAGTAAAAAATGCCTATCTGGAGATCCTGCGATTGTTGTGCATCGCTATCAGGAGTGGTTACTACATCGTACGCATAGCATTGATGGAGTGTCCATTGTGCCTGCAACTCCGATTGTGGAAGGGGAAATTGGCTGGCGAATATCTTTCAATTTAGAAGGTACAGCACCCGTCAAGTGGATTGCAGAGTTTGTCGACGAGATAAATCGGACGCCGTTAAACCATCGAATTCGATTTTTGGATCTGCATCAGGCAGAACGCAATTCAGAATTGGATCTTGATTTTTCGATGACACTAGAGGCGCTAGCGATCCATGGTGTCGATAACCGAGACGAGTGGCCAGTTCCCTTGGAGAGTCAGTCTGGGGAATCGTTGGCCCATGTGATCCAATCCATTCAGCCATTCTCACGTGGTTACAACGGACCACCTCCTGCAGCGCTAGTTAACATTGCCAAACCGAATGACGTCAGCGAGGTTCCGGAAACGCCGAAGGTCGATCCGTTGCAAACACTCCGGTTGGTTGGCTCTGTTGTGGTAAATGGTGTGCCACAAGCGTGGATCGTAGATAGTCGAACTGGACGAGAGATCTTGCTTGCGCAGAATCAGGCCTTTGCGTTCGATTCGTTCAAAGGAATCGTAAAGACCATTGATCGAGATTTCGTCGACTTTGCGTCGGATGAATTTGCAACCCGTTGGCCCTTGGGTGCAACGCTCCGCAGCGTAATTAACCAGTGATAGTTAGTGATGGGCCATCGCTGGGAAGTCATCTTACTTTCCACGTGTTTGTGGTCATGTGTCAACTGCTGTGGACCGCACATCCCTTTTAATCGATAATGTTGTTACTTTGAACCGAGTGTCAACTAGTTTGAAGTAGACACTCGTTTTGCATGTCCCTACTTGGGGATTCTGTGTTGATTCGGTACTAGAGAAGTCTTCTTTCTATACCGGAGTAACACAATGATTCTCTATTTTTCTGATCGAAAGTGGAAGAGAAGAGGTAAGTTCCTCGTCGCTACTTTCTGTCTTACGCTGACGATGTCAGCGAACAGCTGGGGACAAGTCATTCCCCCGCCGCGGCCACTTGCACCGTTAAATTCCGTGCCGGTACCGCTTCCATCAAATTTGGATGACTTTGTTAAAGACCGTGAAGCGGCAGTAATGCTTGGCAAGGCTCTCTTTTGGGACATGCAAGCTGGCAGTGATGCGAAGACTGCATGTGCGAGCTGCCACTGGCATGCAGGCGCAGATATGCGTTTCCAAAATACCGTCTCCAGTCCGAAAGAGCTGTTGGCCAAGGGTCAGCCGCTCAAGGATTCGCTTGCCCAGATCACGAAGTCGGATTACCCGTTCATGAAACGGGCTAACCCAGATCCAAATGACACGACCGACCCGTATTTGAATCCAAATTCAACGGTGGTCTTTGATCGCAATGAAATTCTTGGCAGCCAAGGATTGCAAAAGCGAGACTTTATATCCATTCGCAACTACCGATCGTTAGAAGACGGAGGAGTCGCGTACGATCCTGTGTTCAATGCGCATGGAACAAATCTGCGCACGGTGACAAGTCGTCATGCACCGTCGGTGATTAACGCAGTTTTCAATCATCGCCAAAACTGGGATGGAAAGGCGAGCTTTTACTTTAATGGTGTAAACTCTTACGGAAAATTCGATCCAGACGCCCGTGTGTATGAGAACACCAAGTCCTACACCACAACCTACAAGTATGTGAAGACGTGGCTACGTCGGTTCTTCACCTGGAAGCTTACCGCGGAAACTACTGAAACGGATTCGTTGAATCAGGTCTCGGTGATGTTGGACAATGCCTCGCTTGCATCGCAGGCGGTGGGACCACCTGAAGCATCAGAGATGAGTTGGGTAGGTCGGCCATTTCCAGAATTGGGCCGGAAGATGCTGTATTTGCAACCTCTGGCAAACCAACAGGTCTATTTCACCGATTCAGTGCTCTCTCCGTACGCTATCTACTTTGGCAAAGGCCTGTGGATTGACTATCGGAGTTTGATTCGCAGAGCCTTTCACGACAAATGGTGGAACTCCGCAAAGTGCACCGACGAGGGTTACACACAGATGGAGGCGAATTTCTCGCTTTACTGGGGCATCTCTTTGATGATGTACCAGGCGAGTTTGGTGAGTGATGATACGCCCTTAGATCGCTTTCTTGCCGGCGACGCTGGCGCGATTAGTGATGCTGCGAAGATCGGTAAGTTCATATTTGAAGGGAATGGAGATCCTCGCGGTGGATGCAATATTTGTCACTCGGGTCCTGAAACAACCGCCGCTGCTGTTGGCGAGATAGTGCAATTGGATGGTAATCAGAAACAAATTTCCATCATGACGCGAAGACCGCCCGGTGCGCAACCAAGTTTCACAACCCCCTTTGATGTACCCACGTTGTACGACCGTGGCTTTTACAATCTTGGCGTTGGTAAAACCACTGACGATTTCGCAAATGGAGGGAGTGATGCTTTCGGTCCATTCTCGCCATCAAAACGTGTAGCTGCCGGAGGAGATATTGGGCAGAACGGACAAGAATTCCAGATTGCGCGAGCTGGCGCAATGCCTATTGCCGTCGACGGAACATTCAAGACACCGAGCTTAAGAAATATTGAACTAACAGGTCCCTACAATCACAACGGTGGGCGTCTAAATCTTGAAGACGTGATTAACTTTTACGCGCGTGGCAGTGATTTTAATCTGCAGAACGGCGCAGACTTGGATCAGGGTGTGTCGGGAATTCCACCGCTTCGTGATCCAACGTTAGGTGGGGTTCCTGCGCTTGTCGAATTCTTGAAATCGATGACCGACGATCGCGTTCGTTACCAGTCAGACGTTTTTGATCACCCCGAGTTATTTTTGCCGAATGGGTTCATTCGCGCAGATGGAGATGAGTTGGTTGAAAAAACACTGAAGCTACCAGCTGTGGGCCGTTACGGAGTATGGGCGAAGTTCTGGGGAACGATGGAAGGTACCGAATACCGTCCCGCCAACGAATTAATCGCTGATTAGTGCGTTAACAAACGGTAACCCACAGGCGGCAGATCGTCGCTTGTGGGTTTGAAGAGTCGACAATTATTTCGCGATTCCGATTGTAGGAAAAAATCCTGATCCAATCGCCGGCAACCATCATTAAAAAAGAAAAATACAGAGGAACGTAAACGATGACCAGAAAGCTAAGCGAATCGATGCAAGATCGTGTGAATCGACGTCATGAGATTCTCACGGCAATTAAAGAAGAACTCGTAGAACGATTGGAGCTTGAGTTTGCGCCGCATGATATCGACGACGATACGTTTCTGTTCGGCGGAGGGCTACAACTCGATTCTATCGACTCGATGGAAATCATTATTGGAATGCAATCGCGATTCGATGTGATGATCCTTGAAGACGATGTTTCATCGCTGAGAACTATCAATACGTTAGCGGACTTCGTGGAATCTCAAATTCAAGTGACTAGCTAGACATTTTGAGCAGCGAAATGTACTTGCCCTTAAACGTTTTAATCGTCCAATCAAATTTGAATTAGCCAAGGAATCACTGAAATGAGTAATGTATGGAAAAGCCCATTGAGCGGTGTCTTGTTGCAAGAACACACAACGGGTGTTGTCGACAATTGTGAGTGCCCAACCCAATTCGCAGGTCAAGAGGCTGAGTATCGCGCGATTCGTGAATCAGTGGGCATCTCTGATAACTGCCACTATGGAAAATTCCGAATCAGTGGTTCTGATGCGTTGGATGTTGTCAATCGTTTGGTTATGGGTGATGTTGCCCGGTTGCCAATCGGTCGCGCTACATGGACGTTTATGCTTCGCGAAGACGGCAGTATGCTGTGCGATGTCTACGTTTTGTGTCTTGGCGACGATTACTTGCTATTCACGGAAGGAAGCGATCCTGCCTACATTGCGGAGGCAATTTATGTTGCAACAGGTGACGGTTCGGTGAAAGTCGAAAACCTCACCCAAACCGTTGCGATTTTTGCAGTAGATGGTCCATTTGCTTGGGAACTACTGAAAGAACTGGTAGGGGTCAAGATGCTTGGTCTTCGCTACCTTGAGTATGTCGAGCAACAGTTGATTGGTGGCGTCGCAACGATGATTTTGCGATCGGGAAAAACAGGCGAGTATGGTTATCAGATTGCATTGCCCATAGAGCATGTGGAGACTGTTTGGAACGCGCTACTAAACGCTGGGGTCGATTTTGATGCCCAGCCTGTGGGTTACGATGTACTCACACTTTGTCGACTCGAAAATCGTTTCATCAACATGCATTGTGAGGGTGCTGCGTCCAAGAATCCCTTGGAGCTGAATTGTCGGGTGATGGTTGATCAGGAGAAGGATGAATACTGTGGGTACCAGTCGTTAACCGATTCCATGAGCATTAAGGTTGAGAATCGAATCATTGGAATCCGCATCGACGGAAGCGATACGGATGTTCCATCCATCGGTTCAGAGGTTGTTTCCGAGGGTCAGGTATTCGGGAAGATTGTCAATGCTCGATATTCGCCTTACCTCGGCAAGCCTATCGCACTGGCCTTGATTGCCTCTGAAGCTGCGTTTGTCGGTTTGGATTTCAGCGTAGTGCATGGACCACAACATCTCGCGGCAAAAACCGTGTCGGCTCCGTTTGTATTCAATAAGAGCATGACGGTCCGACCACAAGAAGACAGTTATCGAAATCGGTAACAGCTGTTTGCATTTAAAGTTGCTTGCAAGTGTCTAGTTCGTTGCCCGTCGACATTTAGTCGACGGGCATCTTGGCACCATGAACTGCTATATGGCCAACGTTCGAAAGTATTCCAAAGCTCTCTAGGGCACACATCCATAATGTCTGTAGAAATACCGCTGACAATCGTACGTAAACCACTTGCAGTAACGGGAATAGGTGTATATTCGCCGATCGGGAAAGACCCTCAGGAGTTCTGGAGTCGTATCGCCAATTGTGAATGCGGCGTCAAGGAGATACGTGGTTTTTGCACGGACGGGTTGTCAGTAAGACATGCTGCGGAAATCGCTGATCACAACCCGCTTGCCTATTTCGACTCACAGGAAGAACTGTCATTAGACTGGACCGCCCAATTTGGCATTATTGCCGCGCGGCAGGCAATGGATGATGCATGTTTGGATTCAAGAACAGTGAATTCAACACGTCTGGGTTTGGTAGTTGGTGTCTGCGCTGGCGGGCAAGGCGATTCACCGTTGCAGCGTTCCATAGACCGACCCTTTGAAATTGCCTTGGACCGATTTCCCGAAACCTCTATCTATCGGCAGACTGACGCTATTGGTCGGGTATTGCAGATTCATGGTCCGCGGAATACGGTGTCGACCGCTTGTGCGTCGAGCGGTTCGGCGCTCGGCTATGCGTACGAGCTTTTGCAGACCGGTGACGTGGATGCGATTTTGGTCGGCGGTACGGATGCATTTTCAATATCTACATATGCCGGTTTCTATGCGTTAGGTGCGATGCCAACGGAACCGATTTCTCCATTCAGCGAGAATATCGGAGTGTCGTTTGGTGAGGGATCTGGATTTGTTGTTGTGGAGTCGTTGGAGAGAGCAGAATCACGGGGTGCCAAGATATACGGGTTGCTACTCGGTTATGGTTGTAGCGGAGATGCCCACCATGTAACGTCTCCTCATCCTTCGGGCGAAGGATTGCAGCGAGCGATGGAATTAGCACTAACCAGGTCGTCGCTCAACGCGAATCAAATTGATTATGTGAATGCACACGGTACTGCTACTCGCGACAATGATCGAGCAGAGACTTCAGCGATCAGAGAAGTTTTCAAAAAATGTTCAAAGACACCACCCGTTAGCTCAAGCAAGTCACAGTTCGGTCACACGCTCGGCGCGGCTGGCATTCTTGAATTCATCGTGTCTATTCTTGCACAACAAGAAAAGAAGATTCCAGCGACCGTTAATTTTGCCGCTGCTCGCCCTGGTTGTGATCTGGACTACGTTCCCAATGAATGTCGTTTTGGAGAGATCGACGGATTTCTTTCCAACTCAGCTGCATTTGGCGGAATCAATGTGTCTGTCGCGGGAGGGTCGTTGAAGTATAGAGACGCAATTACTCGAAGCCCAGTTGATGAGATTTGGATAACGGGAGTAGGAGTCGTTTCGCCCATTGGATGCGGACTGGAGGAATTTCGTCATGCACTTTTGGAAGGACGTACGGGAATTGCGCCAATTACTGAGTTCGACGTTGCCGAGCGAACATCACAATTTGCTGCGTTAATGGGTGATTTCAAAGCACGTAAACGCGCCCCCACAATTGATGTTCGCCGAACGGACCCATTGAACCGATTCGCTATGGTTGCAGCGGCACTTGCACTGAAGCACAGTCGATTGAATGTGAATGCACAAAATAGCGGCCGAATCGGAATGGTAATGAGTCTCAACTACGGCTCGATTGCAGTTCAGGAGCGTTTCCGTGATTCGCTGATGAACGATGGAATCGATAAGCTGAGCGCCAAGCATTTTCCGTCGATGGTGGTTTCGACAGTAGGAGGTACAGTTGCGCAGAGTTTTGGACTTCGAGGCTACAACTCAACGGTTGTTGACGGCATTGGTAGTGGTTTGCAGGGCCTCATTCATGCATACCACGTGTTGCGACAGGATGAACATCAGGATGCGATTGTCGTCACAGCGGCAGATGAAGTGGGTGCGTTGCTGTTTAAAATCTTTGATCAACGTGGTTGGTTGGCACCAACTACTGGAGTCGCAATGCCGGTACTCGGCCCCTATCAAAGCGATGCCGGCGGCTGGATCTTGGGAGAGGGGGCTGTTTCGCTAGTGATTGAGCGAGCGTCAAAGGCTAGGGAACGTGGGGCGAGGCCCTTGGCAAAGATTGCCGGGTGTGGCTTGACCGCCGACGCGGCGTTGGCACCGCAGTTTGAAGAGAATTGCGATTGGCATGTCGCAGCCATTGAGAACTCGCTACGAAATGGAAGGTTGTCTCTTGATGATATAGATCTGGTGTATGGCCATGGACGGGGTGTACCTCAACACGATCTACGCGAAGTGCGCGCGCTCAATCAGGTGTTCGGAGATCGAGCAATCCCATTGGGTTGCATAGTGGGTAATACCGGTATGGCGGGCGCGACGTCTGGCCTGTATTCAGTGGTCGCTTCTTTGCTGAGCATACAGTACGGCGAGGGCTATCCCGTTATTGGTTCCTCTGGGGATTTAGTTCATGGAATGAAACTGAATGTAAAAACGCTAAGACAACCTTTCTCAAATGTCTTGGTTACTGGATCTACGGAGAATGGAAATAACGCTGCGATCGTCGTCAGCCAGGTTGAGGAATGATCCATTATGTCTAGTAAATCCAGTATTTCAGATAACCAAAGAGTCGTGATTACGGGGATGGGTATTTGTTCTCCGTGTGGAGGGAGCATTGCGGAATTTGCTGAAGTCCTGCGTAATGGCAAGACTGGGATTCGCAAACATAGTGGGCTATTGCAAGACAAGGATGTGTGGGCAGGGTTGGTCGAGGACTTCCAGCCAGAGAGTCATTTCAGTGAAATAGAGTTGGAGGAATTTGATCGCACGGCTCAAATGGGATATCTCGCAGCCAAGCAAGCAGTTGATGATGCGGCATTCTCGCTGCAGGTTCATTCTGCACGCACTGCATTGACTCTAGGAACAAGCCATGGTGGTCGTTCACAGTTCGATCGCTTCGTAATGGATGGAAGTGATGCTGACTCTGCTGACGCGCCCAATCGTCTTTTGAAAACTGCTGCCCACTACCAACAAACTGCTGCTGTATCGTGCAAGCTTGGGGTTCATGGGCCCACAGCTACGCTGTCCAACGCTTGTAGTTCCAGCGGTGCTGCGATTGCGTACGCAATTGAATTGTTGCGGTCAGGCAAATGTGATTTCGCAATTGCTGGAGGTGCTGATGGATTCTCAAGGTTGACCTATTCCGGATTCTCAGCACTTGGTGCCGTATCAGACGGGCCGTGCGCACCCTTTAGTGAGCCGGTAGGTTTGTCTTTAGGTGACGGCGCTGCTTTCGTAGTTTTGGAGACGCTAGAACAAGCAGAAGAACGCAGTGCAAAGATCTATGCTGAGATCTGGGGATATGGTCTAAGCTGGGATGCTTACCATATCACTGCGCCGGAACCATCCGGTGAAGGAATGAATCGAGCCATCCATATGGCAGCGCAAAACGCCGGAATAAAACGGGAAACGATTGATTATGTCAATGTGCATGGAACAGGTACTCGTTCCAATGACTTAGCAGAAACGGTCGGCTTGCTGCGGTACTTTGAAGGTAGCCCTCCTCCAGTGAGCGCCACAAAGTCACAAACGGGACATATGCTTGGTGCATCGTCGACTGTTGGGGTGATCAGTTGTATCATTGGAATGTCACAGAATTGGCTTCCGCCGACAAGCAATTTTACTACTGTTCGATCAGGGTGCGAGCTGGATGTAGTACCCAATCAAAGCAGGCCCCAAGAGTGGTCATGTTTTATGGCTCAATCAGCAGCGTTTGCAGGAGCGAATGCGGTGATTATTGGTGGTAAACCGAATCGAAATAGAATGCAACAGTTGTTTCCGGATGATGAAATTGTTATTTCTGGAATTGGTATCGTATCGCCGATCGGCTTTGGTTTTGATGCGTATTGCAAGTCCGTGCGAGAGGGAATTTCAGGAATCGTACCGATCACCGAGTTCGATACCTCGGAATGTCGATGTCGTGTTGCTGGCATGGTGCGAGATTTCCTGCCCCGGAAGCTTATGCCGAGCATCAATTTGCGCCGCGTCGACCGAGTCGCTGCGTTTGCAACCATTGCTGCCTCAATGGCTTTGCAAGATGCTAAGCGATGGCCATTGCAAGCCAATGCCGAACGTACGGGTTTGGTAGTTGGCGTTTGTCGTGGTGCCGCGGCAAGCTATGAAAAGTACTTGGCGAGTGTTGCTGATTGCCAATGGGATAAGGCGAGTGCTATCTATTTTCCGAATCTGGTCATGAGTTCCGTGGGGGGCCAGGTATCGGCGTCGCTGGGAATCAAAGGAATAACGTCATCCTTGGTGGGTGGAACGGCAGCGGGCCTACAATCGCTTGTGCATGCCTGGGAGCTTTTTCGAAGAAATCCTACTCAGGATTCAGTTGTTGTGTTGGCTGCCGATGAACTCGCTCCATTTTATTACCGATTGTTTGATCGCGGTGGAAAATTGGCATCAAGTCAACCGAACGACCAGTCAAACGCTCATCGATATTTTGCCCCTTACGATCCAGACGGTGATGGAATGGTGCTTGGCGAAGGCTCCGCTTCGTTTGTGTTGGAGCGAGCTTCCAGTGTAAGGGCGCGTGGAGGCAGAATCTACGCAACGCTTCAGGGGTCTGGACTGACCAACAATGCCAGTGCATCGAGTTTGGATAAAGACAGTCATCAATGGTTAAGCACTGCAATGGAAATAGCAGTAGTTGAGGCGGGACTCGTGAAAGATCAGATTCAATTCCACTACGGATCTGGTCGGGGAATCGCTGAGTTTGATGCGCACGAACTGGCGGCTTCCAGGCAGGTCTTTGGTGATCGCTTAATGCCGACAAACGTAAACCATCTGACGGGAGTGGCAGAAGCGACTTCGAGCTTATTTCAAGTTGCCGCAGCAATTGCAAATAGTAACAGCGAGCAGGCGGCAGGTGAACTAACTCATGCTTTGATATCTGCAACGGGCGATGATGGAGCCAATGCAGCGGTAGTCATGGAAATGGGGCGCTGAAATGGCAGAACCTGTATTCATAACCGGAATGGGAATTTGCTCGCCAATTGGTAACAATTTGCCAGAGGTGATCGCTGCCCTAGCAGAAGGTCGAAGTGGTATCGACTCGATTCGATCTTTCGATTGCTCGAGTTTGGTGATGAAACACGCAGGAGAGGTTAAGGAAATTCCCAATACGGAGCGATTTCCAAGTGCTCTCTATCGCATTTGGGATCGCGGTACACGGATGGCGATGCACGCGGCTCACGAAGCCATCGCGCATGCAGATCTGAGGGTCCGGGAGTTTGAAGCAAGTCGGATTGGAGTTTGCGTCGGGACGAGTGGATCGGGCCAATATCAGAACGCGAGATTTAACTTAGATCGCACACTGCCTATTGACCCAGAATTAGTGTTCTACTTGTCCCGCAATTCACCCCATTTCCAGAGTTCGCAGATTGCCGCCCAATTCAATATCAAAGGGCCGAATCTGGCGATTGGCGCGGCAACCGCAGGGGGAGGGATTGCCTTAGCCACCGCTCTCGCTTGGTTGAAAGGAGACAGAGTGGATGCAGTACTAGTCGGAGGGAGCGAATCCTTCTCATTGTTAAATGTGTTGGGATTCGATCAATTGGGTCTCTCCCTGCCCGAGCCCTGCACGCCGTTCAGTGGTCAACCTGGAATGACTTTCGGCGAGGGGGCAGGATTTGTTGTACTCGAGCGTGAGTCAAGTGTTCAGCGTCGTGGCGCGAGAGCATTGGCGAAGCTTAGTAGTGTAGCAATTAGAGCAGATGGCTTTGACCCAATTCTCTTTCATCCTTCCGGCGATGGTCAAAGTAGGGCTATGCGTGCGGCGTTGCAAGATGCAGGCCTAACACCCGGCGATATCGATTGGATTCGCGCCAGCGGAACGGGCGGTCGTGATCAAGATTTGGCGGAGACACTCGCTATCAAATCAGTTTTCACTACGCCACCGCCCGTAAGTTCCATCGAACCTTATGTGGGGCATGCAAATGGGGCAGGGCCAGCAATTGGTCTTGTCGCTGCTGTATTGTGTTTGCAGCATCAACTGATTCCCGCGACACTGAACTACGGTGAACCAAGACAAGGCTGTAATCTTGACTATGTCATCGAGGGAACCCGTCGCGTGGAATTGAGAAATATACTCTGCAATACTGTTGCGTTTGGAGGTACCAACTGCGCCGTAATTTTACAAGCCATTCAGCATCCTGCCCTTCCCAAGAGCATTCAAGAACGTGATTCGATGCACTCGATTAACTGTGCACTTGACGAAAAACAATCTGTTGCAAATCGCGCTAGCGAGTACGATGAGATTGTCATCACTGGGTTCGGGATTGTGTCATCCATAGGATGCGGCAACTACGAGATAATGCAACGCCTGCAGACGACTTCGTCCTTTCTGCGCAGCGATTCCTCACTCAGTGACACAGAATTTGCGGGCAGGGAATTGGGTTTCGTAAGTGAGTTTAATTCTAAGAAGTTCTGTCCCACTATCTCCTTACGGGGTGTCGAAAACTTGACGCAATACGCTGCCGGAGCAGTTTCCATCGCGTTAGCGGATGCCGCATGGCGACGGTCTTCCTCTGATCCGAATCGTATGGGACTGGTTTCTGCAACGGCGCGTACGTCGGGAACTGTATTTGCTAGGTTATTTACTGAATTGCAAACCAACGGATTTCGGCCACTTGTCGGGCGACTTATGTTGCGAAACGGTCGATTTATGGTTGCGAGTCAATTGGCAAATTGGTTCGAGTTGAGAGGATACAGCTCAACAATCAGTCTCGGGAATGGCTGCGGACTGCACGCAATTGTCGCCGCATATGATCAACTACGCAGCGATCCCTCTCTTGACAGTATTGTCGTGGTCGCGTGCGACGAGTTATCCAAACATAGCCTTCAGATGATGCAATGCGGCGGATTGCTAGCACCCTCCACGAGTGACTGGGCCCTCTACTCATCACGCTCAAAGGGTTTCATACCAGCGGAAGGTGCGGTAGCTATCGTTGTAGAGAGGTTGGCTTCCGCAAAGTGCCGAAATGCAAAGGTGCTAGCGCGAGTTTCTGGAGCAGGCTCTACTTTTGATGGATTACCAGGCGCAGTGTGCGCTGACGAGCGTCCGCGGCCCAGTTGGGATAGCCTGGCGATTGATGGGGCTCAATGGTCCGATAGCTGTCGTATTGCCTGTGAGCCTTCGAACGTCGCTTATGATCAATTAGACCTCATCATGGGAAACGGATGCGGTGTTTGGGATTGGGACCAGAAGGAAATTAATGGGCAAACGGAGCTGTTTGGAAATAGAGAGCGAATTCAATGCGTTAACGAAAAAACAGGATTTGGCGAATCGACAAGTGGTCTACTGAATATGGCCGCCGGGGTGTTTCAACTGCAATCGGGCGCTACATCTGTTCCCTTCGACAGTCTGAAATCCAGAAGTGACAATGTTAAGGAACTAGCAATCTCCGAGACAAAAAACAAACATCTATTGGTGACAGCCAGCACCGAGCATGGACACAATGCGGCTGTGTTGCTGACTGTACCAACATGTGGCGCGTGAGAGCGTCGTTGCCGAGACCATCAAAGGATTCTGATATGAGTATATTTGGAACAGGAACGGATATCGCACCTGTTGAGAGATTTGCAAAGCTTGCAAAAGAAAACGAGCCCGTTTTTTTAAGTCGCATGTTTACTGATACAGAGTCGAAGGAGCTGATGAAGATCCGCGATTCTGCGTTGCGAAGTCGCGCCTATTGCGCCAGCTTCGCAATCAAAGAGAGTGTATTTAAGGCGCTAGGTACGGGGTTGGCCGCTGGAATGTCTTGGAGAGACATTGAAGTCGAAAATATTTTTGGACACTGCAAAATAAGCACTCTTGGCAGGACGTCGGAGTGCTTCACAGAAAATCGAATCACACGTTGGCAAGTTTCTTGCTCTTCAACATCTGAATTAGCTATCGCGTTTGTAATTTTGTTTACCGAGGAATAATCAAATGTCATCTACCATGTATCAACGAGCTCTCGTCATCGGCACCGGGACACTCGCAGAGGAAGTTACGGCAATCCTTGCGAACCGCGGGATTGAGGTGCAGCAACAAAGTACGCTGTATGAGAAAGCTGGTGGCCCTAAACCTGAATTGATTTTTCATCTGTGGTTTCCAGAGCCAGGCAAGCACTCAGCCAAAGATGTCAGCGACTACCCTCGCGAGCTTCTTCAGCATGGGCAGGAAGCCTGTGCAGAATTGGCTTCGTCTTATCCTTCGTCAGCTATCATCCATTTTGCCTTTCTGCCAGCCATTTTCGTTGGTACAGAACTGGAGGATCACGCATCCACATTGCGAGGCGGAATCACTGGTGTCACACGTACCTTGGCCCGCAAATTTGGGAAGCAGGGTGTTCGCGTTACCTGCGTACAGGCTGGACTCGTTGATATGCCAGAAACCATGCTATGGGTTTCGGATGTTGTGAAAGAAGTGCAAGTACCTACAAAACGTTGGGCGAATCCAAATGAGATCGCCAAGTTTCTGGTTTTCCTCGCTGCCGACAGCCTGTATACGACCGGTCAAACGATGATTATCGACGGCGGTCTTACTGCTGGGATTAGCGGAACCTAGTCAAACAGTTTAGATTCACCACAGGGCAAAATCGACATTGTGGTCGGGCGTTCTGTTTCTGCTAGAAATGTCACGCTAACTTTATAGAAATAGCTACAGCGCTGCATAGATTGCGACTCCGAAGACGGCAAGAATACCTAGCAATACTAGTCCGCTTAAAGCAACGGGCTGAGAAGTTCCCGATGTCCAACCGGTATTGCTTCTGCATACTACTGGACTACTAGCATCTGAGGCGGCGGAGTTGAGGTGGCTCAGCAGGGCGTGGGAAAGCTCACCGGCTGTTTGGTAGCGTTGTTCCGGTTTCAGCTCGCAAGCCTTCATGATTATGGAGGCGAGCTCATCAGGGATCATGGGATTCAGCTCCCTAATATCTGGAAGTTCAAGAGTCGCTCTTTCCTTCAACAGTTGTTTGAAGCTGAGTGAACGCCAAACGGATGATCCTGAGGCGAGCTCATAAAGAGTCACGCCTGTTGCATAGATGTCGCACCTCGCATCGCAAGCTCCGCGCAATTGTTCCGGTGCCATATAGCGAGGCGTGCCAATAATGTCGCCAGTTCGACTTAGACGTGTGTCGATCTCTTTAACCTTCGCAACGCCGAAATCAAGAATACAAATTGTTCCATCTTGATCAATAATCAAATTCGATGGCTTGATATCGCGATGGACTACACCGTGTCTGTGCGCGTAGTCTAGGGCAGAGGCAATTTGATGACCAAGAGTGGCGATGATGTTCCAGTCTAGAGTATTGAGCGTTGAGCTTGAAATTTTATCTTGTTGAGACAATTTTTCGATAAGCTGATCAAGGCAAAATCCCTTGACAAATCGCATTACTAAATAGGCGAAATCGCCATCTGTTCCATGCTCATAAACGGGAACGATACTTGGATGAACCAGTTGCTGGCATGTCTGAGCTTCAACTGAAAATCGCTTTAAGCAAGAAGGAGAGCGCAGACGATCAAGGGGCAGAATCTTCACTGCCACATCGTGCGATTGGTTTGGATGTTTCGCCAAATAGACGTATCCCATGCCTCCTGAACCAATTTCCTTTTGGAGACGATATCCTGCAATGGACTTAGGCATTTTGGACTTCGGACTATGATCCGAAATCGATGCTTTCAGTTGTTCGGCAAGAACTAGCCCTGGGAACTCGTCTAAAATGGTACTCGCAAACTGGGGATACTCGGAAGCAAATAGTTCGACGCTACATTTCTCAAGTCGAAAACGGCGTAGAAATTCTTCCGCAAGTGAATGAAAGGTATGTTCGACTAACTCGTTCATTTACATTCAGAGCTAGAAGGGTGATAGTCTCGCAGATTTTGCTCATGACATTGTTTCAGTCGATTGAGTGCGCGACGATATCGCTTTTTGGCAGCTTCATTGTTGATGGATAATTCGAGCGCCGCCTCGCGTATGGAGCGGTTTTCGAAATGAACAAGCGTAAGAATTTCACGTTCAATTGCAGACATCGAACCGACGGCTTGCTGCAAGCTATCTCTTAGCTCCATGCGATTTAGGGCTGAGCTAACAGAAGTAAGCGACTCCGATAGAAAATCGATATTTACCAGCGAAGTTGATGAAAGATACCGCTCTCTACGCAGGTCTCGACATTGAGCACCAAGATGATCTCGTGATTGTCTCGATAGCAGTTGACGAATCAACCGTCTTATCCAAACCAAGGGAGGGATGATCGGGCTGGCGAGATAAGAATCGATGCGATTAGTAAATTCGATGAATGCTTCTTGCAAGACATCTGATTCGTCCATGCGACGAGTTAACCGGCGATCGATGCGAAAGCGAACCATTTGCTTTAGCTCGTCTCGATATTCATCAAAAAACTTCGCTTGTGCATCCACTCCCCCTGACATCAACGCTTCAATCTCCAGCAATTCCACTGCAGTGAGTTCAGTGCGATCGTCAGATGAGAATGGAACAGTCATCGTTTCAATGGGATCGTGAGGATGCAAGAATTAGTTTGTCAGAACAACTGCCCAAGTAACGCAAATGTCTTACTGGGATCGTTGTTGCCTACTAGATGCCCGTTAGAACTCTAGGTCAAAAATTGTGATGGAAGCGTGGAGAGCGACGCGAAATAAACAATCGCATTGGTTCACGGACAGCCATAGTAGTGGTTTGGAATTCCCGTCGTGCTGATGCCTATTCCGATTCTAACGATAGTATCAACAGTGGCGTGTATAAGGTCAGTTCAAGTGCGTCGACAGGAAGTTTATCACTATCACAGTATTGCTTGTCCCTGCAGGTGAAGTGAGCGTCGTCTCATTAATTAACCATCATTTCTCAAACGCATTTGGACGTTTCAAGAGTTCTTGGATCGTTAGCAAACGCATTGGTATAGGAGCACGACAAAGTGACATGTAACACAACGATTTCGTGGCTCTTTCCAGGCCAGGGCTCACAGGAAGTCGGGATGGGAAGCAGGATTTTGAAAAAGTACGCGCGAGCGAAAGAAATCTTGCGTTTTGCTGAAGAGATCTCTGGATTGCCGCTTAGTCGTCTAGTGAGCCGTGGACCCGCAGACGAGCTAACTCGTACCGAAGTTGTACAACCATCCATAGTCGCGATTTCGTGCGCTTACGTGGATCTACTTCGGGATGCGGGTGAGAAACCGTTGTTTGTTGCGGGGCACAGCTTGGGTGAGATCTCCGCTCTGTACGCTGGTGGGGTCATCGATTTGGCCGATGCCCTTCGACTTGCAGCGGAACGAGGTCGATTGATGTCTACTAGTCCCGGTGGCGGGATGATCGCTGTCAAGGGAGTCGATCTGGCCACGATAGAAAGTGCAATCGGCGATGTGAGGGATGGAATCGTCTGTCTGGCCAATATCAATGCGCCGTCACAGATCGTTGTATCAGGAGATGAAGACGGACTCCGTTCCTTGATAAGAGAACTAAAGCATCATGGAGCAGAGAGTATTCGATTAAATGTAAGCGGAGCATGGCATAGTCCATTGGTGGCTGTTGCCTCACACGAATTCGAACGACACCTCGCAGTCACCAATTTCGCGAATCCCATTGCACCCATTGCGATGGGATCTACCGCCCAATTCGCTACGAGTGGTGAACAGATAAAAGCCATTATGTCACGCCAGATGGTTCGCCCTGTGTATTGGCATGAGACCATTAATCTCTTTCGGAACCACGGTTGCCACAAGTACTTTGAAGTTGGATGCGGAAAGGTTCTCAAAGGCCTAATGCGTCGCATATTTCCTCAGTCAGCAGATTGCACGATACAGGGGTTAGAGAGTGCTGCGACTGTAGATCGTCTCATTGCCCAACGAGAAGAGCGTGCTTTGGCAGGCGAGAAGCACAAATGAAACAAATTTGGATGTTTCCTGGACAGGGATCACAGACGCCTGGAATGGCTCGGCATTTATTGAATAGATACCCAGAAGCAAGGCGTTTGCTGGAGGAGGCGTCAGGAATTGTCGGGAATGACCTTTACAAATTATGTATACGAGGGCCTCTTCAGGAATTAATACAACCTGAAGTGGCCGAACCTATCATTGCCGCCACGCAGATTGCCTATGCCATGGTATTGATGCAAGCGGGCTTCGCGCCACGAAAGGTAGCCGGTTACAGCGCGGGAGAAATTGCAGCTTGCTTCGCTGCTGGTGTCATTTCGGCAAGCGACGCAGTAAATATCGCAGCCATTCGTGGTCGCATCCTACAGAAGTATGTAGACGAAGATTCCTGTATGGTGTCGATTATGCGAGTGGATCGGGAGGTGATTGAGAGACAGCTAGAAGTCTTTCAGGATATAGAAATAGCAGCAATAAATGCAGATGACCATTTTACGCTGGTTGGAAATCGCTTGGATACACAAGAGTTTTGTCGAGCAATCAGAAGCTATGATCCTCAGGTAACCTACGTTGACGTAGCAGGACGATGGCACAGTCGGCGGCTCGCTACGGCGGCGGCTGAGATTCTTGAAGCGGTGAGAGATGTTCCGTTTCGCACTCCAGTGTGCAGTATCTATTGCAGTGCAACAGGCGCCCGTGCAACCTCTGCTGAAGAATTAAAAAGAAATCTTGCGCAACAGGTTGCTCTGCCCGTTCGTTGGCAATCTATCTTGCAATCTTGGTGGGATGATGGGGACTGCGATGTTCTGGAGATCGGAACAGGAAAGACGCTACTAGGCATGCTGCGCAGGAACTGGAAAAACTACGCAGCCTATTGCGTTGATAGCGTTGAAGCAACGCTGGGTTCCTCATTATCACTGGAGAAAATACTAGCTTTGGAATTGTCGGAAGTTATTAACAAAAAGATGAAAAGGCAGTCTGATGAAAGACCTTGATAGTCGAATCGCCGTGGTAACTGGTGCATCTCGCGGGCTAGGGCGTGCGATGGCAATTTCCTTAGCGGATCGCGGTGCAAAGGTAGTCGTAAATCATCGTGCGGAGAAAAGTGCATGTGATGCACAAGAAACCCTCCGTCAGATTGAAGAACGTGGTGGGGTGGGACAGGTTTTCCGTGCCGATGTTACCAAACCTACGGAAGTGACTGAGATGATGAATCAGGTTTATCGTCAGCACAAACGCATTGATATCTTGGTTAACAATGCAGGGGCCACAAGGGATGAGTTCTTCATGATGATGCGCCCTGATAGCTGGCATACGCTAATGGATATTCATTTGAACGCCGTATATTACTGTTCAAAAGCAGTGATTCGATGGATGTGTGCTGCCAAGCGAGGTGTGATTATTAATATCGGTTCCGGTTCAGCATTGGTAGCGATGCCGGGGCAGGTTAATTACAGCGCGACGAAGGCCGGCTTACTTGGTTTTACAAGATCGCTAGCAAGAGAAGTTGCTGACAAGAATGTGCGTGTATTGCATGTTGCCCCTGGTTTTTTTAAGTCGGACATGACAGAGACTTTAACTCAGGAATTTATCGACGAGACCTATAGAGCGACACCGCTAGGGAGATGGGGCATGCCTGAAGAACTCTCGTCGGTAATTACATTCTTAGTCTCGGATGATGCACAGTACATAACTGGACAGTCAATTGTTGTTGATGGAGGGCGGGGAGCAATTGAAGCAGATCTCGGTTTCTGGGTATAGATGAGAGTTGGAATGGGAAGTTGCCATTTGCATGTAATTATTAGCAAATCTGTTTCGGTAGTTTGTTCTTTTCGGTGATGTTATTCTTAATTTGATAGGTGAGATTAGGATGTCCGCAACAGTGGAATATTCAAAAAAGTTTCTTCGACTAGATCACCGCGCGGTGCGGTATCTGATGCCACATGGCTATCCGTTTCAAATGTTTGACCTGGTCGACTCGTATGATCACGAAAGCGTGACCATGGTGGCACTCAAGAATGTGTCACAGAACGATCCATTCTTGCCGGGCCATTTTCCTGGGAATCCAATTTTCCCGGGTGTGCTTACCATCGAGGCTTTGGCCCAAACTGCAGGTTGCTGCTGGATAGTGAATCGATTAATCAATCAGGGAATTGAGCCAAGTGCCTTCCCCAAGCATGTAGCAATCATTAACGATATGGCGACGGTATTGGCCGAGAGCAAAGTCAAGCATACTCATCCTGTTTACCCAGGTGACCAGATTCGCCTGGAGACACAGTTGATTCTTAGCCGTGAAGAAATGTGTGTTTTCAAGGCAGTCGCGTCTGTGGGAGGGATTGAATCTAGCAAGGGTCAATTGACGTTAGCAAGAATTCCCTGGCAGAACCCTGTTTAGGTTCGATTGCATGATGGAGACGATTTCCGTATTGACCCCTGGGCAGCTGCAGGATTGGCTGTCATTGGAAATGCCCCCACGAGCAGTGGAGATTTATGGCGGATGGTGTATTTACCATTTGCTGACCAAGCGAAAGATGGAAATGCTGCAGGCTCATTTCGTTGATTGTGATTCAAATAACTTTGTGGCGTTTGGTTGTTTCGATTCAGTGGGCAATGAGCACTTGCTGACACGGCTTGGAATCACTCAAGTGCCAACGATCATTTATCTCGAAGGGCGCGACAGAGTTTCGTGGCGTGGAGATGTCGATTTACAAGTTATGGTGGAACAAATCGATCAATTTAGAAATAGGCGAGCTGCAGATGTCTAGGCCGAGAGTAGCGTTAGTTACAGGTGGATCGCGTGGAATAGGACGTGAGATCTCACGGGAGCTCGCTAAGCGAGGATTTGCAATTGCAATCAACTATCAATCCCGCGCCGATGACGCGTTGGAGCTATGCGAGGAATTGCGTGCGTATGGAATAGGCTGTGAAAGCTACTCTGCGGATGTTGCCGATTATGATCAAGTACAAACGATGTGCCGTGAGGTGGTTTCCAAGTTCGGATCAATTGATGTACTTGTGAATAACGCAGGGGTAACGCGAGACGGATTGTTTGTGATGATGCAACAAAGAAATTGGGATCGAGTCATGGATGTAAATCTCAACGGTGTATTCAACTGTTGTAAGGCGGTATCACGAACAATGTGTGCGCGAAAGCGTGGAGTGATCATTAATATTGGTTCTGGATCCGGATTATCACCTCGTTCAGGGCAAACAAACTACAGTGCAACGAAATCTGCGTTGATTGGGTTTACGCGTTCTTTGGCGCGTGAAACAGCCGCGTACGGTGTGCGTGCACTTGTAGTAGCGCCAGGTTTTACTCGAACTGAACTGGCAGATCAGGTTAATCCGACGGCAATAGCGGAGTCAGTGCGAATGATTCCTCTAGGGAGATGGGGAATGCCTGAAGAGATTGCGAGAGTTGTTGGCTATATGGCATCCGACGACGCTGCGTACATCACGGGGGTTACAATTGTTGTTGATGGCGGTCGCGCAGCTGCTGAGCAAGATTTTGGTCCTTTGGTAAGCACCTTCAACTAAAACAAGGATTATAAAAAATGACTGTTGATATAGAGGCGGTACAGGGAAATGCGAAGTTGGTGGTACGACTCGATGCGGCGGCATGTCGAGATTTACTGCCGCACCGCGATGTCATGGCGCTAATTGATGGTGTCAATTGGTATAATCCAATGGAGCGGCATTTGAGTGCATTCAAGCGAATTGCTACCAGTGAGTTTTCCGTGCGCGGCTATTTCCCCGGACGGGCGCTGTTCCCGAGATCGATGGTTATTGAGGGACTAGCGCAGGCATGTGGAATCATGATGAACATGGAAAGAATGCGCGATCTGAACGGAACAGATTTGCTGCGATTGGACGATGTCTATTATCGAAGAGAGCTACCTCCTATTCCGCTGAGCGTGCTTGCTGACAGCACCATCAAACAATATGCGCATGCGGGGCCGGGGGACACACTCGAATTTGAAGTGAAGGTATCGCTTCAGAGACAGGAATTTCGCTATTTCAAGGTGGTCGCCCGCGTCGAAGATTCGGTTATAGCGGATGGGACGATTCTTCTGTCCTATCCGAGCTATTTTCAAGATTAGAAAGAATGTATGGTCCTATCGAGTTTTGTGCTTGTTGTCTCTATAGATGGGAAAGGTTTTAGAACTTCAACATGAGTCTATAGACGATGCAAGCAGCTGCAATTGGTACCATTCAGAATGTCGGTTTCTTGTTGCTTGTCTCTTGTTGTTCGATGGCTAGAGGCAGCGAACATGCGGTGACGATGGTTGTTTCCTCCAAGTCTGAGTTGAATACGCTATCGGAGCGATTGCCCGACGAGTTGATCAATCGAGTGCAAGTGCTCGCTGCCGATTTGCTTGGTCCATTGAGTGCGATTGCTGATGAGGACCAGCCGTTTGGGCTGTGGATTGATTGGCAAGGATCGCTACCAAACGCGGTTGTCTTTGTAAAGAATCCCTCCATGAAGCGATTTGCTGAGGTAGTTCAGCAATTGGGTCTTGGGACTGAAGCACTTGGAAATGAAGTTTTTAAAATTTCGTTTCCCTCGCCCATTTATTACCGACAATGGTCAGAGTGGGTATTTTTTTCAATAAATGAACGAGATGTTCGTTCAATCAATGATCCGCTAACAAATTTCAAAGTAGTTCCTGCTAGCGGAATTGCGGTCGTGATCGAGATGCCGCTTGTGCCAATGCAAGTCCGATCCGAGATCGCTGAGCACGTTGCACATCGGCTACTACCAGAAACGAGCGATACCTCGTTCGCGCTTTCACCCGAAGGTCTGATCCATTTGTATGTTGATCGGCTGCTAAAAAATTTGGCTGCTCAAGGTGAAAGAGTTTTGTTCTCTCTGGACGCACGTTCGGTTGGCTTAGCGATAGACGTAGAGGTCGTTGATTCCAAGCAACATTCGGTGTTCACCAAAACACGCTCCTTGCCACGCTACAGTCAAAACAGCGCTTCGCTCTTTTCGATTCACACACTGCTGAGCGATGAAGAAGCAGCAATGCTCTCTTGGTGGGCTCATTCAGTACCGGAGCAATGGCAAGCCGCATTTGCAGCTACTGCGATAGAGCAAAGGTCGGGATTTGAATTGGTCACAGCCGCCGTTAAGGTTATTTGCGACAGTTTTCAAGCAACCATACAACGTGGCGAGATAGAAGGATTTTGCGGACTTGTGGGAAAGGACTCGAATACCCCTTTGATTGGCTTGCAGATAGTGAATGGTCGAAAGCTTGAGACCGCAATAAAAGAATTTCTGTCGAACATGCCGGCTAAGGAACTTGGTATTCGGGGACTAGAAATCGATTTTGCAACAGTAGCCGATGTGCAACTGCACCGAATTACTTTTGGAGAATTAGGAGAGGCGCCTGAGACCGTTGTAATTGGGCTGTCAGAATCTAAACTGTATTTGAGTATGGGTCAGGAAGGCTTGCGTTCCCTCGTAGATTTGCTGCGAGAAGAACCAGTGGCAAATGGCACAGCCTCACCTCTAACGATGCGTTGCAACAATATCAGTATTGGTGCGACACTAGGATGGTTGAGTGGCGCACAGGCGAATCAAGGCAGCCTAGAGGTTAATAGTGAGTATACGACTTCAGGATGCAAATATCATTTGCTATTTATGAAGTGGACCCCAATTTTAGGACCACAGCTTAAGATAGAAAATCGCGTTTTCTCCGGTATGCTGTTGAGGCGAAGCCAATTCGGTCTACCAAGGAAGAACCATGACAAGGAAGCGACGATCATTCACACCTTCTTTTAA
>JBGTBJ010000130.1:0-21718 GCA_041749395.1 Pirellulaceae bacterium
CAGCATTGTTTGAGTACCTCACTTACTACAATGAACTTCGTCGTCATTCATCGCTCGGCTATCTGACGCCGATGCAGTTCGAAGCAGCCGCATAAGTAGCGCAAGCTTCTCGGTGGCCCCCGAAACCGGCACCACCTCAACAAGTAGAATCTACAAGGACAATCGCGACTTCGGGCCAAAATTAACCACCGCGATTACTCCCTACCGTGCAGCATTTATTAACGAAGCAGTTGATTTACAACCTCTCCTTCTGGTCTCTGAGGCCGACTGGCAAGCGATGGCATCGAACATTGTCAATCGAGTTTGGCTTCCCAAATCGCAATTTCAGCAAAGCGGTGCTCGTGCTCAGCGAAGCGGTGCTCGTGCTCGAATCGCGCGCAACGAGCACGAGCACGAGCACGAGCACGAGCACGAGCACGACCTAGAAAATAATTCCAACCGCGACCGCGCGAAAATCAACTGCGAGCTACAAACTCTCCACGGTCCAGCGACCGTCAATATTGCGCCAAGTTTTTCCAGTAGGATTCTGATCCCTAAGGATTGCTGGCAAGCGGTCGCCGCGAACGTTGTCGAACGAGGTTAGCTTCCCAAATCGCAACATCGACGCGGGAATTCCCACCGCCGTAAATCCTGGATGACCTGTTGCAGGATAAGGCCCGCCATGGTTCATGGCAGGCGAAACTGCGACCCCCGTGGGCATCTTATCATTGAGCAAACGACCTACCTTGGGCGTCATTGCAAAAGCAATTCGGTCGTAATCCGACTCTTCGCTGCCATCGGTCGCCGAATAAATGCATCCGGTCAAGTTTCCTTCCAGCGATTCCAGAACACTCACAATTTCCAATGTGCCCTTAGCAACCACGACCAGCGCGGCATTACCAAACGCTTCTGTTTGGAATTTTTCTGGATCGGCAATGAACTGCTCGCCGCTACATTGCAGTAGCGTATTGGGGAACGCACATCGCGGGCCATCGGGCGCCGCGCCCTGAGCCAGCATCGACGCACCAGCTGCGGACAACACTTCGACTGCTTGCTTGAGTGAGCTCGCAACGGCAGGTGACAAAAGTGTGCCAGCGGCGGCAGAACGAAATCGATCGGCCAACTCTTTTAGAAACTCGGCACTCAAGTCTCCTTCGGGAATCACCAACAATCCTGGATTGGTACAAAATTGTCCTGCTCCCATTAACACACTGGTAAAGTATTGATCCACCAGGGCTGGGAGCGATTCCTGGAGCGCCCCTTTGGTGATCACTACCGGGTTAACGCTCGAAAGCTCCAAATAAATGGGTTTGCCCGCGGCATCCGCAGCCGCCTTCAGCGCTAGGCCTGCTCGACGAGCGCCGGTGTATCCCGTCGCGCCAAGCCGGTGGTCGGAAACAAACTTTGCTCCGTCAGCATGCCCCAAACGATAAATCATTTGCACAGTGGCAGGATGCAAACCGGACTCTTGCACAGCCAAGATGGCTTCTTCTGCCAATCGCTTCGTAGTAGCCGGATGGGAACTACTGGCCTTGGCAATCACCGGATTACCGGCTGCGATCGCTGCAGCAAAATCGCCTCCTGCAACACCATTGAAGGCGAAGGGAAAATTGTTGGGTCCAAAAACGGCAACAGGTCCGAGCGACTGATAACAGGCTCGAATACCCAGCGCAGTGTCCAGAACCGGCATCGACCAGTCACCACTGATCGCTGCAGCGGCCGCTTTTCTCAATTGGCCCGTCGTGCGTGGTAATTCGACATCGGCTAACCGTGGCGCGCGGGGCAGGCCAGTTTCAGCATGAGCGATCTCAACCAGTTCGTCGCGAGCTCCCTCCAACCGTTCGGCATAACGTTCCAAAAAGCTGGCAATTTCTTCCGGACGCCGACGACGCATATCTTGAAACGCCTCCGCTGCGCCGTTCAGCATGCCCTCTACATCGGACCAACTACTAACAGGGAACTTTGCCGGCAATTTCTCGTGAGTGCTGGGGTTCGTTGCCTGAAACTCGCCAGCAGCGAGCGATTCTTGCCATTGACCGGCGACCAATACTTTTTCCATTGTTCCGTCCGAAATACTCGTCAAAGAAATTAAGCTTGAATAATAGGGTTCGATAAAGTGCCAATGGTTTCAATCGTGATGTCGACCCAATCGCCGGCCGCCAAGGTGAAATCAGAATTGGGCACTACGCCCGTTCCTGTCATCAAAAAGGCACCATCGGGAAATGGATTATCGCGTCCCAGCCAACCCACAAGATCGGTAAACTCGCGCGCCATTTCAGCGGCCGATGTCGAGGCTTCAAAAACAACCTCTGCCCCTCGTCGAATCACCAACGATATTAACAAGGCATTGCGATCAATGGGCCCCTCGGTCAATAGAATCCAGGGTCCCAGGCCCGCACATGCATCGTAACACTTGGCCTGTGGTAGATAGAGTGGGTTTTCCCCTTCAATGTCTCGCGAGCTCATATCGTTTCCGATCGTCAGCCCAACAATTTCCAACCGCTTGTTCAAGACCAAAGTGACTTCAGGTTCTGGCACGTTCCAGGTCGCATCCACACGAATACGCAGCGGTTGCTGATGGCCTCGCACGCGATGCGGAGTCGCTTTGAAAAATAGCTCGGGTCGCGCCGCACGATAGACACGGTCGTAGCAGGAAGCAGCCGCTTCGGACTCTTCCATCCGGGCCGTCTGACTTCGTTTGTAAGTAACGCCCGCAGCCCAAACTTCTTGTTGATCAATGGGCGCTAACAGGGCAACTTGAGCCAACTCCAACGCCTCCCCCTGGGGCAAACTTCGCACAGCCTCTGCGGGATTGGCAGCATCCAATAACTGCGCTAACGACTGGAAGGAACTCCCCTCCAGGCGCAATGGGAACACTTGGTTTCCATCGACAACACCAACCTGTACAGAACCATTTCCAACGCGAAATTTTGCTAGTTTCATTCGATGCCTACGCCTATGCGTTCGATGTCTATGCGGTTGAAGTCAATGTGTTTGTTGCGAATGCGTTTGAAAAAACGTACACGTCCAGAGGCAACGTTAGACCGTCGGAGCTGCCGCTGCCAAATCTTCTAACGAATCACGGCCCACGCGGGCACAGAAGTCACCAAGAGTTTCCGACCCTTCACGATGCAGCTTGAATGCGGCAAAGACTTGCACGATTTCGGCAACCAATGTCTCTTCAGGAACCAGATCCTTATAGATGATTGCTAAACGATGTCCCAGCAGAGCTCCACCGGTAAACAGCGTGTATTTACCCTTTGCTTTCCCAACAATGCCAATGTCCGCGTTGTAAGGACGAGCACATCCGTTGGGGCAACCGGTCATGCGAATCGTGAATGCCTCTCGATCCAATCCCAACTTGGCCAATGGACCTTCGAGCTGATCGATAATACCTGGGAGAGAGCGTTCGCTTTCCGTGATCGCCAATCCACAGGTCGGCAGCGCAACACAGGCCATCGACCAGCGACGCACGGTACTCGTATCTTCTGTCATGACAACTTTGTGTCGTCGGCAGATCTCTTCCAACACAGGTCGATCGGCTTGTGAGAGATCACAAAAGATAACGCTCTGATGAGCCGTCAAACGAATCTCAGGATCCAACACAGCACAAATTTCTCGCATCGCAGCTTTTAACTGGCGTTCTTCGTTGTCATAGAGTCGTCCGTTCTCGATGTTAAGACCGTAGGACCATTTCCCATCCCCTTGCTCTTGCCATCCCATATGGTCATCAAAGCCATGTACATCATCGGGAGTGCAATCTTTCAACTGACCGCCGAAATACTCTTCGACCGCCCGTCGAAAACGCTCAATTCCCCAATCGTGTACTAAATATTTCATTCTGGCCCGCTTGCGATCTTCGCGATTGCCATAATCGCGTTGCACCATCAAGATGGCTTTGGCCACATCGATCGCTTGCTCAGGTGCGACAAAGGCCATGCGTTTGGCCAACGCGGGAAATGTTTTCGCAGCACTGGGAGTGGTGCCTAAACCGCCGCCAACTAAAACGTTGTATCCGATCACTTCGCCATCGCGAACAACGGCCAAGAATCCGACATCATGTGTATAGATATCGATGCAATTATCGTCGGCAAAACCAACCGACATTTTAAATTTCCGCGGTAAATATCGTGGGCCGTAGAGCGGTTCAACCACTTCGTGCTCTTCGGCACCACCGACCAAGGTCTTTTCACCGGTATCGTCATCGGTTAACCATAGTTCATGGTAAGCCTTAGTCTGAGGGGCCAGCGCCATTGCCAATTCGTGCGTCAACTTCTGCACGGCCGTGTGTACCTTGCCCGTTCGCTTGGCAGGGCAACACATCACATTTCGGTTCACATCGCCACAAGCAGAAAGAGTCGATAAACCAACATCATTGATGCGACGAATCGTCTGCTTGAGGTCGTCTTTCAAAATACCATGCAATTGAATGGACTGACGCGTGGTCAGCTTCATCGTGGCATTTCCCAACTCATCGCACAAATCTAAATGCGCGATGAATTGTCGACTGGTCATAATTCCACCAGGAATTCGCGATCGCAACATCATCGAGTAGGCCTTCCCACCCCCTTCCGCTTTCGCACCACCACGCGAATCCCGGTTGTCTTGTTGATAAGTACCGTGGAATTTCAACAACTGAATGTTGTCTTTATTGAAATGATCTGTGTCGCTCGCTAGCTCTTCGCCAATGCTGCCACGCAGGAACCTGCTTTCGTCCTTAATCGTTTCAACGGCACTGAGCTTGGGGCTGGAGGAACCCTGGGGGGCATCTGTCGACATCGGTCGCACGGTCCTTGTGGCGAATGCTGGTTCTTGGAGTAAAACGTAGCGGTCTGCCCCAAAATATAACGCCGCACGCGTTTCTCCACCACGTCCGTTCGCCACTATTCCGCTGGTGCCCGATTGATCGCATATGCCAACATGGCCCCAATTGCCAGTCCACTCAAGACTAAAACGGCGATTGGAATGGGTGGGGGTATTTGCTCGAATCCATTGAGCATATTGACCCCGAATACGGCGGAAAGCGTGGCCAACGGAAAGAAGAACGCGACAAGATTGTTCAATCGATGAGCCGAAGCAGCCATCCGGCGACTGGCTCGCGTTTCCTCTTCAGCGGTGCGCGCCATTTCAAAATCGAGCGAGTTCTTTGTATTTGTATAGAGCAGTTCAGCGTTTCGCTCCAATTCATACGCTTGATCCCGAAAATTAATAATGCTTCGGTCATTAGGAACCTGCTTCCTCGCTTCCTGAAGCGCACTGTGCAAGTGTGCGGTCGCACGCAACAACGGGGCCAAACCCTCAAGTACGCCAAAATAGTCGATTGCACTCTTGGCATTCTCTTCGCGAAGATCCAAGACTTGGATCGCCTCGGCATACTCAGCAAGGTGTTTGGTGAGTGCCGCCGTCCCCCCACCTAAATCGCTTGATGTCCAACTACCGTCAGGTTTTCGCCAGATGAAACGCCCACGTCGATTGGTCTCTTCGGCACCCGGTGGTTGATGCAACACTAGCAATAAGTGTCCATCAGAAAACATGGCACGCTGGCGACCAGCTTTGTCACCCAATCGCTCGCGAAACACCTTTGGAACATCCCAAGTCGCCGGCAATACCGTTCGTGGCTCCATTACTCACCTTTTTCCAAGAATTTCACAAACAACAAATCTGCGTTAACCAATCGCCATCAGCATAAACCAAGTCCGTTTCACTCAGATAGTCGCCTTTGATAGTCGCCTTTCGCTCCGCGAAAGTAGCGTCGTTTTACATTACTTTTTAGCTACTTTCGCGGATAGGCTGTGAATTTACTAATCGAAGGCAATCATAGTCTCCTTTCGCTCCGCGAAAGTTCTGAAAAAACAGCAAATACCAACGCTACTTTCGCGGAGCGAAAGGCAACTATCTGAAAAAGCAGCAAATACCAACGCTACTTTCGCGGAGCGAAAGGCAACTATCCGCAAAAAGCAGCGAACACCAACGCTACTTTCGCGGAGCGAAAGGCGACTATGCTTCACGGTCGACATGCCGGCCCCGAACCGATATCCTCGTATAGGATTTAATGAGGACATCGCCAAAGGACTCCACAGCCATGCCTCCATCTCATTCCGATCCTGCATTGGCCACTCGCTGGTGGACCCCAATCGAAAAGGAAAATAGCGACGAAGTTGATCGCATTGAATGCCAACTCTGTCCGCGAGAATGCCGCCTAAAACCAGGTGATCGTGGTTTTTGTTTTGTTCGACAAAATATAGCTGGCCAGATGGCCCTCACCACCTATGGCCGCAGCACCGGTTTTTGTATCGATCCAATCGAAAAGAAACCACTTCATCATTTCTACCCAGGCACCCCGGTCTTGTCATTCGGCACCGCTGGCTGCAATCTGGGGTGCAAGTTCTGTCAAAACTGGGACATCTCCAAGAGTCGCCAAGTAGAACGACTGAGCGCTATCGCCACTCCGGAACAAATCGCTCATGTCGCCCAACAACAACAATGCACCAGCGTTGCGTTCACGTACAACGACCCTGTAATCTGGGCCGAATACGCGATCGACACTGCGACCGCATGTCGACAAGTAGGCGTCAAGACAGTCGCCGTAACGGCAGGCTATATCTCTCCTCAAGCGAGAGTTCTCTTTTTCGCGGCGATGGATGCTGCCAATGTCGACCTCAAAGCATTTACGGAAGAATTTTACTTCAAAGTCACTCTGTCTCATTTGCAGCCTGTCCTCGATACGCTGATCTACCTTCAACATCACACCGATGTCTGGTTCGAAATCACCAACCTAATCATTCCTCAAGCAAACGACCATCGAGACGAACTCCGCAAGATGTGCGATTGGATCTTGGAGGCACTTGGCGATCAGGTCCCCATCCACTTCTCAGCGTTTCATCCTGACTATCGCATGCTCGATCGACCGCGTACGCCCCAAGAAAAACTGCTCGAGGCCTACGACATTGCGAAACAAACAGGTCTAAAATTCCCCTATGTTGGCAATGTTCATGACGTGGCACATCAAAGCACCTTTTGCACGAACTGCAATGCCCTCTTGATCCAACGAGACTGGTATCACCTGGGTACTTATGCACTGCAGCACAACCTTTGCTCACACTGCAAGACACCGCTTCCGGGGCACTTCTCCGCCGCACCCGGTACTTGGGGCAGAAAACGGCTCCCCATAGACATGGACGCTTATCCGATTCCTATCTCGATCCCCAACAGAAATTCTGTGACAACTCCGACCGCCTCTCAGTCGTCCGAAATGAACACTCTCGAATTTTCTGCGGAAGAACAATCGCAAATACTCTCGGCTGCCTCACGATTCGTTGTTGCAGCAGTGACCGGGCAAACTTTGTCAGCACAAGATGATGCAATGCCCCCGGCACTCGCCCAGCGACCCACCGCAGGAGTCTTCGTAACGCTCCATCGCCTCGGCGCCCTGCGTGGTTGCTGTGGTTCTCTTGGCGCTCAATTGCCCCTTGGGAAATCCATCTCTGAATCAGCACAGCGTACTGCTGTAGCCGATCATCGCTTTCCTCCGGTGGCCCCGTCTGAACTTGAGCAGCTCGACCTCGATGTTACGGTCCTCGGTCCTCGTGCACCCGTCCTCGGTCCCGCCACCGCGCGCGACAAAGCCATCGTGGTCGGACGAGACGGTCTGCGAATTCAAAAAGGAAACCTCTCGGGTCTCTTGCTCCCCCAAGTTGCCACGGAACAAGGTTGGGACGCGTTGCAATTTCTGGCTGGCGTTTGTCGCAAAGCCGGATTGCCACTCGACGCCTGGCGCGACGAACAAACTCAACTCGAAGCCTTTCCCGGATTCGCCTTCGGTAACAAACTACAAGTCAATCCAGAATGGCTGCCCACTCAGCCCCCCCTCATTAATCCCATCCAATTGAAACAACTGTCGCAGTGGGCCAGCCAAAATGTGGCCGCAGTTTTGCAAGGTGCCACACCGACGTACTACGCAACCGGACTGCCCGATGAAAACGTGCAGGGCATCATCATCACCATGAGCCCCAATAACTCCGCAGCAGAACCTACAAACGCCACACCCGAAGTCCACATCTCACGGATGCTGCTCACAGGCTCCCTGCCTCTTCAATCGACTTTGTTTCAGCTCTGTGGCACCGTGGCTCAGTGGATTCAAGCCAACCGGCCGCCAGCCACCATGCAACTAAATCTTTCTTTGGTCGACCAACTTCATCCCATCCCAACAAATGACATTCCTGAAAATGATTCTGCAACGCCCGCTTCAACTTCTCTAACGCTGTTAACCTGGGGCGACCAATTCTTCACACTCTACGACCCCAATCTTTCGCCAGCCGATCGTCTCAAAATTGCGATGGAATCTCCCCTTGGTCAGATAGATTCCCACGATTCTGAGAACACTTCCACAAACACTCTGGCGGCCTTTCACGCGCGATGCTATTCGACTCTACCTCGTTTCATCGTGCAGAGAATTACTAGCACCCCACAGCAGTCTCCATTATCCAAGTACACGGGCGTTCGATCACTAATCCCGGTGCCGCGTCCTCCCGCTGTCGCCGGGAAATTCTACGCGGCCGATGATGTGGGACGCGAAGTAGAAATCGATGCAGCGTTGCTGTCTGCCCGAAATATAGCTGCCCAAAATCTAGCTACTCAAAGTAATGTGTCCGAACGGGAAAAACGCTGCTATGCGGTCCTCAGTCCTCATGCGGGTTTACGATTCTCCGGCGCTGTAGCAGCAACCCTCTGGAGCCAAATTGAAATTCCCTCCAGCGTCATCATTTTCAGCCCGAAGCACACCCGCGCCGGCGCACCGTGGGCGATTGCTCCTTGCTCCGAGTGGCAACTCAGCTCAACCGCCTCCCTCGCTGCCGACCCACAGCTGGCCAAGCAAATGACCGAGGCAATCGCCGGATGGCAACTCGACACGGCCGCTCATCAAGCCGAACACGGCATCGAATTACAATTACCATTCCTCCATCGCTTCGCACCTCAGTGCCTCGTCACGGGAGTGGCCATCGGCCTTTCTCCCTGGGATGTCGATGCATGGACCAAGGTCGATCAATCGGCAAGACAACTGGCAGACTTTCTGCAGACACTTCCCGAACGGCCGCTGCTGGTCATCTCCAGCGACATGCACCACTTTGCCGAAGATTCCGAAAATCGTCGCTTGGATCGACTTGCCCTCGATGCCTTTCATTCCGGTGATGGAGAACGCTTGCTGGCAACCTGCCGCGAATATCAAATCAGCATGTGCGGTGCCATCCCTGCCGCCCTTGTGCTGCGAACACTGCAGCATCTAGGCTTGGGCGTGCACATTAACCAATTGGCGTACGCGACCAGTGCCGACGTCTCGGGCGACCTGAGTCGAGTGGTCGGTTACGCCAGCGCTACAGTAGGCCCATCGATAAGCGATCGGCACGAAGACTAATGCGAGCAGAGTGGCTCCCAGCACACCGCCCGATATTGCCACAGCCAATGGTGGCCAGAATTGTCCTCCTGACCAAATCAGGGGAAGAAATCCGGCTACCGTGGTAAACGTGGTTGCGAGAACGTGCCGAGTACACCGCATCACTGTTTCAGTAAGCTCAGCAGACGTAACGCTGCGCCGCCCATAAGTTTCTTGCAGCGTGGCTAAGACTACGATGGAATCGTTGATGGCCACGCCCACCAAACCCATCGTCCCAATGATGGCCATAAAGCCGAACGGATAGCCCCCTAAGTACAAAGCGCCCATTCCTAAGCCCACCGACAAGAATCCGACGAGGCCAATAATTCCCGCCAGCCGAAACGAGCTGAACGATAAGACCAACGTGGCTACCATTAACGCAGCCAGCACGCCCACGTTCGCGCTGAGATTACCCACTGCGTCGTTTCGCTTCGAAGCCTCGCCTCCATACTCTTTGGTATATCCGTCAGGTAGACGAAACTCTTGCGCGGCCAGACGTTTCTCTAACGCGGCCAGCACCGTCGCAGGCAATACACCAACATTCAAGAATGCACTCACCTCATTCATCCGCCTTCGATTGAAGTGCACAATCACCCCAGTCTCCGGCTCCAATCGCATCGCAGCTACGGATCGCAAGGGAACAATATTGGTACCATCCGCAGTGGCCGTTACCAAATCCAACTCCTCGATCGAACTCCATTCTCTCCGCTGCTCATCACGAGTCCGCACGCGCACTGGCATCTGCTCGGTGTCTTGAATTACGGAACCCGCGATCATTCCATCCAATGACGCTTGGACTTGACTCTGCACCATCTGCGGCGTCAAACCCGCCAAACTCGCTGACGCGGCATCGACATCGATCGCTACTTTCGTCGAGGACTCTCCCAGCAAGCTGCGAGTGTGAGTCACATCGGCTAATTCAGCGATGACACTTCTCAGCTGTTCCCCGATCTCCGTTAAGACAACCATGTCGGGGCCATAGAGCCTCAACTCGACCGGCGCATCGAAGGGAGGGCCTTGCTCTAATTGACGCACCAAAGTCCTGGCTTCCGGAATCGTATGATCCATCTCGGCTTGTAATTTACTGATCAGATCAAAGACCTGATCCAATTGGTCCACTTGTACAATCGCTTGTGCAAAATTGGGCTGGCCCGATCGATTCGCAATGCTGTTGTAATAAAATGTGGGCGCACTCTCGCCTAAAAACCAATCCACTTGCCGCACTTCAGGTTGCTCGTCCAACAGTTGCTGAACACGCTTTGCCACTCGCTGCGTATCGGCCAGCGATGCGCCCGTCGCCAACTCCACGTCGACGCGAAATTGATCGCGATCCGCTGGTGGAAAAAATTGCTCAGGTAATTGTGTAGCGCCCACAAAACCCAAAATCGGCACCAGCATCACAATCACCAAGGACTTCTTGGGATGGGAAAAGACTCGGTTCATCGACTTGCGATACGCATCCTGCAAGCGCTCGGATCGAAACCCGTTACGCCAAGTCTGAGTTACCGATTCGCTCCACCGAGCTGCATGTTGGGCTCCAGGCTTCTGAACCTTCAAGCAAATGGCTGCAATACTTGCCACTACGGTCAATGAGAAAACCAACGACGCCATAATCGCCAACATCACACTGTAAGCAATCGATCCCACGAACTCTCCCGCGGGACCTGGCATTAACGCAATCGGCGCAAACGCAAAGACGGTCGTCAAACTACTCCCCAACAATGGGATCGTCAGTTTCTTGATGGTCATAACCATAGCTTCCGTCGGCGTTGCACCATGCACCATCTCACTACGTATTTCGTCCGCAACGACAATCGCATTATCGATCAGTAATCCCAAGGCAATGATTAAGCCAGTGATCGACATTTGATGGATGGGAATTCCCAACACACGCATCGCAAAGAGTACGGTCAACATCGTCAAGGGCAGGGCAGAGGCCACCACCAAGGAACTCCGCCAGCCCATCATCAAACAAACGACGGCGACGACGGCCACTCCACCGAGGATCAAATTCCACAACAGGCTACTCAGCCGAGCCGCCACATAGGTGTTTTGATCCATGATCTCCACCAAGCGAAGCCCGTGCGGCAACTCAGCAGCAAAGTCGTCAATGCATGCGGTCGCCTGCTGCGACCACAAGTCAATGCGAAACTCCGGTCGAACCAACGCGCCAAGAGTGATCGCCGTTTTCTCACCATGCAATGCCAGGCGAGCCATCGGTTGCGGTGTTGCCGTCGTGACTGTGGCAAGCGATCCCAGCGATACAAAACTCCCTTGCGATGATTGAATCTGTGCGTTCTCGACATCACCTAGATCATGAAACTGATTCTCCAACTCGACAGCAAGATCCTGCTTGCGTCCCCGTATCTGGCCCGCCGCATCTTTCGCGTCATGCAATCGCAATTGATCAGCAATATCAGCTGTCGAAAGTCCCATCGAGGCCGCTCGAGCCGCATCCACCTGCACCAAAACCTCCTCTCCAGGATCGCCTAATCGATCCACTTTCTCCGTTCCCGCAATTGCCTGAAGACGATCTTGCAAGTCTTTCGCAGTACGCCGCAACACAGAATAATCGACTGCTTCGTCGCGGTCCCAAACCACTGAAACAATCCTTGTGTACGCGCGCACCTCAATGTTCTCAAACTCGGGCCTGCCAGCCTGCTCGGGCAATTTTGGAATCGCATCTTCCAACCGACTGCGTATCTCCGACCAAACCAAATCCGATTCCATCACCGTATCCAGCAACTCAATAGTGATGCTGGATAGCCCCGAGCGACTCTGCGATCGCAGCTCTTTAATCGTGTCAACTTCACGCAACTCGTCTTCTAATTTCTCCGTGACCAAAGCCTCCACACGCGATGCATCCGCGCCCGGCAACGGGGTATTGACGATGGCTACCCGTTGAATCAACACCGGGTCTTCCATCCGCGGCAAAATCACCACACTGGAAAGCCCCGCCACAACGACGAGGCCCACAATCAGAACCAACATGCGACGGTCCCGCATCAACCGCGCGGCCCAATGCGCACTGCTGTCGTTATCGGGCTTCGAATCTCCCGATATATGGTTGGCTGGATGCTGCGAATCGTTCATGGTTTTCCTATCGCTCAGAAATTCGCGTAGCTGGAAATGAGTTGGCATGACTCGGGCTGGCATGACTCGGGATCGTGCTGTCCTCGACGCCCTGTACGCGCATCCCAGGCGCCACGCGATGCAAGGCTTGAGAAAGCACGCGATCCCCTCGTTGCACTAGCCCATCAACCAGACATGCGTAATCCCCTTCAATCTCGCGAACTTGCACGTCCCGGCGCTCGACTCGCGTAACCCCTTCAGTGTCTTGGTCCGTTGCTTCCTCAACCAATACCATCACTGCCCATAACCCGCGATGCGAACGCGAGAGTGCAGCAAGAGGCAGCCACAATTCGGTTTCCGAAGGTGACTCTCCGTCAAATGCCAGCGTCACGGTACGACCCGGCGCTAACCGGCTATCCCACTGATTGTCTGCCGTAGCCAACGTCACATAAACGGCTTGGGTTCGCGTGGCTGCATCGAGCTCCGGCTCCACTCGCGATACGGCGGCCGACCATGGTTCTCCATCCACCAAAACCGTCACCGCTGCTCCCGGCGATAGCCAAGGTGTGTCACTTGCTGAAACTCCAAATTTCGCTTCCAACGGCTCAACTTGTATCAACCGCAAGATACTCGTCTCGGGCCCCACCACCGCTCCCTCATCGACCGTTCGTCGAGCAATGATGCCACTGAAGGGCGCGACAATTTCCGTTTCGCTGATCTGAACTTGCAACAGCTGCAAATTGGCTCGCAGCGCGTCCACCTTGGCCCGCTGCGCTGTCAGCTGCTCCGCACGAGTTCCCTCACGCAGTTCGTCTAAACGCTCTTCGGCTGCAGCCATGGAAGCCCGGTTCTGCGCCACAGTGTATTTTGACGCGTCGTACTCCTCTTCACTCGATGCGTTAACGTCCTTTAATCTTATTTGCCGCTGCTCCTTGAGCTCCGACAACTTGGTCAGCGCTGCTAACCTCGCCACTTCAGCCACCGCTTCATTGACCACCTGCGACCGTGGACCGGCCACCATCTCGGCCAACACCGCCTCCGCTTCCGCAATCTGCGATTCACTCGCTTTGATCGATGCAGCCAAATCGGACGAGTCTAACTTGGCTAACACTTGCCTCGCTTGCACCCTTTCCCCCTCGACCACCTCTACGACTTGGACCCTCCCCGAACGACGAAATCCTAGATCGGCCTCCTTGCTAGGTACCAATAACCCCCGGTAATGATTGCGCCTCCGTGGCGGATCCACCTGACCTAACGTCAATACGGGCACTGTGAGCGGCGGAGTTAACCTTGGGTCATCTGACAAGCCCGTGGCGATACCACCATCAGAACTGGACGCTTTTCCCCATAGCCATTCGTTTGGCAAAAAGCTCCCCAGGGCCAACAGCGGGACGACTAGGCTCACCAATCCCAAAATCATTTTCTGACGCCGCGTTCTATTTGACATCCTATTAGACATCGCTCAGCCCTGACTCTCTTGAGAAATTCGACCGGTCAAATACTCGCGCACGTGCGCTACCCAAGCCTGATACGCGTCCGCTTGATAGAGGGGCTGCCAACCCAACCCATCCAATAATGCATTGCAGTTCCTACGAATCGCTTGCCGGGAATCGGCAATCCCGACGTCGGCTAAGGACGGACTGGTCAGCTCCAACAACATCCCACCGAACACTAAAGACCATAGCCCGAAGACAATGTCTTCCACGCCATGCGCGCCGGCGACCTCCAAATCCCCCCCCGCCACCGCGTCCCGCACCACGCCGGCTACCGAATGCATGCACCGCCCCTCGCAGGTCCGCAGCACCTCTTGCCGCTCTGGAGAGGTCTTTTCCCATATCGAATCATGCCGAATGATCGACTCGATGCGAAATAACTCTGGAAATTGGTTGACGTAAACCTCGCACGCTATACCAATCGCGGCCACTCGATCGCGCGGTCGACCACGCATCATGGCCGCCTGATGAAATAGCTCTAATCGCCGTTCAACAGCCACTATGGCTAAGGCCAAAACAATCTCTTCCTTGTTGCGAAAGTGGTTGTATACCGTCCCCTTCGCGGTCCTTAACTCGTGAGCAATCGCCTCCATGCTCAAAGCGGCCACTCCCCCTTGCGCTATCATGGGACGCGCCAAATCTAAAATGCGACTTTCACGCTGACGAATTTCTTGCTGCTTGTGGGATAGGTTTTCCATACCAACAGTTTATGACACGACGTCACTTTTGACAAGTCGTCAATTTTCAGCCCGGATGGCCAGAAAAAAGGGCAAGGGATAGGATAAAGAGAGGTTCACTGTTCTTTGCCCCCTTCCGCTGCACTTGCAGCGTGCAGTTGCACAGGACTTGACCACCTATTTTGGTGTCGTTTTCGACATTTCGATTCTTTCAACACACAAGTTCACAATGAAGCGATCTACATTCTCTTGGGGATGGCTCATCGCCAGCTTTCTGGCATGTTCGATATCTCCCACTATGGCTCAAGAGGCGGCTACCAAGGCAGCGGCGAGCGATCAAGCCGCCCCATCCACGGACCAGGACTTTCAAGAATCCACTTTGGCGAATGGACTGAAGATCCTCACCATCGAGGATTTTTCCTGCCCGATCGTGGCCGTTCAACTTTGGTACCACGTCGGTTCCAAAGACGAAAATCCCGAGCGACAAGGCTTCGCTCACATGTTCGAACACATGATGTTTCGGGGCACCGACCGCCTCGGCAGCACCGATCACTTTGACCTGATTCGCAAAACGGGCGGTGATTGCAACGCCTACACCACGTTCGATCAAACGGTCTACACACAATCGCTTCCCGCCCATCAGTTGAACCTGGCACTCTGGTTGGAAGCGGAAAGAATGTCGATGTTGAAAATCGACCAAAGCGCTTTTGATACGGAGCGAAAAGTGGTCGAAGAAGAGCGACGTATGGGGGTCAACGGACCCTATGGCAAGTTGCTTGAACAAACGCTTCCCTATATTTTCCCCAATCACCCCTATCGTTGGTCGACCATTGGATCGATTCCTCACCTTCGCGCAGCGAGCGTCAGCGAACTGCGAGAATTCTGGACTCGCTATTACGTTCCCAACAACGCGACCCTGGTCGTTGTTGGTGCGGTCAAACATGCCGAAGTGGTGCAGTTAGCCGAACGCAACTTCGGCTGGATTCCTCGCTGCGAAGACCCACCTCGCATTCCAGCGCCTGAGTTTAAGCCCTTTGAAAAGCAAACCGTTTCGATCAAAGAGAAAAACGCACCAGCACCTCTCACCGCGCTAGTCTTTCGCGGTGTACCGCTGAGCCATCCCGATGCCACAGCGATCGATCTACTCACCACGATTCTCGGTGGCGGAGAAAGCAGTCGCGTCTATCGGCGATTAGTGGCCGACGAACAACTCGCCGTCGCTGCGATGGCCGGTGCACTGAATCTCGAGCAAGATGGTGTGATCGGTGTTGCAGCCGTTCTCTCTCCGATCGGTAGCGACGCAGAGAAAGCACAAACTGCGATGGCGGATGAAATCTCTCGCGTTCAAAACGACGGCGTAACGGCAGAAGAATTAGACAAAGCTCGCAATCAAATGCTCAGCGGTATCGTGGTTGAAGGCTTGACAGTGGAGAGCAAGGCGGCAGCACTCGGTTCTGCGGCAGTTCTCGAAGGAGACGCCTCGCGCATCAACACTCGCTTGGAACGCATCCGCAATGTGACCATTGCCGATATCCAGCGCGTAGCAAAAAAATATCTGGACCTCGATCATGCCATCCAGGGTGACGTACGCGGCAATGCGCTCGGTGCCCTGACCAGTCTCTTTGGTCCTAAAGATGACGCTGAAGATGCTCTGATCACCGGAGTGCCTGAAACAAATCCACCAACGCCCGGGCGTCCGGGTGTCATCCGTCCTAAAGACCGCTTAGCAAACTCGCCGCTGGCAGGTCCCTTAGCATACAACGCTGAAAATGACTTCGAAGAAGTAACGCTCGACAATGGCCTACGGGTCATGGTCGTTGAAAACAATGAGGTCCCTTATGTAACGGCAAGCCTTGGCTTTTCTGCCGGTGCATGGACCGAAGCCCAAACAGGCGCCGCGTCGCTAGCCATGCAAATGCTCACCAAGGGGACCAAACAACACACCGAAGGTCAGCTCTCCGAAGAACTCGAGTCCTTTGCGATCAATCTCTCGGGAAATGCGGGGCTCGATACGGCCGTTCTCAGCTTGGGTTGCCTGCCAGAGCATGCCGATCGTGGCGTACGACTGATGGGCGAAGTCATTCTTGAAAACACCATGCCCGAAGAGGAATTTGAAAAGCTGAAAAAGCAAACTCTGACGAGCCTCTATGTTTCCACGTCGGACCCCAGCTACATTGCTGACCGCGAATTTCGTACGCGATTGTTCGGCACTCACCCCTATTCTCGCTCTTCAAGTGGGGAAGTTGCCGATGTCGAAAAATTGACTCGCGATGATCTGCAAAAGTGGTTCACCACCTACGCTCGACCCGACATGTGCACCCTGATTTTTTCAGGAGATATCGATCTGGCAACCGCCGGCAGCCTGGCTAAGAAGTATCTCGAAGCGTGGCAGCCATCCGGTGCGGCTCCTGCGATGGAAGTTCCCGACCTCCCTGAGGCGGCACCAACCCACATCTACTTGGTCGACAACAATGGTGTGCAAAGCCAAATTCGTGTTGGTCACCTCGGCTTCACGCATGCCGATCCCAAGTACTTCACCAGCCGTGTTGTTAGCAGCTATTTCGGAGGTGCCTTTAGCAGTCGCCTCAATGAAACCATTCGTGTTAAGAAGGGCCTCACCTATGGCGCGCGGGGTGGATTCTCCTCGCAACGCATGGCGGGTGTTTTTGAAATCAGCACGTTCAGCAAGAACGAGACCACTGTCGATGCGGTGCGGGCCATCATCGACGAAATTGCTCGCTTGCAAGTGGAAGCCCCTAGCGACAAAGAGCTGGCCGATACGATTTCCTACGTGACGGGCGCTTATCCCTCCACGCAAGAAACGTCTCAACAGGTCGCCTCGCAATTGTGGCAAGAACAGGTCCTGGGTTTGCCACGCAACTACACCAAGCTACTGCTCGGCGCCATCGCCAGCACGACTGCAGAGCAATGCCTCACTGTAGCTCAAGACAAGGTCCGCTCCGACGAATTAGTCATCGTCGTCGTGGGCCCTGCTGATCAACTCAAAGAGGGCTTGGAAACGATTGCTCCCGTCACAATCGTACGGGAATAGCTAACGGTCTCTCTCAACGGGCTGATGGTCCTCGACCATCAGCCAACTGGTGTCCGGCAATAATCCGGTCAGTGCTTGCACTCGACCGGATGGCCAGTAAATGGTCACATCTACCAGACCCTTTTCCTCTCCCAGTCCGCCGATCCACTGCCGCTGGTTGCTCGCCTGATAACCATCGCCGGCCGTAAGCTGCCCGTGAATTTTCTTCTCATCACTGGCGCTGACAACCCATCGCGTTCCAATCGCATCGCGATTGCTTCCGGTCGCAACAAACTCCAGGGCGATATGGTGCCCAACGCGTTCCGTGCGATTGGTCAGTAGCGCAGAGGGTGCGTCCAAGTGCGATATCAATACATCCTGCTTCCCATCGCGATTCCAATCCCATCGCGCCAGGCCTCGACCTCGATATTCGCCTTCAAAAAATGGCCCTAGCGTGGTTCCCATTTGCTCCTCGAATTGCCCCGCACCTCGATTGTGAAAGAACTGTGGCCGCATGCGATACGGTTCGTTCAAGTAGGTGAAGTCGTCCAGATGTCCGTTGGTCAAAATGAGATCAAGTTCACCATCTAAATCCGCATCGATGAACTGTGTACCAAAACCCAACATGGAAAAACTAGGATCACGCAATCCAGATACGCGCGCACGGTCGACATAGTTACCCGCACTATCGCGAACGTAAAGCGTGTTCGATTCGCGATAGTAATTCGTGATGAAGAGATCGATATATCCATCTCCCGATATATCGCCGGCCGCCACTCCCATACAAGCTTGCGCGAGCCCATCTCGGTCATAGGCTAGACCTCGCAAGGGAGCCCGATCAACGAACTGGGGTCGCTCTCCCGGAGATGCCTTGTTGACGAAAAAATAATTGGCCGTCTGATCATTCGCCACAAACAGCTGTACGCGACCACTACCGTCAAAATCCCCGGCGATCAATCCCAGGCCATTTCCGCCTGCAAGCCGAATGCCCGCTTCCTGGGAAACGTTCTCAAATCGCCCGTCCCCTAAATTCAACCAAACATCATCATCTTCCGGCTGAAAGGTGGCCGGTCCGCAAATACGTTTCTTACCACCGTCCCAAGTACAAATGCGTTCAAACAGATCGTCTCCCTTGAGATAGTTCGCGTCGTACAAATCGGGTAAGCCATCGTCATTGAGATCGACGACGACACAACTGGTGGTCCAGCGATGCTCGTTCAAACCAGACGCGTCCGTTACATCACTGAAGGTCCCATCACCATTGTTTTGCAATAAACAGTTTTGCCCGATATTGGCAACATACAGATCGGCGAATCCATCGCCGTTAAAGTCTCCCACAGAAATACCCTGTCCAAACCCCAGATCGCTCGACCCACTCGCTTGGGAAACGTCAATAAAAGACTTATCGACGGAAGGCCCCCCTTCATACGAGTCTGCACCCAAGTTCCGGTACAGCCTGTTGTGGTACGCAGCCACAGCCGCAGCAGAATCGCCCGCAGCAGGCTCTCGAGTCGGCGGCCATGGACATCCCTGCGTCCAATACGCATCAGGCCACCCATCGCAATCAAAGTCGATGACCCCCGCCCCGCCACCGGCGAACTCATAAATACGCTTGCCCTCACGATCTGGATTCGAATCACAAAAGTATTGAAAGTTCATCCCTCGCAGCGCTGACTCTTCCACAAACTTAACACCATCGGCCCCCCGCGATTCCACTCCTCTTTCAGCCGCGGTCGAAGCATCGCGAACTCGGTCGACGGGCCAAGCAGAAGTTGCCAAAAGCGGATACGAACTCATGTCGCTCCATGACGCCGGTGCCTTGGAAACAAGCACACGCGGGGGATCATTCTCCGCCAAATAGGCTTGCAATCGCTGATAATTTGCTTTGGCAACATCGTTATCAAGTGGTGCTCCGCCTGGCGTAGCGCCAGTCGACAACAAGAGGGAATACCAACCCCACGACTCCCACCAACGTCCCAGACTCCCTGCTAACTCGGCCGCTTGTTGCAGCTCATCGCGTGTCGGCTGCGTCGCATACATACCATCCACGACACGCATGAACTCAGTCAGTTTCGCATGCCGTTGCAGATACAGATCCGCTTCGGGAAGTTGATTGTTCTCACGACACAGCTTAGCCAGTTGATACAACGAAACTCGATGATCTGGATCTCTTCGCAATGCCTCCCAAAAACTTCGTTGTGCTGCGCGCGGATCACCTAGCTGCTCGGCGATCAACCCGCGCACTGCCCAAATCTCTGGATGAACCTCTGCGCTAACTGGTAATCCTGTGTGCCAGTTTTGTAGCTCTTGCCACTGTTGGTTGGCCAGTAAGACCTCACCCATTCTTGCCTGTGCTTCGGACAATTCGGGAGCCGTAAGCAATACGCCTTTCAACAGTTGTTTCGCTTGCACTAAGTCATTGTTTTTAATGGCAATTCGGGCAAGCCCCAGAGGCGGCAACGGATCTTGTGGCGATTGGGCAGCATATTCTGAGAGGGTAGTAGAAAAATCGACCACGCTTTCTCCATTACCCAAAAACAGCAAGCTTTCAAAATCGAATTGCCCTTGCCGCACAAGGCTCATCAGATGGGGCTCAGCCTCCCACCTGCGTCCTGCCAACCCCAGGATATAAATCATCCGTCGCCGCGCGTCGACATGCTGCGGTGCAAGGGCCAGCAAGCGTTGCAATCGCAATTCGGATTGACGCAATTCCCCTTGTCGAAACGTCAATTCGCAGGGAATCCACATCGCGGTAATGGCTTCGTCTGTCACCCCCGCCGGTACTCGATCACAGTACGCAATCGCCCGCTCAACTTGACCCAGCTGCGCGGCAGCCTCCGCCGCCGCCAGCAAAGTTTCAAAAGAGTCGGGAGTCTGTTGCAGCAGCTCATCAGCCAATTGCAGCGTCAGTTCGTATTCGCCGCGAGCAAGCGATTCGCGAACCGTGCTGAGTTGTAAACGATCTTGGTGATTGATTTTCGTCTGTAGCGGGTTATCGCCCCAGCGAACTATTCCCCAAATCACTACTGCAATGGCAACGAGCACGCCGCCGACGAGAGTCACCCAACGAACACCGCGCGGCCCGAAGCCTTGCGTGCTACGGGTAATAGGATTCTTCGTGTTTCGATTAGGCCGCTTCAGCTCCATCAGATGCTCTCATTCTTCCCAGCAAAGCCAGATATAGTCGCAGATAGTCGCCTTTCGCTCCGCGAAAGTAGCGTTCGGATAGTCGCCTTTCGCTCCGCGAAAGTAGCGTTCGGATAGTCGCCTTTCGCTCCGCGAAAGTAGCGTTCGGATAGTCGCCTTTCGCTCCGCGAAAGTAGCGTTGGTATTCGCTGCTTTCTCAGAACTTTCGCGGAGCGAAAGGAGACTATGATTGCCTTCGAATACTAAATTCACAGCCTATCCGCGAAAGTAGCGTTTCCATTTGGTACGCCGTTCGCTACTTACACAAACAAACAGTGAATTCATTCATATCACTTCGAGATATCAGGCAACCACCGTAGCTCCGTCCGCTCTTGGAGTGAAAGGCGACTTTATCCGAACGCTACTTTCGCGGAGCGAAAGGCGACTATTCAAATTCCAAGTGTCCACAATTCACCACTTCACCACTCTACAACTCCATTTGCTGTGCACACATCCGTTGTAGGCGCTGCAAGCAGACCTGTCGTCCGTACATCCGATCACCCGCTACCACGTTATTTTGAAAATTTTGCCACTTATTGTCTTTTTATGAAACTCAATCCCGGAACCATGGGAACCAAAGGGGTGTTACAAGAGGGTGTAATAAATTGACAATGGTCACCAATTACTCTAACAATACTAAACTGCGGTCACTTATCTTCCGTTAATCTCCTTGTTGGTGTACTTTATATGTATGCCAACAGTGCGGGCACAACGTAAGCGCCCGACATAGCCATTCTTGACGTGCATGAGAGGATGGTGGGTTTGTCACTTCTTCAAACCCTGGAGGCTCTTGCATGTCACGGTCCATCAATGCTGAAAAGCGTGTTCTCTGGCAAGCCCGATTGGATGC
>JBGTBJ010000131.1:0-46128 GCA_041749395.1 Pirellulaceae bacterium
CTCTAGCGCCCGACGTGCTTGTTGGATTATTAGATATTGCCAGAATCACGTTTGTCAATTTGCAACACTCACCGGACCCGACTGTAGCGATTCCACCTAACTTCGCGAACGCTGCAAACGTTGAGTCTCATCCAGAAATTAATCCCTATCAAGACTTAGAGAGCTGGATGAAATTGATCCAAGGCCTTGATTTACTGATCTCTGTTGACAACTCAAATGTTCATTTTTCCGGCGCTTTGGGGATTCCCACGTGGGTACTGCTCTCGGAGAATGCAAATTGGCGGTGGCCTATCAATGCGTCGGTTTCGCCATGGTACCATTGCGTGGAAATCATTCGTAAAGCCCGAGGGGAGACCTGGGATTCTGTAGTAACTAGAGTCCACGGCAAACTCTCAACGTTTGTTGAGGAGAATTCTGGGGCCAAGCCAAACTCATGAGTGCGATACTCAACCGCGCGGGAAAGCTCAGTCCGCTTTCACAGAAACCAACGGTAGCTGGAGAGTTTCAAGCAGTCTAGTTGGAGACATGGATGGCTCTTGCTCGCCACCTGTCAGGCTGGCTACGTAGGTCTTCACAAACTGCACTAAGTCAGGCAGATCAACAATTTTGTCGCTGTCGGAAGCGGCTCCGTCTGCTCGACCGTCAAGGCCAAGCAATACCGAATAGGTAAAACAACCATGGCCTAAACTTGCTATTTCAATTGCATCGGCCTTCGATGTTGCAGCGGCAAGCACTATGCCTTGACTTCGACGAGCGTCTCGGATGCTGCTTTTTGCATCAACGGTCGATCCACTGTGACATGTGTCAATCATGTAGATCACTTTGCAGTTGTCAGCACCAGCCGCGGCTAATACTCGCCATGGAATTCCCTTTTCCATGATCTCCTTGTCATCCGCTGACTCGACGGAGGTGGGTATATAGTAGTATTCGCCCTCAACCGTTTTTCCATGTCCTGCCAAGTAAACCAGCAGTATGTCTTGAACGCTGTTTTTACCAATCGTCTTGTTGATTGCAGCTATCTCGGCCTGAACGCTTGCTCGTGAAATCTCACTATTGCGAAGTGTTTTTGTCGAACCTATTTTGAAGAATCCTAGGCCGGTCAGCTCTTTGCCTTTTAGCGAATCGAGTACCGCGTCAACATCATCAAGCGGAAATTGTAATTCGCCAAAACCGCCTCGATTCGAACTCCCAGGCCCGAGGTACTTTTCAGATGCTAGGGAAAGTATGCTTAATTTAAAGGGCACCTCGGATCGCTGGGCCGCGCGACGATAGACGACATCGGACGCGTAATAGCTAGCCAATGCTCCATTTCTCTCGGTAACGACCACTTCAATTTGATTGAGCAAGCCACGTGGGACCGTTTCCCAGCTGTAGACCCAACCACTTGCACCTTGAATCTCGCTGTCTGCTTTGCCTAACCGGACACCATCGATCGAAGCAATGACGTCGAAGGGCTCTTTCACATCGTTGGGGAAATTCACTTGTGCGGTAATGTTGATCTTGCCGCCCGCTAGAGGCTGATCCGTTGCGGTTGGAGAGGTGATCTTCACCCGTGGAATGTCAACACTTGATTTATTGATACTGGATTCGGTGTCCACTTTCCCTACAGTAAGTGCTTGTTCGATGCTCAACGTTAAGAACAATTCGCTGAGGATATCGGGACGTTCGAATTGTTTTTGAAAGAAGTCTGCCTTGTAAGTCGAAGGGGGTTTGTCCGGACCCTGATTGATTTGCCAACCAAATACTTCACCTCCCTCCGCGACCGATGCATTGTAGTATCCCGACGGATGCCAGATCGCCCAATCCCCTTGAACGTTCAAAAACGCGGTCACTAGTGGTTCCCATGCGGGTCGAATCACGAATCGTAATTCTTCCTGTCCGGTTCGTGCATAGATTAGCGATTCTCGCAGCAAGGAAACGCGCCGCAGATTCTCCAGAATTTTTTGAGCGGAGTCATTTCCTGCTGTGGCGTCGACGAGGGTGTTTTTGGAATCTGGTAGATATCCCTGTATGCGAGTGATGATGCTCCCATTACGTAGCCCTCTACCGTATGCGATGCCATCGTCAGCTACATCTGCAGCGATAACGTTTCCATTTCTTATTTCAAACCGTGCTCCCCATGCCTGGCTATTTTCAAAATCTGGCGTCCTTTTGGTCAGGTCTTTGAGACTCCAAATTTTAACCGTCTGGTCCCAGGACCCAGAAACCAACAGCCGGCCATCCAATGATGAAACCAAAGAGGCAATGGGGCCATTGTGATCGCGAAACCAACGCAACAACCGACTTGATTGGCCGGGTGCTGGGAGCGAATAGACAAAAACTCCTTGTACTTGCTCCGTGCCGATGGCAAAAGCCGCCGGCTGACCCGGTGAAGACGGATCGGCGATCCAACATGCAGCTAAGCCACTACCTTGCAGTTCACGGTCAAGACTAATCGTCTCCAGCAATCTCCCCGATCGCAAAATGCTCCATTCAGTCCGATCGTTGGGATCTACTCGAAGTTCCCACTCTCCCATTGTCTGAGAACCGAAAACCCAGTCGATCTTTGGGTTTGCTGGTTCTATGGATGCGTTTTTTAGATTGATTTGTGATGTTAGAATATTCGCATTGGCGACGTCTTCAGTCTCCAAACTAAATCCAACAGAAGAGCTATCTGCGGCGATTGCTACAGTGCGAATTCTCTTGCCGAGGCCGCGGAGTTGGGCGAGGGGTTTCTCGCTCAGTGGATTTGGGAGAAGTGCCCCGTCGTTATTCACTAAATGAATGACATTGACGCTAAAGTCTTCGACGTTTTCAAAGGCAAGGAATTGTCCATTGGGGCTAATGGTAACAGCAGCCACCTTTTCCGTCTTCGATACAACTAGGCGATCAATCCGCTTCTTTTCAATCGAATTCCAAAGTTCAATGGCAGACTCCGCCTGTACATTTCCTTCAGCTCCAGATACGGCGACCGCCAAAATCCCATTCGGTCCAAAGGCAAGATCTGTAATTACCGGCAGACTAGTTCTCAGTGTCCAACGTTGATTGTCGGGCGATGTCACGTAAATGTGACCGTCCGTATCAGCAGACGCCCAAAGACCTTTGTCATCGCGAGCTAACGCGGAAACTCTTCCAACGTACTCCTCAGGAAACTGAGTTGTCGCACCGGAGCTGGGTGTTAACATCTGCAGTTTTTCGGAGCCTGCGTTTGTATTCACAGCGAACACGAGTTTACTGTTGCTAATCCAGAGCACTGGTTTGGGATAAAGAAACGACGAACCAGAGCTAGGGAAAATTTCTTTTCCGAGCCACTTCCCTTGATTGTCACGATTCCAAACAAACACCTGCCCAGTCTCAGCTGAAGAGCACAGCTTATTTCCATCGGGCGAATAATCGAGTGCTAGTACTTCGGAACGATGTCCAGCCTTCAATTTGTCTGTCTTCCGCTCAAGCGGAGTCGGAATGGACGCGGATACTTGATCAAGTCCGAGATCAAAAACCGCAAGGTCTCCGGTTTCTTCCCGTGCACTGCACCCTGCCGCGGCCAACTCATCACGGGTAGGGCAAATACTAATGACTGAAATACGCCCCCTAGGTCCTCGGCCAATTTCCCAGCGTAAGGTTCCCACATAAGTTGCAGAACCTTCGCCTGCATTGAGCCGATCGACGTCCCAGCCTATGTCCCAAGTATGTATGACTTTGTCGAGCCCTGCGGCATACAAACGTTGCGAGTCATTGGAAAATGCAAGATCTCGAACTTGTTCGCCTGGCCCGAGAGTACTAAGGATCACGCGAGGCACATCTTGCGAATATGTGGCTTGCCAATTTAGCGGAATCAACAAGACAAATGCTGCTAAAACCGCTCTTCGACAAATCCCCATATTACATCTACGGTAAACAAACATAGATGTATCCAATCCTTTATTACCCATTTAGATCCCCGGCCCGGTAGCGTGACAAAAGTGCCGGTTAACGTGGAGCGTCAGCTGGCAAGTCGTCTGGATTCGAATAACGGATACTGATTGATCCCAGCAGCGACTTACCGAAGTTTGAGCGGACTGTTTTCGTGTTAACGTTAACGGCAGGTCCCAATGTCGTGCTGATTTGAGCTCTTCGAACTGCGATTTGTTCAATTGCAGGAATTGGCTCGTTTTCACCCCAAGCATGAAAGAACTGTGCAGTAATTGTCCCTAAGTCCGACGCATCGGGAAGCTGTAGGTTATCCCCATTGGATGTAACCAAAAATTCTTTCATTAGCGACGGATTCACATACCACCCGTGAATTGTGCCAAAAGACTTTGCCTCAACGTACCAAGTTCCATCCTGGCGAAATTGCGGGACTTCACTCAATCCGAGCGAGTTGATTCCGTCGATGGACAGCTTTACGCCAATCGCGTGATCCGCATTGTTATACACGCGAATCTTATAGGTATCATTCGCTGCCAGCGGAGCGAAGGGAAAGCCCCCTTGGTCTACGATTGGAACGGAACTGAACTGAGCCGCGCCTGCGGGCCGCGATAGTACCTCGATTCGGAAAGGGCTATCGGTCGATGCTGCGACAATGCTCTGGCTATTTTCGGCAAAGGTAAATGTAGTCTTAGCCACACTCGCTTCGATCTTGTCGGTAAGATTGCTCTGACGCGACACGAAAACATCGCCTTTTGATTCTTTACTACTATCGGTTGTGGCTTCAGTTGTCGGAGTGGTTGCGCCAGTAGTACCGGCATCCGTCTTGTTCAAGACTTCCGCGACTCCATCCTGTTCTTTACGTAGATCCACTGTGAGGCCGAAGAGACGACTGATGTCTTCCAACGAAGAAATCTTTTCGTCCTTGACTCGCTCCCGAAAGCCCGAAACTTCTTTTCCATTCTTATCAATGAGCTCCGCCTTCAACAGAATGATGGAGAACGTTCCGCGTGTCTCGAAGCTAATTTCTCCACGCAATTTCCACCCTGCACCGAGTGGAACAACTTCAACATCTAACTCCTTGAGACGCTTTTTCAATTCTGCTTGAATAGATCGACCCGCTGTCACTCCATCGGGTCCGTCAAAGTCACCGATCATGATCTGCTCTTGACCCTTCTCAACCAGATAGGAAGAGATGTTTTTTGACATCCTTTCCAAGGCGATATCAAGGGACTGAGCTGAGGCCATGAGGCACGGAAACAGCAGCTGTATTCCGAGAACGAGCACTAATTTTTGCAGGGTCGAGCAATTCATGAATATAACTTCTAAGTTTTGGACCAGCGAACAGCATCAACAGCGAACCGATGTCATTAAATTCATAGCTACTTGAAATCAGTTAGAGATCGGAGTTCCGATTCTCAACTCACTTGCAGCGTCCTGAAAAATTGACGCGGTTGACTCTTTAGAATCCCAGAAAGCACGCTTGATCGTGCCTCCTTCAATTGCCAATGGTCCAAGCCCAAGTTCTACAAGCTGACCACTGAAGACTTGATTTTTTAATTTTTCGATATCTTCAAATCCGAGCTCTCTAGCGGCGGATTCGAGATTAAGGTTTTTACCATAAAGCAAAGTTACTCGACTGATTGGCTCTTCGTAACCCAGCAAAGCCTGATCATCACCTGGGGCGATGTCTAACGCATCTCCGACAGCAAGACGCAGTCGCTGCAAGTAGTTACGTCTACTGTCCTCCAGTGCCTTGGCCAACTCGCTTGGTTGAGCATAGAGTTCTTGTACTTTCCGACGCGCTGCTGGATCCTGAACGGCGCTTCCATCACGAACAAAGTCGGAGAAATCGAGCATCCCGTGTTTATGACAGCTCATGCAGGATACTCCATTAACAATTAATGGGCTCCCGGACACATGTAAGGCGTCCCAAACGATTTGAACGGGGCCCTCGTCGATTCGAATCCCCTTGCCGTCAGTCAACATATAAGCATGCAAACCGTTGGGCAAATTAAAGATTATTTCACCGCCAGCGTGCTCAAAAGCGACGTTGGAGAAATCATTATTTTCGAAGGGTGGGCCTAGAGGGAAGCGCGACAAATTGCTTTTGCCGGCGTTCTTGGCAAAGTCATAGCTGATCCAGAATGTCCCGTTGGTCGACGAATGATATTCAATCAATCTGTTTTGACCTGACACTCCGCTTTCAAACAGGCCGGCACGACGAGAAGTGCTTAGGCGAAAATTGTCTTCGATATTCACACCGACCCGTTTGAGCAAGTCGTCAAGCTTCTCAGGGATATTGGCCAGCGTATGGTACAACGGTGGACGCGTCGCCGTGGCAATAAACCAATCAGCTCGAAGGTGAGTCACCCCATCAAAATCGGTATCTCCGTAGAGCTCTTCGATTTTTTCGTAAAACTCTAATGCTTCTATGTCGGATTGTGGCTTAAGACCATATGGATATTCCTTAAGGACGGCATCCCAAGTTCCAAATTCCTGCCATCCATAATGTCGCAAATCGATATTGAATACGGTTTCATTCTTATCGATGGCCTTTGGAGGCACGATGGTCGCTTGGCTGCTCATGCTGTTAACAGCCTTCGAAAGCGCCGCTTTGTATACCTTGATTTCTCGCCCTGTGACTTCACGATTGTTATGAATATGGGTGATGGTCAGGTAGCGTTGGAATCGCCGGTCGTCTTTGCGGATGTCAAACAAATGTCGAGAAATCGCACTAAGAACATCAATGTCGCTAACAAATTCGCGACTATTATCAACTGGCCAAGCGGCACCCGCTTCAATCCATGACTTGATGGACGCCTTTTGTTCGTCATTCAAGGGACCCGATGGCGGCATCTGGTCCTCGTTAATTACCTGCCACAGCAACGAAGAGTCAACCTCTCCAGGCGTGATGAAGGGCAATGTGTCATCCACTGCAGAAGGTTTCGCGACGAGAGTCTCTCGGTCGAGAACATTTAATCGCTCATGCTTAAACTCTACGCCGTGACATGCATGGCACTTTTCCGTCAGGATTTGAATCGCGTCAACATCAAGATCACCCGCGGTAATGCCCGACGTTTGCACATTGGTGATTCCCAATACGCACGCCAACGTTCTCAATATTGACTTGATGCTGAAATGATTCTTCATGGAAGTGACCTGATACACGAAAACGGCGACTTGAAGTAGGTTTAACCGTAAACAAGCCGCCGTGAAACGAAGAGAAAAGTCAAATGAAACTGACGCTTTGAGGTCGCCTTAGTTATTTAACGGGCAACTCTTTGGGACTTTCAATCGTGGGGATGGAATCAGCCGCGATTGGGGCAACTTTTTCTCCGTCTTCTGCATCTGGAATGAGCGGCATGCTGGCTGGCGCTGGGAATGCTTCTTCAGGAATGTCCGTCAGCTTTTCCTTGCGATCTTCTTCAGCTAACAACGAATAACCTTTTTCCTTGAGGTCGTAGCGACCCCAGTAAACGCGGCGGCTTGGGTTGTAGTAATACACGTACCGTGGCTGGCTCGGATAATAGACGCAGTAGTGACGATGATAGCTCTCGACGGTCGCTACTGGACGATAGTAGTAGGACGTGTAGTAATAGCTGTTTGAATTGCTATAACCCCAGCTCGAGTAGTATTGTCTTTGACCGTATCCGGCCTCTGCACGTTGTGAAATCGAAACAAACGTGAGACCTACCACGACTGCCATCAGTACCAATTTTCGAAGCGTACTTTGCATTTCAACTTTCCTTCCAAAAGCGGGAAACAAAAATATTTAGCTCTACAGGGCTAACAATCAGTGACTGAAGGTCAATCACGCGTTGTATGAAACAGTTAACGTTACTGCCGAAGTGAATCTTCCAAAATTCCAAAGTTTTTTTCTTAAACCGTTTTTTAGACCATACACGCGTCATAAAAGCAGCCAGACACTTTGCATGGCTTCATATGATCGAATGTGCACACCCTAAAGAGCTCACTACCTTTGGTTGTCGTTAGTCTACTCACTCAGGCTGTGCCGACAAGTCTAGTTTATGTGGGAATGCAATTCCCTGTTTTTAGCTGGCACTCAATTGATAGACGCTATGTCATCAAACGCGTTATCGATTGGTCCAGCCGCGGCCGACTTGGCAGACCGCTCCTCCAGCTTACGCTATAAATTCCGTACGGAGTAGTTTCGTCGAAACAGAAATGTGCGTCTGGACTTTTACTTTGGAAAAGTCGTACCTATCACAACGCTTGCGCTAGGCGCCCCATTTGTTTGCTGCGGCCAACCCGATGCCGCTGAGGGTGGTAAAGAACCCCAGAGTGTAGACCAATCCAACCACGGGATGATCGGAGAGCTGACCTAGAAATTTGTGCCAAAGGAGTAGCGTGGTAATACCGTCGCCCAACGATTCTTTGAAGCCGAGCACAACCAACCAGATGCGAGCAAAGGTCTGCAGAACTAAGCCAGTGATAATCATTCCCCAGACAGCGCCCTGATTGGCGGCCACTTTTTTGATAGTCGCGGCAAATCCGGTGGCGCTGGATTCCGCTACTGCGGCATTCACAATGGAAACCACGGAGAAAGTGAAAAACCCAAGAAAAACCAGCATAATCAACAGAAACCACCAGGGCATTCCAGTATTGGTTGTCCGCCGCTGGAGCTCGGCCTCGCTGCGCATGGTAGTGACCGCTTCATCCAGCGTAGCGTTCCCGAGCGAACCACCTTGAATGCGGGCGGCTGCAACTCCCAACATTTTCTGGCCAGTCTGCAGATGGGTTCCGCAGTGTGTACAGAGAACGGCATTGAGTTTTAAGGGGCTGGAGCAGACCGGACAAACGGGACCTGCATGCCCTATCATTCCTTCTTCCGCAAACAGGTCATGAAGATCGGCGGTCGCAGTTTGCGGTGCGCGAGGAGCGGCGGAAGTAGCAGCGGCAGTCCGCCCGCCTCCGGTCGGTTTGCCTGCCGCGCTGGTCGCCGTACTTGGTTTAGCTGGCGCCGTACTGGGTTTAGCTGGCGCCGTACTGGGTTTCGCTGGCGCAGTGGGTTTATATGCTGTCGCAGCGGCAGGAACGGCGACTCCCTTTTGGCAACCAGGGCATTTGACGGTGCGACCGGCAAGCGTGTCTTGAACCGAGAGCGATTTTCCACAAGTGCATTGAACGCGAATGGTCATGACGCTTCAGGCGGAGGGAGGTGGTGACAAGTTTCTAAAAAAGCGGCTCCCACAGCGGACGAGAGTCCATGAGCCCTAGCTTTGAAACCCCCATAGTACTCCATTGCCATGAATGGTCGACGGGCGGACAGCCGGTTCCGATTGAAATGTTTGCTGCCACGCTGGCAGGTGGCGAAAGAACGGTACCGGCGTGGGAGTTGTGCGAGGAATCCGAAACTCGCAAGTAAAGTGTTTCTCTAAAAGGACTTACAGCCCGAAATTAGTCTTTCGGCACAGCTCTTGCTGAAAGGAGAGCACCAATACTTAAACTGTCAAACGCGGCTCATTTTTCGGCGCCATGTGTCGGCCAAGGAATCATTCCTGACCCGACCTGGTTTGAGGGATCGACCGCTTTATCACACGACCGTTTCGAAAATTTGAATTACTTGGAGGTGAGACGGATATGGCGACTGCCACGAAAGATCAGAAAACGAAAATCAAGCTTCAACCCATTGGCGAACGCATCGTAGTGCGCCGTGAAGAGAGCGAATCGACCACCAAGGGTGGCATCGTTCTGCCCGATGCGGCTCAAGAGAAGCCCGCACGAGGGGTCGTTGTTGCCTTGGGAACTGGCAAGTTGTTGAACGACGGAAGTCGTTCCAAGCCACAAGTCAAGGAAGGGGACCGCGTGTTGTTCAGCAGTTATGCGGGCGAAACGGTCAAGATTGAAGGCGGCGAATTCCTGCTCATGCGTGAAGACGACGTACTGGCTGTTATTGAATAACGTCCGATTGTCAAAACATCACCACCCCATTTCAAAAACAGATAATTAGTAACAATGGCAAAGATTATTGCATTTGATCAGGAAGCACGCGAAGCGATTCGTCGCGGAGTTTCCAAGTTGGCTCGTGCCGTCAAAGTCACTCTTGGTCCTAAGGGACGAAACGTGATTTTGCAGAAGTCCTTCGGTAGCCCCACTGTAACCAAAGACGGTGTGACAGTTGCCAAGGAGATCGATCTTGAGGACGTCTATGAAAACATGGGCGCCCGGATGGTCCGCGAAGTTGCCAGCAAGACCAGCGATGTTGCAGGCGATGGAACCACGACCGCAACCGTCCTCGCCGAAGCGATTTTCAACGAAGGTCTTAAGGCCGTAGTGGCTGGCGTGAACCCGATCCAGATGAAGCAAGGGATCGAGCGAGCTGTCGCCGACATTACCGAGAAACTGCACAAAATGGCAGTCAAGGTAAAAGACAAAGAAGCGATGGCCAATGTCGCAACGATTGCCGCGAACAATGATCGCGAAATCGGAAATCTCTTGGCGGACGCCATGGAGAAAGTTGGCAAAGATGGTGTGATCACCGTCGACGAAGGAAAGAGCCTTCAGACCGAACAAGAATGGGTCGAAGGGATGCAGTTTGATCGCGGATATCTCTCCCCGTATTTCGTTACTGATTCGACCAGTATGGAAGCGGTGCTCGAAGATTGTTACGTTCTCGTCTTCGAAAAGAAAGTTTCCAACATCAAAGACATGGTTCCTTTGCTTGAGCAAGTTGTTCAGCAAGGCAAGCCATTGTTGATCGTTGCTGAAGACGTTGAAGGCGAAGCATTGGCGACGTTGGTCATCAACCGCTTGCGTGGTACCTTCACCTGCTGTGCTGTGAAGGCACCTGGTTATGGCGATCGTCGTAAGGCCATGATGGAAGACATCGCGGTCCTCACCGGCGGCGAAGCGATTTTCGAAGCCTTAGGGACTCGTCTAGATAGCGTCACGCTGGCCCAACTAGGGCGTGCCAAGAAGGTCATTGTCGACAAAGACAATACGACCATTATTGAAGGCGCTGGCAAGAGCAATGAAATCAAGGGTCGCATCGATCAAATTCGCCGCGAAATCGAGATCAGCACCAGCGATTACGACAAAGAAAAATTGGAAGAACGATTGGCCAAATTGGCTGGTGGTGTTGCCAAAGTCAACGTTGGCGCCGCTACCGAATCGGAAATGAAAGAGAAGAAGGCTCGCGTCGAAGATGCCCTGCATGCCACGCGTGCTGCAGTGGAAGAAGGGATCCTGCCTGGCGGTGGTGTTGCCCTGATTCGCGCTTCCAGCCAAGTGACGGCTGACGAAGCTCTCACGCATGATGAAAAGGTTGGCTACAACATCGTCATTCGTTCGTGCCGTGCACCTCTGACCATGATCAGCGAAAACGCTGGACAAGATGGTGGCATCGTGTGCGAACGCGTGATCGAAGGCAAAGGAAACTTTGGCTACAACGCTTTGACCAACGTCTACGAAGACCTAGTCAAGTCGGGTGTTATCGATCCAACCAAGGTGACTCGGACCGCATTGGCCAACGCAGCCAGTGTCGCGACATTGTTGCTCACCAGCGACGCCTTGATTGCTGAAAAGCCCAAGGGCGATAAGGGCGGCAAGGGTCATGGTCACGGTGGCGACCACGATATGTATTAAGACCCTGGTCTTAATAAAGAACATCAGCCCTAGTGTCAATTTTTGGCACTAGGGTTTTTTATTGTCAAAATGCCAGAGCCTTGAAGCGAGTGCTTCGCTATCTTGATTGCAGGCGAGCAATAATTCTTTCATGCCCTCTGAGAACGTGAGGCGTAAAAAATGTCAAATCCACGTCGTTGGGCGGTTCTAGTCGGTCTTCTCTTTTGGGTCGTCCTGCCAACCGGACTTTGGGCTGTGGTCCGATCTGACCGGAAGGCGAAAAGTGCGGAGCGGCCTTCGGTGCAATGGCAACTTTGGGACTACTGGACGACTCCGACGCAGCGTCTGGAGCTAAAGCTGCCTCAAGTTCCTGCTCGCGATGGTGACCCTATCTTCTATCAACACGCAAACGGAGAGTGGAGCCAGGTTGGCTTTCTCACCTCGACCGATAGCCGCCAACTCGCCAATAACGCCACCGCGTCATGGTACTCAAAAGATGTCGATCCATTTGAATGTCGAATCGAATACCACCAGAATCGAGGCAAGTTTGGCGACGTGGTTCAAATGCTCCTGCCGCCGGACAAACGCCATCAACTTGAAGTGCTGATACGTAAAGCTGTTGACGAAAATAGCTCGCAAATTACCGCTGCATTGAAACCCATAATTGCAAAGTCTCTGCGCGAGAGCTTGCCAACGATCGAGCGGGGCTTGAAGCAGTCGATGCACCGCCATCGCGATGAGATTCGCCTCTTGGGGGAACGTTATAAGCAGACTGTCTTGAAAGAGCGACTCGTTCCACTCGTCCGCGACGAAGTCATGCCCATTGTAAAAGAGAACGCCGAACCCTTAGCTACTCAAATCGGTCGCGAACTTTGGAACCGTGCTTCTCTTTGGAGATTTGGCTGGCGAGCACTTTATGACAGTGCGCCTCTGACAAATCGCGACTTGCTCAAACGGGAATTTGATCGCTTTGTTAAAGACGAAGCCATTCCCGTGCTGGAAAGCCACACAGAAGACTTCTTGAAAGTCCAGCGCGATATTTTTGTAGCGTTGTTCAATAATACGCGCATTCGCACCGAGCTTAGCGATGTTGCCCAGGATATTAGCAATGATCAGGAATTGAGGGAGCTGATCTCTGCAATGCTTCGCGAGACGTTCGTGGACAATCCCGAATTGCGTCAAGTATGGACCAATAACTGGACTGGCGCCGAAGCGCAGGCCGCGCTCAAGTTAGCCGGTGAGCGCCTAGAGCCAGTCGTTCGTGCCATTGGCGACGAGATTTTTGGCACGCGGGATGGTGGCATTAGCCCAAGTTTTGCACGTGTCTTGCGGAACCAGATTCTTGGAAAAGACAAACGATGGCTCGTAGCGATAGATTCTGCGACGAACACTAGCAACATTCAAGGGAATCCTTTCGTGGTGGCGGCCGTAGATGACGGATCAGTGTTCCCGCTGACTATCTTAGCGTCTCCGGAAAACCAAGATTAGCTCGCAGTTGTGAATTTGATGCCTTTCACTGTTACCCATATCGCCGCAGCGTTTCCCATTGCTTGGCTTTGTCGTTGGAAAATTCCCTTTTCGGCACTAGCCATCGGTTGCATGGTCTGTGATTTGCCAGTCTTTTTTCCACGCTGGATTGATTACCATGCAACTCATTCCATCAAAGGCCTATTCACCCATTGTCTGCCGCTAGGTTGGCTGCTCTTTTTTATCTACCATCTTTTCCTAAAACGCTCGCTGATTGCTCTACTGCCCCGGCCCATCGCTGCCAAGCTGACACCATTGGCCCGGTCGGATATTCGCCTTCCACTGCTGCAAATTTTAATCATCAGTCTGTGCCTCCTTGTGGGCGCGGCGACGCATGTCTTTTGGGATTCATTCACGCATATGAATCGCTGGGGCGTCAAGCTCGTGCCCGTACTCGATGAAATTGTTTACGACTATGCACGGCGACCCGTGCGCGGGTATTCGATCCTACAGCACGGTAGCTCAGTGGTATTTTTGCCGATCATGTTTATCGGCACGCTGATGTGGTTAAGGACTTTACCAACAGATCCCACCATACGTGTATTGCAAGTTGGTCGTCTTTGGAAAGCGATTGCCATTGCCATGTTGGTGATGGTTCCTTTAGCCGTGTGCCTCTATCTCAATGACCGTTACCCGGATGCGCCCACGTATCTGTTGATTCACGAGACGGTGAAAGTGGCAGGGACGCTATTGATCATGGTCTGTGGGCTTTATGGTCTCTTGTTTACCGCGCTGGAAAAATCACCTGCGTCGACGAGGCAATCTGGCCTGAATTCTTTTTCCAAGGACTGACGCGATGACGACCTCCAACTCCGACGGTACGCGTCTTCAGCCTTTGGTGTTACGCGATGTCTCGGTACGAGCCGGCGAACGATTGTTGCTGGATCGAACGACCGTTGAGATGCCCGATGGAAAGATCACCGTGATCGTTGGTGGCAGCGGAGCGGGAAAATCGGTGCTGCTGCGAATCTTATCCGGATTGATCCCTCGCCATGATCCCATCCTCAGTTGGCAAGGATCTATCGACCACGGCGACGATCGTCCGCTGGGTAGAATTGGCATCGTCTTCCAGCAATTTGCCCTATTTGATGAGCTTTCTCCGACTGCGAACGTGCAATTCGCGGTCGATCATCGCCGACGAAGTCATTTGGCGCCAGAGCAAAGCGCATCCGACTGGCTGCGGGAATTGCGAGTCCCAGACAACGTACCGGTGGCTGCCTTGAGCGGTGGCCAGAAACAACGATTGGCAATTGCTCGAACTCTGGCTGGCGATCCCGAAGTTGTTCTGTACGACGAACCCACATCAGGTTTAGATGCAGCGAGTGGCCGACAAGTGGCGGAACTGATTCGTCGAACTCAACAGACGCATCGCCGCACCAGTGTCGTTGTCACACACGATTACGAAACACTTTTACCGATCGCAGATTACGTACTTCTGCTTGATTCCGAAACCAAACAACTGATTCCAGTCGATCGAGAGGATTGGTCCGAAATCCCGGACCGCATGCAGCCCGTACGGCGTTCGGAGGATGCGGTACAACGTTCCGAGGATGCCGTAAAACGTTCCGAGGAACAAGGCGGTGAGACAACGACTACTGCGAACTTCGGTGGCCAGCACTGGCTAAAGAACCGTGCAAACTCCGTGGTCCAGGGAATGACCGAGTTTTTCGCAAGTACTGGCAATGCACTATTGGCTGCCGTTCAATTGCCTCGAGAGGTCATTCCTTGGTGGCCCAAAATGTTCTGGGGAATTCGATTCCTAAGTCACTATTTGCGACTTGTTTGCGGACCTTCTGCGTGGGTTTACCTCATCATGAGTGGACTCATCGTTGGCTTCACATCGACGTTCTTCACGTTTAAATTTTTGCCCTACGAACTTTACACCAAACCACTCCTTCTGGAAGACTTACTCTCGTCCATTGGCTTCGCACTCTATCGGGTTCTCGTCCCGGTGCTTGCTACTACCTTGATCGCTGCACGCTGCGGCGCGGCGGTTGCTGCGGATGTCGGTGTGAAGCGATACGGAAACCAAGTGGAAGCTTTGCAGACGTTGGGAGTCCGCGCGCGTTCCTATCTGCTGAACCCCATTCTGATCGCTTTTAGCGTTGGTACCCCGGTGTTAGCTTGGCTGGCATTCCATGCCGCGAAATGGGTTAGCCTTGTTTGCTTCGTGGCAACTCACCCCGAACACGGTGCTCACTTCTGGGAAGTCCATTTTACGAAACGCCTACGAGTGCCCGACAGTTTGTTTTATGACGGTTTCTCGTGGCTCATCGTTAAAACGGTGGCCTGCGGACTGGGGGTGGGATTAATAGCCTACTATCGTGGACTGCGCGCCAAACAATCGGCACGCGATGTCAGTGATGGGATCACTTCTACCGTGCTGTGGGCCACACTCTACGTGTTATTAGTTCACTTCGTGGTCGCGTTTTACGAATTTTGATGGCTGCGCAGCCACGTGTTGGCGATTTTTGAACCCACATCCATTTTTTGTTAACAACAATCGCCTGTTGTTGTTTAAGGTCACTATTTGAGAATCCCCATTCCCTGCAAGACTAGAGCTCTCATCCATGGATACAAAGGCAAAGAAACGGGTCGACGTCATCAACAAGAAACTTCAAGCACTTCGGCCAAGACTCTCCGGAGCCAAACAACAAGCGGATGACCAAAGCGAAATCGAGGCGCTGCAAAAAGAAATAGCTTCGTTAGAAGCAGAAGCTGAGAAACTACGTAGTTCTTAACGACGATCCGCTCAGCAAGCTTACAATCGACTTAGCAACTAGCTTCCAACGGCTTTGCACCTGTGACGACGAAACCGAGATCTTCGATCATTCGATAATCGGCTTCGGGTACTTGACCCTTCGTCGTCAGGTAGTCGCCAACAAAAATGGAATTCGCCGGGTACAAGCCGAGTGGTTGCAATGACCGAAGATGAATTTCTCGACCGCCGGAAATACGTAGCTCGCGCGTTGGGTTGACAAATCGAAACATGGCAAGCGCTTTCAAGCAGTACTGCGGTGTGAGATTATTCGCTGCCTGCAGGGGGGTCCCTTCTATTGAATTTAGAAAATTCAATGGAATCGATTCGACGTTCAGGTCATGAAGTGCGAAGGCGAGGTCCACTACATCTTCGTCAGCTTCGCCCATACCGATAATGCCACCGCTGCAGAGCTCCAAGCCCGCGGCGCGAACATTCTTGAGTGTATTGATTCGATCTTCATAACCGTGAGTCGAACAAATTTGTTTGTAGTGTTCTTCGCTGGTGTTGAGATTGTGGTTCACGCGATCCACTCCGCACGCCTTAAGCCGCTGCGCTTGTTCAGCGGTTAGCAGGCCGAGGCACGCACAGATATCTAATCCAAACTTTTCCTTGATCTCAGGAATGACCGTCTCGACAGCCTTCATTTCCCGCTCGTTGGGTCCCCTGGCGGAAATAACCAAGCAATAAGTTTTTGCCCCGCGTGCTTTTGCCACCGCAGCGGCTTCCATTAGTTTGTCACGCTGTAGGATGGTGTACTTTTCTACTGGCGCGGTGGAAATCTTGGATTGGCTGCAATAGCCGCAATCCTCGGGGCAAAGTCCGCTCTTGGCATTCATCAAAAAGTAAAGCTGGACGGTGTTGCCAAATGTTTCTCGACGGACCCGATAGGATGCGGCCAAGATCGGTAACAACGCATCATTGTCGGCTTGTAAGACTGCCAGTGCATCTTCACGCGAAATTGTGCCATGCGCCAGCGAATGGTCTGCAAGCGATTCCCAATTCATGACTGTCTGAATCATTTCGAACCTGCTGGTCCCTATCGAAGAAGATGCCGCAATGCTGCGGAAAGTTACATTAAACGAATGCTAAAAATCAGCCGCGCCTATTCAACTTGCGACACGGCAGTGCCTCAATAGTGGCCGCGCTGGTGCAATTCCGCAAGTCCGCTCGCTTGCATACCTGAGGCCAAAAGAACAAGATAGTTCTTTCTGGCCCCGCAGCCTTCGTCTGTTCGGATTGCCAGGTCAGCTTGTGTTCATTCCCCGAGTTTCCAATGCCAACCCCCGATGCCGCGCTTGTCCGAGTTGGATCCATGGGTGAGGTTTGGGCCTGCCGCAATACCGAACGGCTCTGCGTAGATCGCGGGCAGCGAGTGGTTTGCCGTACGCCGCGCGGAGTTGAACTGGGCGATGTGCTGGCGGAAGCTGGCGAGCAAACCGGCCCCAATGGTGAAATCCTGCGTGTGGCGACCATTCAAGATGAATTGCTCGACTCTCGATTGCGACGATACAAAAATCAGGCGGTTCATCACTGCCAGCTGGAAATCTGCCGCCAAGGACTTTCCGCATCCTTAATGGAAGTCGACCATTTGCTGGATGGCAAGACATTGGTCTTTTACTTCTTGGGCGAATTGACCCCTGACCTGCAACAACTGGCGAATTCCCTTGTTGACTCCTACGAAGAAAAAGTTCGTAGCCGTCATTTCGCCAAGCTACTGGCAGAAGGCTGTGGCCCTTCTTGTGGAACTGCGGAAGGGGGCGGATGTGGGACGAGCGGCGGTTGTGCAATTTGCGTCATGGCTGCCGCTTGCGACAAGCCCAAGGGCGACTAACGGCGAGCTTCTAGTTCTTCCCAGCGTGCATAGGTTGCTGCAAGCTGGCTCTCAAGTTCACCCAAACGCTGTTGGTCCGCGGTAATCTCGTGTGCAGGACGGCGGTAGTAATTCGTATCCGCCATGGTGCTGTGCAATTTCCCTATGGTCGCTTCCAGCTGTTCGATGTGACCAGGTGCGGAATCCAGTTCTTTTTGCTCCTTGTAACTTAAGCGTGGCTTCGCTGCCGATGCAGCGGTCGCTGATGCACTACCTGCACGCGTAGTTCCGTCGGCGCGAGAGAGCGAGCCCGCATTTGTATTGCCAGCGCCGCGTTCTGTTCCTTTACCTTTATCTGCCGACCCACTGGATTGTCGTCGTGCAACGGACTCGCGCCAATTGTCATAGCCGCCAACGTATTCATTGACGCCGTCTTCTTCGAACACGATTGTGCTAGTTACGACATTGTTGAGAAAAGTTCGATCGTGGCTGACAATCAACAGGGTCCCGCCAAACGACACCAATTGTTCCTCCAGTAGGTCAAGCGTTTCGCTATCTAAATCGTTAGTCGGTTCGTCCAATACGATGACGTTTGCAGGTCGCGTCATCAATTTTGCCAACAGCACCCGATTCCGTTCTCCTCCAGACAAAAAGCGAACTTCTGTTCTGGCCCGCTCCGGTGTAAAGAGAAAGTCCTGTAGGTAGCCGATCACATGCTTAGTGGCACCGCCGATTTGCACTCGGTCATTGCCATCAGCCACGTTGTCCTGCACGCTTTTGTTTTCATCCAATTGATCTCTAAGCTGATCAAAATAGGCGACTTGCAGATTGGTTCCCAGGCGCAAGGAGCCACTATCGGGCTCCAGTTGTCCCAGCATCAACCGCAAGAGAGTTGTCTTACCCGCGCCGTTGCGACCGATGATACCGACCTTGTCTCCACGCATGATGGTCGTGCTGAAGGACTGAATAATGGGCCGTTCCCCACGCGAAAAGGACACGTCTTTCAATTCGGCAACCAATGCGCCACTACGCGCCGCATCCTGCAACATGAGTTTTGCAGAACCTTCCACTTTACGGCGGTCCTGTCGCTCTTCACGTAGCTTTTTCAGTGCCCGTACGCGACCTTCATTGCGCGTTCGACGCGCCTTGATCCCCTGTCGAATCCAAACCTCTTCCTGAGCCAGTTTCTTGTCGAACAGCGCATTCTGCTTCTCTTCAGCATCCAACGCTTCTTCTTTGCGTTTCAGAAACGTGTTGTAATCACATGACCAATCAAACAATCGGCCTCGGTCAATTTCCCAGATGCGATTGGCTAATTTCTGCAAGAACGAACGGTCGTGCGTGATAAACATCAGCGTTCCGTTCCACCTCGACAAAAATCCTTCCAGCCAGAGAATCGATTCTATATCCAGATGGTTCGTTGGTTCGTCCAACAACAACATCTGTGGTTCAGTCGCAATGGCGGCTGCTAACAATACGCGTCGCTTGAGTCCGCTGGACAATGTCTGAAACTGCACTGAGCCGTCCAATTCCATTTTGGCCAGCGTCGTTTCTACACGATGCTCTGCCTCCCACGGCTGTTCCTCTGCCAAATCGGCCAGCCCTCGGCTCACAATCTCAGTTACGGTTCCCGTCAGATCTGCGGGTACATCCTGAATCAAACGCGCGATACGCGTACCCGGAGCCATGATGATTTTGCCCGTATCAGGCAATAGATCACCATTGAGCATTTTTAGCAGCGTTGTTTTTCCAGCCCCATTTCGTCCCAACAGACCGATGCGCTGCCCCAGCTCTATGACGCTGGAAACGTCGTCCAGCAATGCCGGACCACGAAAACGGATACTAAGATTTTCAAGTGTCGCCAGTGGCATAGAGTTCGAGAACGTTCGAGGCAATTGCGGATTGAAGCCCCTGAACCAGATGTACCGTGCATCACGGTCCATTGAGTATCAAGGTTCACTAAACATACAATAGAAGTAGACAACGACTAGTGATCGTGATCATGACTGTCGGTGATGGCTGCTTTCAACGAACCAGCGGCTGTCTCTACGACAAGTGTTACTGTATTCGCTTCGCCATCGGCCATCTGAATGCTGGTGTTCAAAGTAGGATTCTTGAGCATGTATCCACCAACGCCGAGCGATTCCGGAGCTGCCTGCAAATCGTGCGTTACCGGATCCTGCCCTTTCACCTGTGTCAGCATTTGAACCTTGGTGGCCTCTTCTGGCTTATCTAACAAATAAACCTCAATCACCTCTTCTTCGTCCAAATGAACCCATTCGGCGTGCAGATGACCTGGCTCTAAGACCACGACGTGTCCGCCGTGAATGCCGACATGTGAATGATCGTGGCCCGCATGTTCGTCGTGCGCACCATCTTCTGTATGACCATGTTCGTCACCATCATGACTCGCCGGCGCGCCAGCTCCATGTGACGCCGATGTCGCTCCATTGTCAGCCGGCTTCGTCTCACATCCGGCTACGAGACAGGTGATCAATCCACAGGCGGTCAGGAATCGCGCCGAGCTTTTAGATGCAGACAGAATTCGATCGATGGACATGGTAACGCTCCGCGAAAAAATGAAAGATTGCTGACGGCGAGATCTATCGCCCCTCACACCAGCATAGACGCTGCAGTGTTCGCTCGGGAATGGCGCTTCTTACCCGCTCAATGCCGCCCATCGGTTGCCGCCTAAATCCACACCACCACAAGAAAGTGAAACTTCGCCCCGCTGATGCCGTTGCGGCTATTTACCGCTTCTGTCATATTTATATCCAAGCAACGCATCGGTTAGTCGTTGCAACTCGCAATGTTCGATCCTAAGGAACTTTCTCCCCCGGTCGTTAAGCAATCGCGTTAATCGCCGGTCCTAGATAAATGGATACCGCCAGCCCGTGTTGTCGCTCGCAGCACGGGATTCTTTTGAGACTTAGTTTGTGAAAGTTATCACAAATACCTCTCAAGGGCTGTATTCCAGAGATCAAGGTGCTTGGAGTAAGGGTGGAAGAGGGATTTGGAAGGGTGCTGCGAGGCAGAGAACATTTCTCATTGGAAGTACAGAGAAACATGACGGTCATCAAGCGAGGCCTCGATCTTCCGATTGTTGGTTCACCCGTGCAGCAGGTTGAATTGGCACCCCACGTTTCACGCGTGGGCTTGATTGCCGACGACTATGTAGGCATGAAGCCGACGATGATGGTCAACGAAGGGGACCGTGTCCTACGTGGCCAGCCATTATTTGAAGATAAAAAAACAGCCGGCGTATTGTTCACATCCCCTGCAGCAGGCAAAGTGCTGGCCGTTCATCGGGGAGAGAAGCGTAGGTTTCTGTCCATTGAAATAGAAGTGGACGGTGATGAAGGGGTTTCCTTCCCCACGTACGGCGATAGCCAACTGTCGTCGCTCGGTCGCGAGGGAGTTGCCAAGGCGTTGGTTTCCAGCGGTCTATGGGTCGCTTTGAGAACTCGTCCTTTCGGTAAGGTGCCTTCTCCGGAGAGTCAGCCAAGTTCCATATTTGTGCAAGCAATGGATACGAATCCGCTGGCGGCCGACCCGATGTTGGCGCTGCAAGGTCGAGAGCACTTTTTTGCGAAGGGTCTGCGCGCCTTGGCTCAGCTTACGGCGGGTACAGTTTACGTTTGCAAAGCGGCTTCGGTGTCGATAGCTGGCGAGGGGATCAGTGGCGTCCGAGTGGAGTCGTTCGAGGGCCCGCATCCGGCAGGTTTGCCGGGAACGCACATTCACTTTCTCGATCCGGTCGGTCCCAACAAGACTGTTTGGTATATCAACCTCCAAGACGTGATCGCCATTGGCGCGTTGTTAGAGACGGGGCAAGTGGATGTGCGACGCATCGTTTCGCTCGCCGGTCCGAGTGTCAAAAAGCCGCGAGTTCTGGAGACTCGAATCGGTGCTGATGTATTGCAATTGACCGAGGGTGAACTGGTAGGGGGCAACAATCGCATTGTTTCCGGATCAGTGTTGTATGGTCGGAAGGTCACTCCCAAAATGAATTACTTAGGTCGTTATTCCAATCAGATTTCTGTGCTGATGGAAGGGAACGAGCGAGAGTTTCTTGGTTGGCAAAAGCCAGGTTTTGAGAAATTTTCGTTAACCAAGATTTTTGCTTCCGCACTCTCTCCAGGAAAGCGGTTTGCCTTTACGACCTGCACCGAGGGGAGCGAGCGGGCGATGGTGCCAATGGGTACTTATGAAAAAGTAATGCCCTTGGACATTTTGCCCACTCAGCTTTTGCGTGCCATTATCGTTCGCGACACCGAGTCTGCGCAGCAGCTCGGCGCGCTTGAGTTGGAAGAAGAGGATTTAGCGCTGTGCACGTTTGTGTGCCCAGGCAAATACGAGTATGGATCGATTCTCAGAGACAATCTGAAGCGAATCGAAATCGAAGGATAAGCGTTTATCCATTTCAATTAGACATTTTATTTATCAATCTGACATTTTCGGAAAAGCGAGTTCGATACCATGCAGGCGCTCCGCGATGCACTGGATCGCGTCCATCCTTACTTTGCCAAGGATGGGATGCTCCACAAGCTGTACCCGATGTATGAAGCGCTCGACACGTTTCTTTACACACCGGGCGAAGTCACCAAGGGTTCAACACACGTTCGCGACGGGATCGACCTGAAGCGGATGATGATCACTGTGGTCATTGCTCTCGTTCCAGCAACCCTCTTTGGGATGTGGAATGTGGGTTACCAGGCCAACATGGCAGTGGTTAAGACGGACGCTGCGGTGCAGAAGGGCGAAGGTAATTTGGAGGCGGCAGCGTTAGTGGAGAGCGCCTATCCAGGGACAACGATCAAAGCGATCGATAGCAGCCCGCTCGAAATGGATTGGCATGACAAAATTCACGCCGCCCTGGGCTTTGGACATGATCCGAGCAATTTTCTAGACAACATCATTTACGGAGCAATCTATTTTGTTCCGATTTATGTCGTTTGTATGTTTGTGGGAGGCCACATTGAGTTGGTCTTTAGTGTCCTCAGAGGCCATGAAATCAACGAAGGTTTTCTGGTCACCGGTTTGTTATTTCCGTTGACACTGCCTCCCGATATTCCGCTGTGGCAAGTTGCGTTAGGAATTGCGTTCGGCGTGATCGTCGCCAAGGAAGTCTTCGGCGGAACGGGCCGGAATTTTTTAAATGTTGCACTCACCGCTCGCGCCTTTTTGTACTTTGCCTACTCGGGTCAGATCAGTGGCGATAAGGTGTGGACTGCGGTCGATGGATTTAGTGGTGCCACTGCCTTGGGTCAAATGGCTGTCGCTGAAGTCACGCCTGATGAACCGCTTCGCGCTTTGGCTCACGTGGTAACGCCATGGGGCGAGCAAGCGATTAGCTGGAACTCAGCATTCTTGGGAACCATTCAGGGATGCATCGGTGAGACCAGTGCCCTGATGTGCATCATTGGTGCAGCAATATTGATCGGCTCGGGTGTCGGTTCTTGGAAAATTATGACCGGCGTGGTGCTCGGAGCGATTGCCACCAGTTTGTCATTAAATGCGGTTACCAGTGAAACGAATGCGTTAATGGCAATGCCCTTTTACTGGCACCTCGTCATCGGTGGTTTGGCATTCGGTTTGGTCTTCATGGCCACGGATCCCGTCAGCGCTTCGATGACCGATAAGGGCAAATGGATTTATGGTGCGTTGATCGGTTTCATGACCGTGTTAATACGTGTGATCAATCCAGCATTCCCCGAGGGGATCATGCTGGCGATTTTGTTCGGCAACGTCTTCGCGCCGTTGATCGACTACTTTGTTGTTCAATCCAATATTCGTCGGAGGGTTGCCCGCTATGCCACAGCGTGATTCCGTAGGATACACCATTGGTGTGGCGCTAGTTCTATGCATCGTTTGCTCGTTGGGAGTGAGTGGTGCAGCCGTAGCGCTGAAAGACCGACAGGAGCAGAATAAGGTGCTCGATCGGCAAAAGAATATTCTGGATGCGACGGGCATTGCGTATGGCGAAACCGGCGCGCCGGCATCCGAATTAAAGCCGGAGAAAGTTACCCAGTTGTTTGGTCGCATTGATGAAAAGCTTGTCAATCTAGAGACGGGCGAATTCGATACAACGACTGACCCGAAGACTTATTCCGAACGTGCTGCCGCCAAAATAGATTCAGAAAGCAGCGTGATTGACACGGTCGATGGCAACCCGGGTTTCAAACGTCGCGAAAACATCGTTCGAGTTTATTTGGTTCGCGATGCATCAGGAAAAGTAAGCCAAGTCGTCTTGCCCGTCTATGGTAAAGGACTTTGGTCGACGCTCTACGGGTACCTTGCGGTCAAGAGCGATTTGAAAACAGCTCAGGGTTTAACCTTCTATGAGCACGGTGAAACACCTGGCTTGGGAGGTGAAGTCGACAATCCAGCCTGGAAAGCCCAATGGGAAGGACTCAAGCTTTATGACGACAACGGCGAGCCCGTTGCAACCGTTGCGAAAGGACCAGCCGAAGCGGGAAACGTTCACGCTGTGGACGGACTCTCTGGCGCAACCATCACCGGCCGTGGCGTGACAAATTTGGTTCGCTATTGGACGGGCGAGGATGGATATGGACCTTTCCTTGACAAGCTGGACAGCCAACTTGAAGGGATGCCCCAGTCCTCTGCTGACTCTGCGCCAGAATCTGTACCGACCAAACAAGCCACTGAAGAGTAGGAATAGGAAAGCATGGCTAAAACTAAAACTACCGATATTTTGTTCGGTCCAGTATTTCGCAATAACCCGATCGCATTGCAGATTCTTGGTATTTGTTCGGCACTCGCTGTCACAACAAAGCTCAGCACTGCAGTCGTGATGAGCATCGCAGTGATCTTGGTGACATCGTTCAGCAGTGCTGCGGTTGCTTCGATTCGCACCTACATCCCCAGCAGCATCCGCATCATTGTGCAGATGACGGTGATCGCTTCGGTGGTGATCGTGGTGGACCAAGTGCTGAAGGCTTACTTATTTGATATCAGTAAGCAATTGTCTGTATTCGTCGGTTTGATCATAACCAACTGCATCGTGATGGGACGAGCGGAAGGTTTTGCAATGAAAAACGGCGTGTTTATGAGTTTCGTTGACGGCTTGGGGAACGGACTTGGATATGGGGTTATCCTTATCTCGGTTGGGTTCTTCCGAGAATTGCTCGGCAGCGGTTCGCTATTCGGTTACCAACTAATGCAACTGGATCGCAATGGTGGTTGGTACAACCCCAACAATCTCATGCTCCTTCCTCCCAGCGCATTTTTCTTGATCGGAATCTTCATTTGGGTGCTGCGTACCGTGCGCCCCGAACAAATTGAAGAGGCATAAGAATCCAATGAACAAGCCAAACCTGCCGATTGAGGTCTTACTATGAATGAGCTAATCAGTATTTTTTTCAAAGCGGTGTTCATTGAGAACATGGCTTTGGCGTTTTTCTTGGGGATGTGCACATTCCTTGCTGTATCCAAGAACGTAAAAACCGCCTTGGGACTGGGCGTTGCAGTGATTGTGGTTCAGACCATTACGGTTCCAGCCAACAATTTGCTTTACCAGTATCTGCTTAAGGACGGCGCGATGAGCTGGACGGGCATTTCAGCTTTGTCTACGCTCGATCTGAGCTTCTTGGGTTTCATCAGCTACATCGGTCTAATCGCCGCGATTGTTCAGATTCTGGAAATGGTTCTAGATCGGTTCTTTCCCGCACTTTACACGGCGTTGGGAATCTTCCTGCCGTTGATCACGGTGAATTGCGCCATCTTGGCCGGTTCGCTATTCATGGTGGAACGCGACTACAACTTTTCACAAAGTTGCGTGTATGGATTTGGTAGTGGTTTGGGTTGGGCGTTAGCGATTGCCGCACTTGCTGGTATTCGTGAAAAGCTCAAGTACTCCGATGTGCCACCACCACTTCGTGGACTTGGTATCACTTTTATCACTGTCGGCTTGATGGCTTTAGCGTTCATGGCCTTTAGTGGTATCCAATTGTAATTTTCTCCGGATCTTAGTGACAGCTTACGGATTTATCGAATGAATACGGTCATGTTCGGCGTGCTCATGTTCACGCTGGTCATCATCGCCCTGGTCGCTTTTATTCTGGCTGCGAAAAAGCAGTTGGTAGCCTCAGGGCCGGTGAAGATCATGGTCAATGGGCAAAAGGAAATCAGCGTGCCTGCTGGTGGAAAATTGCTGGGTGCATTGGCTGACGCAGGTATCTTCGTTTCCAGCGCTTGCGGCGGTGGTGGTACTTGTGCTCAATGTCGTGTCAAAGTGAAGTCAGGTGGCGGGGAAATCCTTGCTACCGAAAAAGGCCATATCAATAAGAAGGAAGCACGAGAAGGAGAGCGTCTCAGTTGCCAAGTGGCAGTGCGCCAGGATATGGATATCGAAGTTCCCGAAGAGGCCTTCGAAACAAAGAAATGGAATTGCACGGTCCGCAGCAACAACAACGTGGCCACTTTTATTAAGGAACTCGTCTTGGAGCTTCCTGTGAATGAAGAGGTTGACTTCCGAGCTGGTGGCTATATCCAGATTGAATGTCCTCCTCACACTGTTGCTTACAAAGACTTTGCCATCGAAGATCGGTTTCATCCGGATTGGGACAAATTCAACATTTGGCGTTATGTATCGACAGTAGAAGAGCCAGTGGTTCGCGCTTATTCGATGGCCAACTATCCGGGCGAAAAGGGCATTATTATGCTCAACGTTCGAGTGGCCTCTCCGCCACCTCGCGGTCCGGAGGGTATCCCTCCAGGAAAGATGTCCAGTTACATCTTTGGTCTTAAGCCGGGCGATAAGGCGACCATCAGTGGTCCTTACGGTGAGTTCTTTATCAAGGATACCGATGCAGAAATGGTCTACATCGGTGGTGGTGCAGGTATGGCACCATTGCGGAGCCATATCTTTGAACTCTTCAAACGCAAGAAAACCAACCGGAAAGTTTCCTATTGGTACGGTGGTCGAAGCAGTAGGGAACTCTTCTATGTCGATCATTTCCGCGACATTGAGAAAGACAACCCCAACTTCAAGTTCAATATCGCTTTGAGCGAACCAGCTCCAGAAGACAATTGGACCGGTTATCGAGGGTTTATTCACCAGGTCCTGTTAGAGAACTACCTGAAGAATCACCCAGCGCCAGAAGATATCGAGTACTACATTTGCGGTCCTCCTATGATGAATGCGGCCGTCTTCAAAATGCTCGACGATCTGGGTGTTGAACCAGAGAACATTGCGTATGACGATTTCGGCGGTTGATGATCGCCTTTCCACAAGCGACAAGTAAAATGAATTATCGCCAGGTGAAACTACGGTCAATTTTTTCCGATCGGATTATGTTCGCTTGGCGAGTGGCGGCGAGTCGCGACTTAGTGCAGCGGCTGTTCGTGCTCAGCTGGGCAGGCTGCATTTTGGGCTGTTTGGTGGGCTGCCAGGATCAACCAGCGACCCCGCCCGCTGACACGTCTGCAGCTCCGCAGTCTTCTGTGACTGCTCTCGCTGGGCTGCCGATCCCTGAGATTATCGAAGAAGACGGGGTGAAGTTGATCAAAGTTACGGGCCCAACTATGGGCTCGTACTACGCAATAACTATTGCGAATCCCCCAGCCAGTTTTCCTGATGATTGGCAGATTTCCATCGATCAGGAGTTGAGAAAGATTAACGACTTGATGTCAACTTATTTGGAGACATCGGAACTTAGCCAGTTCAATCAATCTTCGTCGCTAGAATGGTTTTCAGTGAGTCCTGAATTGGCTTTTGTCATTCACTCTGCACAAGAAATTTCGCACTCCAGCGAGGGAGCTTTCGATATCACGGTTGGACCACTGGTCAATGCGTGGAATTTTGGACCCAATAAGCGAAGTAAAACACCCCCCAGCGAAGAAGTAATCGAACAGGCTCGCCAGCGCGTTGGCTATAAGAATTTAGAAGTGCGTTTGGATCCTCCTGCACTGAAAAAGAGCATTGCCGACTTGCGTGTGGATCTCAACGCAATCGCTCCGGGTTATGGCACGGATCGATTGGTCAGCATTTTGCAAAAACTTGGCTGCGAAAATGTGTTCGTAGATATCAGTGGCGAAGTTCGTGCCACAGGAATTCGCGGCAATCGACCTTGGCGTGTCGCCATAGAAGACCCTAGCGAGTCGGACAGAAAGTACCACCTAGCGTTTGAGCTGAAAGATCGTGCCATTGCCACGAGCGGTGATTATCGCAACTTTTTCGAATACGAAGGCAAGCGATACTCCCATACTGTCGATCCCCGCACGGGACGTCCCGTCGACCATGGCGTTGCCTCCGTTTCGGTATTTGCAGAAAGCAGCATGTTGTCCGACGGATGGGCCACAGCCATGACGGTTCTGGGCATGGATGATGGGCTTGAACTGGCGAATAAACTTGACATGAGCGTACTCATCGTTCGTAGAAACCAAGATGGTTCCTTTGAAGAAAGACAGTCGAAGAGCTTTCCCGAGAGCCTACCCCTGCAAGGGATATAATTGAAACATGAATTGGTTCACTGTACTTGTCGTATCGGGCATCACTCTTGGAGTTTTTCTTGCAGTCGCAGGGGGCATGGCTTTGGGCGTGATGTTTGGACGTCGCCCGATTAGTGGGTCATGCGGAGGGCTAGGCAGCAAGCCCGGTCCGGATGGGAAGACATCTTGCTCGCTCTGCGAAAACCCCGGAGAAGCGTGTGAGGAGCTCCAACGTCGACAAAAAGGTCGCGCAGTCACCTAATGTGGTTGCCCGCATCGAAAAACTTGGCGCATGCGCAACAATCAGTATTTTTATCATTCCATTAAGTTTGCTGGTCCCGGTCACTCTAACGATACGAGAAAATATAACGGCAAGTGATTTTATCTTGTTGGCGGGATTGCCTGACAAAATCCTTTACGTTGTGGATGTCGTTAATGAGCGTGACCTCAAAAATGGTCGGTGCTGATTTTAGAAGTGCTGCTTCCCAAGAGCGGCACCAGGTTGATTCTGTCCTGGATCAACTGGAAGTCCTTACTGCCGACTTGCAATCGTCCAGCAGTACTTATAGCCCACATAGCGGCCATTCTGCAGTTTCTCCTGCCGTTGTGGGACGTCCGCACGCGAAAAATCTGGGGGGCCGGTTTACGGACAAGAGGAGACTTGAAAAAGTCGACCCGAATTGGCGCGCCGAGTCGAAACTCATGTGGCCCGATCGTAGTCCACTCTCTGCTTCCTATAATGCCGGTTGGGCCGGTGATTCGTTGGTGGTTCCCGGACACGACAAGCAAACCGTTTATTTGGCCAGCCGTTCCGACAGCATTCTGGTCGGGTTCCGAAGCGATCGGGCCAGCAGTTGCCTCCGCGAATTCAATCGCATTAACTTAGGCTTCTCATCGGGCGGAATCTCAGCTGTTGCTGCGGGCGGAGTCTGGATATATGCCGCGGGGGACTTTGATAACCGACTCGTTGTTTTACGATTGTGCCATGATTGGTATCAGAATCGTACTCGCATGCTAGTTATGCGTGTTATCGATGGAGGGGGATGCCCAAAATCGGTTGTAACGTCGCCAGACGGTAGCCTGCTTTCGGTTCTCTATCAGGCAGACGCATCGGTGCGTTTCTATCATTGCCGAATGAATGGCAGCCTTGATCTTGTGGCAGAACGCAAAGTTCGTAGCACTGCACAATCAATTTATTGGGACAATGAACCTGCAAGACTGGCTGTTGACCACGGATCGCTCGGAAATTCTTACATAGAACTTGAATCGATCTTTGAAAATATCGCTGAGCTTGGTAACGTCCGCGCCTGAGTCGCGATGTACGAGGGTCGTACATCGGCTCCCCCAAAGCCCATTGTGGTGCGGCTACCAACATGAACGTGCGTAATTTAGTCTGGGTTCTTGGCCTTTGCTCATGCATGCTTGGGTGCCGTCAAAACATAAATCCCAGCATTCCCTTGTCGCCTATTGGCGCCATGGGCGGCACAACGCGAGTTCCTCCACCTGGTACCGGAAGCTATTCGGTTCCAGGTGGTTATTATCAGGGCCAAGCTGCTGCCCCCCCGAATCCATCGCTCGATACCACATCTCGTTTCGCTTCCAGCGAGCCTGTCGGTAGCGGCGCCAGCGCGGACGAAAGTGCGTCGATGCCAACACCTTCGCTACCGCTTTGGACCGACTCCTCACCGCGATACACCTCCACCGTTCAGCCAGCAGGTTATGCAGCCAGCAGCAACGAGTTCATTACATCGACTAGCGGTGACATGCGTCCTGCACTTCGTGGTATGCAGGTCGTGGATTTGACGCAAAGAAATAATCTGCAGCCCACAACGCCTCCCACGCTCAATTCCATCTCACCAACTCCGAGCCCAAGTACAACGTCCACGGCTTGGGAGAGCCTACCCAGTTCAACTCCGTCTACTCAGCCAGAAGTCCCCTCGACGACTCCCAGCACGTCCTTGCAGTGGCGGCGTCCTGAGCAGTAATCGCTCCTGAGCTTTAGCGGTGTCCCTTCTTCGCCGCAGACAACTCTCCCCATCCAACGCACGCTTCGCTTTTCCTGGTAGTTTGCTAAAGTGGCGGCCGGATCTATGCTGTTGTGACCCGACCCATTCGCGGACTCGAATTTATGCCAAGTCGCTCTCTCATTGTGCTGTCTTTCGACGCGCTCGCGACATCTCCACTGGGACCTTATGGTTGTTCCTGGCTCGATACGCCCGGATTCAATCGCTTGGCCTCGGAATCCACGCTGTTCGACCGTTGCATTGCTTCCACAACCGACCCGGCAGCAGTTCTCGCAAAATATTTTGATGCGTTCCAAACATCCAACCAAGAATCCCGCTCTGCGGCTCCAGGCCAACCCTCACCTACAACTCTGCTGTTTACGGATGTTCGATCGGTCGCGCAGTCTGTGGCAGCTCAAGGGTTTGATGAATGCACGTTGCTGTGCGACAGCTTAGAGGAAGACGAGACTCCTCCGACAGAAATCGCCTCGTCCATTGAAGAGACCATGTTGGCGAGACTGATGGCAGCTGCGACCACTCGCCGCGAAAATTTGGGGGACACACCCCATGTCATCTGGGTCCACTACAGCGGCTTGTCGCATCGCTGGGATGCTCCCCATGCGCTGCGTGATGCAGATGACCTCTACGACGGCGAGGATGAGGGAGACGGAGCGTATGAACTGGACTCGGACACCGAAGCGATGCTGGAGGCTGCCAGGCAAAGCACCACGCCTCCTCGGCAACTCTATAGTAGTTCCGTCGACGATCCCGATTTGTTGCTGGCCTGGATGACAGCGTACGGCGCCCAAGTTCGCACGATAGATGCGATGCTGGAAGTTTGGCTCGATTTGTTGGAAAACGACTTTTCAACTTCGCTGGCCGTACTTTCCACAGGCGGTTTTACTCTCGGAGAAAACGGCTGGATTGGACCCGATGTTGGACCCGTTCGATCTCCTCGCATTCAGTTACCACTGATTATCCGAGACCCCAACCGCGGACCGATTCGCCTAGTACGCCCCGTCTGCGCGGCGCGAGTCGGCCGGACTCTCTCCGAACTGTTAGTGCCGACAACGCAACCTCATACAGAATCGCTTTGGAATGAAGTTAGTCCAAAACGCTGGGCGCAGGAATCCGATCCTCTTCAGCCTACTATTGAGACACACGTATTCGATTCCCACAACACGATCGTGCGAACTTCTCCCGGATGGTTCTACGTCAAAGACGAGGATGGCAGCCAAGCGTTGTTCTTGAAACCTGACGATCGCAGCGATGCCAATGATATTGCTAAACTGAAGTCTGATGTTGTCGAGTACTTTGAAACGGTAGGCGACTAACTCTTGCTAGCGAAAAAAAGAGAAGTGTAGCGAACCTCCTACGTTTTTCTTTCGTCCGAAGTGCATTCTCAATTCAGTTAGCAACCCTTCCGCGACTTCATCAAGTTTTCAGCGATGATCTTTCGCTCTCTGTTTCGTGCATACCGCAACGCATACTCCGGATTGCCACGTGAAGTATGGATGCTGGCAATTGCACTATTTGTCAATCGCGTTGGCACAATGGTGCTTCCCTTTTTGACCTTGTACATGACCGACGAGCTTGGATTTGATGAGATCTCTGCGGGCAAGATGCTCAGCATCTATGGCCTGGGTTCGATTGCCGGATGTTATTTGGGAGGTCGATTCGCCAAACGATTTGGCGCAATCCGAACTCAGTTCTTTTTCCTCGTCGGATCTGTACCATTCTATCTGCTCATCCCTTTTTTGGGAGCTTGGTGGAGTATTGCATTGGCGGTGCTATTTATGGCGTTTTTCGCTGATGGTGTTCGCCCTGCAAGCGCGACAGCGCTTGCCCAGTTCGCACCCGCCGAACTTCGTTTGCGATCCTTCGGTCTGCAGCGAATGGCAGTGAATTTAGGCATCTCCTTCGGTCCGGCCATGGGAGGATTGCTTTCCACCTTGAATTTCTTCTGGTTATTTATCGTTGACGGTGGTACCACCCTGATATGTGCAATGTACCTAATGTACGTATTTGGTTTTCGCGCTCCTCAGAAGATCAAAGAGTTGCCAACAAGCCAAGCAATCGCAGGCATCGATACGTCACTTAACAGCATTTCAATCCAACACAACTCAAAGAAGTGGTTCGCTTCGTCTCCGTTGAGGAACAGACGCTTTTGTGTGTTTCTATTGTTACAGTTGTTGACCGCAATTGTTTTTACTCAGGTTCACACAACCTATCCGCTGTACTTGAGACATCATTATGGACTGTCCAACCCCTGGATTGGATTTTTATTCGCGATCAACACGGTGGTTATTGTTGCCGTGGAAATGTTGTTGCTGCATCGCGTTAGCCAAATGCCGCTGCTGCGCGTGATTGCCTTCGGCGCCGGGCTGAGCTGCCTTGGGTTTGGAATGTTGCCGTGGGGCAATTCACTTGGTTTTGCGATAGCATCTGCTCTGGTGATGACTTTTGGTGAAATGCTGTGGATGCCGTTGGCCGCCGGCTGGGTAGTGAACGAAAATAAAGGGCTCGATCAAGCTCTCAGCATGGGGTGGTATACCGTGACCTACTCTTTAGCGGCCGTCATTGCACCCATTGGCTTCGGCTACATCTATCAGCTCTCGGCCGAATGGGCATGGCATTTAAGTGCAGCAATCGGGGTAATTGCAGCCTTTGGTTTCCTCTGCCTGGAAAAATTTCCAAATAGCAAGGCTTGTCCCGCGGTTCAGACCTAAGGATTCGAAGACCGCACTGGACGCCGTCATCTATTGGACGGAGCCATATAACAAAAAAAGCCGCGTAAAACGCGGCTTTTTTCATTGTCAAACAGAAATTTTTCTAGAAGGGGTGGATGATGGGGCTCGAACCCACGACTTTCGGAACCACAATCCGACGCTCTAACCAACTGAGCTACACCCACCATCAACATCTGACGTAGAGAGTTTTAATGCTCTCATTTGGTTCGGTCAACGGTCAATTCATGGAAACTTTATGCTCTCAATCGTTACCTATTCCTTGATAATCGCTACAACCGTCGCTAAACTATAAGTCAATTGTGTGTGACAAGGGTCGCTATTGCCAAGTTCGTTGAGGTTTCCATCTATGAAGTCGATGTTGTTTGCCGCCCTTGCGGCGCTGATTCTTGTGCCAAGTTCGAAGGCGGACGAAGCCCTGATTGCCGTTGACGCGCCATTGGAAAACTCCATGATTGGCACGCAATGGGTCCAAGCGGATGCCACCGGCATGATCGCAGGCACGATTGCAACCGGTGTCGACCCTGTCAACGGCCAGGTGAGTCTTGCTCGTACCGGTTCCAAGACGATTGTTGCCCAAGTGGACTCCACCGGCCATTTTTCGCTCCCCGCACCTGAACCGGGTGTTTATACATTGATGTATCAAGCAGAAAGCAGTTTTGCTGCGTTTGCACTTCAAATCGTTGGTGCGGATTCAGGTAATTCTGTTCAGAACTCCATAGTGGTTTCCGCAGCGTCCTTAAGTCCGCTGCGGGCGTTGAGCACAATCGCCCGTTATCAACCCATCCGTGTCACCGGTCAGGCCGAACTTGGCAAGGTTGCTGATTTGGCTTTACCGAGCGGTAATGTTAAAACAGGGCGTTACCAAGTTGTCCAAAGTGATTTGGGCGGACTGAATGGACGGCTGCTGCGGGCAGGTGCGAGCAAGGGTTCGCTTTGGCCAGCGGTAAATGCAAATGTAATGATCATCCAGGGTGATGAAATAGTTGCGCAGGCTGTAACCACTGAAGAAGGGACTTTCGAAATCAAGACGCTGCCAGTCGGTACTTATAATTTAATCGCTTCGGGCGATAGTGGTTTTGCCGTGGTCGGCTTCGAACTGATTGGTGACGAGCCCGTTGCCCGTGGTAAGGCAGGAGCCAGTGACATTCAATTTGTCTCTACAACAGTTCAGCCTCCCGCTAGCGGCTTCGAAGCCATGATGGCACCACCTAGTACTGACGTTATGGGATTTGCTGGTCCACCGGCTACTTCCGACGAAGACCAGGGTGCTCCTGTCGCATTTGATCCGATGGGCGGTCCAGGTGCTGGCGCTGGGGGCGGCTTTGGTGGTGGTGGTGGCGGATTTGGTGGCGGTGGCGCTGGCGGCGGTGGAATCGGAGGAGGAGGCGGCCTTGGCTTAGCAGCCGCCGGCGGAATTATCGCTGCAATTATTGCCTCTGACAACAACGATGACCTTGTGCCAACTCCCGCCAGTCCTGCGATTCCTTAACCCGCTCCATTGAGTTTTACCTAGTTGATTCTTGAGCCCCTCGTTCACAAGCACTGGGCGCTACTCGGGGGTTTTACCAGCCCATTTGACCAAAATAAACACCAGCGAAATAAACGTTCGCTGGTGTTTTTGTTTTTCGGTCCACTTGCGTTCTCGACGTCATTGGCGAACGCAGTCTTGCTGTTGACCAAAGCCTTGCAGCTTGACTTATAGCATTTTGCGTAACAATCCCAAGAATCGGCTGTTGAAGATTCATTTCGTTTGCGGATACCAAGAGGCGAGTGCTTGCTGTTTGGCAGTCACTCGGTTATTTTCGGTTTGCTTACACCAACGGTGAGGCAATACGGTGTTATGCCGTTCGTTGAGTACCAAAAGCGATCGATTCAGACGAAGTTCTCTGTCGTAAATCTCGTCTTCCCTCCATTACCCTCTTGCTATGGGCCTTCAACATTCTATGAACGTTGATTCGGAAAATTTGCAATCAGCCATCGACTCGGCTCGTCAAAGACTCGATGCCCACACTGTCGAAACGGTGCAATGGCATTTTGGTGAAACCACGGGAAGCCCGTTCTGGCTGGAAAAGAAAAAGGAATTGAACTTTGACCCTTTGGAAGAGGTCCAGTGTTTTGACGACCTGAAGAAATTCCCCCCTTTCGAAGACGATTGGCTTCGTGGTGGCCCGATTCGTCGCTGGGTTCCCCAAGGACTAGCAGACAAACCTGTATTTGTGTTCGAGACCGGAGGTACGACCGGTGTCCCGAAAAGCCGGATGGTAATTGAAGACCATTGGATTGATTACGAACTCTTCTCTGACACTTTGCCAGATAAGTATTTTCCGCGTGGGTCCAACTGGCTGATGCTAGGCCCCAGCGGGCCGCGACGACTGAGGCTGGCTGTCGAGCACTTGGCGCAATATCGTGGTGGAATTTCCTTCTGCATCGACTTGGATCCCCGGTGGGTTGTCAAGTTAATCAAGAAGGGCTGGATGGAGCATCTGGAAGAGTACAAAAAGCACTGTATTGACCAGGCGGTTACGGTGCTTACTGCTGGGCACGATATTAAATGCATGTTCACCACACCGAAACTTCTTGAGTCTCTCGGGGAAGCGCTCGAAGAAAAGGGCACTAGCATTGCTGAGATCGGGATCACTGGAATTTTTTCCGGAGGTACCGAATTCACTCCGCAGTGGACTCGATACGCCGTCGAAGAACTGCTGGGTGGCTCGCCTGAAGAAGGGGGCGTTTATATGACGCCCACTTATGGAAATACGCTGATGGGGCTCGCATGCAGTAAGCCAGTCACTGCTGCAGACGGATACAAAATCAGTTATTACGCTCCACAACCGCGAGCCGTCACCGAAGTGGTTGATTTCGACGATCACACAAAGCCCGTCGGATACGGAGAGACGGGGCGTGTCAAACTCTACACCATGACCAAAGAATTTTTTGTGCCTGGATTCCTCGAACGCGACGAAGGCGAACGAGAAATGCCTTTCAGCACCTATCCGTGGGATGGCGTTAGTGGCGTACGTCCCTATCGTGCTCTGGCAGGTGGTACGACGGTCGGCGTCTACTAAAGGTCATTGTCGGTTCAGATTCCCTTCATTTGATTTTTCTATATCATCGAGTTCTCCCATGTTGAACCTTCATGCGCTCCGTTGGGGCAAGCCGTATGAGTCACTAGAAAAGCAAAATGTTGTTCACTTTGACACTGGCGAACCGATTGCTTCGGTAAGCCAAGTCGGTGGCGGGATCGTTCAGCGGGATCTGAAATCGGCTCATAAGGCCCGCGAAGCGTTGCGCCAATTTTCCATCTCCGAATTGATTGCCAAGTGTAAGCTCGCTGCGGAGCTCTTTGCGACTGCCGAATTGCCAATGGGCGATGCCCGGCAAACCGTCGATCAATTTGTGCATCAGCAGTCGGCCAGTACGGGTCTACCGGAACACATGTGCCGATCCAACATGGCGAAAAACTCGTTTGTGTTGTCGCATATCGATCAGATTCTAGATTGCTTGACGCGGGGATTGGATCTCAACATTCTCAGCCGTGGCTATGGCGAAGAGGGCAGGGGAGTCGTTGTCAGCTATCAAGCTCAAACGCCCATTTTGGGCGCAGTCCTGCCCAATAACTCACCTGGCGTGCATACCCTATGGTTGCCCGCTGTTCCCATGCAAATTGGCTTGGCTCTCAAGCCTGGATCGCAAGAGCCGTGGACGCCCTATCGAATGATCTCTGCGTATATCGAAGCAGGTATCCCAGCGGAAGCATTTAGCCTCTATCCGGGAGGACACGATGCCGGCGGTGCAATCCTCTCCCACTGCTCGCGTAGTATGATTTTTGGAAGTGCACAGACCGTAGAACAGTATTCGGGCAATCCTAAAGTGCAAGCGCATGGCCCAGGATGGAGTAAAGTCATTCTATGCGATGACGTTGTTGACGATTGGGAACTCTATCTTGATCTCATGGTGGAGAGCGTCGCCAGCAATTCAGGTCGATCGTGCATCAATTGCTCGGGGATTTGGGCAAGCCGTCACACGAAGGAAATTGCACAGGCCATCGCAGAGCGGATTGGTCCCATGGAAGTCCTGCCGCCGCAAGATGATGCGGCTCAGCTTGCCGCCTTCACGATGAAAGCCATGGCGACAGGTACATGGAGCATGGTCCAGCAAGATTTGGCGGAGCCCGGCGTTGTTGATATGACGGCTCACTTCGGTGAGCGTTTGATTGAACGCGAGCGATGCGCCTACTTGCGACCGATGGTAGTACACGCTGATTCGCCAGACCGTGCCGTTGCCATGAAGGAGTATATGTTCCCGTTCGTAAGCGTTGTTGAATGCCCGCAGGCCGACATGCTAAAACGCATTGGTCCCACCTTGGTTGGCACAGTGCTGACGCAAAACGAAGCCTTCATTGCGGCGGCAGCAGACTGCATACATATCGATCGACTCAACATCGGACCGATTCCTACCAACCGCTTGAATTGGCTTCAGCCTCATGAAGGGAACATCATCGAATTCCTCTTCCGCAATCGCGCTTATCAAGTTGCCCAACTGCCTGTACCGGCTTGACCCGCAAGGCAGTTTTACTACAGCGTTAACTCAGCACGTCGTGTCGAGAGCCCGGTGCTCGATTAGCGCTGTATGAAGTTGGATTGCACGCGTGTGGCAATTTCTCCATTTGCCTGTTGACTGACGTGGCGGTAATAGACTTCGAGGCAAAGGCAAGCCATCGACGTCGTATAAACTTTTCCGCCATGGCCTCCCCAGACCGTCGCCGTTGACCAGCTGCCATCAGGCAATTGAGTCGCCAGTAATCGTTCTTTCATGCGGGGATTCCATTTTCTCCATGCATCATCCTGCAATTGATGCAGCGCCAACGAGGCGTAGTACCAATAGTAAAAATTGTCAGGCCCCGTACCGGGCAATTCCTCGAGGAGGTAAGCCTCTGCTTCCGCAATTTCTGCGTCGGGGACTCGCTCACCTAACAACAATCGAATGGCAAGAGCTTCAGCAGTCATTGTTCGCGAGGGCGCCTCGCCAGGTTTGTAAGACGCGAGGCCTCCGGTTCTTCCCGCTCTGACGCTGCGCAAAAATAATCGCGCCCGCTCCAGCGTCGTTTCAGGCACTTCAATTCCCGACGCTTTCCCACTCACCAGAACCATGGCTTGCCAACCTAGCTGGCTCAAATCGCCCTTATCTCCGGGAATGTAACGCCAGCCTCCGGTGCTGGCATGTTGCGATTGAACGGTAAAACGAACCGCGGCGGCCGCACACTGCTTGGCAACGGGGTCGGCGCTCATGGCTGCAGTTTCGCACATGGCAAGCGAAGCCATTCCATGGCTATAAGTACGCGCGTAGTGATCTGCATCCGCAGCCAACGAGCCGTCAGGGCCTTGCACCGTTAGCAAATACTGCAGTCCCGATCGTACCGAATCCTGCTGTCTCCCTTCCTGATGCGTGTTTCCTGCGCCAAGCATTGATAACAAAGCCAAGCCAGAAATTCCCGCAGTCGCTTTGGCTCCGGCACCGTTGCGATGCTGTCCTAGCACCGAACGCTCGATTCCCGCGCCACTTTGCTCGGGATCCCATGCACCATCGGCCCTTTGCAATTGGCTCAACCAAGCAATCCCAGCGTGCACAGCGGCTTCTGTCTGATCATCCCCCCCCGTATTCAAGAGCGCCTGACGCCGAGCAGTCCCGCGGCGATTGGCATAGTCACGAGGCACATCACCGATCACACGCCCCGCTCCTCCGCCCGTGTTCGTGGCGGGTGAAACACCCGACTCTCCTACTGCCTCGACTCCTGACGAAACGGTAACCGAGTTCTTGGTATTGAGTTCGGCGCTGGCAATCGAGGAACTCTCTGGTGGTGCCTCTACCAAACTGGGTAACGGTGTTAATAGTTCACTAAGAAGTCTATCCAACGCATCGGCGTCTGACGCATCGACATCCTGCGAATTCGTATTCGAGTCGACATTCTTCATCTCGGGAATTGCAAGGTCCGCAATCTGCAGTGGCTGCACTTCGTTTTCAGGTTCCGCAACCCTCGGGTCAACGACAGGTGGCAAGGATAGTTGTTGAATTGGCAGCGGAGGCGTAGCAGGTGTATGCTCAGCACTTGCGTCCGCAGTTGCCGACTGTGTCAGATCATCGATGACGTAGGTAGCCATTTCAATTGTGGATACCGTTCCTGCTTCATTGCGATCGCCAAGTTCAGTGCCACCACCCGATTGTCGTGCCATGGGGAGCAGGTAAATGAGCAGACCGTGAAGCGCGATAGATATGACAGCGCAAATGACGGCGGCACGATTCATTCGCCCTTTCTTACGTCTGGCGAGAAACCATGTACCCATCAACATGAGCACAGCACAGACGGCAAGACCCCACATGAATCGAGGGTCGCTCCACAGCCAATCCCGGCTATCGCTAGCTAATAGCGTTTCGGAATTGATTCGCAACCGAGTCATCATCGTCCATCAAAGGTTAGCGAAGTGACTTAACCGCAACATCCAATCTTTGAATGCCGGCAACACTGCAAACACTTAACACTTTGGCATAGGTATCCAATGTGCCCGCACCATCACCACGCACGATCACTCCCAGGTCGGGGAATGATGCTCGCGCTGTTTGAAGGTATCTCTGTAATTCATCGATACTAACTTGTGTACCGTCGAGATAAACAACCCCTTCGCGAGTCACTTCGACAACTCGCTTGTCAGGTCCCCGCACCATAGCGCTGGGACTACCAACGCCAGGAACATTGACGGGAATTCGACCTTCTTGTTGACTGAATTTTGCGCCAACCATAAAGAAGATGACCAACAAAAACACAACATCAATCATGGGAGTGAGATTGATAGTCGGATCTTCTGCACGTGGAGTTCGCAAGGCCATAATTACGCGGCTCGCTTGGTGCGACGAGTGTTACTCCGTGCGGAATTGCCGGCTTGCAATCCCTCAGCACTTATGGAATCTACCACTTGTTGGCAAATCGCATCTATTTCTACGAGATACTTGTCCGCTTTAGCAGAGAAGAAGATGTAAGCTAAATAGGCGGGAATAGCGACACTCAGTCCCGCTGCAGTTGTAATCAATGCCTCACTAATCCCCGTTGCTAACATTTCGGGTGGTGCATCCGTTGTTGCTGAACTGAGCGAGTCAAACGCTTCAATCATGCCCAAAACGGTCCCTAACAATCCAAGTAACGGTGCAACATTGCTAACAGCATGGAACAATCGCAGGTATTTTCTTAATCCATCTGCAATCCGTTCACCGGCATCCATCACGGCTTGTTCAACTTCAACGGTCGGTCGGCCCCATCGCTTCACTGCCGCATGAAAGACTTCTGCGACGGGGCAATCAAACTCGTCGCAAATTTCCAGTGCTTCATCGTGACTCAATTGGCCATCCTGAACACATTCCGTAAACCGCCGCACGAAGGGACGTGGGATGATGCGGCCCCTTCGCAGCGAGATCAGTCGCTCCACCGCCAATGCGATCACCACCAGCGAACAAGCTGCCAGCGGATACATCAACGGGCCACCGCTATTCCAGCGACTTGCCAAGCCTGCAAAGGCACCCGATTGTTGGACGACTTCTTGCTCGCCGGAGTCAATCGCAGCAATGTTATTGTCGGATGAGGGAATCATGGGCGAGGCCGAGACCACTCCAGAATTGCCAATACCGTTACCTAAGCCACTGTTAAACTGGCCGTTATTGGGAAATCCGTTAACCCCGGGGTTAGAGGCAGCGCCAGGGTTATAGGGAGGCTGCGAAAAGTTGGATGGGTTATTACCGGGCAAGCCTTGCGCGGCGGTCGAATTCAATGTGGCGACAACACATGCAACGAACAGACACGCTCTTCGCGCCATTGGGCGGAAAGAACCGGAGAACGCCAGACGGTTGGGCAAAACCAAATAGTTCATCATTCCTTGACTCAACGTTGTCGGCTATTACTAGCAAGACTACTTCAATTCGGTATTAATCTTTAGGGACGCGAGTCGTTCGCGCGCCACAAGCGAATGCGGACTATCAGCAAATCGCCTCAGTAAATTCATATAGCAGATTGCCGCGTCCCGTGGCCTCCCCAATTGTTCGAAAGCTCGTCCCGCTTGAACTAACGATGCGGCTGCCCACTGTCCACTAGCATCTATCGTCTCCACCAAACGATAGGAGTCGACAGCTTCTTTAAATTGTCGTTGCAGCAAATAGGTTTCGCCAACCAACCATTGCGCTCTTGCTTTGATTTCGGCAGAGGCTTCGCCGTTTCTCAAGACCGAATCTAATGTTATCCGTGCTTCCTCCATTTCAGCGCCGCGAATCATCCATTGGGCTCTGAGCAGTGAAACTAGGGAGCGTTGCGAAAAATTCGTAGCAGAAGAATTTGCCCGCGCGATTGCCATTTCGGCTTGCGGCTTAGATTCCAAAGTTAACGATAGCTCAGCTCGGCGTAACAAAGTTTCAAAATCAGTCGCGCCGCGGTGTTCGACTAGTTCGTCCAAATAACTTTTAGCGTCGCTATATAAATTGCTTTGAATCAGGCCCTCGGCGAGTAGTCGATTGCTGGTTTGGCTTAATTGCGGGATAAGCTGGATGAACTCAGGGCTCCGCGCGGCGCTAGAAAGCAATGCCCAGTGATTCCGCTCTGCCGCCCATCTGCACACCATCTCAGTTGCCGGCTCAGGACCTTGCTCTGATGAACTGTCACCTGGCTGGGTGCCTCCAAGTAATTGAGCGGCCAATCGCTCCGCATCGGCAGTCAATTCCAACTCGTCGAGTCGCTGTAGGACCGCTTGAATTTGCCGTTGCGACTGCGACGTTCTCATCAGTGCTCGCACAGCTTCTTGCCAGAGTTCTGGCTCGCCTTTGTTGCTCGCTCCCCTGATGGCGGCTGTAGCCATTTCGATAGTTAATGGTTGCGTCTCAAGCACGTGTCGCAAAAGCTTGAGCTGCGATAGATCCAGTGGTGCAGCGGGAGCCAGCTTGAGCAATTCCACTAGCGCTGCTGTTGCTTCTGGCGCATCGGGGAATTGATGCATTATTTTTTCACAGATAGCGATGGCTTGCTGCGGCTGTTGATTTCTCGCGTAACAAACGACTGCAGCCAACAGGGCGCGCGGTACGCTTGAGTTACTAGGAAAAGCCTCGGCAAAGTCGAGCAACTTTGTGGCGGCCTGTTCGTACTGCTCTGCTCCAGAAGCTGCAGCCCAGGCGAGCCCCAGGGTAGCCGATTCGCGTGAAGCGTCTGAACCCGCATGCTCGAGGTACCACCGAAATGCAATGGCAGCGATGGCCGGTTCATTTTTCGTCAATGCGGCAAAACCTATCGACAGTGCGAGCTCCGACCACTCGCGCCGGTCAACTTCAGAAATTGCACTGTGCTGTTCTGCGACTACCTGTTGGAATCGCTCCCATGCTTCCAATACCAATCCACTCGATGTTTTGGCGCGAATCCACAGCCGCTGGGCGGTAGTGCGGATACCCTCGTCATGACAGTTTTGCAGGATGTCATCGCAGTAGCTCCAACATCGCGCATGCGATTGAGATTGCATGGCACATTGCGCGGCGGCCAATCGCAGGGGATTGCGGCTGGAGGATTCACCACTGGCAACAACGGCCGCATCGAAAAACTCAAGCGCCTCAGCATGACGTCCTAACTGTCGCAATGCTTGTCCGGCACCAATCATGCCGCGTAAAGTTCGTTCCGCTGCGCTGTGAATGTCAGCGTCGTTTCGCGAGTTTCCGCCAGACGAAGCAGTAGCGGTTGTACGCAGAGACTCTGCAACAAAGTTCGCTAACAGTTCAGCGGCCAACTCATGTTGCCCGGCCGAAAGGGCATTCAGTCCAGCGATTAACGGATCGCTTTGTGTATCTTGAGCGACGAGCGTACCCGAGATTGAGGCACCATTCCAGCAGAAAATGCACGAGACGACGCAAGCTCGCCAAGCAGTGGATCGAAATATCGTCGTGGCATGCGACACGTCAATCGAATCCTCAAGGTTATTCCACTAACTTCCCCCTCCCGTCCGCGGGAGGGTCGAGCGAAGCGAGGGGAGGGCCACCACCAACTTCACCCTCCCGTCTGCGGGAGGGTCGAGCGAAGCGAGGGGAGGGTTCCGTTGACTCTAAACAAAACCCAACAAGAATCGCAAGATCGATTCCACTCCCCTCACCCCCTATTTACCTGTGCTTCCGAGCGATATTTATAGACAATTGTCCCTATCGAATTGGATCTCCGCTTTGACAGACAGCTCGGGATCACTAAAATGAAATAGTTGAAACTTTTTTCAGCCCCGACCGCCGGTTCTAACAGTGTTCCACCCAAGAGGGCGGGTCGACTGTTCGCTTTCGCCGTACGACTCAGGGGTTTTCTAAGCCCATTGGTTTTGCGAGAGCTTGTATTATGTCTGTGATGACAGGTTTGGGAGCTGTGTTGGCGTTTGGGATGCCTGGACCCGCTGAGATGTTGATTGTCTTGGCGATCGTGATGGTCTTGTTCGGCGGAGCCAAACTGCCCAGTTTGATGAGAAATCTGGGCCGAAGTGCCAATGAATTCAAGCGAGGGATGAGCGAAACCTCGGATGAAGAGGAGCCCACGGACAACGGAAAAGGCGCCAAGTTTTAACTTGGGTTTGAGCATGTCCGGTTCTAATTTCTCGTTCACACTTTGACGGTGGTGGATCGATGTTTGGTGTCACCCCATTTGAGCTCATGGTTGTAGGAGTGGTAGCGGTGCTGCTATTCGGCAGCAAGTTGCCAGAGGTAGCTCGTTCGTTGGGCGGGAGTTATCGCGAATTACGCAAGGGGCTTTCAGAGTTCCAGAATCAAATGCGAGTCGTAGATTTCAACGCACCTCCAACTCCCAAGAGCAAGCCAGTGGAGATCGATGAAGACGATCAACTGGTCGAGACATCCGCGCCTCGTTTCGTGCCGCCTGCTGCGAAACCGCAAAAGGATTCAACAGCAACCTGAGCTGTTGAATTGACAACGAAGCAAGGGTTGTCGAGCAATACTGAACCCGATATGCTCGTCAAATCAGCGAAGCACGAGGGCGATTAGCTCAGTTGGTTAGAGCGCCGTGTTCACACCGCGGAGGTCACTGGTTCGAGTCCAGCATCGCCCATTTCTTTGGTTTTCCTCTGTCCTTCGGCAACCGTCTCTGGAGCCGCAAGTAGCTGGTTTTGCGGGGTGTTTAACTGGCTAACGTTCGAGCTCAAGACCTACACCCACGAACACGTCTGCTTGTCTTTGTGAGCATTGCTTTGACACTCACAGATAACTAAGCCTCGAACGGCGGATGGAAGGTTTGGCCGAAAAGAACAAAAAGAGACGAAACATATTTGCAATTTATGAATCCGTTTTTTCGTGTTCTTTCGGCTAAACGGTCCCAGACCATATCTCCTCCGAATCGCTCGGTCACCTGTTGCACGATTCGGTCATTATCGGCTTGGTAATTTTTCCGAAAATACATTGAGCGACTGAACCGCTGCAGTGTGGCTACCGGTTTCCAACCCGCAATCATTGATTGCGGGTTAAGAAGTCCGTAAATCAAAGGGATTGACCTAGTGCTCCACATTGGGTGTAGAAGCCTCAGCCATATCGATGAGCCGAATTATCTTTCTGCTGGATATATCAATTTCACCGCGATGAATGCGACTCTGAATACTATCTCTCTGAGAGACGAGATCCATTCCATTCCTCTTGGCTCGTTTGAACCACGTCATTGCGCCGAATTCGCTTTCCAAGGTACCGATTCCCATTGCATAGTTTGCTCCTAATTTGAATGCCGCGTTCGCGTGACCTTGGTCAGCCGACGCCCTATAACATTTGTTAGCAAAGGCGAGGTCTTGCTTACAACCGACCCCTTGTAAATACATATCCCCTAATGCGCATTGAGCCAACGCGTTACCGTGGTTTGCTGAAGTCTCAAACCATTTGAAAGCCAATTCGTTACTAGGCTTGATAAAGTCATTGCCATTCAGATAGTACACGCCGAGATTATGTGCTGCATCCGAGTGTCCCTTCTCTGCCGCAGTTGTATACCAGCGGAACGCCGATTGGTAATCCTCAGATTCGTTTGCCATTAAGCCAAGTGAGTACATAGATTCGACACAATCTGACTGGGCCGCCCTCTCGAACAGAGACTTTGCGATTTGCCGACTCGGTGTTTTCGTTAGCCCTTCTATGTGGATGGTACCAAGGTTATGCATGCCGAGAACGCTGCCGCCATCGGAACCCAGGGTAAGCCACTTTTCCGCAAGTACCACATCTTTTGAGACGCCTACTCCATCGAGGTATAACATCCCAAGGTGCGATTGTGCTTCATGATGTCCTTGGTTGGCTGCGAGGGTACACCATTTAACGATCTCTTTAAGGTTCGAATCATCCCCAGATTGAATTAGTCGTTCACTTAAATGGGTTGCCATTTGAAACTGAGAATCAGCATCTCCGTTAGTTGCTCTTTGGCGGAGTAGTTCAGTTTCACGTTCATTTATCTGAGATTCATCTTTAGCTGCGGGGCTACGCTGTGAATTTGGTTGTTGTGCGCAAGCACTAGTAAGCAGAGCACTCAGCAAAAACAGTGTTTGAGCCAGAATGAGTTTCATTGTAGATGCCTAAATACTTGGAAGGTTCTTAGTTTGTGCCAAGGAACTGCCCTTGCGAATCAATTGGCTTGGTACTGACAGATTCTGAGCAACTGTTGTCGGATATAGTCCAGTAGGGTTTTGATGTGGAAGTTCGATTCGAATCAGCGGGCGTGTGCTGATTGTCTCTTATTCAACATTTTCCATTCGGCCTTGCTGCAATTCTGGTTAACGTTGCAAGCGATCCTTATCCGACTGCTGCATTACTGATCGAAAGCCCGATTTTGGCGTGCTAAGTTTGGTGGGTGCATGACTTGCAACCCAGCACGATCGACCCGACCAATGAGCCCAAAACTAGCCACGTCGTTGCTGATGATTCACCTCGAATTCCTTGGTATTGAATGACAATTGGACACTGCGAACGCCGGTCCCACTCAACAACTGAACGCAGCCTAAACCCGTATACTGCGCGCGTGCTTATCTTTTTTTGAGATTCCTTAGCTGTCTCTCCGATAAACCAACACAGGAATTCGATATTTCGGGCTTTTTGGCTGTCCAAAATGGGGACGATTCAGAAACTTTCCGGAATCGCGAAGAAACAAAGGGGTCAGGCGTCTTGGATCACCAAAGACGCCTGACCCGAATGCCGCGTCATTAGTCCGTAAGTTGTTTACGCTGCTGACTTTCGGGCGGCGTGCCTGGGTCGATTCATGAATTTGTATGGCTTGGGGCGGCGTTTGATTTCGCGAGGGTGAACTCTTGGTTTTCGGTCGCCGACCGG
>JBGTBJ010000132.1:0-190347 GCA_041749395.1 Pirellulaceae bacterium
CGGCAGTCCGTTGGTCGACCAGGCGACGTCGATCCTCGGCGCTTGCCGCCAGTTCGCGAGTAATCGTGGATCATGTGGAAGGCGTGGTCTTTGTCGGCCCAATCAATCCCGACGCAGATGATTTTTTCTGAGGTCATGATGGAGAGGTTCAAGTAGAGTAGAAAGGAACGAAAATCTGGCCGATGAATCACGCGATCGAAGTGCTTATAAATGGTCTTCGGTGGAATTGAGACGTCATCTGAGTATTCGTTGAGCATGATCCGAACGGACCAGCATATTCAGCGGGAGAAATCGTGAACATCAACATGGACTCCATAATTCTGTATGGCGTTGCCATCTTCTCCTTCGCAATGGGTGGACTGATAGTGTCAACGGCAATGCGAATCCCTCAAGCCTCTTCCTTGATACCGACCTCGCTTGCGTTCACGGCGATAATGATGGTATCACTGACGATTGCTCGCGTTGTCGCAAACCTGACAAAACGCATCGACAAAATTGAAGCTGCGATAACAGAGAGCATGGAAAACCGTTTGTGATTTCGAAACTAGGGGCTACCCTGGTCGGTCAGTTTGGGCGCGAATACTTCTGGATTGGCACGAATGATGGCCGAGTGAGTCTGTATGCGGAAGGAATCGTAAGTCGACGAACCATCCAATGCACGTGAGTGGCGGAAAATGTCTGTTTTTGTAGTCTGATTACTCCCGCCACCACACGTGATTGGTGCCGATCCCATTGCGGAAGTATCATGCTCGCGATGTTTGCGCTACGTCGGTTTTCTCCGCCTAGCCATCTTAACTACACTGAACTCTGAAGTGCTTTGCTGGTTCAGTCTTCGGTTTGCTGAGATGCGTTAAGCCTTGGGGAAATGGCGAAGCCGAGTCACACTTTGGACCCCTTCAAAAATCGTGTTGGACAAACCTAATGATTGGTCACTTGACTATGGTTCCAAACAATCGGAGGAGAAGGAACCACACGAATCACACGAATTTAAATGCTCGCCTGCAATCCGAGTGTCATTCGTGGTTTACTCCTCGATCACTCTTTCGATCCTTGGGCAAATCCCATTTTCCATGGGAAAAATGTTTCGCACTGAATAATTCGTACCAATGAATTTGATTGAAATCGCAGCTGCCAGCCAGTAGATTTATGCTGATTCACCGATGTGCGGGTCTTCTCGTAGAAAGCTGCTCGCGGGCAAAAAACGCATTGAACCATTCTATTCACCTTAGCCCTCGATAATCGGTTCACGTGCGGTCTATCTTGTCTGCTCGGGCAAGGTGATCAATGATGTTCGTCCTCACAGACTCCCCAAAAAAAGAGAGTCCGCCATGAAATTGTTTATAAGATCAAACCTTGGGTGTGCTTTTTTAATTTGCCTCTTCTCACTCTCTGCAGTTGGACAAGACGAAACCAGCAAAACGCAAGACGAAGTACTTGCTGCCGATTTGAAATTGCTACAAGGCAACTGGGAATTGATGCAGGAAAATACGCGAAGTGTGAAAACGATCGAAGGAAACAAGGAAACGGTGCGGCGGTATGACCGAAGAACGGGCGAATTGAGACGCGAGCACACGGTGACTTTCGAATTGTCTCAATCGGGTGACGTTCGAGTCTGCACTTTTTTCCTTGAACCCGGTGGACGAGGCGTGTCTTTTATCTACAAGGTCGACAACGAGAATTTTTACGACATACCTGGACTATTGCACGGCGACAGATTCCAAAATTACCAAGAGCAACCGCAACTCTGGCACTGGAAACGTGTTGCTGACAAGGATGTGAAAGACACGACGTCTAGCAAATAGAGTTGGACGAACCATCGCATGCACTGGAGCGGGGCTCCCACTTCGAACAAGTAAGCTATTCGGAATGCGGAGTGACTATAAGCGGCGGTGGCCAGTAAGTTTTGAAATCAACGTCAACCCCCGCCGCCGCGTGATGCGGGTCGTTCTATGTGTGGAGAAATTCAATTCGATCTTTTACTTTAGCCGTATGCATGAAACACTTCGCTTTACTAATCGTATTGCTGTCCGTTTCGTTTTGCGTTGCACAGGACGCGAAGCTTTCCACCACTGCCGACGAGTTGTTGGCAACACTGAAACGCCCATGCAAATTTGACTTATCAAGTCTTTTGTCCGTCCCCCGTGATGTTCGCCGTTCGGCGACGGAGATCTACTGTGCGTGACAAGCGATTTGTCGCGGCCCATCGAGGGGGGCCATTAGCTATTGCCGAGCATCGATTGCTCGCGGATTGGTCCGCGGATTGTGCGGAACATTTGCTTCCGCTGTTCAAGCTTCACAGTTCAGATGATCGGCCGCAACAAGCTATTGAAATCGGACGGGCGTGGGCTCGAGGCGAGATCAAAACCGGTATCGCTCAGCGAGCGGCTGTCGCGGCACATGCTGCTGCTCGAGAGACTTCTGACGCTGCCGCAGTCGCAGTTGCTCGCGCGGCAGGCCATGCCGTGGCAACAGCCCATTTTGCCGATCATTGCCTGGGACCGGTGATCTATGGCGCGAAGGCGGTCGAGGCGGGAGGAGGGTCGGCAGACGAAGAGCGGGATTGGCAATTTGCCCGGCTTCCCATTGACGTGCGAGAATTAGTGATTTCCGCCATGGAACGAGTCCAAACCAAGCGGTGAACCGAAGTCTGTAATCTCAACGACCATCGCCTCAACGTCGATTAAGAAGATCTCACGCAGTGGCTGTTCGTCGATGTAGTGCAAGCCGTCGGATAGGAACTAGCCTTTCTCGGCTGGCTCATTTTCCAACTGACGATGATTTGTTTCCGCTGCTCGCAACACCAACACCGCTGTTTGACCATAAGCGATTTGGAGGGAGCGAGTACAAGTACGAGTACCGCATTGCTGAGTACGAGTACGAATTTGACGCATTGTCTTATCTCTGTGACCTCTGTGGTTGGTCCATCTCGCGTCAGCTTAGCTCGCATTTCGGATTCCGAAATTGACATCACTCTGCATGGCTGATGATGCTATTCAAATTGGTCATTCAATAAGGCAAGAAAGCGTCGCGAGAACACTCATCGATTGATCCTGCCGGGTGGGTCGCCTCCCTGTTGAAAAGTTTGTAATGAAGTCATCATGCACGCGATGTTTGCGCTGAGTCTTTGTTTTCCGCCCAGTCATCTCAACCACCTTGAGGCTGGAGTGCTTCGCTAGGTCAGACCGTGTCTTCTGTTCACTGATGTTCGGTTTTCTGATTTTATGTTCACTGAGTTTCTGTTCACTGGCCTCCCATTCGTGTTATTCGTGTCATTCGTGGTTTACTCCTCGATCACTTTTTCGATCTTTGGGCAAATCCCATTTTTATTGGAACGATGTTTCGCACTGTATAATTCGTACCAATGAATTTGGTTGAAATCGAGCTAACGATTCAAACCGGTCTAAGACAAGGTGAAAGTCGAGATCAGTCGATTGGCAAATTTCCCCTTGGCCAGCCCCCACCATTTCTGGTGCTTCCCGAGGAGAGAACCCCAAGCCAATACAGACCGTAATGCGGCATTCATCGATTACTCTGACCATGGACACCTATGGCCACTTGTTCCCTTCGATGGACAGCCGTGCAATTCAAGGGCTCTCCGGCATCTTCGAATCTGGTAGCGCTGGCGGGACAAACTGAGGGCATTTTGGGGCATGTTCCGGCCTGTAGTGGCGGATGCAACCTGCGTAGGGAAATGGAATCAGAAAACGAAAAAAGCCCGCGTTTTACTACTCAAAAGAGTGCAAACACGGGCTTTTTGGGAGGTAGCGGAAGAGGGATTCGAACCCCCGACACGCGGATTATGATTCCGCTGCTCTAACCAACTGAGCTATTCCGCCGCGCTAATCCGTCACTGAGCAATATCAATGCCGTGTACTGCCGAGAATCGGCAATACGGGCACGGTTGCTTCAGTGATTCGAAGCGTACTCGATGCATTTAATTGTGACAACGGGCCTTTAACTGCGACATCGAGACAAGCTGTCGGCAATTTGGGTTCGGTCGCTTATTTTCTTCCATGCCCCACAATTCTGCACACTTATTCACGAACCTATTCACGAACCAGGGCATGAAACGCTTTCGATAATTGCTGTGTAAAAGGGCCTGGTTTACCGGAGCCGATGGTTCTGCCGTCCAAGCGAACCACTGGAATGACTTCGGCTGCACTGCCCGTCAAAAAACACTCGTCAGCAATCATTACATCGTGTCGAGTCATCGGAGATTCGGATACGGGAATATTGAGCTGCTTAGCCAACTCAATCACCGCATTTCTCGTGATCCCCTCCAAAATTCCGGCATCGATAGGTGGTGTCATTAATCGGCCATGACGGACGATGAATATATTGTCACCGGTACATTCCGCCACCTCCCCTTTGTGATTCAGCATCAGTGCCTCCACACACCCCGCACGCAGGCCCTCGAGTTTCGCCATAATATTGTTGAGGTAGTTAAGAGATTTGATTCGCGGGCTAAGAGCTGCTGGGTGATTGCGAATCGTCGCAGCGGTGATCAAATCCAGCCCGTCCCGATAAAACTCTGCTGGATAGAGAGCAATCTTGTCTGTGATGATGACGATTTGGGGGTTCGAGCAGCGATTGGGATCCAATCCCAAGGAGCCGCTACCGCGCGTCACTAACAGGCGAATGTAGGCATCCGTTAGTTCGTTGGTCTCAAGCGTCTTGCGGACTTCGTCTGCGAGCGCCTCTTTCGTGGTCGGAATTTCAAGCGCGATCGCACAAGCGGATTCCCAGAGGCGATCGAGATGGCGTTCCAGTTGAAACACTTTACCTGAATAACTTCGCATGCCTTCAAATACGCCGTCTCCGTACAGCAGTCCATGATCATAAACGCTGACAGTTGCTTGCTCTTTAGGGACAAGGCGGCCGTTAATGTTCACTAAATACGACATAATGCTCGGATGGTTTGCCAGGAAGGAATAAATGAAGACTGCCGCAGAGCTCACAGGTTCACTAGTTTTGCATTGAACGGCCTGCGAGACAACGGGCGACATCTGCAATCAAAGTCTGGTCGCTTTTTTAAGAACCGACAGATGAGCATCCACAAACTTTGTCCAGCTGTAAGTTGCGGCGATCTTAGTAGCCTCGTCACCGAAGGAACTGCGAAGTTGCGGCGAAGCGATCAAATGGGCAAGCGACTTGGCGAGAGCCGGCACGTCATCCCGGGGAACCAACAATCCGTTCAGTTCGTGAACGATGATATCCGATGGACCGCAGGGACAATCGAAAGCGACACATGCCAATCCATGGGACATTGCCTCAAGCAGCGCAACTGGAAATCCTTCGTAGTGACTGGGTAATACAAAAATGTCACCGGTTCGCAAAAACGGTGTGATCCCGTTAACCCAGCCCACAAATTCCACTCGATCGGAAATCCCGAAATCAGCCGTCAAATTCACTAGTCGGTCTTTTTCTGCACCGTCACCGGCTATCGTCAAATTCCAATCCGGAGATTCTCTGGCTATTTGTGCGAAGGCTTCGATGGCTCGATCAAATCCCTTTTCTTTCGACAAACGACCCAAAGCCAGAATTCTTTTGGTTGGATGTTCGCTGGCGGTTACTCTGCTGAAGGAATGCAGGTCCGCCGGTAGATCAATGGCCGGTGGAATAATAGCAGGGTAATTTCCAGTCCAGGATTGCACGACATCCAGCACTTGAGAGGTAAGCACGATTGAACTGGTGCTGAGCGGATAAAATCTGCGTCGCAGCCATTCCCAAGGAAAACCCAAGTGTTGTTGGCGTGGATCGGTATGTTCCGAGATAACAATTGGAAGTGAATTTGGGGAGACTGTGCTTCGTTTTTCAGAGCCGGATCCATGCCGATCTGCATCGTGCCGATCTGCATCGTGCCGATGTCGACTCAGCCCACGGAGTGCAGCCAAGGTCAGCACATTCGTTTTGTCACAGAAGCTAAGGACGACATCGGGGTCGGCATTCAGGACTGCGCGCTTTAGTTCTCGCAATCTCTGCAAATTGTTCCACAGGCCATGTATCGGCGTGGGACTGTACTTCATAGCACCTAGGCAGATTCGCTGCACTTGAGGCGATACTGGGTAGCGGTCGTTTTCAGATTGATCGAGCGTGATCAAGGTGACGGGGTATTCGCAAACCAAGCGATTCACCAGTCCAGCCATCAGTCGTTCGGCACCTCCTCCGGCTAGGGAGTGAATTACGCAGGCAATTCGCATTATGACGATTATCCGTTCCGTAACACACTGAATTGGAGAGAATTGCTGAACCGGTATTTGAACCGCATGATGATGGTGATTACGGTCAATGGAGTCGGGGGAAATTTTCCGGCAGGGATGCAGAATTTTCCGTGAGTCTTAACAGAATTTTACCAGAGGGCAACATCTTGCGTCGTATATTACTCCCTGCTTTCGCACTACTAGCTGGTCTCGCCGGGGCCGCACCTACCCAAGCGTATGACGGATTCCAAAATTTCCCCTTCGGATTTGGCTATTACCAGCCCTACGGAATTCGCTATCGCAACTCGGTTCCCAACCCTCCGTATTTTGCTGTAAACCCGCCTGTCTATTACGGCGCACGGCACACGCGACCCTACGGAGTCAGCCCGTTCGCGTCGCTTCCAGAAATCCAGACAGGCAACGATTACCGTTCTCGTCCCGCGGTGGATTTTGTCGTGCCACCGCAAAGTGAGCCAATGATGAACCCACATTGCTGTGCATCCGTGGTCAGCGAGGACCTACAATTGCAACATGTCGCGGAGACACCAACCATGGTTGGACCTGTGCGAGAGAACCCCTATGTTCAATCGCAATTGGCAACGAAACCAGACGAGACGACTCACTGAGTAGTTGGTACGCGATAGTCGCCTGTCGCTCCGCGAAAGTAGCGTCGCTCTTCATAGCCTTTTGAGAACTTTCGCGGAATAGTTGCCTTTCGCTCCGCGAAAGTTCTGAAAAGGCAGCGAATACCAACGCTACTTTCGCGGAGCGAAAGGCGACTATTATTGCCTTCGACGAGGAGCGTGAGGCGACTATTTTTGGGGGAGCTTATTCGTCCGATTGTGGTTCGGCGTTTGGTTCGCGGAAGCGGTATCCAACGCCACGCACGGTTTCAACAAGGCTCGCCGCTTCGTCCAATTTTTTGCGAAGTGCTCGAATATGAACATCGATGGTTCGCTCCAGGACCATCGTATCCTCACCTAATGCGGCATCGATCAATTCGCTACGATCGAAAGCTCGGCCCGGTTGTCGAATCAAAGTCGACAGCAAACGAAATTCGCTGCGAGTGAGTTTCAGTTTGCGGCTATTGACGGTCGCGATGTGACGCCGGTGGTCAACGGCGACCCCCTGCGAAGCGATGTTGGTACGCGGTTCATTAATATCTTGTCGACGGCGTAGTAGTGCGCGAATGCGTTGCAGCAGCACCGCTACGCTGAACGGCTTGGTAACGTAATCATCTGCGCCAACAGAAAAGCCGACCAATTCGTCGGTTTCCTCGGTTCGCGCGGTGAGCATCATCACCAGTAGGTCATGCGTTTCATCGCTGGAGCGGAGTGCCCGACAGACTTCGATACCGTCCATCACGGGAAGCATGACATCTAAAAGGATTAGGTCAGGGAGCTTCAGTTGAGCTTGAGTGAGACCGTCACGACCGTCGTGGGCTCGAAAGACTTCGTAACCGGCTCGCTTGAGGTTGTAATCCACAACTTCGGCTAATCCTCGATCGTCTTCGACCATTAGGATTTTCGCTTTTGCCATGAGTGACTCGTGGTGGCTGAATGGGACTATGGGGATCAAACCTGCCGAATGCCATCATGGTCGTCAAGTCAGCGAAACTTACCAGCCCCATTAGAGCAAGCGAATGGTTAAATTAGGATGAAGAATCAGTGAACCCATTAGCTCACAATAGCGGAATGCTAATCCGTAACTGCTGTAGGGAGACGCACTTCGAAGGTTGCTCCGTGTCCAAATTTGCTTTGCAACCGCACTTCACCTTGGAACGCTTGAACAAGGTTTTTCACGATAGACAAGCCCAACCCGGTGCCTCCCTTGGTTGAATCCCTTGCTTTTTCGACACGATAAAAGCGTTCAAAGACCCTCTCTTGGTCCGCTTCAGGGATTCCCGGGCCGTTATCGGAGACCATGATCGCCCAGAACTTACCCACCTCTCGACACCGCACCTCCACGTGCCCACCCACTGGCGTATATCTAACCGCATTTCCCAGCAGGTTATTGATAATCGTCACCAATGCCTCGCGGTCGGCCACCACGGCAGCCGGCTGCGTAAGTGCTTGGAAATCGATTGAAATATCTCTGGCGCGGGCGAGCGGTTCGTAGGTAGTAAGTGACTCCTTCAAAACGGGAGCCAAGGGGACCACGGTCAAAACGAGGTTTTCCGTCCCTGTTTGGGCCCTTGCGAGTTGCAACATGTCATTGATCAACCGCTCCAAACGATTCGCTTGAAAATCGATCTGATTGAGAAAGTGGGTGCAAGTTTCAGGGTCTTCTTTTGCACCCAATTGTAGTGTCTCGGCATAGGCTTTGACCGCCGCCAAGGGAGTTTTTAGTTCGTGCGATACATTGGCGATGAACTCTCTGCGGAGCTTTTCGAGTTTGCGAACTTGTGATTCATCTCGGATGGTTATTAAAACTCCGGCTGCACCATCAGCAGGCAATTCGATTGCCTGCAAGCGGAGATGTCTTTCGTGGTCGGAAGGAAGATCGAACTCAATTTCCTCTGGTCCATTTCCTGCCAGCACATTATCGGCTGCCGTGATAATCTGAGGGACACGAACAACTTCTGCCAAGCGCCGACCTAACAAGCTTTCTCGAGTCAATCCGAGTAGGCGACGCGCTGCGGGGTTGAGCAGCAATACTCGCCGTTCTGAGCTAATTGCCAGTACGCCGTCCGTCATATGGCCCAACACATGAAACCCGCGGCGACGATCGTTTTCCAGTTTGGAAATTCTACGTTGAATACTATCTTGCGCATCGGTGATGTGGCGAAACAAGACATCCATGTGTGGCGCGCGTTCTGCAGGGTGAACGATGGGAGTCATATTTTCTGTTTCCCCGAGCCAGCGAATTCGCTCGGCCAATGCTTCCAAGTCTCGCGATCTGCGCGATACGGAGAGCGACACAGCGAGCGCCATGCAGAGAGCGAAAAGTGCTGAAACGACAAGAACCACACTGGCAAAATTCTCTCCGCGCGCACCGTAGAGAGCGAACCCCCAAGCAGCTACCGCTAAGGTTCCGCCTAGAAAAGCGGTGCTGATAAAAACGCGCTGTGCGGCAGAAGGTTCTGTCATTCCGAAGGGGTCACTTTTGTGGGGCGAAGTAGGCTTCGGTAAAGTTGAGCGAGACGTTTCCAGGGTCGTCTGCGCATGTGACCATGATAACTGGATTGCCAAATTTCACGAGAATGAAGGTCCATGGCCGTCAACCATAGGCCTCCAAAGCAATAGGTATCTAGACATACAAGGTGACCGACATCGAGAGGCTGCCCCGATCCTTGAGGAGTATGTCCGACGTATACAGTTTTCCCGCTGACGTGTGGAACGGGAGGTACTTCAGGAAGATGATCCCAATACAACGTTTGTTCGGGATGCTCGTTCAGCAACAGCGAGGGGACGTAACCGGCGTGGACGAAGATTGCCTGATCGGTCTCATGATAGGGGAGCAATGAGCACAAAAAATCGAGATGGCTGTCAGGGATGCGATCCAGTCGCCCACCGTAGCTGGTCAAAGTCGCTTGACCTCCGCACTGAAACCAATGTTCTGGTGGCAAGCCAAGCAGGCGGACTCCCAGCAACATCACCTCATGATTCCCTCGCAAGGAGACTAGATTGCATGACGTCCGAAGCTCGACGAGCTGATCAATAACACCACGACTATCGGGACCTCGATCAATATAGTCACCCAGCAAGACGATTGTATCATCGCGAGCTGGCGCGATAGCTTCCAGCAAGGCCCTCAGCGCTTTGCTGCAACCGTGGATATCACCGATAGCGATCGTGCGTCCCGCCATAAGGGATTAGTTCACCTGAGGATCGACCAGACCCGCACCCGGAACCAGGGCGCGTAGCACTTCTCTCCCCTGCCATTTTACGGCCTCCTCCCAAACTTCGTTGGGATCACCAAAAAGCTGTTCCATCGTCAAAGGTCCCACCATCCATCCACCCGCTTCTAATTCGGCTTCCAGTTGCCCAGCCCCCCAGCCACTGTAACCACTAAAGAAGCGGGCCTCCGCGTCGGTGCGATCGCAGAGGATCATCAAATGATCATCGTCGCTGGTTAACCAAATTTCGTCTGTGCAAGGTTCACCCAAGTTGACTTGATCGTGCAAGGCTATCAACGGTCCTTCTACTGGGCCGCCGATATAGATTGCATCTTCCCGCTCGGGTCGTCGACCTCTCGCCTGCTCAATCACGTCCTCGAGCCGAGTATTGCTGGGGCGATTCAAGATGACACCGAACGCTCCTTCACCATCGTGTTTGGCAATGTAGACAATGGCTCGGAAAAAATTAGGATCGCTCAACATGGGGGCGGCAATCAACACTTGTCCCTGAATCGAATTGCTCATGCTGAAACACCCGTTAACGCAAACGACAAATGAAAAAGTCTGGAAGCAAAAATTATAGAGTCTGGTGCCGCACGAACTACTTTGTTAGACGTTCATTCCCGGCGAGGTCCTCAATCAACCAGTCAGCAGCGACTCTCGCCACAGACATCCTGCCCAAGACCAACCCACTCCAAATCCAACTAGCATACTCAGCGAGTTGGGTCGCAACCGCCCAGCCATACGCATATCGTGGATGAGGATCGGCAGCGTCGCAGAGACGGTGTTACCACAATTTTGCAATTCGATCGGCATCCTTGACTCGGTCACACCCATCCGTTGTTGCAATTGTTCTAGCATCTTTCGGGTCGCCTGATGCATCAAATAAAATTCGACTTGAGGATCGGTCAAATTTTCTGCGCTGAGAATTTCGTCGATCAAGCGTGGTACAGCATCCACTGTAAAATTGATGAGACTTGGGCCGTCCATATAGAGGCGACTTTTCCAGCGCTTACGGTGCCGTGGTTGGATGCGGTCGGATTCAGCCCTAGCGCCACCATCGCCAACAAACAATGTGTCTGCCCCTCGACCGTCTGTGCCGTAGCGAAATCCGAAAAGACTGGGCTCTTCACTCGATTCAATCAAAGTCGCTGCTGCGCCGTCACCGAAGATTGTCCGCAAGGAACGGTCATCAGGATCGATGTAGCGACTATAGGTTTCGGCAGTAATCAACAGAATCCGCTTGGCTGACCGCGCTTGGATTAAACCATTGGAAAGCCCCAATCCATATACGAAGCCACTGCAGCCGAGATTGAAGTCTAACGCTCCGCAGTGGGTCGCCAGTCCGAGGCGATGTTGAACCAAACAACTCGTCGTTGGCAGCGGGTAATCAGGCGTTTGTGTGCAGTACAGCAGGAAATCGATGCTGGACGGATCAATTTGGTACTGGTCTAGTAATTTTCGGGCCGCGGCAACACCCAAGTCCGAGGCGGTTTCGGCTGGTGCTGCAATGTGTCGCTGCAAAATTCCCGTCTTCGATGCAATCAACTCCAAATCCCAATCGGGATAGGCAGCCTGGAGCTCGGCGTTGGTTTCGATGCGATCAGGTAAATGGACGGCGATCGGACCAATGGTTGCGTAGGGCACAGGCGATTACACAGATACAGATGAGTAGCGAAACTCACGAATGCGTGAGACTAACTCATGCATTCGAAGGGTGCTAAGAAAATATCACGACTGGCATGTGCGTAACAAGCGATCCACCAAAATCGTTCTCAAGTCTCGAAGCGGATTGCGTCGATACCGACATGCACTTCCTCAAGCTACGGAAACCCATTGCACTCACTTTAGCCTTTTCGAAGATAGGGAACAGACGAGTAGGCCTTGCAAGCTACGCTTAGCAACCTATAATCCCGCTCCGTTTGGCGATTGCCGCTCAGATTGCCCATTGGCAACAATCGGTGATTCCGTTAAGTTTGTTCGCAATGATTAGAAGAGGACGTTCGGGAGCGCACAAAGCAACACAGTGTTGCGGGTGTAGCTCAGTTGGCAGAGCACAACGTTGCCAACGTTGTTGTCGTGGGTTCGAATCCCATCACCCGCTCTAGCTCCCGCACGTCCCCTTTTCCTTTCTGTAACGCCGTTCGTCCGGCATGTCCCTCAAGGAAGTTCTTGGCAGGTTATGTCCTCTTCCGAATTACAGTCCGATGTCACGGTTGACCCAGAAACCGAGAAGACCCCTCTCAAGCTGGACATTAAGGTCGATAGTCCACAGTCTTGCCTCCGCCATGTGGTTGTAACAATCCCACAAGAAGAGATCGCAAGATACATGAGGAAGGCCTACGACGAGCTTATTCCTGACGCTCAAGTACCAGGTTTCCGGGCCGGTCGTGCTCCGCGTAAGCTCGTAGAAAAACAATTTCGCGATCGCGTTACCGATCAGGTAAAGAGCTCGCTGCTGATGGATAGCCTGACGCAGGTTACCGAGTCTGCAGAATTTTCGGCGATCAGCGAACCCGATTTCAATTACGAGTCCATTGATTTGCCCGTTGACGGGGATTTCAAGTACGAATTCTCAGTGGAAGTCCGCCCTGAATTCGAAACTCCGAATTGGAAGGGGCTCAGCTTAGTGCGTCCCACAGAAACGATCGATGAATCCGAAGTAGAGCGTGCCGTAAATGGCCTCATCGGACGGTCGATTCAACCTGAGGCAGTCGATGATCCCGCCGTCGATGGCGACTTGGTACTGCTGACGGCAAAATTCTTCAGCGAAGGCCGTCTCATCTCTGAGATGGAAGAAGAACGAGTTCGCGTTACCAGCCGACTCAGCTTCTCCGACGGAATTTGCGAGAACTTCGGTGAAATTATTGCCGGTGCCAAAGAAGGTGAGACTCGCAAGGGAATTGTCAAAGTTGGCGATGAGGCTCCCAATGAAGAGCTTCGTGGAAAGGATCTAGACGCGGAATTCTATGTGATCGAAGTATCACGCAAGCAATTGCCTGAACTGACACCTTCCTATTTGGAAGAACTGGGTGACTTTGCCAGTAAGGAAGAATTCTACGACTTCGTTCGCAATAGCCTTGAACGCCAAGTCGTTTACCGACAAGAACAAGCCTTGCGAAAGCAAATTGTCGAAACTCTGACCGGCGACGCTAACTGGGAACTTCCGCCCGCCCTGGTGAAACGCCAAACTCGACGTGAACTCGAGCGAAAGATTCTCGAACTACGTCGCAGCTCGTTCGATGAAGACACCATCCGTCGACTCGTCAACGTGATGCGACAGAACGCACAGTCAGCTACGGAAGCTTCGCTCCGCGAACACTTCATCCTCGAGCAAATTGCCGAAGATGTGAAGATCGATGCCGACGCAGAAGATTATGAAGCAGAACTCGAACTGATCGCTGAACAAAGCGATATGCCTGTTCGACGCGTTCGTGCTCGACTAGAAAAGAGCGGCCAAATGGATGCTCTGCGAAACCAAATCGTGGAACGTAAAGTGATCACCATGATCACTGAAGCTGCGACTGTGACGGACGAAGCATCCAAAGTAGAAGGAAATGTCAATAACGAGTTCGCTGTCTATCACAGCGTTCTCGGTAGCAAAGACACCGATTCTATTCCCGAAGCCAAGTATGACGATAAGGGTCCGAAAGAAGATGATAACAAGGCCGCTAAACCTTAGTCAGCTTCCATCGCACTGATCAGTTAACGACTAACGGCCATCAGCAATGATGGCCGTTTTTTCGTGTGCGAATTTGTTATCCAGCTATTCAGCCAGCCAATTTTCCAAGACGTGTTTCAGCTGGCTTTTAACGGTAAGTCAAAGTCGCCTGTCATGTCCCGAAGCACGCAGTGAATGTGATTCGCAGGATTTCCCTCCGCATCTGGCTGAGTATTGACGAACTCAATAAGAAAGGATGGACCTTGGATTCGATAGTAATGCCCAATTCCGGGTTCTGTTGCTCCCGCCCAGGCAAAGTATACTTTGGACCAGCCCGCTTCCTTAATTGCGGCCATGCGCTGTGCATAGACATCTGCGGGCGCCGCGCTAGTGTATACGTCGACTAGTTTTTCAAGCACTTGCAATTGAGCACTCGTCAATTCGACGTAGGAAATTCCAGCGGGAGTCTCTGTAGGTGGTTGAGTTTCTCCAGCGCCACGAATTTCAGAAAGCGCCTCTGGAGCAATAATGGCTTTTTGTTTTTGGGCTTCCGAGAGTGAATTGACCAAGTCAAAGGCGAGCGTTTCTTCGTCCGCTAGCATCCGAGTCCCTTTGCGATGCGGTGTCCCTGGCACTTCCGTTTGCAAAATGGCTGGATTCGCAGCAAAAAATTGCGGTGTGGAATCAAGAACCTGTCCGCCACGGCAAACAAAATTCAGCGACAAGTGGTGTCCTTCGAAACTAAGTCCCCAAACTTCGTTCTCGGATGTTGGACTGCCGAACAGTGTCACGTAATACTCTTCCCAATCACGTGCCCAAGTTCGATTGGGGCCTTCTAGTTCCTTGAGTACTTTTTCCATAAGCATGATCTTGGAAGCCTTTGAGTAACCTGCTTCGCTAAGTGCAGACCGCAAAAGCCGCAATGAGGCCGTTTTTTGCGGTTCTGTCATATCTCGCAAGGGAACTCCCTTCCGTTCCTTCTTAGGGATAAAGTGCCAACCGACACGCACTTCGTCATCAAAGGACTTGAGCATCACGGATAGTTGATCGGGAGTTAATAGTTCGATCAGACCTACTGCGGCCTGGCGCATATCGGCTGCCGCCGACAAACGAAAGGCCGCAGCCATTGAAAAAGCTGCCACTGATAGAAGGGTACCAAAGACAACGACCGACCGAATGGATCGGACTGAATAGCGCATGATGCGGTTTCACGTTGGAAAGAGGTGGGAACAGAGGGGTGGGTAAAGGATCCGGCGCTGCGAGTTACCAATAAAACGGTAAGTCTGCCAATAGCATGTCAGTTCAGCCGACGGCGACTTCAGGCGCGAGCCTTCGCTATATTAGTGGATCTCAAGCCAATTTGCAAAACAATGATCAGAGGGGTACTGCGACGTTATTCGTTTGCCGGGTCGTCGGAAATATTTTCGGTGTCATCCTCAATGCCATTTTCATCGCCCTCTTCGTTTGCGGTCTCTGCATCGGTTGGCACGGGACGTGGATGAAGCGTTGCTTCGTCCCCATCTGTAATTGTTGGTTCCAATTCCATCCCATTCGCATGCGAATGCCAGTTGGGATCACGATCATGATGGGATTGATTAACGTGAATGTGGATTTCTGGATGCGTGGCAAACATCCAATCCCAGCCCAATTCAGTGATGCTTGGATTATCCAAGTAGAGGGATTCGAGATGCGGCATTTCGCACATCAATTTTAAGCTCTCGTCAGTTACCGGGACATTAATTAAATGGATCGCGCGAAGATTGCCCAGTCGGCTAACCATGCGACTGATGTCGTTGCGGCCGTTTCCTCCAACGCGAAGTTGGCGCAGTCTCATTAAGGCTGCGAGCGACTCAATACCGGCGGCCGATATATCCGCCTGTGGCAAATTTAAGACTCGCAAATTTTGCAAGGTCAACAGTTGCTTGAGCCCTTCATCTGAAATGGGCGACTGACGCAGACGTAAGTGGACTAGATTGGTCAACGACCCAATAGCGCTCATTCCCGCATCCGTAATGATTCCCTCGTCGACGATCAACGTACGGATTCCGGTTTGATCGCGGAGAGCCTCTAGATCTTCATCGATAGCCACAACATCGGCGATGTTGATACCATCGGCTTTACCAGCATGAACGAGCTCCAATTGCTCTTTGATGCGCTCGGTAGCATTGGCCGGCCGAGGAGGAGTTTCTGATGGTCGACTAATGATCAAGTAGAGACCATTGACCGTCATCACGGTCAGAACGGTCAATGACAACACTAACAGGTAGGGTACCCGCTTTGGTTTTGAAAATCCAAAGTCTTCGAGATCGCTACCGGCATTCGAGGGTGCGGAATTGGTAGGCTCTGCAGATTGATTTTGGTTAGACTGCTCAAGATCCTTTAGCTCATTTGTTTTCTTGGCAGAGACGGGCGGATCAGTGGCTGACATGCTGGCGGAATTCCGGTGAAAGTTAGTGTCGCTGACCGCAGCTGGAACAAGTCATAGTGTATCCGGCTAGTCCTGCTCCGCGTCGGGCCGTCAACACCACCAAGCCGCCGCAGCGATCGCAAAATTGTCGTTGGTCTTCTCGGCTCGTTTTTCCTGCGGCAGCACAGGGCGTGCATTGCTGAGTGTTGGGAAGCAACTCCAAACGTTCGGCTGGAATAGCAGCACCGCAGCCGATGCATCGACGCGATTCTCCCCAAGTTTCTGGGTTCGATTCTTCGGTGCTATCGGAGTTTTCTTCAAGACCGGCAGCCCCGCATGCAGTGCATTCGAGGCGGACTAGTAAATTTTCAAAAAGAGCATCGACGATGTCAGGACTGGGGTCCTTATCTCGCAACAGGTTTCCATTGGCGCGCAGTAAAGCCAAGCGTTCAGACCGGCCAACAACTTGTTGATGCTTACATCGTTTGCAGAGCAGGACAGACATGTGCAACATGAATAGAGAAATCAGAAAATGCAAATAAGGCAGGCCAGGACCCTTGGCAAAATTGCATAAGCGTCCTGGCCTGCTTCTATCCTAACATCGAGTCCTCCGAATTTCGGAAGGCACGACGTTAGTTGAGAATTTCGTCGCGAAGCACCCTGCTGGACAATTGACCCAGTAACCGTCTTAGCAAGGCATCAAGCTTCGACCTTGGAGGAAGATCGGCGCACGGCTCCCGCAAACCGATTGCCTGCGACAAAACCCTCTTTTCCTTCTGTTCAAGGGGATTACCAATCGCCGCAGTGCTATGTCAAGCCGACTTATAGAGCGAAGGGTGGGGCAAAATGGTTGGTTCTGCCTCATGTTCTTCGCGAGAAACATCTCCCAGTAGACGAATCGCTGCCTCAATATCGCGACGCTGATGTTCGGGGGATTCGCTCTTCCACCGCCCCGTCAGCAACACCGTATCGCCGGACTTGGCTTGAGTCATGGCCCATAAAATCGCTGTTTTTTGATCTGCAATCAGTCTTGGGCTGGAAACTTTATCAACCCCATCCAGCCAACAATGTGCTTTTTGTAGGAATGGTTCACGCCCCTGCTCGTCCGCTGTAACAATAACAAAGTCAGCGTAACGTTCGGCTAGTCGCCCCATCGCGGCCGATTCTGGTGCCGAAAGATTGTCGCCTAGCGATGCTACCACCCACAATTTTCCACCACAGCGTTCACGACGCAGACTGCGGAGTGAATTGCCCAAGCGGTCGGCGTTATCACTCTTATCAATGACCACCGACGCCTGATCCCAATGGGACACTCGCTGCATCCGACCTGGAATTGTACGAATTTTTGTAATCGCATCTATGGCGCGATGAATAGGAAGCTCCATCAACATGCCGACAGTAAGTGCCGCTAGTTGAGATGCGGCCATCGACGGACCAGTAAAGGGAGTTTCCATCACAGCGGTAACATCCCCGGTAGTGACCATTAAAGTAGTTTCACCAGGATGTTGTTCGAATATCTTTGCCGAAACATTAACGTCGTTTCGCATCCCATAGCTCAACACAGGAATGCCGGCTCGATCGCTCGCTGCAAGCGATTCACGACAATCGCCGTTGACCACGACGATGCCACCCTCGCGCACTTGGTGGAGTGCCAAATCCAATACGCTTGGTTGGCCTGGATCACGAACCGAAACATTGTTGCCGACCAGTACGACTATGTCGAAATTCATCAGCGGGAAATGCGAGGAGCGTACGAAATCGTCACTAAGTTCCAAGACAACGACTTTAGAACCTGCATCCCGAGCATCGGTGAGAAACTCGCTCACTTGACATGGTCCCGTAAGGCGGCTTTCAGGGACCGATTGCACGACTCCATCTCCGCGTCCAAGATCGGTCTCGTACGCGGTGCGGAACCCTGCGGCGCGAGTAATCGCTGCCACCATCAATGCGGTGGTTGTTTTTCCAGAGGAGCCGACGACTCCAATGGTCAGCAGTTCTGAGGCAGGATTTTCATTCAGTTGATTGCAAATTTTCGAAGCTGTGCGACCGCTGTCGCGGACTATGCACTGCACCAGCGGCACGGGGAGAAGTTGCTCTGTGATAATTCCACATGCTCCACGCGCCATTGCTTGGCAAGCAAATGCAAGTGGATCGGCGCATTCAGCCAAGATGACCAACGCGTCACCCGGTTGTATTTCGTTAGGCTGACTCACCAAACGGCTAAGAGTTAGATCGTCGCCACCAAAGAATTTGGCACGGGGCAAAAGCTTACGCAACGAAATGCGAAGAACATCATCGCCGTTTTCCTGATCGGAAACGAAACCTTCCATATTCGGCCTCCATGCCGCGGGCGGTAGCAATCGTGTTTTATTCAAGTTGAGCGAGAACAAGTACAATCCATGCACTTGCCATTCGTTCTTGCTTGCCCTGATTGTCAGCATCGCCAGAATTTGGTCAAGTCGAATCGTTGACGCTTTGTGTTGATTGTTCCCGTTTGGCGAGCGGAACACCGAGAATCCTGTGCTAAAACCCGGAAAAGAAAAATGGACGACTTCGATCTAGGACAGTTAGCCGCCTACCTCCACTTGACTCCTGAACAGGTGCTGAAGATGGTTGAGCGAAATAGGATTCCCGGTCGACGCGTGGGGGGCGAATGGCGATTCCCTGAGGCAGAAATTCATCACTGGCTGGAAGAACGCATTGGCGCAGCGGATGAAGAACAACTTGGGAAAGTAGAAGCGGTGCTGGATCGTTCTGCCGGCGAGGAAATTGCGCCCAGCCTGGGACAGCTCATCCTTCCCGACGGTGTTGCCGTACCACTGACGTCGCGAACAAAAACGTCTGTCATTCGCGACATGTGCGATCTAGCTGCAAAGACGGGAATGCTGTGGGATGCACCGGCGATGGCCGAAGCGGTTAAAGCTCGTGAAGCTTTGCATCCCACTGCGCTTGATATTGGCGTGGCCCTGATGCACCCGCGCCGCCCGCAAACGACCATCTTGGCAGATTCCGTTATCACTCTTGGAATTTGTCGTTCTCCTATTCCCTTTTCCGATGAAGGTCAAATGACCGATATTTTCTTTCTGATCTGCTCCTATGACGATCGAATTCACTTGCGAATCCTGGCCAAACTAAGCCGCTTGATTGCCAACGCGGATTTTCTCAGTGCGCTCCGCGCCATCGAAACGGGCCAAGAAGCGATCGATTTGATCCGCGATGCTGACGAGGACTTTTATGGTCAAGTCTAGTACCGTTCTGCAACATCCGATGACCACTGCAGGCGAAGGTACACTTGTTTGGATTGGACCGACGCGAGGCACAACGGTGGAACAAGCCTTTGAGTACTGCGTCGATCATGCCGCCCAAGTCGCCGTCCGAAAATCGCTCGAACATTGGCTTCAAACTCCGGCGGAAAGAGTGCGTTGGCTAGTCGTTGTTAAACCATCCCGCAATCCAGCACCGCAAGCTTTGATCAAGTGGATGGAACAATCTCAGTCGGTTCGATCGGCTTGCTTGGTAGGCCCCGAATGCGAGGGGGAATTGCGTACTGGTAGTCCTTGGCCCTATTTTGAAAATATTGCTTGGCATCGCTGGAATCAAACCCTGCCCTCATGGTTTCAGTCTGACACAAGGAATCCACAGGACCATTCCGTTCATGACATACAAAACGCCGTAAATTCAAAGCGTCGTTTGACTATTGGAATTGTCGCGACGCGTCGTGAGAATATTGACGCTCTAATGGATTCACTCGCCACAAGACTCCATACACCCCTATGGATTCCCTCCATAGAAAATCCCACTGTTCATAACCTGGATGCTTTTATTTGGGACGACTCTGCAATGAGCTGCGCAACTGACCATGAATGGAGCACGCGCTTGCAACTTGCTCAGCGGATCATGCGACCTGAACCAAACCACGCCAGGCCACGAGCCAATTGGATCGAACATGTTTGGATGCCTAGTTTTCCCCGGCCTCACGAATGGGAAAACGCTAGACGGGGTGGGGTCGGCGCAATGATTAGTAAACCGTTCACTTCGTGCGCGCTGAATGATTGGTTAAACGCCATCGATATCAATCAGCCCACTGCAGATGTGTCAATTTCGCTGGCATGAGAGAACGCCAGTTTTCTTTGACACCGTACGGGCTATGCAATTCGGCCATCATGATAGCCCAATCCAGATTCCGATAATAAATGGGTCGGCAAGCGACCATTGCGAACATCGAACATGCCTGGATAACAGGACTCCCAGCCCCGGTTTGCTTCCGGGCAATACTGTCGCCCGTTGCCTTCGATCGCGGCGGCCCCGGGAAGATGCGCCGTAAGGGATGCCGAATGCAAGAACGATGCACCAACGCAGGTCAGGTCTTGAACGCATAGGTACATCTGATGAAATTGCGCCGCAGCCGCCATGAGCAGCGCTTCGCTATGCCCCTTGCATGCCTTTAATGCCACACCCGAATATCCTTGCTCTCGAGCTAGCAGCAAACTTTCATAATCAATCAAGGCTTCATCAATGACCACCGGCAAACGGGCGGCTACCCGATGCATGGTATTCTCCGGATGTGCCTTCAAGTCGCGATGCGTTGGTTGTTCGATATAGGCAAGTCGATTCAGTGCACCGACTGAGCGCTGCGCGACACCGTCGAGTAAGCGCAGCACATATTCTTCATTTTGACATCGCTCATTGAAGTCGAGCGAGAAGGACCATGGTGCGTCCGCACCCCGGGGACCTTGATCAGCGACCCGATTCACTTCGAGGACGCGCTGCAGATCCCAATCTGCGTCGGCTCCATCCAATTTGACCTTCAAGTGCGTCAGTCCATCTTGCTCAATCCAGCCGGCAAGGGTGCTTGGCAGCCCATCATCTAGGTTCGCTGGTGTTTGGCTTTCCATCAGCTGGCGTTCATCAAGCGCGTCGAGCGCACCCACGAGATGATACAGGGGCATGGCTGCTACTGGTGTCGGCAAGATGAACTCATCAAGGGTCCTTCCCTTAAACTCGTCCCCAAGAAATCGACTTAGGTCGCCCGCAAGATATTCGGCACCTAAGAGTTGATAAGAACTGCGATTCGCCGCTTTACCGTGCGCGTCAAATATCGCAGCTTCTAACGGACTGGATGCTAGCAGTTGGGCGAGTGCGGGAACTGACTCCGGCAAGTCCCAATCTTTCTGAAGACCGACAGCGATTTCGCTGCGACGTTGAGCAGCGATCCAGCAAATTTCCAGGGGATGCCCGGACAAACATTGTTCATCGCAGTCTTTAGTCAAGCGACGAGCAAGTTCAACAATAGCGGCGAGTGTCTGTTCGCCATTCATCAACGAACTTGGCCATGACCAAACATTTCCCATGGTCATCGAGCCCAGCCCTACACCAATTTGCCCAGTGTGGTTGGTGACTCGGCAAACTACGTTGACAAGGGTCACATCGCGAACAACACGACCGCCAAACTTCATCGGACTTCGATACGCGAACGATTCGGTGGCGAAGTCCAGCTGAAGTTGCTTAATACAGGTTGGGTGCCATTGAGCCATCAGCATCCGATCCTCGGCACCCAGCCATTAAACGAGCTTTTTGCGAACAGCCCAAACGGCAGCCTGCGTTCGATCGGTAACACCAATCTTTCGCAATATGTGTTGGACGTGTTCCTTAACCGTTTCGTAGCTAATCGAAAGTGCCTTGGCGATTTCCTTGTTGGTCAATCCCAAAGCCATTTGACGGAGCACTTCGCTTTCGCGCTGCGTCAGTGGCACTTCGATATCCGCTGACAATCGCGGAGTGGCCAGAGCGCCTGTCACCCGTCGAAGCTCTTCGCGAGTCCACGCGCTGCCGCCGGTTGCTACCAACTCAATAGCGCTAACCAATTTTTCCGTGGGCGCTTCTTTCAAAACGTAACCCGCTGCGCCAAGGGCGACGGCCCTCGCTACATAGGTTGGATTGTCATACGCGGAATAAAGTAGAACAGCCAACTCGGGATGGTCTAATTTGATTCGCCCTAAGGTGTTGAGTCCATCTCCACCTTCCATGCGAATATCGAGCAACAAAACATCTGGTTTTAGCCGCTCGACGCTCTCGGCTACTTCGGCCGCGGTCGAAGCTTCGCCACAAATTTCAATTTGGGTTGACTGGAAAATTGCTGCCAGTCCCAACCGTACGACCTGATGGTCGTCTACTACAAAGACGCGAATCGCCATATTTTCTGGTATTCTCCTGACCGGTCACGATCCACTGATGGGATCCCGCCGAATCTTAAAATGTCGCTTCGACGGCCTACCCCCAAAAAGGTCCTAGGCAACGACCATCAAGCTGTGAAACTTACTGAAACCGTACTGTTTTTTTTCGCCTGGTGCGTCAAGAAAATCCCGAACGCACTAAACAACGTGCTAAACTCGCCGCTGACACTTGCCAGCAACTTTTTTACTTCTCGCCGTCCAGAGGAAAACTGCCCCTCCTACAGCTCCAATCGCGAATGCTACATGAGCGATCCCATTTGACACACCCCACCAACGTTTGGCGGGATGCCTCTACTACAACTGGCGACTTGTCATTTGAGAAAATTGCCCTTTCGCCCGAACATACCGCCAGTTCACTCAGATTTATTGATTAGATCGACAAGCAATCCGTTCAATGACTTTCGACATTAAACTAGACGTTATTCGCTGATTTCTCAACCGGCCATTACGCCAAACCACGCCGCATTTGGGGAACTCAAACCATCCGATAGAATCTAACACTTATTTGTTCCTTGCGTAGCGATTATTTTGCCTCTAGCCCCCGAAATAATGTCACTACCCCAAAAACCCTTATAGTCAATCCGCAGCTAGCCTGTATTTGACGTTCATTGTTTGAACAAGCATTTCCCCAAAGGCGTGCCCTGTCAAGGGTGACCTAGCGGCAAATGTCTAGCGATACTCGCCCTCGATACATGCCAACCAAGGATTCAATGTGACAGCTCACAGCGATTCTAGTCCAGTAAATAGTAGCATACTTCATGCGGGGGGAGGTGTGCATTATGGCCCACAATTTCCTCTAAATTTCGACCCGGGCATCATCGTCATTGGCTGTGGGGGGATCATCAAGCATCACCTTGAAGCGTATCGGGATGCAGGCTGGACGGTCCAGGCACTGGTAGATGTACGCCGGGATGCAGCAGAACAAGTTGCTAGTAAATTCTATCCGACGGCCAAAATTTTCACGGATTACCGCGAGGCATTGAGCCAATGCGATGGGGCGATCGTTGATGTTGCCACGCACCCTGATGTTCGTATTGACATCATTCGAGCAGCGTTAACGGCTGGCAAACATGTGCTGAGCCAAAAGCCTTTTGTTTTGGATCTAGATGAAGGCGAGGAGTTAGTGGAGTTCGCTGAGGCCAGGAAACTGAAATTGGCCGTCAATCAAAATGGCAGATGGGCGCCTCATTTTAGCTATATGCGAAACGCGATCGCAGCAGGGCTAATCGGCCAGACATTTGCAGCAAGGATGAGCGTTGATTGGGACCATACCTGGGTCGCAGGAACAGCTTTCGAGCATGTGAAGCACCTCATTCTTTACGACTATGCAATTCATTGGTTCGACATGGTCCGATGTTTGTTGCCACAATCGAAAGCGACTAACGTTTTCGCTTCCACCGGGCGAGCGCCGCAGCAGCAGATCATGCCCAATCTATTGGGACAAGTATTGATCGATTTCGACAATGCACAGGCGAGCATGACGTTTGACGCGATGGTGCGTCACGCGCCAGAGGATCGTACGTATGTAGCGGGAACTCAGGGGGTTGTCCAAAGTCTCGGCAGCGGTCATCAAAACCAAAAGGTTCGCATTACCACAGATGAAGGTTCCTACGAACCTCTGCTAGTCGGTAGATGGTTCTCAGACGGATTTCGTGGCACGATGGGAGAGTTGCTTTCAAGTATTGCGGCGAATCGACCCTGCACGATTGATGCTCGCGACAATCTCCTCAGTCTGGCGCTCTGTTTCGCAGCCATCAAAAGCGCGCAGACTGGCTTACCGTTTACGCCTGGCAGTGTGAGACGATTGCCCGATTAAGCAGGCAGATCGCTTTAGCAGGCATCAAGGGTTACACCGAAGAAACAACAGTACAAGTGCTGGTAGCCGTCGCAATGCGTTTTCCATTGGGACCGAATATTTGGCACTCGACAAAGCCAATGCGCAAACCGCGTTCGACCACTTTGGCCACCGCTTCAATCCGTCCTTCTTTGATGGGGCGGATAAAATTGACCTTCATTTCGATTGTGGAAAAGTCTTGGCCGTCGGAGAGCGTACGTGAAAAGGCGATCCCCATTGCTGCATCTGCGAGCGCGGCAACCAAGCCGCCATGCACACGGCCCATGGGATTATGGTGTCGGCGATCGCAATGAATAGCAACACTCGCCTCGCCCGATTCTCCAGGAAGTACCTGGAATCCGACAAGGCGAGCAATAGGAGCATCTGCGAAAGGATCGTGAGGCGTGCTAGTAATTGAAAGTCACTCCGAGATTCAAGCCTTGGACCCAATAATTATCATGGGAAAAATTACGTGCCGGGCGAGTGGTACCGTTGACCGTCGTGTCGACGGTTCGCCATACCTGCAGCACATCGGACATGCTCAGATAAGTATAACCAACGGTAAAGTCCATATTGCGGTTCAATCGATAACCCAAATTCAAATTCAGCTCCGGAGAGACCGCGAAGGTGCTATCGCTGGTAGTTCCCCGATTTGACGCAGTGATTAGCAATCCTTCTTGCGTAATAACGGGAATCGCGGGCGGGATAGTCGATGTCGACATTGCGGTAAGAGCCGCGGTTCTCTTCAGACTTCCCAGCCCCAACTTGAATTGACCATCGACAACCCAGCGGCCTTCGCCATAGTGTGTCGAGATACCGAGGTGGCCACCATGAAATTCATTCTTGACGTCGAATAATTCTTGCATGTCAATCGACGAATTTGGCGGAATTTCTGCTGCCGCCAATACGGCACGCGAATTGATTCCAAGCGATTCGTTCAAGCGGAAAAACTGGTATCCATAAAGTAAGTCGACCCGCCCGCCAAGCCCTCGAAACCACAATCGCTTCAGCGAAACATCACCACCGTAGACCTCTGACTGAAGTTGAATATTGAGAAATTCGGAAGGATCGGGCAGCAACGGATTGATGATCACTTGCTGAGTCGCATTATTGTTGAACGGTCGGGCAATCGTAATCGGTGAATTTCCCGCTGCTGAGAAACCGAAGTTCTCTTTGTTGGCTCCCCAAAATCGGAAGGCAATTCCTTGAGTTTCCTGCCGATCGAGCCAACGTCCGACACTAAATCTTCCCCCCGATTCGCCCTGCTCTCCCAGTCTTTCACCGCCAAATAATGGCGTAGCCAAGGTTTGCGATGCCAACACGGGAAGATTTTGGCCTCGACGATACCACATCAACCATTCGGCTGAACCGAACCACTGATTATTGGATAGTCTAGGGAGGGGAGCACAGGCGCTATCGCCACAACTGTCGCACCCCATGGAGCATCCGCCACCATCGCAGCCCATCGAGCAGCCGCCATCGTCGCAGTATGAGGCAATGCCAGTGTGCATCATTTCAGGGCCGTCATAGTAACTCCCCATTTCTTCCAGCGGCATCGGCTCTGGCATCTCGATTTCCTCAGGTGCCACAACCGCTGGAGCTTTTTTTGCGGCCTCCGTGTCGGTCTCTTGTTTGGCAACTAGCAGAGTTTGGTGAGCCACACGTACGATCGAAGGTTCCTCTTGATCGTAGTCGTAGTCGTAGTCTGCTTCGCTATCAACTGCGTCCACCGGCGGTTGCGGAACCGATCGGATCGTTTTCACCGGCCCATTGGTCAATCGTTTTGGCGCCTGGTTTGGAGCTTGGTTTGGAGCTTGGTCCAACTTTGGCGGGACATAAGTTCCACGAGTGGTTTGGGCAAATGCGGTGGGAGTGAAACCAGCTAGCACAATCACGGCAATTAAACAGTGGTGCCACTGGCGTTCAGGGCGGAAATCAAGCCAGCTAACGAATGGGAGATGTCGTCTAAAAATCATGTTCCACCTGGCCGGGAGGGGGCCGAAATCGAAATCGCGAACAATCCGCCGCTGCGGGTCGCCATCTGGTGGATCGGCATTAACGATGATGCCGGTTGAATAATCTTGGTAAAATTTAACGGCTATGCCGGTTGTCGGGGCGAAAAGCTTTAAGAGGGCAGAAAAAACAGGATTCCACTCACTAAGGACTTTTGCAGTTACCGTTCGACCAATTCGCCTTCTTGAGTAGCTTGCCAAGTCTCACCCGTCAACACGTTGATCGCTGACAACAGCCCACCGCCATAACAATAAGTATCCAACGCAATCAGATAACCCATGTTCAGTATTTGAGCTTGGGGGTTGGCGGTGTGACCAACAACCGCTATCCGACCGGAATAATGCGGATCTGGCAAGAATTCGCGGAGCGATCGCCAGCGAATCACCTCCAATGCTTGCTGGTCTAGCGGTAAATCTGCTTCGTAATTGGCGTGTACAAAGAAGTGCGTCTCCGTCTCAAAATAGTCCACCATGCTGTCGAAAAACTCGCGATGGCTCTGCGGCAGGAAGTCCATGGTGCCCTGGAATCCATAGCTATCCAGAGTCTCCACTCCTCCATGCTGCGTCCAGCTAGTGTAGGGCACTACCCCTTCGATAACGTCCAGCATCATCTGCTCGTGGTTCCCGAAAATCGACACGAGGTGAGTTTCTTTTCCCAAACGGATCAAACGATCAATCACGGCGCGACTGTTGGGTCCCCGGTCTACGTAGTCTCCAAGTGTCACAATCGTGTCCAGAGGACCTGGGACAATAGCGTCCAACAAGGACTCCAAAGCCTGGCTGCATCCATGTATATCACCGATAGCGATCAATCTTCCGTCTGTCATAACGAATCTGTTGCGCGCGCACGACTCTTTCGAACGCGACTTCGCGAGGAGATGGTCTAAAAGTGGGGAAGCCCGGATTCCCAAGGTATGATTGTAGAAGCCGATTTCCGCAATACCACACCGATTCGAGCGAGCCCCGTGATGCTCGCGCGAGGGTGTCCAGACTGCCCCGCAATGACCAGGAGATTGGCTCGCCATTTTCACTTCCCAGCAGGTTAAGCTGCCAGATTCTCAGCGATTAAGAGTACGATTGAGTGAGAGAATCGTTTGATCTGTAGCTCATTGCGGACTTCCTGCTATGAGTTCGGTCTTGTCTGACTGCTATTTGGTTGATTTGCCGTTTAGTTGATTTGCCGTTTAGTTGATTTGATTGTCCAGCTCTGCGAAACTGTTCCCTATGGCAACATCGCTCGACAACAACGCTGCACTCCCAGAAGTGCCTTTGAATTTGACAGGCTTAGCGTCTGAGCAAGCTTATGACACTTTGCCGGAACTGGACCTTTACGATGCCGAAGAAGAAGAGGATTCACTGGAGTTCGAGGAATCCACTTCTTGGTTGAATGGCGAAAATTACGCGTTGATTGCCAGTCTCTTAGCGCATGTTGCTGCAGTCCTTCTGTTAGCGCTCATCCCGCAGACCTTGAAGGACGAGCCGCCTGCGATAGTCTTATTGAGTAGCCCCCCTGATTTTGAAACGGAGCTGATCCAACAAATAGAAGAAGTTGTTTACTCGGAAGAACCCCAAGAAGAATCGGGCGCTAGCAGTCTTGCGGAAACGGAAATGGCAGCAGCCTCTGCGCCTGAGTTTGCCGAAGTCGCTGAGATTCCTAATCCCATGGATCAGCGGCCCCAAGAACTGGCAACGCTCAATGTAAACAACATTTTCACCACTGCCGCCGCGCCGCTGGATTTGAATATCAAGGTCAATGGTAAGGTGGGACAAGCGATCGCCGGCGCTTCCGGAGCGGTCGATCGATTGACCTTTGAAATACTCAAAAGCTTGGAGGAGCGACCAACGTTAGTGGTCTGGCTTTTCGACCAAAGTGGTTCGCTGACAAGGCAGCGAGCTGAGATTCGAGACCGATTTGATCGTATTTACAATGAGCTTGGTATCGTCGAACAAAGTGGTGCCGAGGCATTTAAGCGAAAGGGAGAGGAAGCACCGCTGCTTACTGCGATCATGGGCTTTGGTGAAAGCGTTCAACTGCTGACCAAAGAACCAACCGACAATTTGCAATTAATCAAAGCAACGGTTGATGGCATCGAGAACGATCCTTCAGGTACGGAAAAGGTGTTTGCTGCCGTGTATTCTGCAGCAAATCAGTATAAAGAGATGCGACGAAGTCGACCCTCCAGTGGTCCAGCTCGCAACGTGTTGTTGGTAGTTGTGACGGACGAGCGTGGTGACGATACCAATGGTCTAGAGCCGACGATTGGCGTCTGTCGCAAGTTTGGTATGCCTGTCTATGTGATCGGTGTACCAGCGCCGTTTGGTCGCGAACACACTTTGATAAAGTATGTGGATCCAGATCCGCAATTTGACCAATCACCTGTATTTGCTCAGGTCGATCAGGGGCCGGAATCACTTCGCCCCGAGCGGGTCAACATCGGATATGTGGGAGGATTTCAGCGCGAGCCGGTCATCGATTCGGGCTTTGGCCCATTTGCTTTGACGAGATTAGCTTACGAAACGGGCGGAATCTTTTTTACCGTCCATCCCAATCGCAATACCGATCGCCGTGTTCGGCAGAACGAGCTCGATGATTTCGCATCAGTAATTGAGTACTTTTTCGATCCGAATGTCATGAGTCGATATCGGCCGGACTATGTTTCCCCCTCGGACTATGAAACGCAAGTTCGGAGAAGTCCCTTGCGGACTGCCTTGGTCGCCGCGGGTCAGATGTCTGAAATTGCCACGCTGGAAACTCCGCAAACGCGGTTCGTAAAAACCAGCGACGCGCAATTAACAGGTCAACTGAGTCAAGCCCAACAAGCTGCGGCTAGAATTGAGCCTCGGCTGATTACTTTGGATGATCAGCTACGCCGTGGTGAAGTCGGACGAAAATCTGAAGATAGCCCTCGCTGGCTCGCAGGTTTCGATTTAGCTCGTGGTCGAGTTCTCGCTCATAAAGTACGTGCGGAAACCTACAATGCAATGCTCGCCAAAGCGAAGCGAGGCATGCTTTTTGACGATCCCAAAAATAACACCTGGCAGTTAGTCCCATCGTCAGAAATATCAGTGGGAAGCAAATGGGAGTCAGAGGCCAAAGAAGCGACCGGGTTGCTACAGTCTGTTGTTCAAAATCATGCTGGCACGCCGTGGTCACTTTTGGCCGAACAAGAATTGAAGACACCCATCGGCTGGTCTTGGCAAGAGGAATTTACTGATCTGAATCCACCAGGTGCAAACAATGGAGGAAACAATAACCCTCCACCGCCTCCTGCTGATGATCAGGCAAGAATGATCCAACGCAAACCAGTGCGTCCCGTTCCTAAGTTGTAACGGTCGTTACAACCGGCATTTTTAGCAGAATGCTTCAGCTCCGAATAATCGGCTGCTCTGCTACGACCAGATGCAGCTTGAGCGTCTTTGTTTGTGCTCTCCATTCGCCATCACGGGCAAGCGTGACGTATTGTTTCTGTAGCCCACTACAGAACATTCTTTGATGCCCTTCGTCGGGCTACCTTGCGCCCCCGAGATCTCCGATGCAACTGGACTCCCTGCAACGTGACACGGTCAATGTTTGGGGCATCCCGTTCGCGCGCGTCACTTTGGCTGAATCGATCGAATGGGTTGGAGCAATCATTGAGCGGCGACGTCCCGAATACCTGATCACCGCCAATCTCAATTATTGTATGTTGGCTGATCAAGATCCCACGTTAGAAGCTGTCACCAAGGGCGCAATAGGAATTCTCGCTGATGGCATGCCCATTGTCGTGCGCAGTCGAAGCGGCAGCGACACTCCCTTGCCGGAAAGAGTTGCAGGAAGCGAATTGATCTATCGATTGGCCGAACGTGCGGCGGCCGAAGGGTGGAGAATTTTCTTTCTGGGTGCTGCTCCTGGTGTCGCACAGAAATGTGCTTCGCGACTGGAAACGCTCTACCCGGGTTTGCAAGTCGCTGGTGTTCTCTCGCCACCCTTTCGCAACCTCAGTGAACAGGAAGACCAACAACTAGAACACACTATTCGCGCGTCGCGTGCCGATATTTTGCTAGTTGCATTCGGACAACCGAAAGGTGAAAAATGGATCGCCGATCGATACCAGCGACTAGGAATTCCGGTGTCCATTCAATTGGGAGCATCTTTTGATTTTGTTGCTGGGACAGCTCGTCGAGCTCCAAAAATTTGGCAGCGATGTGGCATGGAATGGGCCTATCGAATGCTCGGCGACCCGCGACGACTTGTGCCGCGCTACAGCTTGAACTTGGCCTATCTCTTTCAGGCAATTCTTCGCGATGCGCGGCATGCTTTCAGTATGTTAACCACCGCCAATACGCGACTCCCTATGAAGCACACGAATCGCTGACGCCATCACTCAGGCGGGTTTTCTATCCTCGCCAATTCGAGCATCACCCGTTCCAGACTGTCGAAATACTCATCGACGTCCATATCGCTCTTTGCCTTTCTTAGCAGGGCGATCTCGTTGACCAGTTCCTCTCGCCGCGCTTGTTGCTCGGAGGATATTTCTTTGACATTGTTTGCGTTTGATACGATTCGTCGCGCTGCCCACTCTCCGTCGGGATCACCGCCACTCTTAGCATCTGCAATGCGGTGAATGCCGCGAAAAAAGTCAGGAGGCGTGCCGAGACCGTCTCCATTGTCATCAAGCAAGGGATGTTCGGTGACGATACGGCCTTCTTGTTTGTAGTAGTTGGCAGTATCCGAGGCGGCCTTTAGATATGCCTCAAGAATGGATACTTGATCGTCGTGATCCAAGTCGGCGGCGGTGTCACCAATTGCTTGGGATAGATAATCTCCATATCTAGAAAAGTTCTGTTCATCCCCGGCACGCGTCGCGGTAATCACGATGCGTTGGTCACCTGATAATCCTTTGATAAACGGTCCGCTCGATGAAGAACAATTGATGATCACCAGTGGACGACTCGACTCACTTAAAATTTCAGCGAGGGCAACCGCAGAAAGATCGGGCCCACGCAAATTGAAATTCGCGATTCCCTGTTGAAATGTACCGTGACCAATAAAGATAAGCCACAAAGCATCGTCGTTAGGTTCCGATTTGGTTTGCGTGAGCAAGTCGCTAAGGAGCTGGCGATCGCTAGGCGTCTCCTCACTTTCCTCCGCTCTAACGCTACCAAGCTGATGGACATTCGCCCCACGCTTTTCAGCGGCAACTTGCCAACGATCCGACCAACTCAGAAAAAGCGTTTCATATTCAACTTCGCCAGGTGCCCCAACAACGATCACGAAGTCCTCCTTGGCTTCGGAGCAAACTAAGTTTGACATACATTGTGCGAGGCACACTGCAATAACCAACCATTGGGACCTCATGGCAGACCTCGCCAACGTCGAATTCCCCACTCACCACATAAACATGCGATCGCAATCATGATGACCCACGGATTATGCCAGACAGCAAACTCCCAAGCTTCTGTAACCAATGCCGGACGAGATTCGAGTTCGCGAAGCCAATCGTCAATCGCATCCGGATCGATCGACTTGCCTCCCGTTTGCCGCGCAAGATCATCGAGCAACTGCACGTTGGTTCCTAGGTTGCGAAATTCTTCGCCCGCCGGATCATGGGCCCAGCCAATCTCCGTTTCACCACAGGGAATGCCATCATCCGACGTGACGGAAACATGAAATCGATATCCGCCGGTTTCCTGTGGCCAGAACTCTGACACGTAGACGCCCGCTTGTTGAACGTCGGGCACCGCATTCAGTGTTAGCGATTCTGCATTAGGACTTTTCACGTCGATCGATACTACCGCGTTCTCTCGAGCCAAGAACTTTTCATCTTTTACCCGTGTGACGATTTTTAACATGCCAGGCGTCTCTGATGTCTCAATCTGGGCCTCTATGTTTCGCTCCACATCACTAACAAGCCAGCGAACTATTTGACGCCAAAACTGGGCAGGATCGTTTGACTCGCTTGCTATCGCAGATTGAAATGTTTCTTTGTTAAGCTCATCTCCAACGCCTCGTCGCAAGGACCAACGCCATAGATCCCCCAACATCAACGCGGATGTTTTTCCACGCCCGAATGGCTGAGTCACCATTGCTGGCTGCGAATCTCCCGCTTCGTTCAACGCGACAGCTAGGGTTACCGCGCCAGGCTTAATTCGCGTCACGTGATTAAGGATTTGCAATGGTGGAGCACTCGCTAGTCGTTCTAGTTCGGCCCCCTCCGTATCCCGTAATCGTAGATAGGGCTGTAGCAGTCCCTCACGTGTTAAACGCATCCGGTAGGGACCGCGATAGAGGTCTTCATTATTGCGCATCTCGGTTCGACCACGGGGCAAATATACGGGAGACAATTCACCAAGCGGTGTTTCCCCATAGCCTCCGCGTTCCATTGAGTCCTCACCTCCGAGGAACAGCAACGCACCACCTCGAGCACTCACAAACTGCCGCAGCAACAGCAGTTGATCTTGAGAAAAGTAACTTGCTTCGATGTCATCTAGAATGATTGCAGAAAATGGAAAAAGTTCCTCTGCCAGCTTAGGGAATCCACCCGCCAATTCAGATGCATCTTTAACTCCTAGACGCAAAATCACCGGTTCATCCAATTGCTCTGCAGCCTCTTCCTCACTCCCCCCAAGTCCAGCGAAGAGCGGATTGGCATTTGAACCGACTTTGTTGTCTTGAAAGCTGAATTTCGGCTGCTTCTTGGCGATTCTCAATAACCCCAACAGACGAACTTCAGCATCCTCGTCGATGGACCTGCGCAGGTACTTGTATTCCCAATTCGGTCGACCTGCTACATACAGCACATCGTAGGGACCCCGTCTTTGATTGACGGCAATCCAACGCGAGTTATTGAGTAACGTAGCCTCTCCGACGCTCTGTCCCGATAGAAAAGTGTCGCTCTCGCTCTGTAAAAACGCTTGCAGTCGATAGAAAGATACTCCCGCTTTCTCGGGCCGAATGCGTAGTCGTACACTCTGTTCAGGCGCCGCTTCCGTAAACGTAATGGTTTGCTCACGCACCACCTTCTCCGATTCATCGATCAATCGTACCGTAACTGGTACATTGAAAAGTTGATTTGAAACGAAAGCACCATCAATCGTGATTGGCGCTGTTTCAAAATCGCTCTGCGATACTGCAACATTTGCAATTCTGATGTCTTTGATCGCTGCGCCCTCCCGGCGATACACGGGGAACACAGCAAAACCCAGTTCGCTCCAACGAGTCTCTCGCAATAAGTCGGTGGCGTTTCCGTCGGTAAAAAGCAAACATCCAGCCAATGGGCGTCCGCGATATCGATCACTTATGGATGCCAGAGAGGTCCGCAAAATAGAAGCTGTGCCATCAAATTCCAGCGATCCAAAGTCGTCCTGGCGCACAACGTTTGAATCGAACTGATATCGACGTACATCAAATGCTTGCTCCACATCCACCAACCACTTTTGAGTTGGGTCCAAAGTCTGCTTGATTTGCTCAGCGTCACTCAACTGAGCGCCACTTTGCCGGACGCTCATGCTTTGACTATTGTCAACCAAAATTGGAAGCAAGTTTGCTTGTGGTTTGGGTTTGAGTCCACGACCTCGAGGTTCCATTAAACAAACCAACAATACTCCCACGCCGACAACTTTCAGCCCCAGAGATACAAGTTGCCAATAACCAAATCGGGACTTTAGAAAGTTGCGTACCAGAAGCACCATCATGACCGCGGCAATAGCGATTGCCGGTATTTGCCACTCCGGAGCACCAAAAAAATATTCGTATTGATTCAAAACCCAGTCCCCAGTTGCTCGTAATACTTGCGAACGGCATCTTCAAACTGGCTGGGCACTGGATCTCGCTCCAATGGAACAATCGCGTTCTTCTCAGCTGATCGGCGCAATAATTCTCCAGCTACATCACGACGCAGTTCTTGAAGCGGTTTGGAGATCATTTCTTCGATCTCAGCCCACTGCGGTACATGCGAATGTCGAGTGACTTCGCGTCGCAACTCGCGCGCTCGATCGCGAATTCCAGCAGCCCGAGACCTAAGCTCGTCGTCATCCAAAAGATCTTCCACTTCTCGAAGCTCCTCAGACCAGTCACGGAATCCATCGCCTGTAATAGGCAACGCATCTTCACCTCCATCTGCTGATACCGGGTCTGCCCATAAGCCATCAAGTAATCCACCACCGTTGCCGCCAACACCTTGTTGTCCGCCTGGTTGTTGTCCACCTGGTTGTTGTCCACCTGGTTGCTGTCCACCCGGCTGTTGTTCGCCTGGTTGCTGTTCGCCCGGCTGTTGTCCGCCTGGTTGCTGTTCGCCCGGCTGTTGTCCGCCTGGTTGCTGTCCACCCGGCTGTTGTCCGTCCGGTTGCTGTTCGCCCGGCTGTTGTCCGCCTGGTTGTTGTCCGTCCGGTTGTTGTCCGTCCGGTTGCTTTTCGCCTGGTTGCTGTCCACCCGGCTGTTGTCCATCCGGTTGTTGTCCATCCGGCTGTTGTCCACCCGGCAGTTGTCCATCCGGCTGCTGTCCGTCTTGTTGCTGTCCGTCCTCAGGATTGTTCGAGCTCTTGCCAGCATTGCTTCTTTCTCCGGCGAGCCGATTCGCTAATTCTTCCAATTTGTCATTTGCTCGCTGCAGCGCCTCGGTAGGATCACCGAGGAGATTCTTTGCAGCCGATTCTATATCTTGATTCAGTTGCTCAATTTTTTCTTGTGACGCGCTGGCAGCTTGCTCAGCCTGAGGATCGTAGCCGCGCTTTAGTAACTCGCCAGCTAGGGCGAGGTCTTCTTCGATGTTTGCTTGCTGGGCTCGTCGTTCAGCTTCGTATAGTGCATTGGCAAGAAGAGGTTGGTTTTCCTCCGCTTGCCGTATCGTTTCTCGCAATTCGTCAAGCAGTTCGCCGGTCCGAGCCTCTTGCTGACTGAATCGTTCCGCCAATTCGCCCCGTCCATCTTCGCTGGGACGCAAACCGGCCCCTTCAACGGGATCGTTTGTCCGAGAAAGTTTGTCGATCAGTTCTTGCTGCTCTCTCTCTAGCTCTGACGCTTTGTCGCGAATACTTTTCACGGCCTCTGCCAATGAGTCTGATGTGGACTGTTTGAACTCGTCCTCTAATGTATCTAGACTTCTTTCCGCACGGCTTCCTGCGGCAAGTGCTTCAGATGGTTCGCCTTTCTCTAAGGCCTGATCAGCATCGCGAAGATTTTGTCGAGTTTCTTCGAGTTTTTTTGACGCTTCATCAAAGGACGCGTCCTGGGCATTTTCTTTCAAGTCTGAAGCCAATTCATCTGCATCACGCAGCAACTCTTGTTGTTGTTCGCGAAGCCTTTGCAACTGGCGTTGCGCAGCCTCTTTTTCCTCATCTGTACTTGCCTTTTGCAAGGCGAGTTCCAGCGACTTAAGTTGTTCGTTCAGGTCCGATTGTCTTCTCGCTAAATCTCGTAATCGACTGAGCGCATCACGAACTTGTTGGTCCGCATTTGATTCGGCATTGTCGTTCGCTTGTTGTTCTGTTTCATATCGATTGGGATCATTCTCCAGTTCTAATTGATCGAGCTGACGTTGCATTTGCGATCGCCCAGCACTGCCACTCTGTTGTTGCTGTTGCTGTTGCTGAACCACATCAAATTCACGAGCTCGTAACTTTAGCATTGCTTCATAGGCAGCCCGTGCTGATACGATCGCGGGCTCAAGGGGAGCACGTGTCATACCTGTCACCGATTGCTCAAGATGCTGAGCGGCCAGTTCCATGTAACCACCCACCGCTTCGACTAATTCCGGTGAACGATCTTCAGGAAGATTCTCTATGAGCACCTGCAATTGTTGAATGGCTTGCTGTTGCGATTCCAGAATCGTATTGGCATCTTCAACAAATTGAGGCTGAAGCGAATCATCGCCTACATCACCGGCTATGTCCGCCCTGCGAATCAAATTCCAAAGCGCGCTTACAATTTGCTTCTGCAATTCGGCAAGTTCTTCCGCTTGTTGGGCTTGTTGTTGTTGGGCAGTCGAAGGAGGTTGTTGAGATGAATTGGCGGGAGGTGGAGTACCTTCGCGAAAAATTTGCTCGAACGGGCGAACTTCCGCAAAGAATATATCGCTCTTCGTTCGTCGCACTTGACCATTGGGTCCAACATCCTCAGCCCAAAAGTGATAACTCAGCAATTGATCGGGTTCGGCCTTCAGTTGCTCAAATTCCACTGTGTAACGAACGTTCTTGAAGACTTTTTTCAGGGGCGATTCACCTGACTGCGAAACAATCTCAATATCCTTAGAGGGGAGTTGTCCCATGGTGTAGGTGATTCCCGCGCGCCGCACGCCAAAATCGTCTGCAACATCAGCGGCAACGGGCAATTCTTCAAGCGGGGATACAATCGCATCGGTAGCTGTCACTAGTTTCAGTTCGGCGGGTCGATTGGGTAACACGCGGGCAACTAATTCGATCGGTTCTTTATTTTCACGTCCTGAGTCATCGACTAGCTTCAATTTCCATCGTTTGTTGGTTACCACAACTTGCCGAACGTTATGCTGCAACGGATTGCCTGGATCCACCTTCAAGGGTAACTCTTCTCCGGACAACTCGATCAGTGTCGCTACAATATTGGGTTTGTTGAGCAATAGACTCCACGACAGATCGGTGCCCTCCACAACGGTAACTCGAACTGTATCCTCGATTCGTTTGGGTTCGATGCCTGTGTAAGTTGGTGGTAGAACTTCTGCATCGCTGCGAACCAACTGAGGATACTCAAACACACGTACTTGGTATTCCTGGGTAATGCGATCTCCCGCACGGACTCGGTATCGCAGGTCCTGGCGAACGCCTAATATGTAGCTGGCAAATATTGGGTCATCCAAGTTGCGAGTCATGGGTTGGTGGTATTCGCCCTGTGTGTTGCTGTAGTCCAATAGCACTTCCGTGGGAATTCGCGTACCAAGATATTTGGCCGTTACCACCAAACTCGTTCCACTTTCAATCTCAACGTTGCCTGGTTGCACTTCGAAAGTAAGTTCAATTGAAGTCAGATTGTCGAGAGACGGATCACGACTCGTAATGAAACCACCACGAGAAATACCGAGGGTAAACACCAGTACCAAAAGTGCAGACGCGATTGTTGCCCACCTCGCCATTTTTATGCGTGCAGACGGAATCGTCTCATACCAGTGCTCCGTTTCTGAATGATGAATCGCACTTTGAATCACCCGTTGTTGCAAATAACTAAGGTGGCCAGAAGCGTCCGGTTTTTGGTCCAAAGCGGAGAGCAACAATTGCCCCAACGATGGACGGGCTGATTCGATGTTGATTGCGACCTGTCGAAGGCTTTTTCGAGTCGCTGCCGCATAGAGAAACGACGCCGCAATTGACCCGACAATTAAAGAAGCGGAAACGAAAATTCCTTGCCAAAAGTCCCAAGGAATGTCGCTGCTCAATTTCCAAAACAACAACATCACTAATGTCGCCAGCACAAGCAGTGCAAAAGCACCAGTCCAAAACCGCAGCAAAAACATTCTGCGGCGGACTAATAGTAACTGTTGATTGAGCTGATGATTCATGATTATCTCGATCGAGCCACAGCTTGTATTACGAACTAATTTGGCGTCGCGGGCGCAGCGCTCTTACGACGTCCACTAATAAATGTTTCCAACCCGATAATGCCCAATGCGGCCAGCAATAGAACCCGCCACCATTGCTGACCCTGCTCGATTTCACCGTCTCGTTTGAGCCGGTCGGATGTGACCTGCCGAGCCTCTTTCTGATCATCGGTAAACCGCACACCCCATTGTTCCAATACAGACGGATCCAGCGGGTCGATCTCGCTTTCGCTGGGCGGCAGATTCACAGCAAACGATTGATGCTCCGTTTCTTCTGCTAGACGCCAACGATAGATCCCGGGCGCGTCCACAATCCGTGCTAGACTCTGCCCACTTCGTCCGTCTGTTTGCGTTGTCGCATCCTGGTCTAACGGAAATCGCACTTCGTCACCATTCGGCTTGATCAAAATGGCCGAGTCTTGCGCTTCCCACCCCATTGCCTGGCCCAATTCGCGTGACGCTAATTGATCGCCAGGAGCAGCTCCACCCAACATTCCTGCAATGATGGGGACAAACTTTGTTGACAGGGCGAGTTGACTCTCTGTCGGTTGCCATCCTGCGGCCATTACAAACCAATCCCCTTTCTCTAGGGGCTTCTGCAATAAAGCCGGTTGTCGATCATCAAACGATGCAAGAGTCAACCAACCGCTTTTATCACCCGTCTCAATCGTGCCATGTTTCCAAAACTGAATCTTGGAGAAATCGCTGAATCTCGCATCCGCAAACGCACTAAATAACGAACTTGTAAAATCAATTCGCGTCAGCAATGAGTAATCCTTCGATTCATTCATTTGCAAATTAAACAGCGAGTCGTCAACCAATTCACGTATCATGGGAACCGTGGCCGAATTCTCCACCATTTCACTATCTAACACTAACAATACGTGCCCACCACTACGAACGTAATTTTGGTAGGCAATCCTCACATTGGCAGCAGGTATGGAATGCAGTACCACTAGTGGAACATCCTGTGAGTCCGGCACTAGCTCGCCGAACGGGGATTCGGTTTCGCTGGGTTCCTTCGCCTCCACAATCACAGTTCGCTGTGGAGAGTCTAAGTTCACTCGTTGCAGGTAGTACAAAAGACTGTCGCGTGGATCGTCCGTGTCTGTCCCGACGAATAGAATTTTTTGCTCGCTTGCCTTGGGCACGATCGTAAAACAAGTGTTGTCAAAGCCATATTCATCACCAAATAGTTCAATCGCCGTTGCATCATTGGGTGGCTGTGCAGCACGCACGACTTTTGATGCACCTGGGGGCACGGCTACTTGCAAGGACTCGCCGACATTATTCCCTGCGGCGTCTTTCCAATTGAGACGAAACACTGACGAAGTGGAATTGGCAGCATTGGTGACACGCACCGGAATACCTCCTCGATCGCGTTCGGTAACATTCAGCCCCTCGGCATCATCGGTATCGCGATCTTGCATCGCATAGACGGTTGCGTTGGTTCCAGGTGGCAAGGCCAGTTGTTCCCAACGCACGTTGGTAGCGATAGGCCATTGATAACTTTGCAATCGCCCCAATTGGCTACCCGATTGGAAATCGCTGACTACTATAACGGACCGTTTACCTCCTTCATCATTGTCGTTTCGAATCGACTCCTCGATAGATTCGGACGCAAAGACCAATGCGTCACCGAGGTTGCTGCCAAACCAAGTGGGCTTGGTCTCCGCCAATACATCGCTCCAGTTGGATGATGCTGGCGAGTCCCCATGTTCAAAGCCTCGCAAAACCAAGGGCTGGGAGTCGTAGACGATTAACGAGACCTTATCTGCAGAGGTGAAGAGTGCGCTTTGAGTTTGTACCCGTTGAATTGCCTGTTCCCACAAGTCACCACACTTCATGCTGGCGCTTCGGTCAACCAAAAGCACTGTGTAATTTGGGTTAGCGACCGCAGCTACCGAATCGCTGGAGCGCCAAAACGGTCGGGCGAAAGCAGCCGCAATAAATAGCAATGCTAAAGCGCGTAACAGCAACAGTAACCAGTTATCCAAACGACTTCGACGACTGATTCTTGCTGGACTTGGGTCAAGGAACAACAGCGAACTGAACGGGATCTTATTCTTGGGCTCGCGCCGCACCAAGTGAAACAGGATGGGCAAGCCGATTGCTAAGGCCCCCAAAACGAAAAACGGCGCAAGCAGGCTCATCTTGCACCCCGTCCAGTTCCACTATGAACACTCGTGCTAATCAATTCAAACAGAGCGTTTTCGATTGGTGTGTTGGTCATCATGATCGACTGCCGCACACCCAACGCATTGCACGCGGCAACGATTTGCTCCGCATGTTCCTTGAACTTCTGTTGGTAGCTATCTTTCACGCTTCCAGGATCCACAAAAATTTCGCGGCCCGATTCGAGGTCTTGCACTACCGTAGATTCTTGGATGGAAAACGAAATTTCCGCAGGATCTAAGATTCTTAATACCATCACTTCATGTCCGCGCCCACGGAGGTGAGAAAGATGTCGACGTAGCGCATCCACGGGTGCCAAGAAATCGGAAATTAATATGATTAGGCCTCGACGCCGAACTGTGGAGGCAATTTTTTCTAACGGCTTGACGACGCTCGTACTTGTCGCTTGACTCGATTTTTCGAGCGAAACCAAGATCCGCCGAAAATGTCCTGGACGATGCCGCGATGGAATGAAATCTGTAACGTCATCAGCGAATGTAATCAGCCCAACGCTATCCCGTTGCTGGGTTAGGAAGTAGGCAAGCGTAGCGGCAACCGTTCTTGCGTATTCCGCCTTGTCATAAGCCAATGAACCGTAGGCCATTGAGCGACTTTGATCCACTGCCAAGTAACATCGCCGACTCGTTTCATCTTCGAACTGTTTGATGTGGTAGCGGTCCGTCCGTGCGTACAATTTCCAATCAATACCCTTGGGATCATCTCCTTCGGTATAGGGACGATATTGGCTGAACTCCACCGAAAATCCGTGGTAGGGGCTACGATGAAGTCCGTTGTAGAACCCTTCGACAACTCGCTTGGCACGCAGTTGCAGATTACGGATTCTCATTAGTGCCGCAGGATCGATCTTTGCTGTAGTCATGGTTTGATCGTCTCTAGCAGCCGATCAATGACTTGCTCGATAGTCACACCCTCCGCTTCCGCCTTGTAACCCAACAACACGCGATGTCTCAATGTGGGATGAGCCAACGCCTGGATATCTTCAAACCGCACATGCAATTCTCCTCGCAGCAGTGCCCTCGCTTTTCCTCCGATTACCAATGTTTGTGCCGCGCGTAAACCAGCGCCCCAGCTAACCCACTCATTTACAAACTCGGGAGTGCCGGGTCGCTGGGGTCGGCTCGCAGCAACCAAGCGCACGGCATAGTCGGCTACTTCCCTGGCAATGGGAACACGGCGCACGACCTCATGGAATTTTAAGATGTCAACACCCGTGAAGAGCGGAACGATAGGTTCAGGTTTGTCCCGGGTTGTTTGCAAAACAACTGCCAATTCATCTGCATGAGGTAAGTAGTCGATCAGCACGTTGAACATGAAGCGATCGAGCTGCGCCTCGGGCAGCGGGTAAGTCCCCTCCATTTCAATCGGATTCTGGGTCGCCAAAACGAAAAAGGGTTCTTCCAAAGGATGGCGCTGGCCGGCGGCTGTCACTTGATGTTCTTGCATTGCCTCAAGGAGTGCGGCTTGGGTTTTTGGCGGCGTACGGTTGATTTCATCCGCCAGAATCACATTGGCAAAAATCGGTCCCGCGACAAACTTCATTTGCCGCCGCCCGTCATGCGATTGCTCCAATATTTCCGTGCCCGTAATGTCTGCAGGCATCAAGTCAGGCGTGAATTGAATGCGAGCAAATTTCAAGTGAAAGACTTGCGCCACACTGCGTACAAGCAACGTCTTAGCAAGGCCCGGAGCTCCCGTGATCAGGCAGTGCCCTCCCGCCATCAATGAAATCAGTAATTGCTCGATAACTTCATGCTGACCAACGATGGTCTTCGATAACTCTCTTTGAATTGCGTGACGGCCTTCACGCAATTGCTCGACAACTTTTGCCTCTTCTTGAGGATCGAGAGAAACAGCTTCAACACTCATTGATGGAATTCCAAAGTTCTAGATGCGATAATCGCGGTGGTCGGCATATAAAGTGAGCGAGGATGAATTTCCCTCTGCACGAATTGTCATTCACGTGCAATCGGGAGGCAGATCAATGAGTCATCGCGTAGGTAACAATGTTGATCCCCATTGGATAAGCCTTTTTCACAGAGAACTCTTCAAAGTACCATTTGTTCTCTCCCTCGCGTTCCCAACCATCACCCAAGTCTGTGTTGTGGCAAATGAAAATCATAATGCGTTTGTTGTCATCATAGATGGCACGATAATTGGCTTTGCTAGTATCGCTTCCACGTCGATACTCATAGGTAATGGGAGTCTCACCATTGGCGTACATCTGCACCGCATGAATGCTGGGCACCTGAGGCTTTTCGGTCATGGGATAGACGGTTCGGAAAATTTCATCCGACAAGGGTACGTCCACTGCGTCTCGGTCTGGGAAAGCTTGTTTTAATGCACGGCGCAAGGACTCGTATTCCTCATCTCCCCAGAAATCATCGACCATCATAAAGCCTCCATTAAGACAATAGGCTCGCAGCGCATCGGCTTCCGGTTGACTCAAGAGGATTTCGCCCGGTTCGATCATGTAAAGGAATGGATAGTCGAACAATTTCGGGTCCGTCAATTCAAGAATGACGGGGTCTGGGTTGACTTTCAAGGATGTCAACTGCTGCAGACGAAGCGAAAAATTGAGGTCGCTGTCAGGCCAGTCGGTTGCCCACTTACTTTCGCGATAAGTCGAATTAAAACGAACGCGAGCAAACGTAAATGTATCTCCCAAGAATGGGGCCGCTACGTCCCAGCGCGGCACACCATTACGTCCATCGCTGCTCCATCGACCGCCGCGCCCCCAACCTCTTTGCGCTAATGCTATCCCCGTTCCCAACAACAAGGCAACCGCGAAAATGCACAGCACCAGGGCCCCACTGCGATGGAATAAAAATCGCTTGTTCATCGTGCTTCCGAACAGTCGTTAGAGGTTAACAATCTTTGGACAAAGGGAAACTATTCGGCATCTACGGGCTGTTCCGCCTCGGATTGTTCCACCACCCCGACCTTATCGACCAAATCGATTAATAATTTTTGAGCACTTCGATAGTGAGGTGCTTCTTCCAGAGCGGCAAGCAGGGCTCGTTTCGCCGCTTGTTGATCGCCCCGTGCGAGCCAAGCTTTCGCGGTACGAAAATGATTCAGCGCCGGGTCAATGGGCTGCATTTGCGCGAGTGCTTGCAACGAACGAACATTCTCACTCTCCTGTCCCAACGCTTCATTCGCTTGAATGGTTAACTCATGCGTTACCGGAAGCAATGGGTTGACCTCCAAAGCTCGCTTGGCCGTTGCGGCAAGTCCTTCCCAGTCCTGCTGCTCTTTTTGCAATTCCATGAGCCTCACCAGCGAGGGGAATCCATCTGCCTGGTGGTTTCGAATTTGTAGCAACGCCGTCACCTCAGCGTTGGTATCGCCTAGTGCTCGATAAATTTGAGCTAGTTCCGTCAAAACTTCGGTATCCAGGTGTGTGGCTGGAAACAATTCCATGATCCGCAAGAGCGGAGTTTTCGCCTGCTCATATTCGCGTTTGCTGGCCCATGCGGCAGCCAGCCCGCGCAGCCCCCAGTAGTTATCAGCGTGTGTTTCCAACCATGCTTGCCATTCGACCGGGTCTGAAGATTCTGGCCGATCATCAATGCCCCAGTCAAAACGACAGCCAAACTCTCTTGCTTTGGCACGTGCAAACAGTGAAAACTCTTCGTCCAGCTTTGTGAGTGAACCCGAGTAACGTTGCAAAGTTTCGTTGATCGGCATACCAACGCTCAGATCAACCAAAATCTTTTTCAAAGTCTCCAGCCCATAATTCTCAATGAGATGCTCAACGGCCAGCGAAGATTCAAAGTATGCCAATTGCAAGTGCATGGGGGTCTTGGGGGCTAAGAACGCTCCCGACAATTGACTGATCGGCACAAGATCATCACCCAAGATCATGCGTCGAAATGTGGGATTCATTTGCTGGCCCCAGCTTGGGTCTCGCTGGCGCTCTTCAAAGACGGAAACTCCTTCGCTTAACCAACGAGGCATTCGATTCTTAGATTTTGCCAAAGTGACCACGTGACAAAATTCATGCCACAGCACGGCCTTCCAATTGGAAGGATCCTCACCCTGCGATGCTGGGCTATTGGCCGTAATGACTCGACCAAAACAAACTCCCAAGAAACCGTCACCTCCGGGCAATCCAAAGGTCCGAATGGCAAAATCCTGCTGTCGTGGGAATATCTCGACCACGATGGGAGCGTCAGGTTGTACGTCATATTTATCGAAGAGAGTCTCGGCGGCGACCTCAAGCCACTCCAACACTTCTTCGCCATAGATGGCTGCCTCACGCGATTCCATACGCACGAGAAAATGTCCTCGCTTCAGAACAGCAAACGTCTTTAGCTGATCGTGCAAGTTCATTAGGTTATACGCAACCACGTTGTAGCCGTCTGATTCATGCGCCCACTTGGCGAGCTGCCAACCCGTTTCGTCGTCGCCCAAACGCAGTAGATCTTGAGCCAACTGAAACCGCGCGGGAAGGTGATTCGGATCGAATTCTAAAGCTCGTTGCTGGGCAGCGGCTCCCTCCGCGAATCGATACTTCTGCGATAACTTGGTCCCAATCACGAAATCCACATCTGGATTTTGCGGCCACGGCTCTAGCGCTTTGTCCCGAAAACTTTGCTCGTCGAGCGAATCACCACGCAAATGCGCAAGGACAGCCCGATATGCCCACAGTGCAGGCAATTTTCTGTTGATACCTTCAACGGTCTTGAGAATTTCATCCGCTTCTGAGTAAAGCTCCCGATCGATCAATCGATCCACTTGCAGCAACAGGCTCGGCACATGCTGGGGGTTCAATTCTAAGCCGCGTTGCAGTGCCAAATTGGATCGCTTGCTATCTGAACCCTCCCAGGCCCGAGCGGTCAAATAGGCAATATCGGGATTGTCGGCGTCCAGTTTCGCAGCTATTTCCAATGCCTCGGCTGCTACAGAGTAATCTTGTTTGGCCAAAGCCAATTCAGCCGTCGCCACATAGGCATCTGCGAACTTAGGATCGGCCGCTTTGACTCGATCATAAAAGAGCTCAAGGATTTTCCTCGCGTCTTCGCCTCGGCTGACAAAGTACCGACCCACAGCCACGAGGTTTTCGCTTCCCGAATACCGAGCAGGCGATCTCTGAATCAATTCAAAAATCTTCGCCTGTTCTGCTGCTGCCTGTTCGGGTTGATTGTTGTATCGATAGACCTCCACTCCTAACTGACGTAAGGGGAGGCTGTTTGCATAGCGGCGAAGCGCATCGTCGTAGGTTGACAGCGCATCGCTGTATTCGCCGCCGTTCATCTGTAACTGAATCAGCAAGCGGGGCCATTCTTCATGCCATGTTCCCGCCTCTACGGCTTCCTTCGCTATGGATATTGCTTGGGAGTAATCCCCCCTGCGAAACGCCCCCTTGGCTTCACTCAAGTCGGCCGCTCTAACCGCCTGATTTTCAACGAATGAAGTGAATAAAACCAACAGAATCAGCGCAAGAAAAAGCAACTGTCTGCAGACCATTGTGGTTCCCTTGGCAATCGACTAACGAGCTCCCCGCATTCCATGATAACGTGTTGCACAGTGGGTCGTTCAGTCGCCGCCAAAAAAAACGGCAGATAGCCCCCGGCCTAGAGGGGGAAATCGTCTTCTGCAGCGGCATCTGCGTAGAGGGGCATATGTCGGTAGTAGACCTCCAGGATCATTGTAGCGAAGGCAGTCGAGCAAAGGCGTCCACCCTCTCTCGGCCCACGATGCTGCAGGCTGTCAGGAAAGTGCCAACTGCCCTCCGCATGACCACTGCTGACTTGGCTCTCAACCAACCAGTCACGCAAGTTGCGATTGAAGCCGTCCCATTCAGTCCCGCCATAGTGACGAAGAACTTGCGCTGCATAATAATTGTAGTAGATATCGTCTTTACGGACGCCCGTTTTTGCCAAGTCGGCGACTCCGGCAACAATTGCGGGATGCGTCTTGTCCCAGCCAAGGTACATGCGGCAAAGCAAACCAATGGCCTGACACGCATCGCTTCCAGCACCAACGCCAGGGTCTGTCGTATATTTGTAGGCAGCACCATCACGCACGGAGGCAAAATTTAGGAAATTTGTCGCACCGGCTACCGACTCGGGAGCGATGATCAAATGCCCCATGTGTCCACTTTTTAGCGCCATCACTTGCCAACCAGTAACAGATGTATCGCCGGGTTGCTTCGGGCCGTATCGCCAGCCTCCCCCACGAGGGTCTTGCGCGTAGGTGATGAAATTGATCGCTTGTTGAGCTGGGGTTAACAGGAATGAATCGCCTGTCATTGCGTAAGCTTCGCACAGCGCGATCGCTGCCAAACCGTGCGAATACATGTTGCCACCCTCTTCCGATAGATCCAAACAGGGAACTCCTCCAAAAGTGCGTTGCTTTCCGTTGGCGATCAGAAACATCAGCGCGCGGCGTACGTTTTCTTTGTAGATGCCATCAATGTGCGTCTGCCCTGCTCCTAGGAAAGGAAGCACTCCCATCGCTGTCGCGCCATTGAATGCGTTGGCGCGATTGGGTTCGCAGGTTCCATCGCAACCACCGATACCGCGACATACGAAAGCGTGATTGAACGTCCATGCGCCGTTGGGCAGCTGGTGAATCGATAGCCATTGCAACGCTTTGGCAACTGCCGCCTCGCTGGCCTCCGTTCCACCATAACGCTTCATTAATTGTTTTTTGGTTTCCCCTGCTCGCGAATTCAAGTTCTGAGACATGGCACTCGAAACGGATTGCAACAAGCTCTGCGAGGGAGCAATCGCAGACACCATATCCGCAGTAGCAGGCGCGACAGCGGAAATCGGAATCGGTTGGGTCACTTGAATCGGCATTACCTCCTGCAGCGGCGATGGTGTTGGGACCGATTGCTCAAACGTTGGTTCCGTGTCTTCCGCCAGATCCCCCGGATCAACATCCGCTAAGGTGAACTCTTCCATCTCGGGATCAGCATCGGTCACGTTGGTAACGGACAAAATATTCGTCAATACTTGCGGATCAGCAATAGTTAACACCGCCATCACCAGCAACAACAGCATGTGCAGCAACATGCTGATCATCCACGCGGGAACAGCCTGAAACAGGAGGAATTTCCTACCCGGGACAACCACCGGCTCTTCGGGCTGCGAATCCGCACGTTGCGGTTGCAGTGGATCGTCTGCCGATGCCATGAAGTTTCTCCCGGACGATTAGCCCAACGACTGGCCAGGTCCGACCGATCGCTGGAAAGCATGATTGCGAAGAATGAGATAAGTCTGATCGTAACATGTCAGTCACAGTACATAAACGCTCAGCTACCACCCAGTGTACTCAGCTGGTGCCCTCGCGGGTCAGCGAGTGTAATTATTATTGACGTCTTTCCGTGTCAAAATAAAGTTTTCGATGGCTGTTCTAACGCGTGGGGTCACCTTGACGGACTGCTTCTTGCCAGCCAAACCAACCCAGCCTTCCGACAACTCTAACTCAATACGGGTGGGTCGAACTTCCGCCGGAGGACCGTCTAATTCAACTGTTACATAGATCGGGGATGTGACTGGGATTGCCGCCACCTCTTCGTCGATGATAGTGCCCCAGTCGTAATGGGTCTGTTCTAGAAGCGCGTGACGAAAATGTCCCAGCCCAGGCGTACTAGTCAAGTCCGTTCGCTGACTTCCGTCCTCTTGAATCCAGAACTTGCCTCGCCGGGGATCGATGCTGGGGCTGCCCGCCGGAAAAGTAATGTGAAAAGCCTTGCCGTACTGAAGTGCAAAAATGGCGGGCTCCCCGAACAACTGGCTAGTTTTCTCCAGCTTTGTTCGACGCATGGCGATGCTGCCCCACGTCATCACGACAGCAAAAGCAAGCAACATCAACGCAATGACGACTCCCCAAATAGAAAATAATCGGGGGGTGGACTTGCGAGATCCTGCATTATCGTCGGGAAACCCCGCTTCGATAGACAAAGTAACTCCTTGATTCATAGATGCCATCGTTCGGATTTTTAATGATTCTGTTAATCTGAGCTGAGCCCACGGATCCATCCAATCCTCCGCAATGCCACAGTTCTACAGTTATGGTAGCCAACGAGACAGCCACGCCAAATCTCCAATCGCTCACGGTGGAACTAGGCTCACATTCCTACCCGATACACATCGGTTCCAATTGGCTGGATCACTTTGCTTCGCAATTGGTCGCCGTCGCCTCTGATGTCAGCCACGTGTTGATAATACATGACGGGGCCATCGGCGCGACGATTGCAGAAAGGGTACGTCAATCGCTACTGAAATATAGCTGGCGCGTCGATTCCTTCAGCGTTCCTCCCGGTGAAGAAAGTAAATCAGCAACACAGCTCGTTGAAATTTGGTCCTGGATGCTGCAATGCCGCGCAGATCGCAAGAGTGTGGTCGTGGCGGTTGGAGGAGGGGTCACTGGGGATTTGGCGGGGTTCGCGGCTGCCACCTACCAGCGAGGCATTCGCATCGCACAAGTTCCTACGACATTGTTATCGCAAGTCGACAGCAGCGTGGGAGGTAAAACGGGGATCAATCTGCCCGCTGCAAAAAACATGATCGGCGCGTTCTGGCAACCTTCGCTAGTGGCCATCGACACAACTACTTTAGCCACGTTACCGCAAAGAGAATATCTCAGTGGACTAGCCGAAATTGTAAAATATGGCGTTATCGAAAACGCTTCGTTTTTCATGTGGCTCGAACAACAAGCCCGCCACTTAATCGATCGCCAAGCGGACGCGCTTTCCTACGCAATACGCCATTCCTGTCAGTCCAAGGCCTCGGTTGTCGGTGCCGATGAACGCGAAACAAGCGGGCGTCGCGCGATTCTCAACTACGGCCATACATTTGCCCACGCTATCGAAGCTACTGCTGGGTACGGCACTTGGCTTCACGGCGAAGCGGTTTCCATTGGTATGCAAATGGCCGCATATTTGGCAAACCAACGAGGGATGCTCGCGTCGGAATGCCAGGCCCGCCAAACCGCACTACTAGAATCCTTAGGGCTCCCCATCGTCTGGCCTGCGGCCGATACAGAAAAAATGCTGGCAGCGATGCGAAGTGATAAAAAAAACGAACACGGAAAAATTCGTCTTATTCTGCCAACACAAATAGGACATGTTGAAATGGTTGCAGACGCAACGCCGGAAGAAATTCGACAAGCAATAGTTTCTTGCCGCTAACCGCCTTGTTGCTCATGCTGTAGCAGCCATTCTTTCGTTGTGGTCCCTCCTGGACCGCTGTAACCACCTAATTTCCCCCCCGACGCCAGGACTCGATGGCATGGGATTACCAAGGGAATGCGATTTTTCGCCATCGCTTGTCCAACGGCACGCGCGGCCTTGGGACTGCCTGCCTGTTCAGCTATCGCTCCGTATGTAAGCGTTTTTCCAGCCGGAATAGCCTGGCAAATTTTGTACACCTTGGCAAAAAATGGTGACCAACCGCTACGATCCACAGCGACCTCTAGGAATGCAGAAAAATCACCCGCGAAGTATCTGTCCAGCAATCGTTGGAAATTTCCCCCCACCTCCCCAGCTTCGCCGGTCGCTGCTGCAATACGCGGGTTTTTAGCTAATTTGCCAGTCTCTCGCCAATCAAGCAGGCAAAGCCCGACGCTCGTCCAGTGGCCAATGATGTCGCCAAAATGAGTGAGGTGAAAGGTGGTTATTGTGGGTGGTTTTGCAGTGATGGTGGATGCCGGCCTAGTGACCATAAGGTGTTTCCAAATAAGCACTTAGAATTGATTGGCAAGGAGCATGCCCTGACGGAATAGTGCACGCGAGTTTACTGCCACTTAAGTAGAAGCGTGAATTGTCCTGCGTGTAGAAGCTCGCTTCGGTTGACCGTATACTTGAATTCGACGTCGGCCCGGCCGACAGACGACTAATCTCGATAACGTAGGGGAGCGATGCATGAGTGACTACAGCTCGTTCAGCGACGATTTTTACTTGAATATGAATTTGAACACAGAAATGGATGTGCCGCAAAATCGCGACACAGTGCTCCATTTCTTTGAATTGGTTCGCAAACGCTATCCAACTATGTCCCACTTCTATGCGAGGGAACGCACTGAGTTTGTCTTGGAGGAAGATAAGGAGCAAGGCGATTATCGTTGGGCATCTGTTGAACCCAAACGAATTAATAGCGGGCAAGTTAACCCGGATACTTTTGAAGAAGCCGCCGAATTGCATCACAGCATTTTGGATATAGTGCCGTACACGTTGTCGATTAGCCCGCTCGATTGCGAATCGTTGAGCGTGATGTTTGGTTTCGATTACACCTATCGAGGCAACCATAATGAGTTGCTGAGCGAAGCGTTGGGCATCATGTCGGGGTTCGACAAGTTGGCCGAAATTTCAGGTGGTCCAGTGCTGAGCTATGAACCTGCGATCCAGTTCGCCATGGACGATGACTGCAAAACTCAATGTCGCGTTAGTTTCGAAACCCGCTCTACGGCCTATCACGTGCGATCGGGTGAATTTCCAGAAGATCAATTGAGCGTCTACCTGACGCTTCGCCGCTATGAGAGCTTGGCTGCCGGCGAGACTTTTGCAGGTGAATTTGATCGTCTTGCCGCATTGGGACGAGAAATCATGGAAGGCTATATGATTGAAAATATCTTGCGCCCGCTTCAACAGACTATTTCTATCAAGTAGTTCGTCGCTGTTTGCAGCAACACAGCCGTGATCGGGGTGATATCCGGATTGACGCAGTGTACGCTGGGAAAGTACATCACGATTTATGATGTCCCCGAACGTGCATTGCATTCGAAAGCTATTCACGCAGGGGCTGGAAATCTCCAGCCCCTGTGGAGTGTTTGCGCGTTTGAGCTGTGCGTATCTGCGTTCGTGCATGGGTAAGTATCTCGCTCCTTTTCAATTTTCGCGCAGACGTTCGCGGCTTGGGTTGGCTTGGTTCGCTGCGGTGATGATGGCACTTACGCATGCAGGTTGCGCACAATGGAAGACCGAAGATGACCCTGTAGCCGTTGCCAATCGTCCTGGTTTGCCGGAAGCGAGGATTCCCGATAATGCAGCCATTGTGGAAGTCGCCTTTCTGCCACTGGTCAAGCCATTGTCCTTGGACGATACTTTGGTTCCGGCGAAGACCCGAGAAATTCTGTATAAAAATGGCATTCGCGCAGGGCGCCTGCTCGTATGGGAACCCAGTTCTCTCGACGCATTGCCCGAGGAAGACGATTCCATTCGGCTCTTGAGACAAGCGAATTTAGCCAGCGATTTTGAGAGCCGCCGCCGCCGCCTCTCCTGTCGTGATTCACAACCATTTTCATTGGTGGTTCGCAGACCCTCAGGAGGCGAATTGGCCGCATTGGTGAATACTTCCGATGGAGTCGTCGGCCAAACGCTTCAAAATCCCCAATTTACTTTTACTCTGCGCACACGACAAATGGATGATGGAAGGCTGGCGATTCGGTTGACTCCCGAAATTCAACACGGGGACATCAAGCAAAGCTACCTCTCCAGCGATTCCTTGGCTTTTCGCGTAGACTTTAATCGCCCAGCCTGGACATTAGAAGAATTGGCGGTGGAACTGCCGCTGGCAGAAGGTCAAGCAGCCGTCATCATGCCTTCGGAAGATGCGTTTGGAATTGGCCAGCAAATGTTTGTTGGACGACGAACGGATCAAACAGAAGAAAAGATTGCGATGGTTGTCTATTTGCGACGGCGTCCTGTGCACGGCCTAGATGGCTCATCTTTGGGTTTAGGGAAGTAATTGAGATACAAATGAGGGTTCTGGTCACTGGTTACGGCGGATTTCTGGGGTCGGAGATCACTCGGCAACTATTGAACGCAGGCCACGATGTTCGCGGGCTTGGTCGAAACGAATACCCACATTTCAGCCACCTGGAAATCGAGCGAAACCAAGGTGATGTGACCCATTTGCCCTCGATGATGGCTGCAGCAACAGACATGGATGCCGTCATTCATACTGCTGCGATTGCCGGAGTATGGGGAAATTGGAACAAATACCACTCGGTCAATACGATCGGTACCGAGAATGTTGTCTATGTCTGCCAAGAACTCAAAGTTCCTGTATTGGTCTATTGCAGCAGCCCCAGCGTAACTTTTGATGGCCGAGATCAATCGGGAGTAGATGAATCAGTGCCTTATCCGCAGCGTTGGCTGTGTCATTATCCTCACTCGAAGGCATTGGCGGAGCAGGCCGTATTGGCCGCTCATCAGCCACCCAATCTTTGGACCGCAGCGCTGCGTCCTCATTTGATTTGGGGTGAAGAGGACCCGCATCTCTTTCCACGTTTGATAAAACGAGCCCGCCAAGGTCGGCTTCGCATTATTGGCGATGGTGAAAATCGAATGGATACCGTGCATGTGATCAATGCCGCGGCTGCCCACGTTTTGGCCTGTGAAAAACTGTTTATGGAATCCAAATGTGGCGATCAGGCCCCGAGCGAATCGGCCGGTGGTCGCGCCTACTTCATTACGCAAGATGAGCCAGTAAAGTGCTGGGAGTGGATTTCCAACATCTTGGAAATTGCCGGTGTACCTTTTTCCAAAAAAATGCTTGGCTTCAAGGCTGCGTGGCTCCTCGGACAGTTGTTAGAAACCTCCTATCGACTTACCGGTCGAGAAGAGGAACCTCCCCTGACTCGTTTTGTTGCAGCACAATTGGCGCGCGATCACTACTTCGATATCTCGGCAGCGAAGCGATTGCTTGGCTATCGTCCCTTGATCTCCAATGAACAAGGATTGGAAAAGTTGCGTGCTGCATGGCTCAATCGCTAAACAAAAAAGGTGTCAGGTACAGTTTTCACTTCAAACTCAGTAAACGGCACCTGTTAATTTTGCAAGTTTACGGACACCAGAACCGCGATTACTTGGGAATTTTGCGGCACGACATCTTTCCGGCCCGGTCAATTACGACGAATGAATTCTCGTTATGAAGGGGCGATATGACTTGAAAGTCAAGCAGTTCGGGTTGCATGGATGTGGACACACGCTGCACCTCATCAGCCGCGTTTACATCGGAAAGATCCCAACGAATAAAAGCGCCATCGGTGTGAAGAGAGAGAAGTGCATCACTTTCTCGGGTGAACCATGCATTTGTAATGTTAGGCGCACGGTAACAGTAACCCACAAAATCGCCGTTGCGTCGAAAAACCCTTGGCGTCGGCTCGCGGAGCCCACCAGCGAAACACATGTCGCCATCTACTGACAAGTTTCTACCGTACCAGAAACTAGGACTCGCGGTTGAATTGACTTGCTCTCCCGATGGAAGTGCAAAAGTAATTCTTGATGAGGGCGCCCTTTCAAATCCAAATGATACCGAGAATTGTTCAAGGACTAAGAAATCGCTGTCCCGCGTGAATCCCATAGCAGCCGCCGCACCGTTGAAAATCTCCGAGCGTTGTTTATCGAATACCCTAGAGCCGGTGCTCAAATCGAACACAGCTAGTTCCGAACCAATAAAAACAGCACAGTATTTTGCATGTTGATCGAAGCAAGGATTAAAGATCTGCGATCCCATAGTGTCCAGTAGCGTTCGCCCAGTACCCCTTGAGACTACCATCAATCGTGCTGACGCCGGCTCTGTTCGCACATCCGCCAGGACCGCGAAACAATCATCGTTCGGTGAGAAATCGACTGAATAAATTTCAGATTCGGAGTAGGACCACGGTGTAAATGCGACTCTCAGAGACCTACGCACCATCAAGAAAGCCGCAAGTGCAATTGCAGTGCTCAAAATGAGCAATAGGCGTTTTGATTTCATTTCGCAGATCGTGAATCTTCTGGTAAATGCAGTGTCGCCAAACTAATTTGGAAACGAAGGAGCAGGAACTGTAAGACCATGCAACACTTGATGAAGCGTAAATCGCAGATCCAATATATCATAAACTTCGACACGGATATTCGTCTTAATGTCCCAGTCAATTCGAAAAAACTGATACCAGGCCCGTGATGAATCGTCTTTTACTGTCGGCTTGTATCGGGCTAATTCTCTTCGATGCAAGTGCACTATTTGCTCAGAACGAACCAGCACGCACCCTGCGAGATTGGAGCGAGGTTCCTGTTACCATTGGTGATTCAAAGGGAGATGATCTTTTCAAGAGCTTCAGTAAACTACACGAACTCAGTTACTTAACTACGAATCAAGTCACGCCCAGTTGCCCCATTGTTATCGATTGGGATGCCAAAGAAAAAAACGAATATTCTGAATGGGCTAAGAGACAGTGGCTCAACTGGTGGAAAGACTCCGGCGCATTCATTGATCAGCAGCGAAACATGCATAGCGTTTCATATCCCAAAGCCTGGACACATGCAATTGAGCTGACACATGGCGGTGACAAAAATGAACCCGCCCCGAAAATATGGATTCCTGATGATTGGATGCTCTATTTATACTTCCATGAAGGCGATTACGACGCGTCAGAATCTGAGCAGTGGATCATACAGTGCTCCGCCGTAGATTCGCGATTTTACCGAATCAAAGCCAACGGCTGGAATCTTCGTCCACTGACTGTGGAGCGATGCATCGACATCAAACGGAGCGAATTGACGGAGTTTCTTGCCGTGATCACGTATGTTTATGAGTACGATTTGCGAAATCCAGAACAGGTCCGTTTGCCACATTTAGGAAGTGACAACAAAACTGAATACTACTACCCCGCAGGCCTGGTTAGGCTTGATAATCGAGAACGTTCTATATGGAATTTTGCGGGATACGAGCACCATGCTGACCCCAAGCTCTACTCAAGCAAAAGTAGATTCCATAGTAATGACGAAACTGAACCAGCCTCAAAATACGAACTGTGCGATCAGCGGCCAGGCTTGGCTCGCTCGATAGCTATGACTCTTTGGAACGACAAGAAGAGTTGGAGACGAGTTTTTAAACTTGGCAAAGAGGGTCGCCAATTGCTTCGAGATACGCTTCATGACCCAGTTTTTGATAAAGTGTATAGTGACCAAACGCGATTTGCTGTACTAGCGGCATCTGGTGACGAACAGGATGCTGAAGTTATCGAGAAAGCAATTCAACAGGCACAGCGGGTGGAAAACGAACAAGCGTCCTTTCGCGAAATGGTAACAAACGACGGGTTTACTACAAGGAATAATAAATGGTCGCTCGTTGCCGGAAAAAAAAACTGGCAAATCTTCTTGGAACATCTACGCTCGATCCGTAGCGGTCAAGCAGAGATTGTAGACGATCAATTGATGGACGTGGTCGCGACAGAACTCACTCAATTTGAGCTTCTAAAATTTGACGCGTCTGAGGGACAAGAGCAAAACACTATTTCAATTCCCGTTGGGCTCAAGTAAACAATTAGATTAGAAATCTTGTTTCGCAGCGTAGACTTCTGCAGTTGCCTTGGGTGAGTGAGAAAGGTTGTAACAGAGCATCACTGCCAGCTTCGTAAGCTCTAGTTGCGTGGTGTCAAGTCGATCGGGGTGAACCTGCGTAATTCCGGCGGCGCTACTGGGATGCGCCGCATTAGTTCGGCCACCAGTTGTCGACTAGTCGAATGGAGATTCGACATACTTTCTCCAGATTGTGCACGTGCAAGATTAATCATCTCGTGGTTGCTCCAATAGCCTTCTTTTAAACCTACAAGAATTCCGCGAGTGAGAATGTCATCGCGAAGGCTTGCCGTGCTGGTGCTACCTTTAGCCATATAGATAATATTGACCACTAGTTCAGCATACATTCGATCTCCCTGGTCGCCACCGATCGCTTTTGCGAGCGCATAAGCGTATGCGTTTAGGTCACCTCGCTCGCCAATGGAATAGGGAGCAAGCCATTTAAGGATGGAGTCATGTATCGAGTAGTCAAGAGGATATCGCTTTACCACTTCCTGAACAAACGGAGTTGCCATCTCAATGGACACTCGGCCTGGGAAGAGCGCTTCGGTCTTCACGACATAGGCAGATAAAGGAGGATTACTTTCTGAAAGTAGTTTGTCGGTTTTTTGGATTGCCGATCGAGTCAAACGTTGAACCTCAGCCATCTGATCTTGAGTCCCTTCGCCACGAAGCAAGCCATAGTACAGCTTCGTTGCTACACCTATTTCAATGGCCGCGTCTACATTTCGAGCGAGGTAGGAATCGGCAGCGATCCAGGCATCTTGCTTTTTGATAGCCTCCGGTGTGAGGTTATAATCTTCAGGATAAACTCGCACTTGCGCAGCACCTTGAACAAGCATGTTATGCCATTGTTCGCCGGATCGGCTTAATCGCAATTCAGGCATCGCACGAAGCACCGGGGACACTTTCTCCAACAATTCACAATCTCCGCTCCGCATCCAGTTGCGTACTAAATTCTCGAACACACTGGTATCACGATTTACCCATTTAGTCCGCTGAAACGCATATACTTTTTTGTCTTGCTGGAAAGCGACCCAAGTGCCCGTGGAATCACAGCGCAGACTGGAAACTGAAGTCAGCGGTAAATCAACCGCAGTTGAAAAGGCTAGGTTTGGATAGATTTCTAGATCCAAACACGCGGGCGATCCGGAATCTGAATGCTCTCCCGGACGTGCGAATGCACCAACCAACCAGTGCCCGGGCACAGTCCCTTGAGCCGCCGCTAAGAGAGGCCACTGGAATTTGCGTACGTCATCGGTCAAATCAGTGAACTGAAAGCAGTAGGCGTGATCTTTTGCCAGCCAGTAGGCAACAGTATCGCTACAAATGGTTCCCAGACTGATTTCATTCGCTGGCGCATCATCCCACTCGGAGAATGAATGCTCCACTCGATCCGTGATAGTGCCATCAGTTAGTGTGACAGCGACTCCTCCTTTCTCAGTCCAAAATGCCAAAGTATTACCCGATGGAGATAGGGCTGGTGCGGGATAGGACGAAGGGATTTTTTCGCTAAGAGTTGATAGATCACTAAAGTCTGACTTAACCGCCACCACGCGATCATTATTCAGCGCAACAACCATCCAATTGGACTGGCTGGCAATCACAATTGCTTGAGCTTCAGAGGGTAAATCGATTTCTGCCGTAAGCGTTCCAGAGGCAACATTGAATTGGAGAAGCTTTTTACCTGCAGCGACTAAGAGATGTTGGCTGTCGGCCGAAAATCGAACACAAGAAACAGGACTACCACCGCTCAGCGCGCATTCGTGGGTCACCGAGCTTGATTGCAAATCATAGAGTTGCACCTTGGAATGCGCACTGGCCAACCACTTCGCGTTGGGAGAAATGTCATAGAATCGGCCATCGGTACTTGGCAGGCACGAAACATCAGTGATTGATCGAACCTCCGCTTTGACTTCCCCCACTGCTCGGAGGAATGCTTCCTGTTCGGCCACAGGTAACAAACCGGGTGGAACACTCCAAGGTGTTAAATCGACGGGTCGCGAATCACCGTCCGTCGTTTCAACTGAGTCCTCGTCGGAAGAACTTGACTTTAAAGCTGAGTTCCTGCGGAGCCCCGTGATGGAATTCATAAACTCGAAACGAGGAGGTTTAGAAACCTCCAAATGATCCCCATCAACTGGCCAATCCAGCTTCATACCGCGCAGATCGCTGACCAACAAATCAGATGAAGGAGTTGCTGTATCAGAGAAGCTCTCAAGTGGCGGTTCGCAGCCGCTGAGAGCAAAAAATAGAACACTTGTAGATAAAACAGCACTTATTGTGACGATCGGGTTTCGATTATTCATCCGATGAGCCGTTCGGTTGCAAAGGAATGGAAGCAATTGAAAGGGGTCGAGTCGGGATCCCAAGAGCTCAGGGAGTCGCGCTGCTACCGACACGACGAAATCTGCGGAGATCGAGAGTAGGCGGCTCGAACTGGGTCAAACGAGCTGCCGATTCATTGACTTGCCAACCCCAGCCTTCTTCCTCGATATCGAGTTGCTTGGATGCTTCAAGACGGACCAACAGGTCGGCAGGTGCTGTCACCGGCGACAACCGAAATCGCACTCGAGGGCGCAGTTCTGCCAATTTGCGAACCGACGCCCAGTCCACCGTTGAATTACTTAGATCAACCAGTCGCAACGAACTCAATTGCCCCGATTGCAAGTTCCCTAAGGGAGTAATATCTAATTTGGCATCAGCCAGCAGCAATTCTTCCAAATTAACCAAATTGGCAATTTTGGTCATTGCCTCTTGTTGCAGTTCAATACCAGAGAGATCGAGATGCTTTAAATCGCCAAGCGTCGTTAATGCTGAAACGTCTGCTGAAGTTAATGGCGTATATGCAAGTGCGAGTTTTTCCAATTGCTTTGAGTTAACCAACTGGGAGACAATCTTGGATGTAATTGGTGTATCAGAAAGGTCCAACTGTTTGAGATGTTTTATATTTTTCAAACTCAGAAACAACTCATCATCAATTGGGCATCCCGGTAGACAAAGCGCTTGCAATTTCGACAGTTGGCTCACAGCCTTGAGATCGTCTGTGCCAACCGATGGATATGCCAATACAAGATGGCGCATCGATTCATTCGCTAATACTTCCTTCACGATGGGAGTCGTCAGGTGTTCTCCTCCCGCAACAAACCACTGAAGCCCTCCTGTCCCCTGGATTTCTGTCCTGCGGGGCAGAGGACTTACAAACCCAAGTCCCGACATCTTCGGTGCCGACTCAACGTGCAAATAGATGCAGTTTGGACCGACAGTAACCGCTGATGTGAACTGCGGTAAATCAACCAAGTGCAATGCTTCGATTGTGGGAAAAGCGTATTGATCGAGATTCAAGGTACGCAAATTGGCATGATTTTCAATCTTTAATCGATCGACCATGGTGGAATCAACCTGTAGATTTCTCAATTGCGGCAAGATGCTGATCAGAGTATTCACTTTTTGGTAGTTGAGACGATTTCGCTGAATATTCAACGTTTGTAGGCCTTTCATTCCAGAGAGCCCACGCAGTTGAGCCAAAGTCATATTCGTATCTGACAATTGGATCGTCTTGATTTTGTCATTGGATGCGAGGGGATGTAGTTTCACCCCAGGCAGCGGCAGCGCTGCGATGTCGAGTTCAATGGGGCCATTTGGATTCTTACCGATCTGATCAATCCAACCTTGGCGGGTCTCAAGTGAAATGTCGGTGTCGTAAATGGCTTGCCGTGCAACGTTTAAACGAAAGCAACCAATGCCCAAGAAATCGAGGTCTTGAAACTTCGTCTCGAAACGGAGTAAATCGGTTCCATATAGTTCGAGTTTGGTAATATCAGGGATATTTTCAAGCGTAATTCCTTCAAGCCAAAGACCGCCTGGAACAGTCGATCCTGATGCTAACCGTTGTATACGTTCGTAGTTACGAGAGACGAGCCGCACTAGACGTTCCAGATTGTACAGTTTCAAATCAAACTTCTGTAGTTCATCCAGCTCTAACGTCTTGAGCTTAGGCATATTCTCAAGCGTCAGTGACACAGGAGTTGAGTTGGAGTATTGATCTAATCCCACCACTTCCAATTGCACTAACTGCGGCCAGTCGATTAAATGCAATGAGTCGCCAGTTCCTGAATTGGGCCGAGGCAGCACCAATTGCTCGAGCGTATCGCGAAAATCTGGATTGCCAAATTCTGCCAGAGGAAACGGACATCCATCCAAAAACAAAGTTCGCAATTGCGTGAGCTTGCCAAGCAACTGAATCCCTGCTGGTCCTATATCAGTCCGAGCCAGCGATAGGTCTCGCACGCCTTCACAGTGCGAGATCATTTGAATGGTTCGCCCATCCAATGGTCGCCCGGTAACGTGCAGATCGCTGAGATGGAATTGTGAAGGGAGCGAATCAAGATAGCGAAGGTCGTAGTCTCCACCGCCAATTTGCAACACACGCAAATATGGGAGTTCGACAACCTGCTCGACCTGGGTAGTCTGCGGGTTGTTGATTTTGACCTGTGTGATTCGAGCCCACGCCATTAGCAACGGCTTGGGAATGTACTTGACGAAGATCCGAGGAACCTCCGCTTCCCGAACGCAGCGGCCTTCGCGATTGAGCTCTATCGCTAATTGCTCATCGGCTGAGGAGCGAGAGCGTTGCTGACTGTAATAGGTCAATGGAATGGCAAGTACTAAGATGACGATCAGCATGTCTTTTACACTGAGCTGCGATTTGACCTTGGTGGATGCGTTGGAAAACTTTTTCAACGCGCCCCAAACGACAAGTCCAATTCCCAGCACGGCCAAACTAAAATCAACCGTTAAGCCCCACCACAGCCACCGCTGCTGCGCGCTGCCATCGGGAAAAGTTCGGCTCTGCAGATAACGCATTGGCCACCCTGCCTGCACTGCTGGAGCCTGATCCTCAATAGGCTTCGCGGGATGCGTGATCGCACCGTTTTCGACGCGGTATATCAAAGTGCCGTCAATATAAACCCAATCGTAGCGAAAGGGAAAATTCAAAAGGATAAATACAGACAGTATTCCCCCAATCGCTAGGACTGCGGAAACATGATCGCGAACTCCTCTTTTAGCGGACACTGCTGAATCCATATTTCGCCCCCCCTTACTACTAGCGAGAAAACGAAGCAAAGCAATCTTATGCGGAATACAGATAAGGCTCGGGTTCCTACAAACCCAGCCGGCGACCCACCGAGTTAGCTATGCTAATGCGGCTGGCAGTGGCATTCAACCGTTTCTTCGTTTCTTTTTTCGAGGAAAGACAAACGTTTCAGGAACAGCTCCCAAAACGGATCGCTCGAAAAGGTGTCTGACACCTTTTACGTCCAGCCGCCCAGTACCGTGCAAAATGAGGTACGAAACATCGGCTCCGAAGTAACTAAATTGGCCGAACGCAATTGCAAATGCTGTAACGGCGAGCAGTAGTCAGGCAGTTCTGAATTGCATGTTACTCGCGATCAAATCGTGTTAAACAACAACATGCGTGGAGTATCGATATTGTCGTCAACCCATTCTCCGTCCTCAGAAGAAATGGTGCCAAATCTCGGTGTGCCCTCGCCACTTGATTCGAGTAGCCATCCTTCGCCGTAGACCAATCGATATAGCTCCCTACCGTTTGACATGAAGCGGATCGTCACAACATTTGCAGGCATAGTCCCGGTATAGGGCGCCCAATGAGCATTTCTACAGACTCTAATAAAACGCTTGACGTCTTCGCGTTTATCGAGGGTCAATGCCTCGATTTCAACTCTATCAGTATCATCCAATTCTGTGAGGGATTTTGGCTGCGAGACCCTGTTGACGATAGGGTCAGAAACTGCATGCGTCGACTTCGAACAAAGGTGTCAGGTACAATTTTCGCGGCGAACGCTCGAAAAGGTGTCTGACACCTTTTCCGCCTGCTCTGGTTCGTCGAGAAAATTCTTCAATCGCGTTAGGGCATCGTCCCATTGCTGCGCAATGACTTTCAGTGCCTCTTGCGCTTCGTCAATTCCTGCCTGACGTGCGATGAAGCGACGTTCTCGACCGTGGGTTTCCTGCGTGACCAATTTTGCAATCTCCAGCACGCGCAAGTGCTTGGTGACTGCTTGCCGGGTGACTGGCAAATCCATCGTCAACTGTTTGATCGACAGCGGCACGCCTGTGCCGAGCTTAACCAGCAATTGTAGCCGCGTTTCATCACCCAACGCGGCGAAAATCAGTGCATTGCGTTGCGTAACCGCCTTGCTGGGGCGACTAAGGGCTTGCTTGGACATGGTCTTGTATATTCTTTACCTGTGCGGCCCAACCACCGTCGTTCATGCGGAACGCTTCGTCGCGGCGATGGGCGGGGATGCCATCGAAACCTGATTCTGTCACCCGTACCAACGTGCCAGCGGAGACTTTTTCGAGAGTGAATTCGACCAGCGTACGCGGTTCCGCAGAATAGTCGACGTTTTGATCAATCGCGTAGGGGCGCCACCAAAATGCAAAACGGTGCTCCGGCTCTATCGCTTCGACAATTACTTCCATCGTCACGTGCTCGTATCCGGGATAAGTGATCTGACCGCGTGCTATTTCGCCAACGACAAACGGGCCTTCCAAAATCACCCGGAACCATTTACCAAACTCCCGGTAGTCGGTAACCGCCCGCCAAACTCGTGATACATTGGCTTCAACTTCTATCTGCTTCTCGATGCGATCGCTGGTACTGTTGTTCATTAGGGTTTCGCTTTTTTTCATTCGCCATTGTGCAACCAAAGAGTTGCATATTAAACTAAGCAGATTGCCTTTAGGCAATATTACTCCAAAAAAATTTCTGGCTTTGTCGATTCCAGGAATGTCAAATCGACTAATGCCATATCGATCAACCCGTTGAAATTCCATTGGGAAACTACCATGAAACCATTTTTGCTGTATTCGCTTATTTTTTGTTTGCTCACCTTCAAATCGATTTCTTTGGGGCAAGATCCGCCGGCGATGCCTGAGCCATCCAAAGAGCATGCTTGGCTAGAAAAATTCACCGGCGAGTGGACAACGCATTCGAAGGGAACCATGGGGCCGGACCAACCAACGATGGAATGCAACGGCACCTTAATCTCACGGCAACTCGGCGGATTTTGGATTCTGAACGAATTGAAAGGAGATTGGGCGGGTAGTCCGATGACAGGCATACAAACCATCGGCTTTAACGACGCGAAAAAGAAATATGTGGGAACATGGGTTGATTCAGCTACCGCGTATATGTGGCATTACGAAGGGACCCTCGATCCCACGGGAAAAGTGCTGACACTTCAGGCAGAGGGACCGAATTTCATCGTCGCAGGTAAGCTCACGAAGTTTGAGGACATTTATGAATTCAAGTCTGCGAATGAGATTGCGATGACGTCGCGAATGCTAGGGGAAGATGGTGAATGGGTAACTTTCATGTCGGGCACAGCAACACGCACCAAATAGAACTCCATCAGTCAAAATTGGTTCTTTGATATAGTCACTGTCGTTTCGCAAAGTCAAAAGATCGAACCTCGCAACGCACGGAATGTTTGAATGAAAGTCATGGTAATCGTTAAAGCGACAAAGAGTTCTGAAGCGGGCGAGATGCCCAGTGAGCAGTTAATGATGGAGATGGGGAAGTTTAATGAAGAACTCGTCAAAGCTGGGATAATGAAATCAGGCGACGGACTCAAGCCGTCCTCAGAAGCAAAACGCGTGCGGTTTCAAGGAAAAGATCGAACAGTAACTGACGGACCTTTTGCGGAAACAAAAGAACTGATTGCTGGCTTTTGGATTTGGGAAGTATCTTCGATGCAGGAAGCAATTGACTGGGTAAAGCGTTGTCCCAATCCAATGCTTGAAGATTCCGATATCGACATTCGTCCAATCTTTGGCATCGAGGATTTTGCTGCAAGCGATCCAACGGGCGAATTCCGCGACCAAGAGGAGCGGCTTTCGGAGCAGCTTGCGTTGAGCGGGGCCACCCTGTCACCCTATCTGTTCTTTAGCGGCCGGTGCGAGGAAGCGCTCGACTTCTATGAACACGCGGTTGGTGCCAAGACAATCATGAAGATGCGATTTAACGAGAGTCCTGATCCCGTTCCGGCCGGAATGCTCCAATCGGGATTTGAGTCGAAGATCATGCACGCAACATTAACCATCGGTGCCATGACATTGATGGCATCGGATGGTTGCGACGACAATTCGAGATTCGATGGATTTCGACTTGCCCTGTCTTTGCCGTCGAAGGATTTGTGTGAGAAATTCTTTAAAGGGCTGGCTGAAGGAGGAAAGATCGACATGCCTCTTACAGCGACATTTTGGTCACCGCTTTACGGTATGCTCACTGACAAGTTTGGAGTGGGCTGGATGGTGATGGTGGCGGGGCCAGCAGCATGAAATATATGTTACTGATTTACGGTGCAGAGTCGTCTTGGACGGAAGAAGAACGACACGCATGCATGGTCGAATCAACGGAGATCTGCAAGCAGCTTGATGCCGAGGGTAAATGGGTTGCCGCGTCACCACTTCATTCCGTGGAGACCGCCACAAGTGTTCGCGTCAGAGACGGCAAGCGGCAGATTACCGACGGACCTTTTGCCGAGACAACAGAACAGCTCGGTGGCTACTACATCATCGATGTTGAAAATATCGACGAAGCAATTTCTATAGCGTCACGAATCCCGCCAGCCCAAAAAGGTACCGTAGAGATTCGCCCTCTATTTGATTTACCGGAACTTCCTCAGTCTGCAACTGGAGCATCCCAATGAGCTTTAATCCTGTCAGCTGGTTTGAGATTTACGTGCAAGATCTTGATCGTGCCAAGAAATTCTATGAGACAATGTTGAACGTCGAACTCACGACACTCGAATCGCCGGTATCGGAATTACAAATGCTGGCCTTCCCGATGAATATGGAGGCGGGAGGCGCGTCAGGTGCACTGGCAAAAATGGACGGCTGCCCATCCGGTGGCATGGGCACGCTGGTCTACTTCAAGTGTGACGACGTTGCAAACGAAGCCGCGCGGGTCGAATCGGCTGGCGGTACGATTTGCAAACCTAAAATGTCTATCGGACAATACGGGTTCATCGCCTTGGTGATGGATACCGAAGGCAACATGGTCGGCTTGCATTCGCTTAATTAGGAACAGAAAGTGAAGTTCAATCAACGAATTCGACCCTTCTTGTCGTACAACCACCAAGCCGACGAAGCCGCCGAGTTCTATGTGTCGGTGGTCCCTGACTCAAAGATTGTTCGCAAGGTCAAGAACCCGTCAAACGAATCGATCCTTACTGTCGAGTTTGAGTTAGTCGGCATGACTTTTATCGCACTCAATGCCGGTCGAGACTGGAAGTTTACCGAGGCGATGTCGCTGGCGATTGAATGCGACACGCAAGAAGAAATCGACACTCTTTGGGCAAAACTTATTGCTGATGGTGGCAGTGAGCTCGCCTGCGGTTGGCTAAAGGACAAATTCGGTATGTGTTGGCAAGTCTGGCCATCGCAGCTATCGCAATGGATGGCCAGCGATGATCCAGAAGCCGTTCAGCGAATGTTCGAGTCAGTATGGAAAATGACGAAGCTCGATATTGCGATATTGAAGAAAGCATTCGAAGGGAAACCATGAAATACATTATTTTGATGTACGCTATCGATGGAGCTTGGCCGCCCGATGAACACAAGGTGGCACTTGCAGAATCGATTGAGCTTTGCCACCGACTTCACGATGAGGGGAAGTATATTTCTGCGGCACCCTTACACCCACCTGAGACCGCCAAATGCGTACTGGTTCGTAATGGACAAACCAGCGTGTACGATGGGCCATTCGCGGAAACGAAAGAACAGCTGGGTGGCTACTTTCTCGTCGAAGCAAGAGATCTAGATGATGCAATTGCGATCGCCTCACGGATTCCAGGTACTTTTCGGGGCACTGCTGAAATTCGTCCTCTTTTCCAATTGCCCGAACAGCTGCAGAGTTGAAAGAAAATGCTTTTCCATGAAGCCGCCTGCCGATCGTTGGAAACAAAGCGTGGCAGTGGCATTATCCGAATGCGGTAAATTGAGTGGCGGGGCGCTGTTGTTGCTGCCTAGCGTCAAATCGGTACATACGCTGGGGGCTAGCGTTAAATCCGAACACTTGCTGGTGGTGCCGGTGGCTAGCCAAATCCGAACGTTTGCTGGTGGTGCCGGTGGCTAGCGCCAAATCCGCTCACTTGCTAGTGGTGCCGGTGGCTAGCGTTAAATTCGAACGTTTGCTCGTGGTGCCGGTGGCTAGCGTTGAATTCGAACATCTGCTCGTGGTGCCGGTGGCTAGCGCCAAATTCGAACATCTGCTCGTGGCGCCGGTGGCTAGCGCCAAATCCGCTCATTTGCTAGTGGCGCCGGTGGCTAGCGTTGAATTCGAACATCTGCTCATGGTGCCGGTGGCTAGCGTTAAATTCGAACATTTGCTCGTGGTGCCGGTGGCTAGCGCCAAATCCGCTCATTTGGTAGATGGGGTAGTGATCTTAACCCGCTACGCTGCCTTCAAGGTGAGCTGGCTCTATATCTTGATGCGAATGATCTGGACCTTCGCTTTGGTCATGATGCTCGTGATTGTGTCCAGGTAAATTCTCAATGGCAATCGCAATGGCAACACCCAACAACAACACTGCCGTTAGCGATAATCGATCGTGGGAATGAAAGTGAACTTCTGGCAACAAATCGGCGAGCGCGATGCAAATAAAGAAACCGGCCGATATCGCTAGCCCCAGACCAATGACGCTCGATGACATTCCCAACCTGGACGCGCCTACCCAAAACAATATGGCGCCTAAGGGACTAATGATGGAAAATCCTAAGTTTACCCAGCGGCGATGTTGCTCCGGCCAGCCACTTGCTTGCATGGTGGAAGTTATTGCGAAGGCGTCTAGCGGCTTGTGCAAGCAAATGGCTAGAAAAGCCCCCAATCCATAGAGCCCAAGCCAGGCACCATGCCCCGCATCCGCAGCAACACTACTCGCTAGCGCCACACCGTCCATCAGCGAGTGAATTCCCAACCCAAAAATCATTCCAACCCAAGTCATACCGCGCGGAGACTCCCCCCCCTTTCTCGCATGCCCAACGTCATGATGATGATGATGATGATGGGCGTGATGGGCATGCTCATGCTCATGCTCACCACGGAATGCTGCATCGACAGGATGCCCCGATGCGTCATTTTCACTTCCCCCCGGCGTGCCGCCAACGCCGTGCTGCCGATCATTATGCGGATGCACACTCAGCGGCGATGCTGCGTGGGGATGAACGTGAAAAGCACGCAACATGACGAACATCGCCAAAATGCCCAGCAATACAGCCATTCCGGTCCAACTCGCACTCCCCAACTGCTCTATCGAATGCGGCAGTAACTGTACGGTTGCGATGGACAGCATGAGCCCCGCAACGAAGCTGATCAACAATTGAGTCCGCAAGTGGGTCATGCGCACGAGCCGCGGTAACCAGCCCCCCAGCATCGAGGCGGCGGTGATTAACACGCAATATACAGTCAACAGCAATGCAATTCCCATAAACGCTCGTTAAGGAAAGCTGGCTCGGCAATTGCTCGCGAACCATTTATGTCGTAAGGGTGCTCAGATTATGGCGTAAGGGTACTCGAGGGCCGAGAAAGGATGATCCAATACGAATGCAATTGCAAGTGGTATGCAAAAAGAAGAGATGCGGGTATTTTTGGTGCGACATAGCCAAACATTGCCTTCAATCGTTATTCTAAGGATCTGACTGTCCAACGATAGCCGCGTCGGTTACCCGCCAGCAATTCAAAGCAACCGATATATCATGACACCACCCAATCCCTCCCGGTTAGAAGAGCTCGAATCAGCTCGGCAGGCAATTCGAGCCGTAAACCTGCGCGCAACCCCGGCGAGAATTGCGACATTGATGGAGGTGCGTGCTTACGGCAGTCCAATGACTCACGCGGAAGTTGCCGATCGGTTAGCGGCAACCGGTTACGACAAGACAACTGCTTTTCGCAATCTAAATGACTTGGCGTCCGCAGGGTTATTGCGCCGAACTGAACTGGGCGATCACGTCTATCGCTTTGAAGTTTTCCCCAAAGATGGTGAAACCCATCCCCATTTCCTCTGTGTTGACTGCGGCTCAGTAACTTGTTTGAGCGACTTGCAATTGACTGCCGGAAGTCGGCGACAATCTGAGTCTATCGGTGAAGTTACGGAAATTCTTTTGCGTGGTCACTGCAACGAGTGCCGTTAATGACTAACAATCCTACCAACGAGCCTACTCCCTACGCTCCTCCCGCTTCCAAAGCGATAGAAATCACGCCACAGCATGATGGGCCTCGCTTTCAACCTCGAGTGAGCGAGGATTGGCTGACTGCGTTTTTGGGCTTGGCAATTCTGATGCTGCTGTTAATCCTAAGTCTTACTTGGGGTGAGTCGACAGAAAAAGGGCTAGTCAATCCGTTGAAGTCTTGGCTTGGCACACCGGGTGCCTGGAAGTCCAATCCGGCCGACGGAATCAAATCTTTTACCGTCATTGGCGTAACACTGGTTGCTTGTGCCGTGATCGGAATTTTTGGTGGGACGATGCTTGGTCGCCCCACCAAAAACTTGCTCATTGGCGTTAGCACGACTGTCCTGTTGGCCTGTTTGGCCTACGTGTTGAGCGGCCAAGAAGTGATCAAATATTACAACCTCGAATATGCACTTTGGGCCTTGCTCATTGGGCTTGTGATAAGCAATACCATTGGTACTCCCCAATGGCTGCGTTCCGCCGCGATGACCGAGTTCTACATCAAGACAGGTCTCGTCATGCTGGGTGCAGAGATCTTGTTTGGACAATTAGTTGCGCTTGGCATGCCTGGCATCTGCGTCGCCTGGGTAGTCACTCCTATCGTTTTGATCTCAACTTTTTGGTTTGGTCAACGAGTACTTAAGATGGAATCGGCAACTCTCAATATGGTGATTTCTGCCGACATGTCAGTCTGTGGCGTTTCCGCTGCAATTGCCACTGCGGCAGCATGCCGCGCCAAAAAGGAAGAACTATCGCTCGCAGTAGGTATGTCGCTGTCATTCACGGTTGTGATGATGATTGTCATGCCTTGGCTAATCCGACAACTTGGACTTTCTGACGTTGTCGGCGGCGCATGGATGGGTGGCACCATCGATAGTACTGGTGCAGTAGTCGCTGCCGGCGCGATTTTGGGTGATACTGCTCGCGACGTTGCAGCCACTGTAAAAATGATTCAGAATATTTTGATTGGTGTCGTTGCGTTTGTTGTCGCCTGGTATTGGGTTCGCTTTCGGGGTGACCAAACGGGCGATTCGGTCACAGGTCGGCCCGGCCTTGCGGAAGTTTGGAAACGGTTCCCCAAGTTCATCCTGGGATTTGTAGCAGCCTCCCTATTTTTTTCCGTGCTTGGGCAGTTCTCTGCCAACTCGGACGCCATTGCCCAGGCGACTATTTCGGTATCCAAGACGCTGCGAGGTTGGTTTTTTTGCATTGCCTTTGTATGCATAGGACTAGAAACCAACTTTGCGCAACTAGCGCGTTATATGCGTGGTGGCAAGCCATTAGTGCTTTACTTGACCGGTCAAACTCTCAATTTGCTTTTGACCCTATTCATGGCTTGGCTGGCGTTTGAGGTGCTATTTCCTCAAGTCGCAGAATCGCTTGAAAAGGCCGTACCGTGATGCTTGAAAGGACGAGCTTGTCTACATGACCCTTGCACCACGATTCCATCGCCACAGCGGACTGCTCGGGTTTGGTATCACGATTCTTGTTATCGGTACCATCTGGCTCGATCTGTTACCCCGGTTATCGAACTTCCAACCGATTCGGCGGCATATCGACCGAAATCGTCACCAAGGCATCGACCCTGCAGCCATGTTCTACACGGAAGTTGGCGAGGTGAATGGATTTCATGTCCGCACAGTTGCCGGACAAATAGAAGCAACGAAAGTACCACTGGGACATCGTTAGCAATCAGCTATTGGATCCATTGGCGCACTATGTCCGCCACGACTTCACCTTCAATAGTCTGGTGAGCGGACAACTGATCGGCGGTTTCAGCGATCGCCATCCAAAACGAAGGCTGATCGAAGAGCTCTACAAGTCGTTCGACAACACTGTCTAAGAACAGTTGTCGCTTGGCCCTATTAGGAATCAGCCGCGAAGTAAGTTCATCAGCGATTTGCCAGTCAGCCGCCCACTGTTGCATGTCGGAGACTTTCAATTGCTCTCCTCGAAAAACCATTTCGGCAGCGGGCCCCGCTAGGCATGCCAACACCTCACGTTCCAATAGCTCCCGCTGGCTCAGACCATGATGATGCCAGCGGACAGCCACGTCGCCATCGCGTACTGGGCCATCATCCCAGTCCGGCTCAAGCGTGGCATGCAGCAGTTCCGCCCCGAGCCACACGGCGACAACGGCATGGCCCGCCTCATGATAAGCAATTTCGTCTTCATCCATGCCTGCGTTCCTCGCTAAGCTCTCAAAAACGCACAATCGCCAAAGCCCAATAATTTCGTTATCTTAACTGGTTTTCCCAATGCTAGTTACTTTCACTCTCAATAAGTTATGACACCAATACGCGTCGGAATTCTCGGGGCTACGGGCTATACCGCTTACGAAGCGATGCGGCTCTTGCTAACTCATCCCTATGCCCGCATAACAGCAGCGACTAGTCGTCAAGAAGAGGGCCAGCCTATCGCATCGGTGCATCCACAGTTGGCCGGGCGACTAGATCTAAAAGTTAGCGCTGCGAATCCAGACAAACTAGCTGAGTCATGTGATGTTGCATTTTGCTGTTTGCCACATGGCGCTTCTGCAGAAACTGTCAAACAACTACGGCAAGTTGGGCTGCGCGTCGTCGACTTTAGCGCAGATTTTCGCCTCGGTTCGGTCGAACTCTATCAACAGTGGTATGGCAATGAACATCCTTGGCCTGAGATGGTCGGCAAGGTGCCCTATGGTTTGCCGGAGCTGTTTCGTGATTCTCTTCGTACTGCCGATCTCATCGCAAATCCCGGTTGCTATCCTACCTCGGCGATTCTCCCGTTAACTCCATTGCTTGCCGCGAAAGCCATTGAACCAAACGATATCATTGTTGATTCAAAGAGTGGCGTTAGTGGTGCTGGACGAACTGCGAAAGTGACCTCGCTCTATTGCGAAACCAATGAATCGATCTCGGCTTACTCCGTTGGTAACCATCGTCACCAACCTGAAATCGTCGACATTCTCGGTCGCCGCACCGGCAATGCGGCACAGGTGATTTTTACGCCCCATCTCACTCCCATGGATCGGGGTATTTTGTCAACGATCTACGTGCGACCGAAGGGTGTGACGGTACAACAAATTATGCAATTGTTGCATGATGCATACGACCACTCGCCGTTCGTCCACGTAGTCGATCATCTCCCCGCAACGAAACATGTTGCCGGAACGAACCACGTTCAAATGTCGGCACGCACCGCAGGTGACCGTATCATCATCCTCTGCGTCATCGATAACTTGATTAAGGGCGCCGCCGGTGCGGCTGTTCAGAATCTAAATTGCATGTATGGATGGGATGAATCTCTGGGGTTGGGGGGCGTTGCGTGAGCGAACCCGTTCAAGACTGCAGCGCAGCAAGTGATTCGCCAACCAAGGGGTTGCCCCCATGTGATTCACAGCCAGAAACCCCGCTTTTAGGAATCCGCTCGGCATGGGGATCCTGGATGTTGATCGCTGTTGTCGTCGTGAGCAGCGTCGTCTTCTATGTGGATGCGACTTGGGTTGCATTCGCAGTGTCAGAATTTTTTTTGAACGTCCCCGACAAAGTCGCGGAAACCGCTAGCGAACTTGCAGTCGTTCAGGTGATGCAAGACCCCGTTGGTTTTGTGATCATGCTCTCGGTTCCTCAACTCAGCTTACTTTTCTTCCCAATTTTGCTTGGCCTACTCTCGCCCGCAGGTATGCGTCGCAATCTTGGACTGGTGCGCGGTGCATGGCCCGCGTGGACATGGGTGGCGGCCGCGATGGCAACCCCATTGATTGGCATGATCGCAGGAGGAATTCTGAGTCAATTCGTTTCCGACAGTCCCGCGCTGCAAGACTTTGCCGAATTGATTTTGCATCATAGTCGCCGAGGTTTTCTGATCCCTGCCATACTGGCTATTTCTGTCTTTCCAGGGCTTTGCGAAGAAATGCTCTTTCGAGGCTTCCTTCTGCGACAGATATCTCGCATTGCGCCGACGACCGTCTCCTTGGTGGTATCGTCCGTTCTTTTTGCAGGTTTCCACTTGGACCCGGTTCATGTACTGGGCGTGCTGCCACTGGGGCTGTGGTTGGGCTTCATCACCATTCGCAGCAAATCCCTGTTTCCCGCAATGTTTGCTCATGCCACAAACAACTTCGTATCGGTATTGGTCATCGCAATGGATGACACCGAAAACGTGCTTGCTCCTCCCTCAGCAAAGTTTCAACTGATCATTTTGATCGCTGGACTATTGGGCCTTATGGGCGTTGGAATCTCCATCCGAAGGGCCGCACTAAAGGAGTCTGCTGCCGAAAACAGCGATCTATCGAACGCTCCAGTGTCAGCAGAAGACAGGTGAAGGCATACGAAAAAATCGGCGTTGGTCGCAACTATTTTGCCGCTGAATAGAGCTCGGCATATTCGACGACCCAACTATCGATCAATTGCTCGAAAACCGCTCGATCCGCTTGTTGCAATGGCTCGAACACATTGCGATTGAAGACCTCCTTGTTGAACACTGTTCCTTTGGCACGAATGTCCAAAACATTGTATTCGTTGTAGGGACGTACCGTTATTTCTAGGCGACTGTAGCGATTGGATCGGCGTCCCGAGGTGAAAGCGAGGTCATCCCGGTAACACGCGGCCCCCCAGCCACCCTCTCCAAAGAGGGTTTCCTTACGAAATCCAGGAAAGTGGTTCGCGAGAAGTTCAATTTGCTCCGTAATACGATCCGACAAGGCCAAACGATGCGAGGTATGGAGACGCTTCGCCTCCTCCTCGCTCATGGCCTTTTCGCGGTTTGCCAATTCGTTCGCTTCTTTTCGGCGGTTTCCACGTTGGATTGCCGATTCGAGGCGACTTTGAAAATCATCGCTCATGCGGATTGATCTGAGCCGTTCGGGGCTTCCTCGCTGGTACGTTCCGTAGCTTCGCTGGACGACTGTGCTGGCTTATTGGGCTGCACATTGTCGGAAACGTCGCTGACGGTATTGGAATCAACGACTGACTTTACCTCGTTTTCGCCTGACTCAGTCGACTCACTCTTGCCTGGAGTATCCTTGGAGCCCTTGAAGAACTGCATGAGATCTCCAAAGGAACGCAGTGGTTCGTTTCCGGTACGCATGGCATCGGTCAAAGGTGCAACCGGAGTATCCGAACGTGTGACCGTGGTGTAGGTCTTCGGATTGCGCGACGCACCGCTATCGCGGCGTCCCCCACCTGGTTTTCCGCGACCTTGTCCATCGCCATAGGATTTACCTGCTGGACGATTACCACCGCCACGATTGTCACGTGCAGGACGATCACCGCCACGCTCATTAGTGCGAGCAGGCCGAGCCGCACTGCTGGCTGGCGCTGCAGCACGATTGGTATCTCGCTGGCCGCCCGACCGCTGGGCTCCGCTTGTATCGCCCTCGCGACTTTGCTGGCCGCCGGAGCCCGAGGCTCCCCGGGATTGTGCTGGCCCTCGGGCAGGTCGATCGGGACGCTCTTGCCGCTGCTGACGAAGCGTCTCTTGCCTCACCGGCGAAATGCCCGACAAGGAGACCCTACGTCGCTTCGTATCAATCTCGACGACCCATGCAGTAATCACATCACCGATCTGCAGATACTCATTCAAGTCCTCAACGTACTCCTCAGAGACGCGACTCACATGAATGAGACCACTGCATTCGGGACCAAGCTCAACAAAAACGCCAAAACCCGCAACACCGACAACTACGCCAGATACAAGGTCGCCTGGCTTGAGTTCCGACAATTTGGGAACCGCAGTCATCGCAACGCTAGCACCAGTCGCGTCAGCATGACTCACCCCAAAAGGATCACAGACCGACTGAACGATTTGTCGAACTCGGTGCTCTCCGACTTGCCATTCTTTTACACATCTTGATAGCTTATCGCCGTCTGGAAGTGCAATTCGATAAGGCTCATAGGTTGGTTTCGCGTCAACAGCAGGCGAATCCACTGGACTAGCCTCCGCAGCGTTTTCCTCAGATGCATCCTCATTGGTAGCCGCTTGCATACCAGTGTCCGTATCGGCCGATTCCGAGACTGCCGTTGCGGGCACATCATCCGAACTCACCGTGCTGTCGAGAATTCCATCGCCTGCAACCGGTTCATCTTCGCTGACATTTGACTCAGCACTAACGCTAGCATCGGCACTAATTTCCGACGACGAATCTTCGATTTCTCCAAACGGTGCGTCGGGATCCACTGCAACGATCTTCACCTCGGAAAACGAGGGACTCGAACCATCGATCTCAACAACCGCTGCCTTGGCCTCGTCCGAATGGTAATTCGGTGGCTCGTAGCCCGGAGGTGACGAGGGAGGTAGTGGCAATTCCAAACGCCCCATCAGCTTTTCGGCAAGCGCGTAATCATCCACATGGATTGCCGTAGCATCGAGAGCCTGGCTCCCCCCGTATACTCGCAAAAAGGCAATTGCCTGCTTTTTAGAAACGAGATCTGGCCATGATTCAACAGCCAACAACGATTCGCGCGAGTCAAAGAGGGCCTCTCGCCGACGCTTATCAATCGCTTCCGCGACCGAATCATTCACGCCGGGAATGGCCGATAGCCAACCGCGATCAGCCGCATTTACATCGACGCTGATCTGGCAAACGCCGCTTGACACGACGTCCTTCAGCGAATTCGTCAGCGTCTTCTCCGCCAACTCCCGTTGATAAGATCCCAGGCGAAGTTTACTCACGTCAACCTTGGCCAAAGCCCTAGCAGGCAAACGCACGAGTTGAGCCAGCCATACTGCCGCTCTGAAACGCCTTGGGAGTGATCGCAATTCGCGATTTCCTTCGGGGCCACCAGCATAGACTTCTGCACCAGCGCGTTCTGCTAAAGTCCATCGCAAATTACTTCCTTGCGATTGAGCTAAAAGTTCCGTCAGAGCAACCATGCATCCACGTCGCGCCGGACCATTACTTACAACAATCAGGTCGACATGATACTGGTGAACGAGTTCACCCAAGCGAGCCACTAACTGCTGACGCACACCCTTGGTCAATTGGCAGGGTACGTCTTCAGAATGCAATACGCGGTCATCAGGACCAACGATCACGACAGCCGATGTCCGAGGACCAACTGCGTCGATAACCAAAATATTATTTGCATCAATAGGTTGGCGATGCATTTGGCGTCGTAACGAATCTGATGCAACTGAGACCAAACGACGGGCCGCTCGATCAATTAAATCGTCCCACCAAGCACCTTCGAGTGCGGCCCGAATCGACGCTTCGTTATCTACGACAATCTGCGACAACTCATTGGACGCGTCCTTATTCAATCCTGCCGCTGTCTTGGCCAAAAAGTCAACCAAGTGAGATGCATTGTACTTAAATGCACACTGAGCAACCTGCGACCTCAAGGCTCGACCGAGCATCACCACTTGGAACGCAGTCAATCGCGACTTGGGCAGCGATTTGCCCTTCAAGGGCTGCAGCACGCTGACCAACCACTTGCGTCGGCGCTGACGAGGCGAAATCTTCTTGCGAGGAGCTTCCTTGGAAACTTTCTCTGCTTTGGCCTTTGACTTTCCTTTTTTGGACTTCCCTACGACCGCAGCGTCGACAGCTTGCTCGCCTTCAGAAGGTTCCGTGCTGGCGTTCACTTCGTCGGTAGACTCTGCAGCTGTATCTTCCGTCGATGATTCCGAGTCATCGGAACTATCATTCATCTCTTCTTCGCTACCAGCTTCGGCGGAGCCTGTTTCGCTCTCACTCAGATCGGCCGATTCACTCGCATCACTACCTTCTGACGACTCGCTGTCGCTTGGGGCTTCGCCATTTACCGGGGCTTCGCTGTCGCTTGGGGCTTCGCCATTTACCGGGGCGTCGCTGCTGCTTGGGGCGTCGCTGCTGCCTGGATCCGCAGCAGCATTCGCTGGCGTACCATAGAGTTCAGCAGCGAACTCACCGGACGCTTGTTTTGCAGCAGCACCCATTCTGTGCGAAGCGGAAGTAGGAGCTAGATTTGAGCTCTGGTCGCTGATTGCCTCGGCATCATCGCTATCGTCTCCGGGCGGATTTGCGTTCCCTTCATGGGGATCGTGAACATCAATGACGTGCAATTGCACATGCTTGTCCATCCACGCGGAAGCAGCCTGAACCATGCGAGAATCGGCTGCGAGGAATTGCCCCAGCACACCAACCAAGCCTTCGATCGCGGCAGACGAGGCATCACCACCAATGACAATATCCGCCAGCTCGGTCAAATCGCTGGGATCATCAGGCTTGGGATTTAGCAAACGTACTGCCAATTTGCCAGCTGCGTGATTACTCCCCGATTCGTTACGAATTCGGCGGGCAATGCGATCAAGCTGTCGTGGTGTCTGCGCTTGGTCGATAGAGGCCAATAACGCATCATCATCGAGATTGCCATCGCGATATTTCACTCGCAATTCGTCTCGACGAAATTCTAATTGCCGTTCAGTGCGCAGCGCGGACACAACCTCCCACAAGGCTCGCTCGGGTACGGCTCCTAATTCATCGCGCCTATATCGGGCGAGAAACGGAGGTTCATATCCTTGCTCCAAAAGTGGAAGAGCAATACGCAACGCTGATAAATCGCACTGCTGGCGCCGTGCAATAGCTTCGAGGTCAACAGTCATGCCCGACGGGCTCGCATCCGTAATGGCAGACGCTTCATTTACGTCGGTCGGCCGCGCCGACCAATCACACGATCGAGTGTGCGGGCGCGTCTATGCTTCGACCCGCATTCGGGCTGGAAATCTAAAGGTTGCAGCAGCAATTGTCAACCGACAGCCAAGCATTAACGAAGGCATTTCACTCAATCACTCGACTTTTTGATTGGAAAATTTTAGCTCGCGCAATGCCTTGGCTGCAGCGAATCCACATCAAGGACAACTGAAATTGTCGATGGCAAATCCTTGCGCACCTGCACGCCTACATTGTTTGAGCTCTGCATTTTGCGGCAATTGCCAGCGTTGCAACACGCCGGGTGGCATTCTGCCAATGTGGCCCAGATAGTGGAAGCATTCACCAATGACAGCCGTGACACCTGGTGACGGGCTTAGCCGAGAAGCGGCTCAGACGCTGCCGAAAACAATTTTCAGTTTCTTCTGGCAGCCACGCGAAAATCGCCCGAAGAAAAAACAAAAAAACCCAGGGCCTCGAGTCACAAATGACAGGGAGGCACTGGGTAATAGGTGTTAAATGACCCCTACGGGAATCGAACCCGTGTTACCGCCGTGAAAGGGCGGTGTCCTAGGCCTCTAGACGAAGGGGCCAGTCATTAACATGCTCCAAGGTTTACCAGCGACCGTATTAACTCGTCAAGGGCTGACTTGGACACAAAATTTAGATTGCGGAGGGTCTCCGCTCGCAAACCTAAAAAAATCGCTGAAATAACGACCTAGGTCTACGATTTCACACCAAGCCCCATGGGGGCTTTTTTCTACGACAAAAAGAAATTATGCCTACGACTCAAGCGGCTCTACAGCCTGATCGTCGACGCCTTCCTTGCTTCGCTGAATCGCTTCATAAACTTCGCGGCGATGGACAGGTACCTCGCGGGGCGCTTCCACCCCTAAACGGACCTTGTCACCACGAATTTCAACGACCACAATACGAATGTCGTTGTTGATAACGATACTCTCGTTCTTTTTCCTCGACAGCACTAACATGGCTCAGTCCTTTGTGACCGGCTTGTCCGAATGTTCCGACTTCCCGTATCGAATGACCAGCAGGAACGAGATCGGTTAGCTCTCGTTAATCACCTCGACCCGGTCGGGCTAGTTCGCCAGCCCGCTCAACCGATCCGATAGCTTTGCTATCGTGACGCATTCCACTTTACGTCACGGTTTTGCTACGTCAAGCAAAAAAGTAGGGTTGACATGCTTTTTAGGCATTGAATTTGCCTTATTCCATCCGATAAGCAGCACGAGCGCTACAATACGACACTTCTAATTATCTGAGCCGGATTTCTCTTTACGGACCAAATGCAACTTATCTTTGCCTCGCTTCGTACTATGATTATGTTACAACGTTGAGCGAAATCGAGCGGTGTCGTTCCGAATCTCCAACGCATCGCAGCCATCAAGTGGACTGCAATTCCATGAAGTACTTCACACCCGCATCGGCAAACCGCACGCTTCCCCTGGTTCGACGCATCGCCGTTGACCTAATCGGATTGCAGGCGGAGGTGGGCATTCGTGGGGAACGAATTAAATCGCTCTCCAATAGCAAGGGGCTGGCCATGTCGGTGGCCCATGCAGAAGAATTGGCCGAAGTCCAAGCATCGCTGGACGACGACATGAGCCGTATTGTGGAAGTTCAGGAAGAATTGGCGGCCTTAGGTGTCATTATTCATTCGCCTGCCGTGGGCGCTATCGACTTCCCTTCCTTCCTGGAAGGCCGCGAAGTACGGTTGTGCTGGATGAACGGCGAAAACGAGATTTTGTTTTGGCACGATATCAATGACCCCTTGGCCAAACGCCAACCGATCGACCGAGAGCGATTTTCCGCATCCGCGTTTGCCGGGGAAGACCCCGATATCGATCGTGAAGCAGGACCCCGCAAGTCGCTGCAAAACTAGTTGTCAAACAAAGTCTATTGAGGACGACTCTATGCCTCAGGATTTTAGGTTTCCTCTACAACGAACACATTCAGCGTGCGACAACCGTGCGCACCGATAACCAGCGATTGCTCGATATCGGCCGTTTTGCTGGGCCCCGATACGAACAGTCCAAAGCTGCGGCGAATCCCTTGGCCAATTCTCTCATAGGCCGCATGCATTTGATGCAAAATGTCTTGCTCCCGCACCACAATAGCCAGGTATTGCGTGATAAACAAACTGGCTCGATGGTGCAGCGGCATTGTGTCAATCCAAATCGCACCGTTCTCGGCCACGCCAAACTCACCACGCACAATGAGCCAATCCAAGCCTTTCAGATAATGCGGATCGTCATACATCCTCAAGTCCGTATTACCTGTAACCCAATCTGGACAAAGCGATGCCACACGCCGCGCGTCGCGAAAGGGGGCGAGATCTAGCAATACCTCATTCACCTGAAACGGACTCGAAACGCGATGACAAGTCGCTCCAACACTCTGGACTGTTTGGCAAAAATGAGCCACAGGGTCCGGATAGCGAACCAACGCTTCATGATCAATGTTTGGTAGCGACGGACCTTCTACCTGATGAGTTCGAATGCGATCGAGTATGGCCTGGCGGCTGTCATGGGAATTCATTGCGAGACCGTTTCCTTTGCCGCGTGGGTTGCTATATCATCGGACCTCACTTGACCCGCCTCACGATCTGCTAAACCCTCAACTGTCGGTGGCGTCAAATGTTGGTGCATCCGCCACCAGTGCCGGAAACTATTTTGAGGGGGAACAGGCAACTCACGTTGCTGTCCCCATACATTGAAACGGTGATAAATCAGGAAGCGAGGCGTCCAACGCAGTGCATTTCGCCCTAACCAACCGACGGCGGCAAACAACCGGGGACGCTGGAACAACTGAGATCCCGCCCACATGGCCCAGCGTTTGTTCCTTGCCAACAACCCCATCGATGCCAACTCTTTGCGCCATGCCAACAGTTGATGATGGAGCGGGATTTTAACGGGACATACATCAGTGCAGCTTCCGCACAAGCTGCATGCGTGAGGCAAACTCTTGTATCCTGATGGGTCTGATACAGGTGACAACACCGAACCTATCGGACCAGGAACGACCGAGGAATAGCTGTGCCCGCCACTACGGCGATATACCGGGCAGGTATTCATACACGCCCCGCAGCGAATGCATCCTAGCGCTGCACGAAATTCATCGGAATCGCGAATTTTCGTCCTGCCATTGTCAACCAAAATGATGTGCAACTGACCGGTCTGGTTCCCCGCTTCATCCCTGCGTGGACCATGAAAGTGAGACGTATAGGTTGTGATGGGTTGCCCGGTGGCACTGCGCGCCAGCAAACGCGTGAACACCGCCAAATCAACGGCCCGGGGAATCAGCTTTTCAATTCCCATGCTGGCGATGTGAATCGGCGGCAACGATGCGCCTAAATCGGCATTCCCTTCATTGGTACAAACCACAATTCCGCCAGTCTCGGCAATTGCAAAATTGACTCCCGTAATGCCCGCTTCGCCCGCTAAAAATTTTCCTCGCAAGTGGCCTCGTGCGGCCTCGGTGAGGTATTTCGGGTCCGATGCGCCGGCCGCAGTTCCCAAATGTTCGTGGAATGTTTCGCCCACTTCTTCTTTCTTAATATGAATGGCAGGCAAAACAATATGGCTAGGCGTTTCACGGCGGAGCTGGACGATCCGCTCGCCCAAATCCGTGTCGACGACATCAATCCCTTGACTCTCCAAAAAAGGATTTAAATGACACTCTTCGGTCAACATCGATTTGCTCTTCACGACTCGCTGAACGCCATGCTCGCGTAAAATACTGAGCACGATCTGGTTGTGCTCCGCTGCATCAATTGCCCAGTGGACATGAGCACCAGCAGCAATCGCCGCCGACTCAAATTTCTCCAAATAATCAGCCATGTTGGCAATTGTGTGCTGCTTGATCCCCGAGGCCGTTTCTCGCAATAACTCCCACTCGGGAATCGATTTTGCCATGCGGTCTCGTTTCTCGCGGACAAACCATAGTGCCGAATCATGCCACTGCGTCCGCGCTCGATTGCCAACAAATATAGCCGCCGCGTCGGGGTGCTGAATTATGGGTAAGTGACTCATGTTCGCGTTGTTAATCCTTACCTGTTCGAACTACGGAATTTCCTCGCACCAAGGGTCGACCTGCGAGAACCTGGGCAACGTGCATAACGCCTAAAGGATGGCGACTGCGGCGCAACAGTCCCTCCATGTGCATCAGACAGGACATATCACCCGCAACCATGACTTCAGCGCCCGAGTTTGTATGGTCGTCAATACGATCGCGTCCCATTGCCACAGACACGTCCGACTCATTAACCGCAAAGGTGCCCCCAAAACCACAGCACTCATCAGCTCGTTTCAAAGTCACCAATTGCAAATCGTCGACTCGACGCAACAACCGACTCACCTTGTCGTCCCGCGCCGTCATCGTCTCGCTCGACCAGCCCAAACGCAATTCTCTCAAGCCATGGCAACTCTGATGCAATCCCACTCGGTAGGGGAAACGAACGCCAAACGATTGCACCTCTAAAACGTCATGCAAAAATTCACACAATTCGTAGGTCTTGGTTCGCAATCCGAAATCATCACGACCCCGGAAATAGTCTTCGTAATGATGTCGCACCATGGATGTGCATGAGCCCGAAGGACATACGACATGCGTATAGGGCGCAAATATCTCCGCCGCGCGATGCGCAAGCGGTTCAGCCTGTGCCGAACATCCCGTATTGGCCATTGGCTGGCCACAACACGTCTGCGCTTCTGGAAAATCGACTTCAACTCCCAGCCTGGTCAGAACTTCGACCGTGGCAACGGCGACGTCAGGATAAAATTGATCGATATAGCAAGGAACAAACAGGCCAACGCGCATGATTGCGTTTCAATACTCGACGGGAATCTATATGCTGTAACCAAGAATAACAATTTGTAACGAACAGTATACACTCGGTTCGCATAGCTTGGGCGGAATTTCTGCCCTCCAACTGGCGTCTAGTACTGTACTTACCCCTTTTGCTTCGCGCTCTCCACGGTACGAAATCGATCATGCCAATCAGGCTGCGCTGCCCCGATTGTAGCTCTCTCATGCAAGTCGCTGATGAAGCGGCAGGCCAAAAAACGCAATGCCCAAGCTGCAAAAAAGTCATTGTCGTGCCGGCCAAAACACTTCAGGGACCAGCAACAACCTCGCCAAAGCCGCCCATCCAGGGAACGCAATCCCCTCTGGACGTTCGAAATCCCAGAGCAAACGGACCAGCTAGCCCACCACCCCCAAGCAGGCCACAAAAACCCGCCCCCAGCCCGGTTCCCACTTCGGCTCCAGCACCCCTCCAAGTTCGTTGCCCACGCTGTCAACAGCTCATGAGGGCCAACCCGGGTTCCACAGTCAATTGCCCACACTGCTCTGCTACGGTCAAGATTCCGCGGCCTGGAGATGCTAGTTCGGCCTCAAAACCAGCCGCGACGGACTTGTTCGAAGATTTACCCCCTCCGACGCGACCTGGCGCAGGCTTCGGTCCTCTAGCCTCGCAGGGTGGCTTTGGCGGATCGACTTTTGGCGGACCCAGTGCTAAACGGTCGCCTGCCCAAACGACAAACCCGTATGCCAGCCTACCAAACTTTGGGCAACCAGGTTCTGGTTATTCCGCCGGAGGTTATTCGGGTGGCGGATATTCCGCTGGCGGGGGCAGTTCCAAGAACTGGCAATACACGCTGCTGGGAATCATTTTTATTTTGTGGGGCGCGCTTATGATGTTGGGCGGGTTGATCAATGTTGGGACCTCCATCTGGTTCCTCGCAATGGGAAACGGCGACGCCGATATGACGACGGTCGCACTGATCCGCCTAGTGGGTGCGTTTTGTGTGGGTTTGCCGATATCCATTGTCTACCTTTACGGGGGCTTTGCTTTTGTCAATCGCTCTTCCTTGTCAGCTGCAAAAACGGTTGCCGTCATCGCTATCATCCCTTGTTTCAATGCCTGTATTTTGATGCCGTTTGGAATTTGGGCCGCGATCGTCGCCTTTGACGGAGCTGCCAAACGCGACTTTCACAATTGATCTTGCTTCTCATTCCCGACTGATGGGATGAGTCGCATCAATCGAGATGGCAATTCGTCTCGAACGACCTGCGAATCCGCAGTTTGCTAAGTTTCAATCGCTCCGATGTGCATGGAGGTGCTTCTTGATGTTGACTTGGATTCGCGGATTGTGGCAAAGCCGCTCGGTTAATGTCCCACAGATCGATGTTGATGCACCAGCAATTACAGCACAAGAATCTATTAGGGTAGCAGCGTCACTTCCGCTGCCTCCTGTCAAGCGAACCAAATCACCACAGGACGAATCCAACTGCCCGATTCGCCAAGCCGGCCTTGGTAACGCCAAACAGCGAATAAGACTACGACAGCTAGGACTGACCACCTTAGAACAAATTGCAGCTTGCGAACCAAGCGACTGGGCTGATAAACATAGTTTACCAGCCGTATATCAGCGGTTGCTGGTACGCTGGCAATGGGCAATTGCGGCGTCTTCAAAGCTACCTCCCTTACGCCCCATAGATTGCCTGTTGGCCCATGCGGTGCACCGTCGTACCATCGGTGCGATCGCGCGCTCGGTTCCATCCGTTCTGCACAGAGACATCTATCGATTCTCGCTGTCGAGTGCTGGAGCGAAACTGGTTGGCGAGCACCCTCTGCCCAGCCAGAATGAAATTGAGATTTGGGTCGCAGCGGCTCGCAACAAACTTCCATTGCCCTACTCGCCGCGTTAAAAAACTTCGGGCGAGGACTCCTCAATCGATTTCTTGACCTATCTTTTCGATGGGGCTTATTGCTTCTCATCTGAAAACATAGGTTGGGTCAAACATGCAGCGATTCGGCTTGGCAACCATTTGCGTTGGCTTCTTTCTGATCAATTCCGCCCACAGCGACGATCTTTGGCTCGCGTCTGGCCGCGAATTTCCAGGGCGACTTCGCTTAAGCGAAGGGGGCACCATTCCTCAGGTCATGCATTCCCGCAATGACACTCCCAACCCGGCTTATCCCCAAGCGGTAATGAAAGTTGCCCAAATCGCGGTTGGCCCCGACCAAGCCGTCTATTATTGCAGCGGCGTCGATGGGTCGCTCATGCACTTGCTCGATGGTCGACATGAGATTCAATCGCTGGAGGTTGCAGGCCAAATACGGGACTTGGCCTGCACGTCGGAAGAACACACCATCTATTACTCAGTCGTGCCGACACCACAGAATGGCGCCCCGTTGGCAGACGGGCAAATCTTTCGTCGCGATCTTTGGGAAGGCAACCCGCAACTGGTCGCTACCATCCAACAATCGGAAGTGGGTGAAAACTGGTGGGGTACGTTTACCATTCGTGATTCTGAAATCTATTTAGCAACGCTTGATCGACCGAGTCGGTTATACAAATGGTCAGCGGGCACCCTCGCCCCGGAGTTCACAGCGAACCAGCATCACATCCAGGGCCTTTCCGTCTCGTCCGATGGTGACTTTCTATTTGTCGACGGCAGCGGGAATGTTTGGCAGACCCGTGACTTCATCACAGTCCGACCCGTGCTAGAAACACCACTGGGCTTAACCGATGTCTCTCATCGCGCTTTGCAGACGACGGTTCGCCCCTAAGAGTCGACTCGCATGAGTTCTCACATGCATTAACGACTGATGCTGATGCGAAGCAATTGCAGCATCGCCTTCATCGCTTCGATAGGAGTTAGCTTGCTAACTCCCAGGCGTCGCTCTTGAAAGGTAATCGGGATTTCGCCCATCTTCGCGCCGTTGCGATGAAGCCGCACCAACAGCTCTTCGAAAATCGCGTATCCGCGACTTCGTAGGGAAAGTGTCTCGATATTCCGGAGTGCTTCGACGCGGTAGCAACGGAGCGATCCACTGCAGTCACTTACCGGCAATCGCAAAATTTTCGTTGCAAAACGATTTACAATGCGACTCATCCAACGGCGATGCAGCGGCCAACCCTCTATGGCTCCTCCCGGAGCGTATCGAGTCCCTACCACGCAATCGAGCGTTTGTTCCCTGGCACAATTCAACAACCGGGGCAAGACCGCTGGGTCATGACTAAAGTCGGCGTCAAGATTCAACATCCATTCATATTGGTGCTCGATAGCCCAATGAATCCCGGCCCTCAATGCGCCCCCCAAACCCCGTTCATCGCAGCGAACAAGCGCATGTAGACGCGAGTCTTTTTCGGCTGCTGCCTCGATCCAACGCCCGGTACCGTCAGGCGAATTATCGTCAACGACCAAGACTTCCGCGTCAGGTAGAAACTGAAAAATTGCTTCAACCAGCAGGGGCAAATTCTCTCGCTCGTTGAAGGTGCAAACAACAACAAGCGAAGAATCTATTGCCGAGCCCTGTGCTTCAGCACTCGGTGCTCCGAGCGCAGATTTTGATGGATGCGAAGTCGACATGGGCTTTCAAGCCGCAGGGATCAATTGAAAGTCGTCCATGTGAATAGGGCGGTGCGTCACGCGCATCGCACAAGCCCAATCCGGCAAGGGATCAAAGACACCTGCTATTCCCATGGCCAATGGTCGAGTCGGTCCGGCCGCGCGGGACAACACGGTCCGCCGTTCCACAGAAACATATCTCACCAGCTCTTGCGGAACGAGTCGGGTTAGACGATTGGCCAGACGATCCGTCTGACGCGCCCGCCAAAATCCAAAGATGCCGTCACTGCGTAACAACGCTTCAATGCGAATCGGCCGTTCTGCAATCCCGTACAAAGTACGAATGAACTCACCCACAAACATATCACTCAACGTCACGTTCCCATCGACAGCAATCACTGGCGTTAACCCGCCCTGATCTGCTTTTCGTACAACGTCTAATGCCAGCGAATAGAGAGGCTTTTCCGCTAATAACACGTTGTTCAACCCTCACGCAACTTGGAGAAAATCGTCTGAAAATCGACATCGCTTGCAGAGTCATTAAGCGCACGAGGAGGTGAACTTGCAAAAGGACCGTTTGGATCAATTCCCTCCACATCTTCTTCAATAACCAACATATCGCTGTCGTCTCGGATCACGATATCGCCAGCCGAATCTGCGAGTCGCCCCGTCGATTCATTAACGGCGATGTCTCCTTCAAAGGCGTCCGATTCGTCGAATTGAATGGTACCACCAATCGCGTCGCTATTAATTGACAAGATTTCGTTGTGCAGCCAAAACGCTTCATCCAATTCCTGTTGCACAACACTATCTTGGAGCAAGCCTTCGTCCATCGGCGAAACACTTGCATCATCGTTGACCGGCGCTTCGTTCTGGGCACGACCGTTTCCATTCCAGAGTGCCGGACCGACTGGCCAATGGCGGTTGGAGGTACTAGGGATAAATTCCTCGTCATCAAATTGGTCGCCGAAGAGTCCTGTCAGGTCGTGTGAAAAGAGCTCCTCATCAGGTGCGAGTCCCAGTTCTTCGGGGCTCTCTGTAAAAGCTGTTTGAGGATTTTCGTCGACAACTTCGTCAATGTCGTCTGTCAGGTCGCCCTCCAAATCACGTTCGGAGACTTCGTCCAATTCAAAGGTCGCGGTTGAGGCGTGTTGCAATTGAGAATCGACGGCTGGCTCGTAATCAACAGTCTCTGCCATGGGGTCATGCTGAGCTTCTGCTGTACGAAGACTCTTGCTGAGTTTGGCTGCCTCATGAGACCTGGAAGAAAGCTGCGGAGTCGCCGTTGGTGCGAGCGAATAATCGTCGTCCAGCGTTCCAAATTCGACAACAGAATCTGCACGCCCCCGAGTGGCCAAAAGCTCGGCAGGAGACTCGGTACCGACCGAATCAAAACGCGGGATGTCTTTGTCGGAAACGGGGCTAGGCAATTGCTGCAAATCGGCCCAAGCGATCTCCACAACTTCACTCGTTAAATGATTGCCCCCCTCTCGCTCCATCCGGGCCAGCGCGCGGCTCAGCGTCTGATTGATCAATCGCGGAATACCACCGGAAGCAAAAAAGGTGGACTGAATCGCGTTTTGTTCAATCACTAGGGCTGGTTCCGTCGCAACGCGTTGAATGGCCTCACGAATATACTGGCCCGTCTCGTTTTGCCCCAAGGGATGCAAATAACAACGCGCCCCAATACGCTGACTCAATGATTCCATGCGAGGATGCGACAACCGTTCGTCCAACAGCGTACCTCCCGCTAGAATCAATTGGACACGCGGGGCGCCACTTCGCACAATGCCGGCCATCAAGCGTAGCTCTTCCAACAATCGCCCCGGCATGATCTGAGCTTCATCGATAATCAATAGCAGCCCGGACTTTGCCTGGGGGCCTCCTAATGATGCTCTATCGATCACGGCTAACCGCAATTCGCCTTCACTGCGGTCACTAAAGGGCAATCCAAGATGATGCAAAATATGTTGCAACAACGCTTTTCGAGTGCACAAGCGGGCTTCCGATAAGAGAACCACGTCGTACTCGTGACGATAGTGCTCAGCTAACAAGGAACACAGCAGCGACTTACCTGTTCCCGCAGGACCAACAACCAGCCCAATTCCTTCACGTCGCTCAATAGTCTCGACTAAACGCAAGCGAGCGGACTCAATCGAACCGATTGCCAAGTAATTTTCAGGGCTGGGTGCAGCGGGAAAAGGATTTTCGCGTAAGATCAACTTGGCTTTGTCCATGGCAGTTGGTCGCTGAGCGTGCTCGAGTACGCAATGAGCCCGCGCCGCGGCGGGTCCCCTGTTATCGTTCACAATCGGCACGATCTGCCGGTGCTCTACAATTGAAAGCTGGCGACTCTTCGAATCACTTGCACTTTCGCGCCACATGACCCGCATTCTCACACACAGATGGCAATGATCGCCACAATCGCAGCCCCCTCTAACCACTGACCAGCAGTCCATTCCCGTATCGTTTCACGCCAAGAACGACGAATCGTTACCCAATCCCGTGGAATCTCTAGCGAGTGCTTCGAGTAGAAGGGAATGCGACGCCTTCGCGGCTCACAGGCATACACATAGGCCATTCCGCAGGCGACTCCAGCGGCAAGAATGCTGGTAAACCACGACGTCAACGGTCGTCCAGAATCAACAATATTGGCGATTTTCAAGCGACGATAAACTTCAGGCATTCTCGACTCGGGCTCCAGCGATGCCAACTTGACTCGCAAGCGGTCTCTCTTTTTCACCCAATACGCATCCCAGTCGGTCCCTTCAATCAACTGAGCTTCGTTAATGTTTTCCTCTTCGTAGCTAGCCGTCACCACATTGGGAGAGGCAACTAGCGAACGCGTCCCACTGTGTTTAGAAGCCAATACTTGCCGCGTACCCGCGTAGTATTCAGCAACATCCAAGACAAGTTTGGTACGATAATACTCGGGGGTCCGCTTCCGATAGTCGGGCGCAAACGCGGCTACAATTCGAGCACGCAGTACTTCGATGGTCGGGTCACGCACACCCAACAGAAAAGCTTGCTGCACATTACCCGAATCGTCTTGTAGCTCCACGCGTTGCATGGGAACAGATCCCGGCAGACCCTGCAAACCAATTCCCAGGGCTGCAACCGCGATCAAAATTGGCCTTCGAATCGGCGTCGCAATCCACTTGCCAGTCCAATTCCTAATGCTCATTCCATAATCCTCGTTGCAGCAGAACTTATTTGCGTTAGTAAACCCGATTCCTGCTGCAACGCACCATCGTCACAATCCTCACAAACGGTCCAGCGAAAACACTCCGCCCATGGCTCCAATTCCATTTCAAATCAAGATTTGTGGTGTTCGGTCCATCGCCGACGTAGAAAACGTCGCTAAATCGGGTGGTGATGCCATTGGTCTAAACTTTTACCCACCCAGTGTGCGGTTCGTGGAACTGGAACTCGCCCAAAGCCTGGCCAAGCGGGCCATTGACTTGTCCGTCCTACCGGTCGGCGTTTTTGTGAATACCACGATGGACGAGATCATTCGCACAGCTTCCGCATTGGGACTAACTACCTGCCAACTTCACGGTGACGAACGTCCTACTGACGCCAGACCACTAGTGAACATGGGTCTTAGCGTCGTTCGTGCCATTCGTTTGCCTGCTGGACAGGTTCAGCCCGAGGAAATCTCATTTCAAGTTTCCGCTTGGCACCAAGCGGGCTGTTCGATTCTCTTTGATGCTGACGCTGGCAGCGCTTTCGGAGGTGCCGGACGATCTATCGACTGGCCTTCCATTCAACGCTGGCGAATGCAGGGAAAGTCCGTATTTCCTTTTGGATTGGACGGTGGATTGAATCCTCAATCGGTGGCAGCGGCCATTCTTGGCAGCGGTTCGGCTGCAGTCGATGTCGCGAGCGGGGTCGAATCGGTCCGCGGGATCAAGGATCCGGAACTCATCGAACACTTCATTTGTGAAGCCAAACGGGCTTTGCAAGAAGCGTTCTCTCAACAGCCAGAGTAAAGCATCACTTCGAACAATCGTTCGGTGAACGGCTGCTTTCTGTGAATGCCTGGAAATTTCTGCGGACTAGGTCTTAGTTAAGCATTTTCAACAGAGATTATGCGGCCTATCATGTGGGGGTTCGTACTTGTCGCTTGACACGCAATGGGACGGGCGACCGCAGTCGCGGTTTCTGTAGCTCGTCACTTAGTCAGTCGTGGTGGAAAAGTGCGTCGGTCTCATTTGGAATGTACCGGTACTTTATCCAGCGACAAGACAGTTTTTTGAATGAGGAATTGGATTTATGTCACAGGTTGAAACTGCCCGCCTACCGTACAAAGTCAAGGATATTTCTTTGGCTGAATTCGGTCGTAAAGAAATCATGATGGCAGAGAATGAAATGCCAGGCTTGATGGCCTTACGCGCCAAACACGGAAAATCAAAGCCGCTGGCTGGGGCCCGCATCGCCGGTTGCCTTCATATGACCATTCAGACTGCGGTTCTCATTGAGACGCTGATTGAATTGGGAGCTGAAGTCACTTGGAGTAGCTGCAATATTTTCAGCACTCAAGATCACGCCGCCGCTGCCATCGCCGCTGCTGGCATCCCCGTCTACGCTTGGAAAGGAATGTCCGAGCAAGAATTTGAATGGTGTATTGAGCAGACACTCCATTTCCCATCGGGTCAGCCGCTCAATATGATTTTGGATGATGGCGGCGACTTGACCGCTATGGTCCATGATCGCTTCCCAGAATTGCTAACCGATATTCGTGGGCTCAGCGAAGAAACCACTGCTGGTATTCACCGCCTTGAGCAACTTCATCGCAAGGGACGACTTCGCGTACCTGCGATCAACGTCAATGACTCGGCCACCAAGAGCAAGTTCGACAACTTGTATGGCTGCCGCGAATCCTTGGCTGACGGGATCAAGCGAGCCACGGACGTGATGTTGGCTGGCAAGGTCGCTGTGGTTTGCGGCTATGGCGATGTGGGCAAGGGTTGCGCGACATCGCTGGCACGCTACGGCTGCCGCGTGATCGTGACCGAAATTGACCCCATCAATGCGTTGCAAGCAGTGATGGAAGGTTTCCAAGTCACCACCATGGACGAAGCATGCTCGCTGGGCAAACTTTTCGTGACTGCAACTGGTAACAAAGACATCATCTTGGGACGCCATCTTTCCAAAATGCCCAATGATGCCATCGTTTGCAACATTGGTCACTTTGATCACGAAATCGATGTCGCTTGGTTGGAATCAGAAGTTAAGACAGGTCGCGTGTCGAAAGACCGTATCAAGCCTGCTGAAATCGGTGCCGTCGATCGTTATACATTCGAAGATGGTCACTCGGTGATTCTGCTCGCCCAAGGTCGTTTGGTGAACCTGGGCTGTGCGACTGGACACCCCAGCTTTGTGATGAGTACCTCCTTCACAAACCAAGTCTTGGCTCAGCTAGAGCTTTGGACCCGCGCCGATCAGTACAGCGTTGATGTCCATATTCTTCCCAAGAAATTGGACGAAGAGGTGGCTCGCCTGCACTTGGGACAATTGGGTGTCAAGCTCACCGAACTCACCGCGGAGCAAGCTGCCTACATCGATGTACCAAAAGAAGGCCCCTACAAGCCTGCTTACTACCGTTACTAAACTCCCCAACGGGGCCCGGCGTGGATCAATTGGTGGTCCAGTCCATTGTGTCTCCTAGGGTCCCCTAGGCATCATCCGCTGCGACCAATACTGCAGTGATGACCGGAAATTCTTACGAACCCACCCTCAAACATTCTTTGAGGGTGGGTTTTCTTTTTTGCCAATACCACTCAAACTCGCACTCCACCAAAACCCGCTTCACTTCCGCATCCCCTCGCGACTTCAACCCATGCCACAGATCAATGCACTTCGCGGCTTTCGATTCAATCTCGGCAGCGTTGGTTCGTTATCCGACGTCGTTGCCCCACCGTACGACGTCATCGATCAAGAGTTGCAGGGCAAGCTCTATGACCAGCACCCCTTCAATATCGTGCGACTTATTCTCAATCGAGATGAACCCGGCGATACGAGCGAAACCCGTTACGAGCGTGCCGCACAGTTATTACGGCACTGGCATGCAGATGGCATTCTGCAGACCGAAGGTGAACCAGCGTTGTACGTGTATCATCAGCGCTATGAATGGGATGGCCGGATGCACGACCGTCATGGATTCATTTGCCGTATGCGGCTGGAACGATTCGGCGAGGGCTCGGTCTACCCGCACGAACAAACTTATCCCTCCGCCAAAGCTGACCGCTTGCTGTTGACGAAGGCCTGCAAAGCTAACCTCTGTCCTGTGTTTGGCATTTATCCCAGCGAGCAAAACGATGCTCAGCGGTCGTTGGATTCGCTGGTCTCAGGTACTGCTGGAATCGAGACCGACGATCATCTTGGTGTTCAACATACTCTTTGGCCCATCACGGACGTGGGTGCGATATCGGAGGTTACTGCCAAGCTCAGCGAACTCCCCATGTACATTGCAGATGGGCATCATCGTTATGAAACAGCCTGCGACTACCGCGACTTCCTGATCGCCCAACAAGGTCCACTTCCTGCCGAACACCCTGCGAACTTTATTCTCATTGCCTGCTTCAGTATGCACGACCCGGGTCTACTCGTGCTGCCTACCCACAGACTGTTCACCGGATTGCCCGATTGGACGACGGAAGAAATCATTGCCAAGCTGGGCGACTACTTTCTTTGTGAGGAAGTCGAACACGGTCCTGAGGCCGCAGAAGCTGTCTGGCAACGCATGCAGTTTGACGACGATCAGGCTTTGCTAGCGTTGTATGTGAAACCGACCCAAACGTGGCTGCTTTGCCAGGGTACCGAGTCTGTGTTGACACGCATGCGTGAACTTGAACCGGACCACAGTGACGAATGGAGGTCTCTCGGCGTAAGCATTCTCCATCGGCTCGTGATCAACGATTTGCTGAAATGCCAGGATCATCCCAAGCCCATTTATTTGCACTCCACCAGCGAGCTCTCGCAGCACCTCGTCGCGGATGCCACCAGCACCACACCAAAGATCAGCCTGGCAGCCTTGGTCAAGCCCGCCACCGTTTCGCACGTTGAGTCCATTAGCCTGTTCGGCGAACGCATGCCCGCGAAGAGCACCTACTTCTATCCCAAGTTGCTCAGTGGACTCGTGATTAATCCGCTACGAAATGTTTAAAAAAAACAGTGTCGTTTCCCGGGTTTCGATGCATCCTGAAAAAAAGACCTGCATTTTGCCGTATGAAACTGGCATTCATTTATAAGCCTTCGGCGATTAAGATCGAGCGGAATCTCGGCAGCACATGGACCGGTGCCCCGTGGAACTCGTCATTGTTTTTGTTGCAAGAGCAATTTTTGATTTTGATTTTGGTTTTCGCACAGGGAAGTGCCTTGGATCAGCCGGCAGGTCGTATCGTCTGCATCGCCAATCAAAAAGGAGGCGTCGGCAAAACCACCACTGCAGTCAACTTGGCTGCGGGTTTGGCAATTGCCGGTCACAAGACTTTGATTGTGGATATGGATCCGCAGTGCAACGCGACCGGTGCCGTGGGCTGCAAACCTGCCCAGCATCACCCTCTCATCAGCGACGATGAACTAGCCCAGTTCCTAGAGGAAACGTCCCAGCCTGGACTCTTTCTCCTCCCGGGCAGCCGATCGTTTCATGACGTCGATCAACTCGCCAAGAGCGATGGTAGCCAAGCAGATCGCTTGCGACAGCACCTTGAAGGTTGCCTTACCGAATTCGATTTTGTACTCATCGATTGTCCGCCATCGGTGGGAACATTGACGCAGGCAGCGTTGGCCGCCAGCACCGAAGTACTAATGCCTATCCAGTGTGAATACTTCGCGATGGAGGGGCTCACTCAAATGATCCACGTCATTCGCAAGGCCATGCAACAAACAGATGGCAGACTGACCTTTGGCGGAATCGTACTTACCATGTACGATCCACACTTAGAGCTAACCCGCGAAGTAGACCAGGAAGTGCGAGAGTTTTTCGGAGACATCGTATTTGACTCAGTGGTGCCCAGGGATGTGGCGCTCTGCGAAGCGCCTAGCCACGGGCAATCCGTTTACCAATACGCACCGCGATCACGCGGTGCGTATGCTTATACCCAATTGTGCATGGAGGTACTTGGTCGTGAATAATCCCCCCAAAGATCGTCGACTTGGACGTGGCTTGGCTGCCCTCTTGGGAACTCCTCTGGATGAGGAAGGCAATCCAATGCCTGAGGAAAATACTCGTTCAAATTCGGGTAGCCAACGCAGTACCGCGACCCGCGAACGTACGACTCCCCGTCAGTCGAACGAAACTCGCCAAACCGACGATGCCAGCGACTTGCCACTCTCCTCGCGACAAACACTCGATCTAAACGTCTATGAGATCGACAATAACCCCTTTCAGCCCCGGCGCGATTTTAACCCCTCTGAAATCGCATCCCTTGCGGAAAGCCTCAAAGCGCACGAGCAACTGCAACCGATCTTGGTCCGAAAACTTGGTGATCGGTACCAATTGATCTCGGGCGAGAGAAGACTCCGTGCCGCGATTCACGCTGGCATGTCTACCGTTCGGGCGGAAGTTCGCGAAGCCGATGATCGACTCGTTGCTGAACTTGCGATCATTGAGAACTTACAAAGAAAAGATCTCAACGCGATTGAAAAAGCGCTCTCCTTCCGTCGCTACATCGAACAACACAACTGTACACAAGACGAACTTGGTAGCCGTTTGAAAATCGACCGCAGTACCATTGCAAATATGATGCGGTTGCTCGAGCTACCTGAGCAAATGACAAAGTGGATTCAGGAAGGGGCATTGTCTGCTGGACACGGCCGCGCCCTGCTCCCCATTGGGGATGAATCGCTTCAACTAAAGATTGCCAAGCAAATCATCGACGAAGGCTGGAGCGTTCGCGCTGCAGAATTTTATGTTGCAGAACTCATTCGCGACGAAGAAGCCAGAGCGATTGGGACCGAAGGGGCCGCCAGTCGCGCACGCCGCCAACCGGTTACTCCGCAAATTGAAGCACTGCAGCGAGAATTAAAGCTACAGCTTGGAACCAAGGTAGAAATTCGTCAGACCGGCAAGGGCAAGGGGAAAATCACCATTCACTTCCACAATGCGGACGAATTCGAACGATTACGTGCTTTGATATCCACCCAATCGACCGGTTCGACACCAAAATTACGAGTTGCATGATTTATTGAAATTGGCCTGTTTCGGCGAACCTAAAGTTCGCTATACTCTCTTCACTTGGGGAAACCCAACGGGGCGTGGCGCAGCCTGGCTAGCGCGACTGGTTTGGGACCAGTAGGTCGCAGGTTCGAATCCTGTCGCCCCGACTATAGAAAGCCCGGAAAACTTAGTGTTTCCGGGCTTTTTTCGTTTCTGTTCGGAGGTCAGATTATCTGGCCTAGAATCAAAATGGGATCAAAATTAAATTTGCTTTGGGACCAGAGGTGTCAAAAGTAGCGACTATCTTGCATGGTCTGGGCGATGCTCCAGGTCAAGAATGGTGACTTAAGTATCAAGACGTGGAGGACTACACCCACTACGCGAATGATTTTTCGATGCAATGCAAGGACATACTTCTTAGTGAAATTGCCCCCAAACATGTCACTGACTGAATAGCTTCAAAACCTAATTGGGGGCCGGACCAAGACGGAATTCGCTTCTTGACAGCGATATTGCCAATGTTCGAGCCGACCGCACTCGTCCGCCCCTGTTGAACTACCACGTACTAATTCAGTGATGGTCATTTTCTACCGGATCGAGCAATTCTCAAGAGTAAATCGATAGTGGTGGCTGCCGGCAAAAATCGTTTTCACTTAGTCACCTTCGAGATTTAGAATTGAGTTCTGCGGGTGAGTCGCGTTTTCGTTCGAATTGAAATAAATGGTCCTACGAACGTGACGATTTAAATCGTTGCAAAGCCGGCTTTCGACCGAACCCCGTTCTCTGGTTTTTTAAAAGCGTAAGTTCAGTAGGAGGGATTTGTAATGAGCCAATGCGAAAGTGTACGCACACGCATAGCCCCAAAGGGCTGCGTCATTTATGGAAATATGACTCACGGGGTAATCGCTTTACAATACTGGTCAACCTGATCGAACCAGTATTACCACCTAGGTGATTCGGGGTTAATTAATAGTTCCCGTGTAAAATCGTGCTCCTACTCGTACTCAGTGCAACGGTACTCGTACTCGAAATAAGCGTAATGCCGTCACTGAGATTTCGACCATAAGGGATTTGGAGGGAACGAGCGAGTACGAGTACCGCGATGCTGGGTACGAGTACGAATTTTACGCATTGTCTTTTCTCTTTGGACCTTTGGACCTTTGAGACCTCGGTGGTTGGTCCATCACGTGTCAGCTTCGCTCGCATTTCGGATTCCGTAATTGGCATCACTCTACATGGCTGAAGGTGCTAACCAATTTGGTTCATTGAATGAGGCAAGAAAGCGACGCGAGAACACATAGCGATTGATGATGCCGGGGTTTGTAGTCTAATAGGTGCCACCCACCTACTATTGACTTTCAGGTTGGAGTTTGGCATATTGGTGATGGAGGTTTTGCTATGGGTCGTTCAAATCGCTCGGAACAGTTTGATCCACTGGAAGTTTGCATCGTGCACGCTGTTCAGCGTTGCGTCAGACGCGCCTTTCTGGCGGGCAAAGATGCGCAATCTAAAAAGGACTATTCGTTTCGCCGCGAATGGATCCGACGGCGAATGGAGGCACTCGCCTCTGTCTTCGCTATGGATGTTCTCACCTATGCGATCATGAGCAACCATTTGCACGTCGTGATCCGCAATCGTCCCGACGCTGTTGCCAAGTGGTCCGATCGCGAAGTGGCGCTGCGATGGCTCCGTGTTTATCCAGGCAGAAGACTCGAAGAACACTTGGCCGAACCCACGGAAAGCGACGTGGAGATGCTAGTCAAACAAACCGAAAAACTTGCCAAGATTCGCATACGACTGTCCGACATCTCTTGGTTTATGAAGGCACTGGCCGAGCCCATTGCGAGGATGGCGAACCAGCAAGACGAAGTAACGGGAAGATTCTGGGAAGGACGCTTTAAAGCACAGCGAATTGCCGACGAAGCCGGGTTGTTGGCCTGCGCAATGTATGTGGACTTAAACCCGATTCGAGCGGCGATGACGGAGACGATCGAGGCCTATCTTCACACTTCTGCATACGATCGCATTGCAGGTGCTAAAGGTGATACCATTCCCTCAGCTGCCTTCGATCTTAAGCCTGTCTCCAATGAGGAAGCAGGCAAGGCAATACGCGAAACTCCTGTTGCCAAACTTCGTGCACAGAAAAAATCCAAACGTTCTAATCCCACCGGTCGACAAATAAAACGCGACGGTTGGCTTGCTCCACTAACACTGTCCAATGATTCACTCTCAAGTGACCCGCAACTACATAGCGAGGGACTGCGGGCCAGCGACAAGGGCTTCTTGAATCTCGCCTGGAGCGACTACTTAGCGCTGCTGCGTTGGACAGCCAAGCAGAAGACTCAGGAAGCCACCGCTAAAGTCCCCGCTCAGTTGCAAAAGCTGTTAGCGCACTTAGGAATCGACGTGGGAATGTGGAGTGACTTGGTCTGGAACTACAAAAAGTACTTTGGCAAAGGGGGCTGCGCAGGTTCGCCGAGAGCCATGGCCGCAAACGCGGAACGTGCAGGCCGACAATGGCACCGCGGACAGCAGCGAGTTCGTCAGTGTTTTGTAAGCTAGGCCAATCCATACTCCGCAATAATTTGGAGAAACACTCCAATCGGACGCGAAACGATGAGTTTCTACTTCGCGTTTACCCGATCGCGTCGCGTGAGATTGAAGGCGCGTAACGTCATTTTGTCATAGATCGGATGGAACGCGGCGGGATCATCCATTGGCCGCATGGGGGTTTTCCATCGACGCTCAACGTTCGGGAATCCACCAATTGCCCATTCCTGCATGCGAACCTTGAATACAGTACTGCAGAATGCTGTATAATCCGGAAGCCATCAGTAACAGTCTCGACTGTTTGCCACGACCTACGTAGCAGCGAGAAAGTTGTATGGGGTGAACTGCCACCCTCGATCTATTCAGCAATCGCTCTGCAATAGATCGGCAGCTCACCTCTCGTTCGTCAAAACTGTCCGTTCATCGGTAATCGCAAGCTAAATAGGTTTGCGGCGAAATCCTACTCGCGACGCGTCAAATGAAGCTGTCTACTAGGATGATAATTGCGATGGTGCTGCTGGTTCTCGCTACCACCAGCGTCCAAGAATGGCTCGCGTATTCTAGACTTCAAACCATTACCGTCCCGAGCGAGCAAGCTCGTATCGAATCGCATGCCGCTCAACTCGCGTCGGAATTTCATGGATACCTAAGTGGTGTTTCGCAGGATCTGCTGATCATTGAATCTGCTCCAGCGATCGAGCGGTTTGTCGACGCTTGGATGAGTAAGAGTATCCATGCCGATTCTGCCGCCAGCGAAGACGATTCAGAAACGGACGAAAAACTTGCCCAGTTCCGCGAAGAGCTTGAGGCGATATTTGTGGCAACTTTGACGTCGAAGCCCCAATTTTCTGAGTTGCGGCTAATCGGCTCACCAGACGGAGGACGCGAGGTAATCCGGGTTGATCGTAGCGGACTCGACGGGGCGATTCGGGTAGTTCCAGATGAAGAATTTCAAATGGCAGGCGAACGTGACTTTTTTACGAACTCCATCGGCGTAACGCACAGAAAGGTCATCCTCAGTCGCATCGAACTAAATGTCGAACAGAGGGAAGTGGAAGTACCGAACCAGCCCGTTATTCGCGCCGCAACTCCCATTCGCACGGTTAACGGACTCCTCTTCGGAATCCTGGTAGCCAACGTAGAAGTGAAATCAGCTCTGGAGCAATTGCGCACAGCCAATAACGGCTCCCGACAAGTATACGTGGTGGATTTGGACGGTAACTATTTAATGCACCCAGACACGTCGAAGGAATGGGCCAGAGACCTAAACACCACGCATACATTAGCCGACGACTTCCAGCAACTTGCTGCACAGCTCAGAGTCATAGGTATGCCCGAAAATACTCTCGCTGACCGTTTGGTAGGCTTTTGGACCAAAGACAACACAGAAATACCCTACTACGCTTCTGCCCAGCGCGTTCGTCTGGTGAACGCTCTACCAGTTTTCGTAATTGAGCTGGTTCCCAAAGCGACGATTATGCAACCTGTCATCGCTTTGCAACGTACAAGCTTGTTCGCCGCGATTGTCGCCGTCATCTGCGCAGCGTTGGTCGCCACATTTGTCGCGAGCACCCTAACCCGTCCGCTCAAGCAAATGACCGAAGCGGTAGAGAGCCAGACCCTTCAGGTTCCGTTTTCGGTCCCCAACATTGCAGCGGGAGAGATCGGGGTTTTAGCGCGTGCTTTCGAACGCACGACAAAACTTGCCTCTGAGTCTACCGAGCGTTTGGAGCATGAGATCAAAAAGCGGCAATCCTTGAAGTCCGAGTTGAGGGAACTGGCTGCAATTATTACGTCGTCCGATGATGCGATCTTAAGCACAACGATCGATGGAATACTCATTAGTTGGAACCGGGGCGCCGAGAAACTCTATGGTTACTCCTCTGCTGAGGCATTGGGCCAACACGTTTCGATACTCGTGCCAGACGGCCTACAAGAAGAAGCTGCCAACGCACTCTTAGCTGTTCGAAATGGTGATCGGCTCGAACACTTCGAGTCAAAACGGATTTGCAAAGACGGCTCGATCATCGATGTTTCGTTGACCATTTCTCCCACTGTCGACGATGCCGGCAGCGTGGTTGGAGTCTCGAAAATTGCTCGTGACATAACTGCCCAGCGAGTTGCAGAAAAAGAGCGAGACCTGTTCGAACAGCGTTTTCGTTTGACCGTCGAAGCAGCACCGACAGCTATCGTCATGGTGAACACCAGCGGCGAGACAGTCCTCGTAAATGCTGAGACGGAGAAACTGTTCGGCTATCGACGCCAAGAGTTGTTAAATCAACGAGTGGGAATGCTTTTTCCCGCACATTGTCGCCAGCCGCAAACCGAAATGTTGACAAGACATCACTGCGCGCTGACGCAAATGGGAACCGAACAAGAGCTGACCGGATTGCGAAAAGATGGAACCGAGTTTCCCTTCGAGATTGGCCTAAGCCCGGTCGAGATGAGTGACGGCATATATGTCTTGAGTACAATAACGGACATTTCATTTAGAAAACAATCCGAGAGCGACTTGCGAGAGCTCAATGAGTCGCTGGAGAAACGAGTCGCATCGCGAACAGCAGAGTTAGAGGCCACGCTGAGCGAGTTGACACAAGCAAAAGAAGCGTCGGAAGAGGCGAGCCAAGCCAAGAGTGATTTTTTGGCCAATATGAGTCACGAGGTCCGCACGCCAATGAACGCTGTTATTGGGATGTCGGATTTACTGCTAGCCTCCAAGCTCACTTTGGAACAGCGAGAATACTTAAACATTATTCGTGAATCGAGCGAATCGCTGTTGATGTTGATCAACGACATTCTTGATTTATCAAAGATAGAAGCGGGCCAACTGTCACTTACAAAAATTGAATTCTCACTCAGCGAACTACTTGAGATTAAGCTGCGAGAACTAAAGCTTCGCGCGACGAATAAAGGACTGGAGTTCAGTTGCCAACTGGCGGCTGACGTTCCAGCCATGGTTATCGGCGACCCAAATCGACTTTGGCAGATCATTTCCAATTTAGTTGGGAACGCTATCAAGTTCACTGAAGAGGGTAGCATTGAATTGACAGTGACAGCTCAGCAAACGGGCGATAACCATGCCGAACTCCATTTTCAAGTCAGCGATACTGGGATTGGAATCCAAGCCCACAAATTGGTCACGATTTTTGACGCATTTGAACAAGTCGACTCCTCAAGTTCACGTAGCTATGGAGGAACCGGACTTGGCTTGGCAATTGCTTCGCGACTTGCCAAGATGATGGAAGGTCAGATCTGGGCGGAGAGCGAATACGGTTCGGGAAGTAGATTCCATTTCACAGCCGGCTTCGGAGCGCAACGCCAACTAATGACCGCTCCGCGAAACGAACCTTCAAGCACCCATATATTGTCCACAGTGCGCGTGCTTGTCGTCGACGAAAATCCTGTGATCCGCAAGTCAATAGTGAGTATGTTGACGAGTTGGAAGATGGCTCCGCGCCAAGCGGGTAACCTCCAAGAAGCACTCGACGCAATGCGGACCGCTCGTTCTGCCAACGATCCCTTTCAATTGATCGTGGCCGATGCTTACATGAAAGAGACAAGCGGATTTGAGTTGATTGCGCGAGCCCGTGAGGAGTTCGGTTTTCACGACTTGGCAACCGTTATCATAAGTAGCACCGATGAGGCGGACCATATTGCGCGCTGCATGGAAGATGATATTGGCGCCTATCTCGTTAAGCCGATCACGGCATCAGAGTTGCTCGATATCGTTATGATCGTGTTAAAGGTTGACAGTAAAGCGATTGACGGTGACTCGCCGGCTACCGCAACGACAGCGAGCCAACGAGTCGAATCGCTAACGGGACAAATTCCACAACTGCGAATACTCTTGGCTGAAGACAATCTTGCCAATCAACGTGTTGCAAAGGACATGATTTGTAAACACGGCCACCTTATTGATATCGCAAACAACGGACATCAGGCGATTGAACTTTGGTTGCGGCACAAACCAAACGTGATATTGATGGATGTGCAAATGCCTGACCTCGATGGATTCGAGACGACACGATTGATTCGGTCTCTGGAAAAGGAGAGCGGACTTCGCACGCCCATTATCGCCATAACGGCGCATGCGCTGGATGGCGATAGGGATCGCTGTCTCCAGGCGGGCATGGATGCATATGTTGCTAAGCCATTTCAACAGCGAGAACTGTTGGAAGCGATTTATGGAGTTTGCCTTCCGCCGACGGATCGTCCTTCATTAATGACAGCAAGTCCACCAAGAAAACCCCGAAGATCAGCGAATAAGTCATCGGCACCCGCCGTTAACTGGAAGGTCGCCTTAGAAGCGGCACAGGGCGATGAAGAACGACTCAAGCGAATCGCTAATGCGAGCCTGCACGAAACAGATGACTTGATCCTGCAGATGAGTGAGGCACGAGCAGTTGGGAATACCGAAAAGATCCAGCAGTGCGCCAGTAAATTGAGAGACCGGTTCAATGTCTTTGACTTGGCCGTCGCGAGTCATGTCGCATTTCATATCGAAAACGCCGCCCGAGACGGAAGCCTCGCGTTTGACGAGGGGCTCAGAAAACTAGTTGAGGAAAATCAGCGTCTTCGCGTCGAGCTAATCGCCTTTCTCGAAGGAGAAGTAGAGTTGCCTGAGCGCGACAATGATACAACTTACTAATCGTCAGCAAAATTCGCTGTCGAAAACATTGGCACTAGTTCTACAATCTAAAAAGTGCCGCCCACCTTCTATAAATCAATAGGTGCCACACATCTGCTATTGCTTGGTGTTAATCCACGTCGCGATTTCTACAAAGTTGGAATCGTCTATTCGAGCATTGCTATTCGCTCTAAATCCGCGGTGTAATTCACTAATTCTGCTTTGTACGACGCCGTTGTCTTGGTCAGCTCTAGTGATTGCGGACTACCTAATCGGATGAGCTGTGAGGTGACATCGAGTCGTCGGTTGGAAATTACTTGATTGAGATGATCCCTGCGGTCGGCGCGGGCTGCGATTCGAGTCTTTTCCAACTGGGGATTTTGCAGAAATTCACTAAGCTGGATGCAGTATTCACATGCGCATCCGGTTTCCGAATCGCGTCTAAAGTCAAATGGTGGCACCGGTCGGATGGCAGTCAAATCCTGCAGCGTGGATCGGATGCTGGCGAGGTAGATCGAAAACAGTCTCGAGCATCTTTTGGCTTTGCGGATTCGCGTTCACCGCGTTCCATGCAATGATCGCCTTGCAAAGAGTTTGCCATGCTGAGCATGACCATTCTCTATGGCTTTGGCGATTCTCTTCGCATCCCAAGGCATGATCAGACAATTTCTTGATGGCTACAGCAAACAGGCTTTCAACGCCTACTGAAGTAACGGCGACTTGACTTCGGGCGGTTGCCACTTTCAGAAGCCACGATGCATCACGCTCGGCAAGTCCTTCTAGAAAGCGAATACCATGCTGATTAGGAGTTGGGTCAAAAGCGACCAACTGAAGAAGTAACGGGAGAATTTCGGCCTCCCCCATTCTTTTCAGCGATTTCAGAACAAATTGGTCAATGTTTAGAGTCCAATCCCGAGCGGCTAGCGTCTCAAGAAACTTGGCAACCAAGTCCGGATCGTCAAACATCGGTAACTCGCCAGCAAACTTCAGCAGCCATGGTTGATCATCAATGCTGCCACCGTAATGTCGATAGTTCCCGCGATTTGGCCAATGTCGTATGATCGATTCCGCCAATTCTTGGCAGTCATCACATGCTTGTTCCAGATCATCGTCATCCAACTGAGAAAGGTCCTTTCGCATTCGCAACAGTTCACTTGTGGCAAACTTCAATCCCATATCGGCAACAATCTCAAAGTGTTGACGACGTGGCCAGACCACGATCGCTGATTTATGGTACCAACGATCGAGCGTGTTGCCGGCGTTGCCCGTATAGCCTTCATAGTCTTGACGTGTCGGCACCCAGTCTTCGACCGGCGAGACGCTGATCAATTGAGACGTTTGGCATCGGAGTTCGGCGAAGCCTATTGGTTTACCCGTGGCGTTTTTCCAACCATCGATGACAATTTCATCTTCATATACTTCGCCGATATCAAGGTCGTCGCAGTTGCCGGCCCAACCTTTATAGCCACGACCGCTGTATCCGGAGCTACCATCATCTGCATACTGACTCATGTGTCTGGACACCTGACCGAAATGTAAATGACAATCGAGAGCTTGCGCTACCCCGGCGATTTGACGATGAAGTTCTTTGTCAGCACCTTTGAGCAAGCTTGGCTTTAACCCTGCTTCCGTGTATTGATGCTCTAGAGCGAAAACGAGTGGATCGCTTGCGCGGAGACGCATCCAGTCGCCCACTTGGGTAAGCATTCGCGGGTTAACGGAGAAATTTGTAGCGTTTTTAGGTTCCTTACGCTGCGGCTTGAGAATCAAATTGCATGCCAAGCAAACGCGAACACCTGAGGTGACTTTCACGACTTCGTGCTGGCAATCGGCAAAAAAACCCGCGAACTGAGCGTGCATTCCAGTGCGTGCTTTCGCGAACAAAAAGTCTTTGCGTCGTCCCTCGTGCCTCACAATCAACTCTCCACCAACAAAGGATGAGGGCAAGACCACAATCATCGTCGCTACCATCCCACGACGCTTCTCACTATCGCGATGCGGAAGAAAGAAACCGCCTTTGGGGTAGATCAGCAGTTTGTAAAGCTCGACTTGCAAACGATCAGCGTCAAGCTGCATCTGCTGGGCAACTTGCTGAGCTGCTTTTTGGATTGCCTCATCAAACTCATCTGAATACTTGACTGCCGATGCGTCCACTTCGAGCGTGTCGCGAACCGAGGTGTCGACGATAGTATTCGTTCGTTTTCCATAAGGAGCAGGCTTGGCGGTTTGACAGAGCGTGCGAAAATCAACGGAGCGCAACGGCAACTTGGTCGGCAAAAAGGTGTCAGACACCTTTTTTGATTGACTGAGCGTCCTATTGCGTTATACTTCCGCAACTCAAGCATTACTTCCATCCGCGTACTCCAGCAGTGCATTCTTCAATGGGTCGAACAAAACGCACTGACGTGGCGGGGCATTGCTATCATATGCTCAATCGATCCAATCTTCGCGCCACGATCTTTCATAAACCGGCCGATTTTGCAGCGTTTGAGAGCATTCTTGATGAAGCCTTAGAGCGATATGACATTGAATTATTTGCCTATTGTGTCATGTCCAATCATTACCATTTGCTCGTACGTCCGGGCGCAGACGGAATGATGGGGCGGTTTGGTCAATATGTCGGATTGACCCACACGCAGCGGTACCACTCGCACTATGGAACAACTGGTCAAGGGCATTTGTACCAGGGGCGTTACAAGTCGTTTCCAGTTCAATCCGACGAACATTTCTTGACTGTGGCGCGCTATGTCGAACGCAACGCATTTGCTGCAAAACTATGCGATTCTCCTGAGCAGTGGCCCTATGGCAGTCTCTATCACTGGCATGAGTCAACTGAGGCATCCAAACGCAGATTGTCCGCCTGGCCCGTGCGTCGTCGCTCAAGTTGGATTCAACATGTGCAGATGGATTTCAGCAAAGCGGAACGAGAACAATTGGACTGGAGCAGTCGACGGGGTGTACCGTTCGGTGATTCCGCATGGGTAGAAATGATGGCACGAACGTACGACTTGGAATCCACATTGCGTCCTCGTGGACGACCTAAAAAGATTCAAATACAGAGCACTGAGGGCTGATAAGCTCGAGAGAAATCGAAAAAGGTACCTGACACCTTTTAGGCTAGCGCGCCTTGGCAACTGGAGCCTTTTCCGGCGGTGCAGCCATAGCAATGTTGGCCAACTACAATGTGGCGTCCGGTCAGCGCGGCTGGGTCAAGGTCTTTGATCGTGCTGATGCTGGTGGAGCTGATTGGCAATTCAAGCATCTGGTTGAAATCACAATCGAATAGCTTCCCGTCCCAACCAACCGATAGTGTGTTGCGGCACATTAGACCATCAAGGGCGGCAGGGTTGAATGCGGAAAGCAATTTTGCCATGTACTCGTCGTAACGCCCCGAATCCAAGAGGTCTTCGAGGAATCGGCTAATCGGCATGTTCGTAATGGTAAATAGTCGGTTGAATTCAAGACCGTGTTCACGCTTGAGATACGTTCGGTATTGCACCTCAAGCTGTTGCTGGTCCGGAGGCAGCGACGGTCCAACGGGGTTATACACCAACGTCAGGATCAAATTGTTGCTTGCCGCCATGCCATAGCCCAGTGCATTCAAACGTTGAATGGCAGTAACGGATTGACGATAGGCCCCGTCACCGCGCTGACTATCGGTATTTTCCTCCAAGTAACATGGCAAGGATGCGACCACTTCTACTTGATTCTCTGCTAAGAATTCCGGTAGATCGTCAAATCCCTTGGCCAACAGGATGGTGAGATTGCAGCGATCAATTACATGGACGCCCAATCGCCTTGCCTCAGTCACAAAGAAGCGGAAATGCGGATTCATTTCTGGCGCTCCACCCGTGAGGTCCAACGTCCGAATATTTAAACGTTTCAGTGAATCAAGACAGTGCTCAATGGTTTCACGACTCATTATTTCCTGGCGATCAGGTCCTGCATCAACGTGACAATGACGACAGGTCATGTTGCATAGCTTGCCAACGTTCACCTGCAGAATTTCAACATCCTTAGCTTGCAATGGCTGCGATTGATGTAGTTCAATCGTAGTTGCAAACGCCGGTAAATTTGTCGAAGAAGTGAGCACCATTCGCTGCTCATGCGCGTTGGCCAAGGGCAAATCACGGAGCTTCAAGGATGTGGATGCTTGTGGCATTTAGTTATCTTCCGGAGCTATTGCGAACGCTAATATACTAGCAATACCTGAATATATCACCAACCGGTCAGTCGTCGAGACAAGACGGTCGCACCATAAAACAACAAGATCTTCGTGGTCGTGGTCCAAGTAAACGCGGGGATCTGAAACGCTGATACAATTGGAAGTCTTTAAATTCGCGGCTCTCGAAATGAAGCAGACCACGATGCCACAGACCATGATGACACAGAGCACGCGATATCGACATATGCAACGTGCACCGATTTGTTGGTTGCTGTATGCAATGGCGATTCTGTTTGCGGCTCTGGCTTGGATATTACAAAACGAACCGTACGTTCCATGGATTTTTTTAGCAATTTCCCCCTTCCTGTTGCTGCTAGCTGCATCATTTCACTATCTCGCCGTTCAAGGGGATGACGTGGGACTAAAGATCAGCTTTGGTCCATTGCCCCTGTTCAGAAGGACAATTCGTTATGAAGAAATTGTTGGAGCCGAGCCTGGAAAAACAGACTTTTTAGACGGTCTAGGAATTCACATGAGCTTAAAGGGAGGCTGGGTTTGGAATATTTGGGGACGCGACTGCGTCGTACTGACACTACGAAAAGGTATCTTTCGTCTAGGGACGGATCAGCCACAGCAACTAGCACAATTCATAGAATCGAGGATGTGGTCAGTTGGCTCAACGTCGAGTCCAGCACAGGTAGTAGCGGATTAGTTTCTAAACTCCGCTATTCGGCGACAAACCAAATCGTGGCAGACGATTCCAGTGATTCGCTAATTCCAACAACCGTTAGTGGCTGATTGATAGGCTTACTGGCGGTCAATTTCAGCGTTACCGATTTAGCGCTGTCGCCGCTCCCCTCAGAAACTACGGGATCAACTGTCAAACCCTCGGGTAAGTCATCAACGTGTATCGAAATAGGTTTATCCATTGATCCTTGACGTTGGAGCTGTACTGCCAATTCAAACGCTTCACCTATCTTTGCGGTAGCGAGGTCTGAGCTTGACTGCAGAGAAAACGACGGCTTCTCAAAGTCAATGGTCAATCGATAGATTCCAAAGCCATCCGCTCGACCATTGACATCTGCAATTGCGAGCCTGTACTGACCAGCCTCGGGTACAACGAAACGGATCATGGGGTCAGCGTTCGAACCCACATCGTCAACTTTCGCGATAACCTTACCATCTGCATTTACGATACTCATCACTGCATCGAGAGCGAAGCCGAGTTCTCGACTTTCGACCTGACACTGCAAAACTTCGTCTTTCTCCGCTTGAAAAAGATAGGTATCCACTTCTTCCTGTTGCGAAATGGCACCAGTGACACAGATCGGCACGCTGACAACGTGCGTGCCAAGCTCGCCAGTAAGGTCACTTTCGGTTGCAATGGGGATGGTAAGAACGGGAATTGTAGCACTGCCAGCGATTCCATCCATAAATAGCACACAGTGTTTCGAGTCGGGGACGACAAGAGGACGAAGCCCAAGTGCATGATTGGCGAGATTCCATCCTACCGGCTGGAATGAACCCGCGTTATCTTTTAACGCAGCAAGGGGCGTTACGGATTCTAAAAAAGGACCGGTGGTCAACGTTAATCGATAAAGATAATTTTCTGCACCCGACAGTCCAATCGTGCTGTCGGGGCTTGACGGAAAACCGAACAACCTGACGAATACAAGTTGATCTCGGGCGGAATTCCAGACTAATTGCGGATCCAACGCGTGGAAGTCAAGATTTTCCGCGATCACATTCCCATCACTGTCGGTTAATTGCATCACAGCATCTACGGGTGATTGAAGCGACCGATTCGCATCAAGATCAGCGACCAGTGTTTGACCTGCCAGCAACTGTACGGCAAATACGTCGACATCGCCCTGCGATTGCAGGACTCCATTGATCGTCACGGGTAGACGTTGAACAGGAAGACTGGGCACAGGAAGATTATTTGGTTCACTCTCCATCTGCTCAGGGAGCGTTCCAACGATGAAACGATGCAGCGACGATGCTCCCAGAGCGTCAAACATGCGGACCTGGTAGACGCCGGGTGCGGCATCCACATCAATAGCCACTTCGAACTTTCCTGCGTCGGCAAGTGGAGCCCAAGTGAGTCCGTGCGGCTTGCTCCAAACTTGCAAGTCAGCGTTGGGAAATTTTCCTGCAGCGGTAACTTCGATTTTCGAACCTAGTCTGCCACCTGGTGGAAAAATGCGGGATACAACGAGCGATTCCGCCGCCTTCCCAGGCGTAAGTGAGCAAATACAGGCGGCACTAATGTACGCTGTAACAACTCTCTTTAGTTTCAGCGGGATGTGCATGCCTTACATCAACTCTGTGATTGGAGTTGGATCGCTGACGAGGTGAGCGGGTCGACCAGCAGGTGTGTAATAGACTTTATTCGGATCAATTCCCAGCTTACGGTAAACGGTAGAAACAAAGTTCTCTGGACCGAGGACCCGTTGTACGGCCGAATGTCCATACTTGTCGGTGGCACCAATCACCTGCCCTCCTGGAGTCCCACCACCTGCAAAAAGGATCGACATTGCGTTGGCCCAATGATCGCGTCCCGCCTTGGATTGGCCGGCAAGAGTACTAATCTTTGGTGTTCGCCCGAATTCGCCCAACGCAATGACCATCGTTGTTTCCAACAGACCTCGATCATCCAAATCCGAAATGAGTGTCGCGACGGTTTGATCCCAGCTGGGCAAGCGAGTGCGCAAGGCACCGAAGAGATCTGAATGGTGATCCCATCCGCCATCGTTGATCGTAATGAATGGCACCCCGGCCTCGACCAGGCGCCGTGCAAGAAGAGCGCGTTGTCCGAATGAATTGCGTCCGTAGGCATCGCGTACACTGTCTGGTTCGCTATGAATGTCAAATGCACGCTGAGCATCGGGTGTATTGATGAGTTCGTAGCCTTGCTGATAGTACTCGTCGAGTGCCAATACAGGATCGCCTGCAGCGGGATCGGAAACGCGAGGCATTTGATCGACCAATGCACGCAAATCGCGACGAGCTTGAAAGCGTGTGTCTTCGATTCCCGCAGGTAGCTTTACATCGCGAACGCGAAAGTGCTTGTTATTGGGATCGTTGCCAACAATAAACGGAGCGAATTTGGCTCCCAGAAAATTCGGTCCTCCCGAACGGGTCATGCTGGGGATTGAAAAGTAGGCTGGCAAACCGTGTGGGGCAGATCGCTCTGCACATGTGATTGACCCCATACTGGGATGAAAGCTCACGAAGGCTCCGCAACCAACAGGAATTCGTGGTGGTGCACCCGTCATCATATAGTGATTGCCGGCACCATGATTTCCTTGGTTGTGACAGACGGACCGAATGATGGCGTACTTATCGGCAATAGCAGCGAGTCTTGGCAAGTTCTCAGATATCTGAATACCGGCAACATTGGTTGAAATTGGGTGAAACTCACCTCGAATCTCTGAGGGGGCTTTGGGTCAAAGGTTTCAAAGTGTGTTGGACCACCATCCATCCAAATCAAGATACAGCTGGTTGGCTTTTGCAACGAAATTGCCGGGTCAGTTGCATGAGCATGCTGAGCCATGGCAAACAAATCAAGAAAACTGCCACCCGCGAGGCCAGCAATACCCACGCTTAAAAAGTCCCTGCGGCGCAGATGATTAGTCTTCATAAACGAACTCCGGCGTGTTGATTAAAGACCATAGCAAGTCCTCCATGAACGGACGGCGCTGTGTATCGGGAGAGGAGAATAATTCGAGAAGCAATTGCTTTTCAACATTGCTTGGAAATCGTGAATAGGCTGCCAAGTAAAGTTGCTCGATAGCTAGTTCAGGCGTGAACGGGTCCGCAGAAAGCCTTGCCACCAGGGAATGATCGTCGGCTAATTTGCCTTGGATAGCAGGCGCATTCATGAGGTGCAAAGCTTGAACCATTGTTGCTTGCGGCAAGCGTTCACAGGGTGGATCTTGATTTGCATCAGGACGTCCGAAGGCATCTAGGAAATCGGATGCAAATCGATGTGTCCATGCCTGGATCGCACGGGAGCCTTCAGGCATGCCAGAGAAACTATCAGGTATCCGCGTAACATCGCTAATCGCATCAGCCAGAACTTCAGCTTTCGTCAACTTGCGATAGTGCCGCGAGTAGTTCCTTGTATCGGATGCATTGGTTTCATTGGGCATCGAAGCAAGCGAATAGACATAAGCTGAGGTCAATGTCTTTAATAGCGCCTTTTGGTTAAAGCCCAAACGACGATATTCAGTCGCCAATGCTTGCAACAATGCCGGATTGCTCGGCGGATTCGTGGCACGCAGGTCGTCCACTGGGTCAACCAGTCCGACACCAAACAGTTCCCCCCAGATCCGATTCACTGCCGCTTCCGCAAAACGCTGGTTTTCTTCGGCAGTTAGCCAATCCGCAAAAACTTCTCGACGATCGGTCTCAGCACTTATCGTGTCATTGTCGCGTTGAATACCAAAGAGTGGTGTAGGGGGTAAAATTTCATTCGTAATTGGATGCCGCACTTCACCTTGTTCGGCAGACATAATAATTTCTTCGCTACCTGAAATAGGTGGCGACAACCCTGTCCCTTTGTAACCAACTCGGGCAAAGTAGGCTGCCATGCCATAGAACTCACGTTGTCCAAAAACTTCAAAGGGGTGTTGATGGCACTTTGCGCATTCAAGGCGGGTTCCCAAAAACAGCTGGCATATCAGAGTCGTCGTTTCTTCCGGCGTGCGTCGATCTCGAAACAGCGTGACCGCACCATTTCGCCACGTGCTGCCCTTGGCCGTCACCAGTTCGCGAGCGAATTGATCCATTGGCATGTTGTCCCGAAAGGCTTCGCGCAACCAATGGTCCAGACTGTACGACGCTTTGATGCCGACTCGATAAGGGTTAGGACGCAACAAGTCGGCCCACTTGTTTGCCCAAAAATCGGCATATTCAGGTCGATCAAGTAGCCGGTCTACCAAGGCCTCGCGCTTGTTCGTGGTGCTATCGCTGAGAAACGAGCGAACTTCCTCGGGCGTGGGCAAGCGGCCGATTAGATCCAAATGAACGCGGCGCATGAATTTTGCATCGTCAATGGGATCGCTAGGAAGAAGATTGAGTTGTTTCAGTTTTTCCCAAATGAACTCATCAATAAAGTTATTTCGCGGCAGCGCTGCGTAATGCTCAGGCGAAGGTATTTCCACGCGAGGAATAGCCGTGCTCCAAGTGCTGATTTGCCCCATGTAACGAGCCATAATTGTTGCTTCACCAGGAAGATCACCTGCTTGCAACAAACCTGTACCATCTACAGCAACGACCGCCGGTTCGTTGGACTGAAATGCGCTAGTCAACGTCACATCTCGAGTGGAGCCGTCGGTATAGTGAGCAGTCACTTGTAGGTTTTCATGACCACGAATTTCCAGAGGATGTTCCTCAGGCGTAAGGGTCACACGGACCAATTTGGGATCTTGGTCAGTGACTCGCGGCATGCCCGCTTCAATCCAGTGTCGAAACAGCTGGTACTTCGGCCCATTCATTGGCCAACGAACGCCACCTCCATGAGGTAGCTCGGCTGAAGCTTTCATCAAAATGAGACTTCGATCTGGCTGTGCAGGAAAGAGCCTTCGTCCTCGAGCTTCATTGACAATTGCGGCAAAATCAAAATCTGAATCAAATCCCAACAGCGAAAGCGAGAAACCATTTTGCCCGCGTGCCTTGCCATGACATGCACCTGCATTGCAACCATCTGCCGTCAGCATAGGCATGATGTCGAGTTCAAATTTCGGTAGCGAAACGGAGTCGCCATGGGATGCTTCTTTGGCGTGTTCAACGCCGTTTGCCAAGACGATATTGAACCCCGTATTGAACCACTGAGTGATAGCGAGGAACCCGGCCACTGTTAGCACAGTTTTCAGTCGTTCAATTGCGGTGTATGTCGATGACGTACGCAAAGCGAAAATTCCGCGAGTCCGATGATTCGCCAGTGCAGTACAGTACAGTGAAGTACAGTGCACCGATCTGTGGCGAAAAGGGGAGAGGTGGGGACGTGACACAGGCCACGGCTAGGTGGGGTGATTAAACGAGTGCAATGTCTAAGTTAGCGGATCAGCGGCACGATTTCCAGCATTTCGCGAAAACGCGATGACATTCCGTCTACCAGACGCTACTTATCAGCCGGGCGATCTGCGGCTCGTCCATTCCGCTTGTTGGGATCAAAACTCGAATTCTCTGCAGGTAATGCAGCGTTGACCTCGTTTTGCCAAGCCTGAGATAGCAGCCGGAGCTGATTTGCAATTTCCTCGTTTTCTGCGATGCAATTGGTGGTTTCGGAGGGATCTACGGAAAGATCAAAGAGCTCTTCATGGTTATTTTCGTACCACTGGATCCACTTCCAATTCCCCAATCTCACCGCGGTCCCTGGCGCACCACCCTGATTGCCGTAGTGAGGATAGTGCCAGAATAGTGGGCGTTGAGGCAATGCTGCACCATTGAGCAGCGGCAACAAGTTCAGTCCGTCAAATTTAATATCGGACCCCGTAGTTTTCTCGTTTGGCAAAGAGCTTGACGCAGCAACAAGAGTTGGCAAAAGATCGGGACTACAAATTGGCGTGCTGCAATCTCCTTTGACGGATGTCCCATCAGGCCAACGCATGATCCAAGGCACACGAATACCTCCTTCGTACATCCAACCTTTACCTCCACGACTAGGCGAATTGGAAGTGGGCCATCCTTCGCTGGTTGAAAGGCCACCATTGTCGCTGCTGAAAATCACCAAAGTGTTGTCGCTTAAACCTTGTGTTTCAAGGTGGTCGAGGACTTTTCCTACTGCTTGATCCATCGCTTCAACCATTGCAGCATAAACAGCATGATCTTGCGTTAGTCGGACATCGCGCTCCCCTTCCCTGCCCCACACAGTCTCTTTCTGCAAGCCGTTTCGTTTTTCAACGTACTTCGCTTTGAGATCTTGGCGGGCCATTAATGGTGTATGAACACTATAGAACGAGACGTAGGCTAAGAATGGATGAGACGCATTGTCTGAGATAAATCGATTCGCTTCTGTGGCGAGCCGATCAGGGAGGTGCTCACCTTCAGGACCATCGCTGAGCCGTGGGTTCCCGTAAGGTGAAAAATACTTATTTCCACCGTAGGGGCCACCACGATCAATGCCACCTAGGTTGTAATCAAATCCAAAATCCTCAGGCCAATTTCCTTCGGGTCCTAGGTGCCATTTCCCAGCGAAGAACGTTGTGTAGCCAGCATCTTTCAAACTTGATGCAACCGTGGCGGTACCGAGCGGTAATCGGTCATGATACGGCGCTGGAAGCAACATCGTATTGCGCTTCCACTGGGCGGGTTGCGGTGCGCCCAGATAGTCAGTGACACCAGATCGCTGCGGCCATTGTCCCGTCATTAAACTTGCGCGTGTGGGCGAGCAAACAGGGCACGCTGCGTAGGCATTCGTAAAACGCAGGCCTTGTTCGGCGAGTTTGTCGATATGGGGCGTTTCGTAGAAGGTGCTACCGTAACAACCAAGGTCATTGCACCCCAGGTCGTCAACAAGAAAGACAAGAATGTTGGGTCGCTCATTTGTGGGCGGTCTACTAGCTAAACTCAGTCCCGGAATGTTCAATGGAAACGCCTCATTCGCATCCACTTCGGTCGCAAGCAGTCGCTCTGCGGCTGCAATGATTTGAGGAAACTCGTCCGCTTTCGACGCGGACTCCTGAGGATCGTTGTCGATATCGTATAGCTCCCAAGGACCAGGCTTCTTGGTCGACAATTGTCGACGAAGTGCTTTCCACTTCCCCATCCGCACTGCAACTTGGCCACCGTACTCAGGAAACACCCAAACCATGGGACGCCTATTTGCCGAGGCGTCACCGCCACAAAGAATGTGCCAAAGGCTTTCACCATCACATCCAGAAGGAATTGACAATTCCGCCGCATCACAGAGCGTTGGCATCCAGTCAGCAAAATAACTAGGCACGTTGCTCACCGTCCCTGCGGGTATCTTTCCAGGTAAGGACGCGATCATAGGAACACGAATTCCCCCTTCATAAACACTACCCTTAAATCCTCGCAAGTTCTTGGTGCTATCGAAAAACTTTGGATCTGCGCCGCCGATGTGGAATCGCGTCCCCTTAGGACCTTCATGCGTGGTACCGTTGTCGCTAGTAAATACGATGAGCGTATTTTCAATCAGTTGATATTGTTCCAGTTTGGCAACGATCCTTGCCACATAACTATCCAGATCATTGATCATGGCCGCATACGCCGCATGTGGACGGGGATGAGGCAAATAAGACGATTCACCGCGATAGGGAGTCTCGTCCCAATCAGCAGGAAATTGCCCCACCGATTCTTGCGGCGGATGCATGGCGACATGCGGCTCAATGAACGGCAGATAGAGAAAAAAGGGCTCTTGATGACTCTCATCTAGGAAGCTCTCCGCCGCTGCGATCATCTCTTTCGGCGCGTACTTTTCGCCCAACCAATCTTGTGCATTTACATTCCCACTCGGCTGTTTAGCGTGACCGCGAATCGGTTTAGAATTGAGGGGGATCTTTTGATCGTTGAGCCACAGATGAGATGGAAAGTAGCTATGGGCAACAGCCTGACAGTTGTACCCAAAAAACAACTCGAACCCTTTCTTCGCAGGTTCGCCAGTGCTGCCCACAGGCCCAAGCCCCCATTTTCCAAACGCAGCCGTACGATACCCAGCCTCTTGAAATGTTTGAGCAATCGTGCGCGCACTTGAGGTTAATGGATGCTGTCCTTCAGTAAACTGGGGAAAGCTCACTTTCGCTTGACGATTACCACGAATTTCACTGTGTCCCAAATGGCGTCCCGTCAACAACACGCAGCGAGACGGAGCACATACCGGCGCACCGGAGTAGTGTTGAGTGAATCTCATGCCTTTTGCAGCGAGGGCATCGATGTTGGGAGTCGGAATTTTTTGCTGTCCGTAACAACCCAACTCGCCCCAACCAAGATCATCAGCCAGAATGAACACCACATTCAGTGGCTTTTGTTCTTGTGCTGTCAAGCAACCTACGCTTCCCAGGGTTGGAAAAAAAAATCCAACGAGCAATAGGAATATCAAATAGCAAGACTTCATCGCCATCACCTGGGAATCTCAGTTATTGGTACGTGAAAAACATCCACGCCACTCAAGAGTGTAACCGAAATCTCAGGTCAAAAAAACCAAGTTGCAATCAATAGGCGACTAGCAGAACGATTTCGTTGATCGCAAAGCGCGCTTTGAAATCTTCAATCCCATTGATTTCTTTTGCATGTACTTTGACTTGGCTGAATGCTTCGCACGGTGCGAGGAATTCAGATTGTCGTTGTCGCTTGAACTAACAGGCTGATCGACCGAAGATTCCTGAGAATCTGATGCACTTTCCGTCTCGGTTATTGAAACCGAGTCGTCTACAGCTACCGTGTCTTCAGTGTCTGTCATGTCTTCAGTGACTGTCATGTCTGCAGTGACAATGTCGTCTGTCACTGCAACCAAGTCATCGCCAGTGGAGGTGTCATCAACAGCCAATGTGTCTTCGGTGACTGTCGTGTCTTCGGTGGCTGTCATGTCTTCGGTGGCGATGTCGTCTGTCACTGTAACCAAGTCCTCGCCAGTGGAGGTGTCATCTACAGCCAATGTGTCTTCGGTGTCTGTCGTGTCTTCAGTAGCGATGTCGTCTGTCACTGCAACCAAGTCCTCGCCAGTGGAGGTGTCATCAACAGCCAATGTGTCTTCAGTGATTGTAGTGTCTTCAGTGACGATGTCGTCTGTCACTGCAGCCAAGTCCTCGCCAGTGGAGGTATTATCAACAGCCACAGCCTCATTGGTGACTGTAGTGTCTTCAGTAGCGATGTCGTCTGTCACTGCAACCAAGTCATCGCCAGTGGACGAATCATCCACAGCCACAGCCTCTTCGGAGTCTGTATTCGCGTTCGTTGAAGGCGTTTCGTCGGACGATGGCGAAGGATCTTGAGGTACAAAACCACATTGAGGTGGCAAGCGACAGCAGTAGCTACCCTGTGAGACGTCGGAGGCGTTCGCGAGTTGGGCATCCCCTGCGTCACTACTGGCTGTATCCATCACATCAGTTGTTGGAGATGCTACGCTGCAGAAATGCGACAACATGGCTCTCGACTCGAGAGCAGTAGTAAAATGGGGCCCGCGACTCAAGCGATTTTTATGCATATTAGATTGAATTAAGAATTTGTGGTATGAGGGCAGTTGCCCGAAAAAAACAACCTCGAGGACCCTTGAGGGTGATTCGGTAGCAACCCGCAGTCAAGTTAAGAGACGAAAAAGTACCTCTTTTTTTGTTGCTGGAGCAGCAATTCCTTATACTCGGAGCTCAGCAGACAGAGTCCCCGAGGCATCGCTAAATTTGTCAATCTCCACTCCCATCGTCTGAATCATTGTCAGTAGCAAATTGGCCAGCGGCGGATGATTGTCTTCATCAAAGGCAAGGTGCTTACCATGCCGCAAACCGAGCCCCATACCACCTGCCAGCAAAGTGGGCAAATTCTTAGGAGAGTGCTCCCCTCCTGTTCCTGAGTTCATACCCGAGCCATAGAGGATAACTGTATGATCGAGCATACTGCCGTCACCATCGGTGGTCGAACGGAGCAACGACATGAAACGATTCAATCGCGACAGATGGAATTGGTCGATCTTCGCTAATTTCGCCAACATCCCAGCATCTCCACCGTGATGTGATAGCTCATGATGATTCTCGCCTCCACCTCCAAAACCGCCCGCTTCGCGGGACCATTGGTAGGTGATCACACGTGTCGTATCGGTCACAAAAGCTAAATAGGACAGTTCCAGCATTACATCGATCCACATCGGACGATCGTGAGCGTTACCTGGTTGGCTAGCCAATTGCAAATCGCGATTGTCCACTTCGGACTTGGGTCTATCGATCCATTCTTCCAAACGATTTACACGTCGTTCCGTTTCACGCACACTTGAAAGGTATTCATCTAACTTATCGCGATCCTTGGGGCCGAGCTTTCGACCTAGATTTGCAACATCTCCTTGGACGGCGTCAAGTACCGATTTCTTTTCAGCATAACGCCGCAAGGTTGCCGCTCGATCCGTTGCCGCATCAGGAACAAACAAACGTTCAAACAAACGCTTGGGTGAATTTTCCGCAGGAAGTGGCGTCCCGGATTTGTTGAATGACAGTGTATGGGAATGCCCTGCGGAGCCAGTACCACTACCATCGGACAACTGCAGCGAAGCAAAACGAGTGTGTGGCTCCCATTGTTCAGCAACAATCTGGTCAATGGATACAGAATTAGCGTAATCGGCGCCGGGTAGACTAGTTAAGTCCGCGCCGGTCAACCACGTATCCGCCCCACTATGGCCTCCCTGGGAGGCTGGATGGCCAAGACCGGACATAACTGAAAAGCTCTCACGCTGCTCTGCAAGGACGTTTAGCGTTGGCGACAATTCATACATTCGCCCAGAACTCTCTGGGACCCACTGAGTAATATTCACTCCATTAGGAACATAGCAGCAAATCATCCTCGGTTGCTTGACGACGCTCTTTTGCCACGGTTTAAATTTAGATTCAGCCGCCGTTGCAAACTTCTGGAATGGGCTACCCAGCATGGCATCAAGAAGGGGCAGACCGACCATAGCGCCCGCGCCTCGTAACAACGTTCGTCGATCAATTTTTTTCATCGTTGGGTTCACTTGGATTGAAACGCGGATGTGCTGACGATCGCTTGAATAAGCGATTGCAATGAGGCGTCGTCAGTCTTCATTGCTTGTACGAGTTGATTTACAGTTGGATGGTCGACAAGAGAAAGTTCACGGCCCAGTGCGTAGGTCAGCAGCTTGCTCGCCAAACAAAAATAGAATTGGTCTTCACGTTCAACTAACGCCTGCTGAAGACCACGAATCCCGATAATGGGTGTTCCATCGGGAAGCTGGCTCGATGCATCTACGAGCGGATCGTTTGTCTCAATTCGGCCTTGATAGCCAAATCCCTCTTGCAGTCGAAAGTCACCCGACGCATTGAAGTTCTCCAGGGCAAACCCAAGTGGATCAATTTTATTGTGGCAGCGAGCACATTGGGGTAATTGTCTATGAATTTCTAAACGTTGACGAACGGTGGCCTTGTCGATACCCGGCACACTCGGTGCGATCTCCCCTACATTTGCAACGGGCAATCCGGGGTCAGATCCTAATATGTTCTTTAAGATCCAAGTACCTCGTTTCACTGGCGAGGTGCGTGTTCCGTTGGACGTGATCGTCAGAACTGACGCTTGAGTTAGAATGCCTCCACGATACACCCCATCAGGAACTTCGACCCGACGAAAGCTATCACCGCGCACTCCGTCAATGCCATAGAATCTTGCCAGACGTTCGTTGATAGTGACAAAATCAGAGGAAAGAAAATTGCGAGCACTCAGTTTCTGATGAAGAATTTCTCGAAAAAAGGCGAGCGACTCATTTCTCATCGAGATTTCCAGATGGCGATCGTACTTTCGATATAAATCGGCCGCAGGCGGGTTTGCGCCGATCTCGCGAAGCCCCAACCATTGGCTGGAAAAATTCTCAACAAAGGCATCTGATTTGGGACTATCGATCATCCTCGACACTTGTTGTCGCAATACATTTCGGTCTGCCAATTTCTCCTGCCGAGCCAATCGAAACAGCTCATCATCTGGCATAGTACTCCAAAGAAAGTACGACAGGCGACTGGCCATTTCAAATGGGGAGATGGTCGTAGCGGCGGAAGGGGTAGCCTGCGATTCAGTTTGTTCAACCAGGAAGAGAAAATGCGGCGAGACGAGTATTGCTACCAGAGGAAGCCGAATGGATTCGTGAAAGGTGGCTCCCTCCTTGCGAGCTGCGTAAAACAATTCTAGTTTTTCTGAGACCTCGCCTTCTGTAACGGGCCTGCGAAACGCACGTTGCATGAATCTCTTCACCACGGCATTGGCATAGACATTTTCATCCTGCGACTGTGCGGGCGAATCAAAGAGAATTTTCTTATGGCTAATGGTTGGCCACACTTCATAGTTAGGACCCTCCAATTGGATCCAATCAATCCATGCTTGCGGTCTTGCGAAATCATCTCCCGTCTGCAACCAAAAATTCTCAAGTTCTTTTGGTAGATCATAGGAGTATTCGATCGACAACCCAGCAGATTGCGCAGAAAACTCAGTTTCAACAGAGTATTCCTGTGGTGCTTCCAAACTCGCATCAACGTCGAATTCCGCTATCACTCGCGGTTGCCCTCCAAGGGATTGAGTCACTTTGAGACGGGGTGGCCCATAGTCGTAGATGCGATCTTCGCGAAAGTGTTTTACCGCTCGCTCGAACTCTTCTTCTTTCCACTTTGCCTGTTTTGGATTTTCTTGGATGTCCTTATCCACACGTTGACGCCAATATCTCATCGCAGACGCAACGACATCGTCACGAGTAGGAATATGGCCGGCAGCGCGAATGCGGATTGTATAGGAACCCGGATGCAAAACTTGGAAGTCGCGAAAGCTGATACTTCGATCCCAGCTGGCGTGATGCAGCATCACCCCGTCATCGACAACCTTATTAATGCCACCGTTTACAATAGGACGTTGATTACTTAGCTGCACTCGGTTGGCATCGCTATTCCCTGATTCCGGTTGAATGCGCCAGTGTATTTTTGGAGGTTGATCGCCGAAGACTAACGCCGCATCAAGAATTTGTTCTGCCGCTTGGTAGTACATCTCCAGCTGCATTGCAGACAAACTGAGCGCGCCTCCATTATTGTCGAACCCACCCGCCGGCGGATCCTGTGGAAAAGAGCTCACATCCAATTCGACACCAGTGAGGTCTCGGATAGTATTCTTGTACTCGGCACGATTGAGCCGACGCATTACTACTCGTGACCCTCCACGAGCTTGTTCGGCGCGGATCATTTGCGAAGCGATCCAATCTACGATCCGTCCAGTTGACTCGGCCGCGGGTTGTGGCTCCCCTTCAGGCGGCATGAGATGACCGTTGAGGGAGTTGGCAACCTCGTTCCAGCTGCCTCGAATTGATATGTCGGACAGATCCGGGGACAATTGTGTATCGGTACGAAACTCTCCCTGTGCTTCATCAGGTCCATGACATCGAAGGCAGTGTTGAGCAAGAAACGGTTTTACGAAGGTTTCATATTCCACTAAATCAGCCTGGACTGCGCCCTGGTCGACTGGCCTTACCTCTTGTGCGCCGGTTGGCCGGCCTGGGAAAATAACAAAAATGCAGGCCAGCAGCGTGGCGACCGCAGCGAAGACCTTGACTTGATCGGCACGCTGGATAGCTTCGGTCATCGCATTCGCTATTGGCTATTTGGTTCAGGCGACGTAGTGGATAAGGGGAATCAAGGCAGTATAGTTGATCGGCGGTTCCATCGTGTCCGCCCCGAAACAAATTTGCGTGTGCTCAATCACACTCACTTTTCATCGTGATCATGCGGCTATGATTAATGTTGTTGTAGGGCAATTGAATAACTTTTTTGGAGAAGAAAAATGGCGAAAATGAGGCGGATTCAAGGCAGCGTAGGAATCGTTCTAACAGCATTGTTTTTTTGCTGCTGCACGACAGCCCTGGGACAATTGCGTTCGCCTGAAATTCGCGCTGACGGTGCAATTGTTTTTCGCACGACTGCCGCAGATGCGAAAGAAGTGACAATACTCATCGACGGCGACGAGTTTCCTTGCGAAAAAGGTCCGGGGGGCGAATGGACAGCGGTAGTCGATTCGCTTCCTTCCGGGATCCATGAATACACAATTCGCATCGATGGGGTGCAACAGCTAGACATTCACAATCGCTGGGTAAAAAAATGGCGTCGACTTGCCAGCTTGGTTGAGGTTCCCGCAAACCCTCCGGCATTGACCGAGTTAACGGAGGTGGCACATGGCACGCGTCATTTCCAATACTACGAATCGACTGCAACAGGTAATCAGCGTCCCGTTGTTATCTACACGCCGCCAGGATATTCGTCATCTCAGAGCAGTGAACTCCCTACGGTCTACCTGTTGCATGGAAATGGAGACGACGAATCTGCATGGAGTGAAGTAGGACGTGCACACTGCATTTTAGATAACTTGATTGCGCAGAAAGAAATTGAACCGATGATAGTCGTCATGCCCTATGGGCATCCGGTTCCTTCTCCCAACGCCGAGCCACGCAGCCGCGGCGACAACAATACAGAAAAAATGACCAACGACGTTGTCAACGATTTATTGCCGTTTGTGGAGAAGGAGTATAGGGTCTCCAAATCAAGCGACCGTCGGGCCGTGGTGGGACTATCGATGGGAGGAGGTCAAGCGATCGACATTGGCTTGAAGCACAGTGCCCTTTTCTCCTGGGTTGGCGCTTTCAGTGCGGCGACGCCCGGCGGTGATATCCAACAAGCTTACCCTGCGATTGTGCAAGGCTCAGAGCCTAACAGTGTCGATCGCAAGTTATTTTGGATCGCCTGTGGCAAAGACGACTTCTTAATCGAGCGAAACCGTGGATTCCATCAAACGCTAGTGGATGCGGGCGTTAAACACACTTTCGTGGAAACGGAAGGCTCACATTCATGGCCGGTCTGGCGAGACTACTTGCCGAAGTTTCTCAAGCAAATTTTCCGTTAGGATTCGCGAATTACGGCGATGCTGGATTGATCAACATACCTGCGAGGGGTTTTGCAGAAAGCTCAACCCTCGCTGGCTCTTGATGATTCCCGCTTGCATCACAGCGATAAGCTTCTGGCGATTTTGGAGAATGGCGATGTCGTTTAACACATCCCCTTCTACAACCAATACGTCACCAAGCTTTCCTTTTTCAAGGGTGCCTAATTCATGTGCACGGCCTAAGATCTCAGCTCCAACTTTTGTCGCACAACGGATCACATCCATAGGACTGAATCCAACGTATTTCACAAAAAACTCTAGTTCCTTGGCATAGTCGCCGTGAGGATTCCAGGCAAAGCCGTAGTCTCCTCCCATTCCGATGCGACCACCAGCCGCCAAGATTCTTTTGGCGCTTTCTGCACCACCGTCGAGCGTCTCTTGATGTCCATCAATGACCGCCTGTGACATGCCGTAGTCCTTACCGTGTTGGATGCTCATTAATTCAAAATAGAGCGCCGGAACCACGGGGACATCTCGCTGCAGGAGCAAATCCAGCGTTTCGTCGTCAATGAATGTTCCATGTTCGATGGCGTCGTACCCTGCTACCAGTGCATTTTTTATCCCGGCAGTTGCGCGACAATGACCTGTTACCTTCAGCCCATGATTGTGCGCTGTTTGAACGACGGCGTGCATTTCTTCGAACGTCATACAGAGGGTGTGATGATCATTCATCTCTGCGGCTGCCGCATCACCTGTCGGATAGGTCTTCACCCACTCAACACCATCCTTAACTAGCTTGCGGACAGCTTTTCTAGCTTCGTCTGGACCGTTGACTAGAAGAATCAGACCTTCCATCCCGATCTTGCGAAACTCTGGGTTCCAATCCATCAGCCCTCCGGCGCCACAAATCTCTCGCCCACTGGCGGCAAGTCGCGGTCCGACAACTTGGTCACTCTCAATCGCCTTTTTCAACCAGACATCGATATTGAAAAGACTGCCACCACTTCGAGCTGAGGTATATCCACACTCAACGGCCAACCTCGCATTGCAGGAGGCCAATAGAGTGACGTACTCGACAGGGTACTTTATGTCCAAGTCTTCGAGCGCTGCCACATTGAAATACGTTGGATGAAAATGGGCTTCAACCAAGCCCGGCATGATTGTGCCACCCAATGCGTCTACGTGATGATCTGCGTCCAAGTGCTTGGGAGCAAGTGAACGAGGGCCGACAAACTCAATTATTCCGTCGCGAATAAAAACAACACCATCCGCGATTGGCGCATTGCCAGTGCCATCGATGACTTGGCCATTGTTGATCAGCATCGTTCCGGTTAGATGTTTCATATCAGTTTAACGAAGCTAGAAAGGCGTGAAGATGGCTGAGTAATTCGGTGGGACGTAGCCAGTGCATCAAGTGTCCACATCCGGGGCTTCGGACAAACGTGCAGTCGGAACAGAGATCTTGGAATAGCTGAGCATCCTCATCAGTGAGCATTCCACCAACGCACGAGTCAGCTTGAAGTAATAGCGTTGGGCATTGAATCTGAGCAATCGTTTCGGTCAATGGATATCCATCCAGCCAACGTCCCGCCACGATTGGTTCAAACACTGCGGGATCCATGTGCTGCAAACAAGCAGCCGTAAAGCGAAGTGACGCTTGGTCGCGCACGTCACCCAGTCGCGTCACCCCTCCTGTCGATGGATCTGTGACGTGCATTTCAGCCAGCAATTTCCTGCCTTGCTGAATATCTGATGTTTGACAGCGAATGGCATGGAGTCCTTTGAAGAAACTCAACAGGGGAGTTTCGGCAATTCGCGCACCCATCGTATGCCAAGGTGGATCTTCTAGCACCAGCGCTGAAACGCGACTTGGATGGAGGCTTGCAAAACGAGCTGCCACCATTGCTCCGAGCGAATGTCCATAGAGCACAACAGAACCCGAAATCTGTTCGTTGATGACGTCATCGATATCGGCAACGTAATCGACGACGGTGTACTTGGGGGCTTCTGCGGAATCGAGTGACGATGCCTCGTTGCGATGGTTACTTGACGGACACCAACTACTACTCCCGTGTCCGCGAAAATCGAGTGCCGTCAAGCGATAATCGATGGCGAGGCTGGAGAAGAGGGGCAAAAACGATTGTGAACGACGAGCAACACCGTGCAAAAATAGTATTGGTCGCGAACTCGAGCCCACGGTTCGGTAGGCCAAACGTCGTTCGCCAACGAGGCACACCCCTTCGTTAATCATAAAAGTCCGCCCGAGAAAGGAGTATGCGGCGGAATCTCTAAGGACCTCCGCGAATCCATAACGGCGGATTTTAGGACAATGCGAGCCCTTTACGCAAGCAGACACAACCGTGTCGGCGCCCACATGCCAAACGGGCAATGCAACTTTGTGCACATGCATAAATATGTCCGTGTCAGCCCGCAATTCTGATTGCCAAAACCGACTTTAAGCATTCAGGAAAATCACAAAATTCCTTGACCGACAGCGAGCCAGCGACTCAATGAGTATACTCTGAGCACGCTTATACAACGGGCAATTCCCTTCGCGTATTGATCTGATACACAACGTTTTTTGGGGAGACATTATCCCATGATGCCCGATGCCTCGTCGGCCACTTCGACGAATACGGATGCAAGCGACCAACTTGCGAATCGCGATTGGAGTGGAACTTACGACTTTATCGATCGTATTCGTTCACGAATTGGCGAGGTTGTTGTAGGCCAGGATAAGGTCGTTGAGCGTCTCTTGATTGCGCTGTTCACGGGAGGCCATGTGTTATTGCAGGGAGTTCCTGGACTTGCCAAGACACTGCTGGTATCCGCTCTTGCCAAGAGTATTCATCTCTCCTTTAGCCGCATCCAATTTACGGTTGACTTGCTGCCATCGGACATTGTGGGATCCGAGATACTGGACCAATCGACCAATCAATTTCGGGTGCATCAGGGCCCGATTTTTACAAATCTATTGTTGGCAGACGAAATCAACCGGGCGGCTCCCAAGGTACAGAGCGCATTGCTGGAAGCCATGCAGGAGCACAAAGTTACGATTGGGAATCAGACCTTCAAGTTGCCGGCTCCCTTCTTAGTTATCGCGACCCAAAACCCCGTTGAGCAGGCAGGTACGTTTGAGCTGCCTGAAGCACAACTCGATCGATTCATGCTTTGTCATCGCTTAGGTTATCCGACTCGTGAAGAAGAACGCGAGGTCCTGCGTCGCAATTCGAAATTGGGCATTCGTCGCGAAGGTGGCGGAGCAGTGGCGAGAACCGAGTTTGATATCCTCGAACATCACGCAGTCGGTGAAGCTGACGATTTGATCGCCGCAATGGAAGCAGTCCAGCAAATACATGTGAGCGACGCATTCACAGATCATGTCGTGGAATTAGTCAATCGTACACGACAAGACGACCGGTTAGATTTTGGTTGCAGCCCTCGAGCTGGCATTGCATTGATCAAAGCCTCGCGAGCGCGTGCCTTGATTCTTGGGCGTCACTACGTTGTGCCTGAAGACCTCTATGCGCTAGCAGAAGATGTCGTGTTGCACAGAATTCGATTGAACTACGAAGCTCTGGCCGACGGAATAACGGGCAATCAAATTCTACGTGAGCTGTTGACTGATCTCGACGGTCGGCCAAAACAAAATGGTCATGTGAGATAAGACGGTTGTGAGATTTGACCACTGTCCCTTCAGCTTCTGCAATTTTCATGCATCATCAACCATCAACCCATGCGAGTCTAGAGACCAACGATTCGGCTACCGGACTGTTGCCACCATGCGACATGTTGGATGCGAGAAAATTCCTCATTGCCGTGAAGCGTTTGGCTGACAGTTTGAGCTACGGGACGGATCGTTCGCCCTTTTTGGGAGCGGGACTGGAGTTTGTACAATCGCGACTTTATCAGCCTGGGGATCCGATCAAATCCATCGACTGGCGAGTCACGGCACGTACTGGCAAATTATTCGTCAAAGAGTACGAGGCGCCCAAGCGATTGCCGGCATATTTATTGGTCGATACTTCTGCGTCAATGGTGATTTCTAGTTATCGTCATAGCAAGTATTCGGTGGCGGTACAAATCGCAGGCGCTTTAGCGTTGGCATGTTTGGATCGTGTCAGCCCGGTCGGTTTGATCGGTGTCGGCAGCAGCCCCTTGCACGTGCAGCCATCTTTGTCAAAAGACCGCGTTCTACAATGGTTACTTCGCTTGCGCCGTTATCGTTTTGACGAACCGACCCAGTTGGGAAAAAGGCTTACAGAACTGGGGACTAATCTTACCAATCGTTCGCTATTGATCGTGATCAGTGACATGCACGATGCCACTGCTTTGCCGTTAGTGCGCCGCTTGGGCCAGCAGCACGACTGCTGCGTAATACAATTGCGAGACCCTGCTGAGCGATCGCTACGCGGAACGGGACTCTACCGCGCAACTGATGCGGAAACCGGTCGAACCTTCACGGCCCATGGTCGCACGATTTGGCACGACCATGAGGCACTAAGAAATGATTTGAAACGAGCTGGGGTTGATCATTTGCGATTAAAAACCGACCAACCGATTGCTCGGCATTTACGGCGATTCTTCGCCGCGCGCGGACTCTTAGGAAGAGGAACAAGATGATCATGTTGTCTCATCTTTCGCTTAGATTTCTCGTGCGATACGAATGGAGAATTAGATCGTTTCTGGGCGAGGCACTTTTTTTGGCGCTAACAGTTCTAGCGCCCTTCTTGACCACAGCCGTGCCGCAGGAACCACAACTTCCCTCCGACACCGACGTCCATCAAGGATCCGTCGGTCTACCTATTGCGATTCAGCAGTTGGTCATTCCTGGCCCAGAATTAGTCGTCAAGCCTAATCAAGATCGGCATGATCCGCTGGTAGTGCGAATCGTCCATACCTATCCGCATGGGACGGACCATCGCTATGACTTTGAAGTGTATGCACTAGAACCGGGCCGATTTGATTTATCCGAGTACTTAACCTACGCCGATTTGACCGCCTCGGAAGATGCGAAAATTGAACCTGTGTGGATTGAGGTTGAGTCCACGATTAACGAAGGTGTCGTACAGCCTCACGAAGTGGAAGCGATGCGTATTCCCGCCGTGGGTGGCTATCAGATGTGGACGATCTTGGCAGGAATTGCTTGGCTCATTGGTCTCTTTGTCTGGGTGTTCGCTGCACGCAAGAAAGTGTCGACAAAGCAAGAGGAGCCACTACCGCCCGTCTCCGTGGCGGATCGCCTGCGACCACTGGTGCGTGCTGCCCGTGACCGAACTTTGAGCAACGCAGGCAAAGCCGAATTAGAGCGAACTATCATTGCGTTTTGGTGCAAGAAGCTGAGACTAGAAAAAGCAAACCCCAGCGAAGTTATCATGGAGTTAAAATCAAACGCAGAGGCAGCACCGTTAATATTGGCCATGGAAAATTGGCTGCATGCACCAACTCCCAATACCGATGTCGATCTTAGTGCGCTCTTATCGCCGTATGAGAATATTTCAGACGCGAGCTTGATGGAACCGGCCGATTCGCATGAGCATTTCCTTTCGTCGCACTCCAGCGATGGAGTGCGGTCGTAATGGGTCTCACCTTTACCTATCCGGCCGTGCTGGTGTTGTTGACGGTACCCATGGTGTTGCTTCATTGGGCTTGGAGTCGACGAGGGAGAGAAGTTGCCATACCGAGCGATGCTGGCATTCAACCTAGTGGAGATCATTGGCATCGTATGGTGAGGCTGTCTGATAGCTTCCCTGGATTGGCATTGATGACCGTTATCGTGTTGCTGGCAGGTCCACAGACATCGGGTGAACCACGAAATCGAAGATCGTTGACCAATATCGAATTTTGCGTAGACAACTCAGGTAGCATGACGGGTCAATTCGGCGATCAAACTCGTTACGAAGCCTCGATGCAGGCAATCACAGAGTTTGTTGACTATCGCGATGGGGACGCCTTCGGCTTAACGTTCTTTAGTGATGAAACGCTGAAGTGGGTCCCGCTAACCACCGATACGTCGGCCTTCAAATACGCATTGCCCTTCATGGACCCTCGCTTGCCGCTACCCGACGGATTTGGAGGCGGCACACAGATCGGACGCGGCTTGGAAGAATGTCGCAGAACACTGCTTCAACGTCAGGAAGGAGATCGCATGATTGTACTGGTCTCAGATGGAGCTAGTGCTGATCTTTATAACGGTAGAGCAGAAGAGATCGCTGCTAGCCTGAAACGAGACGGAATTATTGTCTATGACATCCATATTGCTGAAGGTGAAGTCCCTGAGGAGATTGTCAATATTGCATACCTCACCGATGGCGAGGTATTCCAGCCTGGCGATAGGGATGCGCTAGCGGCCGTCTTCAAACGCATCGACGGAATGCAACAAGCCAAGATCGAGAAAGTGGTTTCGGAAACGCATGACGCTTTTGTAGTGCCGGCAATTCTTGGGCTTGGTTGCTTAGGCTGCTGTCTGCTGGGGATGTTTGGTATGAGGTACACACCATGGTAGCAGAGGTTGTTGCAGGTGTGGTGCTCTTACTTGCAGTCGTCGCAGAGACGGTCCATCAACGGCGAGCTCGACGATTGGCTCCACTGGCATTTGGTATGGGCGTGCAGCCTCGATTGTGGGTTGTCCTGAGTCCGTGGATCCGAGTTGTCGCGTTGTCCGCTTTGGCCTGGGGTTTAACAAGTTTGCTGATCGTTAAACCAAAATCGTTTCGGCCAATTGGTGAACTAGCGCCAGGCAAAGAGCAACACATTATGATCGTTCTGGACGTGTCGCCCAGCATGCGACTGGAGGATGCGGGCCCTGGAAAAAAACAGACTCGCCAGGAGAGGGCGCGCGAAGTCATGCGTTCACTCTTCGATCGAGTCCCCATGAATCAATACTTGGTTTCTGTCATAGCTGTTTATAGTGGTGCCAAGCCTGTGGTCGTGGATTCACACGACTTGGACGTGGTTGACGGTATCTTGGGGGACATTCCTCTTTACCAAGCGTTCAAGGCGGGGGACACTCAATTGTTGGAAGGACTCAAGGAGGCGGCCAACATTGCAAAACCCTGGAATCCACGTAGTGCCACGATTGTTCTGGTTTCAGACGGTGACACAGTCCCTGCTCAGGGCATGCCCAAACTACCCGCGTCTGTGGGTACAGTGTTGGTCGTCGGGGTAGGCGACCCGCACCAAGGCTCATTTATCGCGGGCCGTCAATCGAAACAGGATGCTTTTGCATTGCGACAAATTGCGACTCGATTGCAAGGAAACTACCACGATGCCAATTTGCACCATTTGCCTTCTCAATTAATCGCCACCATGGTGCAGCGTGGCGAGGACAATTTGCAGGAACCTTGGTCTCGACGTGAATATGCTTTGTTGGCCGCAGCGATTGGCGGATTGCTGACCGGCGTTCTACCTTGGCTGTTGTGGCGTTTCGGCACGGGTTATTTGCCCGGAGTTCGCAAAGTGAAGCTGGTTATTTGAGATGGAATTCGTTATACCCATTAGTAGGCCACGATGTGATCCTTAGGCCTTTTAACCCAATCGATTACTGAATTTATTTGGAGCGAAATAAAGATGCGAGCCTTTTTTATTCTCTGCTGGCTGCTGATTCCGGTGTTGGGTTGGGCATATCACCTGGGCCCTGGACAAAAACAAGTTCAATTAGACTTAGCGGATGATTTGATTCGTCAGGCTGCGTCCGCCAGCGAACTGGGTGAGCACGATACGGCTATAGTATCCTATAGCAATTCACTCTCCACATTGCCAAGTGATTCCGTGGAAACTTCGCGACAAGTACGTTTGGAATTGGCAAAGGAGCAGATGCTTGCCGGGCAATTACCTGAAGCAAGAGGCAGCTTGGAAGGATTGCTGGACGAATTGGAAGAAGACTCCGCAGCAAAACAAGAGCTGGTCGACGCCACGCGGACTGCGCTTGCCAATGCACAGTTTCACATGACATGGCTGATGCGTTTGGAAGGCAAGTCGAATGCTGAATGGGAACCTGAAATTGATGCAGCGAGACAACACTACCGCTTGCTTGCAGAGCAAACAGATGCGGAGGGAGCAGAAGCGAAAAAGCACGACTTGGAATCAGCAATTCGTCTAGCGAGAATGGATTTGTCCGAATTGCAAGCACTGAAGATTCCGTCCCAATGTAAAAACTGCAATAGCGGACAGTGCAAAAAACCAAGCGCGAAGCCAAGCAAAAAGAAGTCTGAAAACAAAAAGACTGGCGCTGGGCTTGGACCATTGCCTGATGGCGTAGGTGCCTAAGCAACAGGAAGGCAATCATAGTCGCCTTTAGCTCCGCGAAAGTAGCGTTGGTATTCGCTGCATTTTCAGAACTTTCGCGGAGCGAAAGGCAACTATGATTGCCTTCGATTAAAAAATTCACAGCCTATCCACGAAAGTAGCGTCGGTATTCGCTGCATTTTTCGCTACTTTCGCGGAGCGAAAGGCGACTATTGGGCAATTGGTAGATCCTCCTCCTCGTCGTCGAAAGCAGCAATCATGAACTCGAATGCGCGTACCGTTTTTTGGTTGTTGCTCTGCGTCGCTACAATCTGCAGCTTGAATTCGCGTGAATGCCTTGCCCAAGGAGCGGCCAAGAGCTTGCCTGCATTGCAATTGGGCCCGGCTATTTTGTCCGCCGCGATTCCTCAGAATACCAAGCCGCAAGCAGTTGCTGTCGAGACGAAGACCGAAACCTCAGAAACATCGACTGACGCGACGGCTAAAACGGTGTCGCCCGAGGAAGAAGCTGCCGCTGCGGATAAAGCGAAACTGGATGAACGGGCCAAACTGCGTTCAGACGCAATTGCGGAGATTGCAATTGATCGTCGCCCCAGCACAATCTTAGCACTGTGGTCGGGATCGAAAGATGCAATTCTTTCAGGTGAAGCAGCTGCCCATGCTGCAATGATAGAACGACCATCGAGGATTCAACAAGATGCTTTCGACTCCTCCTTCGGTAGCGAGTTTGATAATCCATTTGGACGGAGCAACGATCAGGTTTCCAACATCGACCCTATTCGGGATTTGGGGCACAGCGTTGATGAAGGAAAAGGAAACGAAGCCAAAGCAGATGGAGAAGTTGACCCCAATAGCGTGTCCGAAAGCGAAGAACACATCAAGTTTCTTGCGGCCTTGAAAGACATTTCCAGAAATGTGACTTTGGGAGAATGGAAGTCGCTCAAGGAGAAACTGAGCAACCGCGAATTGTTCAGCGAAGAGGAAGCACAGAAAATATTCGACCTCACGGTTGAGAAATTGTCCGCAAACTTGCCAGTAGACTTTTCGCATGTCGAGGGACTATCTCAAGAGATGCGAGATTTCCTTAATGGCATGATGCGGGACTCACGCAATAATCCGGGCGCCCGTTTTGCCGAACAAAATTTGATGCACTTCGCCGACCTCACCGGCTTAATTGCTGCGGTACCGACAAAAATTGAAGATCGTCAGATTGTAGAAATCGCGAAATTGCTGAAGGAAGCGATTGATTCGGGTAGCGAGTTTACAGAGTTTCTCAAGGCAATACGTGACGGAGGCCCGGACCTTATGGAACCGCGTCAGGCTGCGTTGTTGCTGAGTATGGCAGGACGGGAGCTAGAAACCATTGAATTTTTGCCCTCGATGGAAACGGCCATCGCTGAGGAAAAAGGAAGCGAGTTGAATCTAATTGCCAGCCATTACATGTCGCTCTATCGTCGCGACTTGGCGGAAGAGCAACGAGAAAATGCGTGGCGCGCGACCTTAGCGGTGCTCAATCTGAAAAACGCCAAGCCCGAACAGCGCCGCGAAGCCCTGGCAAGAGCCGTTTCCATCGCGCCTCGTCTAAACCCCGAACTTGGGCAAGCCTGGTTGCAAGCCAATTTTTCTGATGAGGCAAACCAAGGCAAAGAGATCGTGGCTTCGATTGGTACAGCGACCGCAAGTTTACTTGCTCAAACTCCGCAGGATGCGTCAGGCAGACTGCGCAATTTGCAATTGCAACATTCGGCTGTCCATGCACTGCTGAGCTCGAATACTTCCATCGACGCCGAATGGAAGGGCATTTTGAATCTGCTGGCAACCAATTGGTTACAAGAGGCACAGGTCACTGCAAACTATTCTGAGAATGATCGGTATGGACCGGGTATGCGCCGCGATCGCTATGGGAATTTGTACTATGTCGATCCGTCCGAAGAATCGGCTCGCGGACAAAATATGCAGATGGGACAAATATCAGCAGTTGATGTAGCGGATATCTTGGCGGTTGCCCCTAGTGGCGAATGGATGGAATCCATTGAATCGGGCATGGCGGCACAATACTCGATGATCATTTGTCGTTTGTGGTTGAAAGTCAAAGAAGACGCCAAGGCATTTCCGTATATTGAACAACTCGCCTCCGCTCACCCCGAAATTGCCACTGATCTGGCCGATGAATTCCTTGAAGTTTGGACCGACAATCACAATCCGAATACTGAGCGAGACCGTACGAACTACTACATGTTCGTGTATGGTTATGAGGAGAAAGCGGATCGAATTCCGCTCACCCGCTCCAAACAACAACGCAATCTAACAGAGCTCGCTGATTGGGTAGGGCGAATAAGGAAATTGCCTATCCAGAAGGATATTGATCAAGGTTTGTTGGCATCGGCATTCATGACCTGTCACAGCGATGCCGAAGTTTTTGATATTGCTACGATTGAAGGTGTATTCGGCCAATGGGACTCGATTGAACCGAAGACCATGGCAAATCTCGTCCAGCAAATGCGCAAGAATCTAGCTGGCAAATGGCGAGACCCCAATGTGCAGCGCGATGCAAAAACGAACCGTCAAAAAAAGGATATTGATGCTGAAGTCCAACAAGGATATCAAGTAGCTAAGGCAGTGGTCGATCAAGCGCTAACAATACATTCCGACAGTTGGCCACTAATGGTCGCCTATGGATCAATTATTCATGATGAAAATGACTATTTGCAATCGGTAGCACCTACATCGGCATTCTCAGAAAATCGTCAACAGGCCTTTGATTGGTTCAAGCGCGCCGCAGAACAATATATTTCGCTCATTCCCACACTACCTGAACGCGAGCAGACAAACGCTCCGTTTGACACTTGGTTTTACGCTGCACTGGGAGCAACCGACTTGGCTGGCGTTAGTGAAAAAAATCAGCCGATCCCTGCGGAAATGGAGAAAATTGCGACGCTCATGAATAGCATCCCTGGTGAGGCAGGCGAACGTCACCAAGATCGATTTGCCAATGCCTTATTTACGCGTATGAGCGCAGTAAGCCCGTCATGTAAATTTCGCTATTTAGAAAATGGCTTTCGCTTAGTTGGCGAGAATCCGCGTGCTGAAGAAGCGAGAAAAGTCTACGACTACTACCATGACTTAGTTACTGAATTGGAGTTGGTAACCCGTGTCGATGGCGACGAGTCTGTTAGCCTAACCGAGCCGTTCGGCGTGTTTGTCGATCTCAAACACACCAAAGAATTGGAACGAGAGTCTTCTGGTTTTAGCAAATATTTGCAAAATCAGAACAACCTGTACTATTCGTACAACTACGGGCGCCCCACAGAAAACTATCGCGATAAGTTTCAAGACGCGGTCACCGTGGCGTTGCAAGAGCAATTCGAGATTCTCTCGATTACGTTTAATCATCCAGAAGCAACAAGTCGTCCGGCGGCGCCCGCTGGCTGGCGAGTAACTCCCTACGCATATTTGTTGCTAAAGCCACGTGGACCAGAGGTTGATAAAATCCCAAGCTTGCATCTCGATCTCGATTTTCTTGACACTTCAGGGTATGTAGTGCTACCCATCACTTCTTCTCCTCTGCCCATTGGCGTGAACAAGAAAGAGAGTAGCGACTCACACATTGAAAATGCAAAACTTGTGGAAGTTCTAGACGAGCGTCAGGCTGCGGAAGGAAAACTGATTGTTGAAATCAAAGCTACGGGCAAAGGACTTGTACCGGCTCTGGAAGAAATTGTTGATAGCGAAAAACGCAGCGGTTTCGTCCTGCAGGACACGGAGGATTCTGGTGTCAGCGTTGTGGAGTTTGATCGAGAATCCAGTGATATCGCTATTGTGAGCGAACGGACCTGGACTTTGCACTACGCAGCAGAGAATGCGACAGGCCCCGCTCCGGCCCAATTCTCATTTCCGAGTCCGCGTGACGAATCCTACGAAGTATCCTATCAACGCTATGTAGATGCTGATTTAGAAGAGGTGCAATCAGACGTGTTGCTCGTGTCGCGTTATGGAACTTCGACGCGAGCTTGGCTGATCGGACTACTGTGCGGTGCGGCCGCTCTTGTCGCCATCGTGGGATTGGCAATCAGTTTGATGCAAGGACGAAAAACACGCCCTGTTGTAGAAGAGATGCGTGAAGCCCCGGTAACACCATTCTCAGTATTGGCGAGACTAAAGGTTTCCTACGCTGAGTCTGGATTGCCGGAGGATCAACGAAATCGATTGCGCGATGATATCCAAATGATTGAAAAGCACTATTTCGCAGAATCGACCGATTCGGATTCGATTGATTTGGAGAGCATTGCAGGGCGATGGCGTTAATGCAGTTCTTCAAAAATCGCCATCGCTGCATTTCGACCCGGTATTCCGCTGACAGCACCACCACGTTGTGCTGAGGAACCGGCTAAGTAGACTCGCGACAAATCCGTCTCCGTGCCCCAGCGCCCAACTTCTTGATCTTCATCGGTAAAGAACCAAGTGAGTTGGTTATGAAATATGTTTCCACAATCGAGATCGACGTCGCGTTCCAGGTCTTGTGGCGTCTTGATTTCAATACAAGGTTGTCCTTGAGAGTCACGTGCCAAGCAATCTTCAAAGGGTTCCGCGCAAACGCGATTGAGACCTTCGATGTAGCATTCTAGCACGCGCTGACTTTTGGTTTGTGCGTCATTTTCGAAGAGACGATAGGGCATATCCAGACCAAACAGCGTGAGGGTGTGGAAACCTCGCTGTTGAAGTTCGGTGGATAGAATCGAACCATCGGACAATGTATGGCAGTACATTTCCGCTGGCGGTGGAACAGGAATATCGCCGGCAGAAGCGGATTGGTACGAGGCCAACATCTGGGAGTAGCCCTCGTCCAAATGAAAGGACCCGGTAAACGCTTCTACGGGGCTAATACCATCGGCTTTAACTCGTGGCAAACGCTGTAGGAGCATATTGACCTTAATGACGGAGCCTTCGTCGCCTGTCTTTGGCGTAAAGGGTCGCCCAAATAGTTTTGCGAAAGTGCGTGGGCCTGCGTTCACGAGAACTCGGGTTGCATCCACAGCGAAACTCTCATTCTGGTACTGAAAAGAGACCGTGTGTGTTCTATGCCCCAACTCCACATGGGTTGCGCACGCGTTTGTAAGTAAATCAACATTTAACTCACGGCATCTCTGAACGAGGCCATTTACCAATTGCTGCATTCCGCCGACGGGAACTCGCCATTCTCCCGTACCTTGTCCAATGATGTGATAGACGAAGCACCGATTTTGCAGCAGCGATAGATCGTGGGGCTCCGTCAACACCCCGATTTTTGCATCCGTCATCACTAACCCACGCAGGACGTCGTGATCAATATATTTTTCAATTGCTTCACCAAGCGGCTTTTCGATAAACAGCTCCCAAGCATTGGATGCAGTCTGACTGCGGAGTCGATCCCGAAAGGACTTGCGATGCTGTAGTGGATGCAATAGTGATGGCCAAGCGATGTTAGCCAATTCCCGTTCTAATTCCATAAACTGCTGGTACTGGTCCCAGGCTCCATGATTCCCCGTCAATTCCAACACTGAGGCTTTGGATTGTTCAGGAGACCGGTTCGACATCAATAAGCCACGGTGTTTACCTTGAGAATCGCAGTAAGGTGTAAAGGAAGCGATTTCCCGCTGGCATGACTTGAAACTAACGCCCAGGTCATTACAGATTGTTTCTGGCAAAAGGGAGATCAGATAGGAGTATCGCGAAAGCCAAGCATCGTAGTCAGCAAAGACTCGTTGCGATGTCGTTGCCCCTCCCAGGTAATCATTTTTCTCAAGGACGGCAACACGTTGTCCGGCGGCAGCCAGGTAAGCTGCGCTGATCAATCCATTGTGACCGCTACCAACAATAATGGCATCATAATGAGTGTGAGGCAGAACGTCTCGATTGGTTGAACTATTCACAAGTTGCTCGCGAAGCTTGGTCCATGATGGAAAGGTAGTGGCGATCAAACGCAGCCGACATCGCTTCGCGGCCACCGTATGGTCCAGGACTGTAGCGATTGCTCAGCAAACCCAATTGGGTTTGCTCGGAGACATGCCAATCTTCTTTGTTTGTTTTATCCCAGAAATCCACGGCATCGGAGGGATCGAACTCGGAAGATACTAGTGTTTCTGGATGAAACAGCCATCTACACTCAACTCGAGTTTCTGAGGGAGCGATTGGCCATAACGTGTGGACCATTGCGTAGTCATGGTGCAGCGACAACAGGGTGTGCGGAAACAATACGTAGTAGTAGACGCGACAAAGATCGTCACGATGCAGTGGTCCGACGGTCACACCGCAAGACTGGCCACTGTTTGACATGGAGCCGACCGGGTTATTCAGCGACATATAGCCACCCAGGAATGGGCCTTCGATAAGATCGTTGCCTCCAGAGGTGGATGGCGATAGCTTCACCAGCGACGGATGAACGGGCGAGCAGTGATAACACTCGCTGTAGTTCTGCACGATTAGTTTCCAATTTGCTTGCACGTGGTAATCGATCTGTCGAGCGGGCTGCAAAAGATCGAGTTGCCAAGGCTTAAATTTCTTAAGAATCGGACCAAATGCTCGATCAAATGGTACCGGTTCGGTCGCGATGTTAATCCAAATAAAACCATTCCATTCGACGCATGCAAAAGAGTGGAGTGGGTAGTGGGTTCGATCGAAGTTTTCGAATTCACGCTCGTCGGGAACGCCCACTAGGGTTCCATCGAGCGCGTAGGTCCATGCATGGTATGGACATTGAATGGTGCGGTGTAAAATACCATGTTCGCTGTTGCAAAGACGGGTACCTCGATGTCGGCAGAGATTAAAATGCCCCCGTATCTGGTAGTCTTGATCGCGCACCAGGATGAGCGATTCGTTACCTAGTTGCCGCAAACGGAATTGACCGGGTTCCGTCAGTTCCTGGGAGCGTGCTGCACAAATCCAAGAGTTTGCAAAGATGGTCTCCAATTCCTTAGCAAAAATGCTTTCTGAGAGGAATTGCTGAGAATTGAATGTCCTCTGGCCTTGGCTACCAATTTCGGTGCTATTGAGAAACGGATTCATTGATGGGAAAATTCTAGAGAAAGTGAAAAGAGAGCTTATTGGAACCGAGAACCAGCTGGCTGAGGAGCCCCTCATGTAGCTTAAAAAGGTGGCGAGTTCGCTGGCCATTCAACACAGATTGGGTATGCTATGGAGCACGTTTCCTTGAGAGGACTTTGGTTGTAAATGTCGGAATTGCCCTACGAACGCACCTTGGATCAGGTATGTACTGAATTCGAGGAAATGCTGCGCTATGAGCCGCAGCCTGAGATTCGGAATTGGATAAATCGGGTACCAAATTCGTTGCAACATCGGATCATTACCGAGCTCATCATTATCGAAGTTGAAGTGATGTCGGTATCGGGTCGAGCCGAAGGGTTAGATTATTACTTAGCCAAATTCCCCGATGCAGAATCTTCAGTCCGTGAAGCATTCAAGCAACTCGCTCGGGTCGCAGAAACACGTCAACCCTGCCCTAACGCGGGCGAACGCTATGAGCTGCGAGACGAAATTGGCCGAGGGGGCATGGGAGTGATTTACAGCGCCTTTGATCATGTCCTCAAACGTGAAGTGGCCGTCAAGGTGCTGCACGAACAATTGCAACACGACCCAAATGCCGTCGTCAGATTTGAACGTGAACCACAAGTCTGTGGTGGCTTGCAGCACCCAGCGATCGTGCCCATTTACGACAGTGGTTATCTGCAGGACGGACGGCCATTTTATGCCATGAAGATCATTCGCGGCAAGACGCTCGCCGAGCTGATCGACGACCCATGTGATGATCCATCGCGATCGGGGCTGTTAAAAGTTTTCCGACAAGTTTGCCAAGCCATTGCTTTCACGCATCGCAATGGAATCATACATCGAGACTTAAAGCCATCGAACATCATGGTCGGTGACTTTGGCGAAGTTTATGTCATGGACTGGGGCTTGGCTGGTTACCTTAACACCGGATTCCTCGCGCAAACTGAAGTGAATTTTGAGCCCCAAATCTGGAATGAAACGGAGTTATCTCTTTCCGGCGCACTCCTTGGAACGCCTCGCTATTTGCCACCAGAGAGCAGATGTGGTGTTATGGATACCAAGGGAGATGTTTACGGATTAGGAGCGATTCTCTGTGAGATCTTTATACATAGAACGCCAAACGAGGCGTCGTCGCTGAATTGTGCCGAGACTCCACCCACGAAACGGATTGAAGTTGACACGGAGGCGGCGCCCAATCGCCCCCACCGTTCAAGGTCCTTGCGAATGTCGCGGATTGCTCGTGATTCGTATGAGGCGTCAACCGTGCCCTATCCTGTGGAACATGACCTAGCGTTGGCCAATGTGGATCCGCAGTTAATCGCTGTGATTCTTAAGTGCGTTGCCCCACAACCAAAATCTCGTTGGACCGATGGAGCAGAAGTTGCCACAGCGTTGGATGGCTATTTGTCGTCCGCCGAGCGTCGCGCCAGCGAAGCCAATTTATGGGCGTCGCAAGCCAAAATGAGATCACAAGTGTCGCAGCTTCGCTGGCGTCAACTAACCAGTTTGTTCGTAGTTGCCTTCATTGCTGCGATTTTCGGATTGTGGTTTGTACAGGAAAAGCGATTGCAAAGTCGCGAACAGGAAATCCGTTTTATCAGCGCTATTACTGAGGCCCAGCAATCATTCATTGAGGCCGTAGAAAGCAGGTCACTTACTCATCCTTTTTGGCTGCAGGCTCGCGAACAACTCAAGCGGGCCATGCTTTTTTCCAATGGCAGTTTGCCGTTGGAAGCACAGACCCTCTGCAGTCAAATTGGTTTTTTTGGCATGCTGAGCGAAGCAAGTAAATTGAATACAGATGTCGAGCAAAATGTATTTGTCGATGGGCGGTCTTTGGAATCGATTAGCACAGCATTATTGATTCTCAATGTCGAAGCAGAAAAAACCGAAGTCCAAACCGCCCTATCGCGTTTGGCAACACTCCCCGCCGCCGGCCGCGAAATTCTCGCGAATCAACTTTATGGCGCCGTTCGATTTGAGATACCCAAACTATCCGATTGGTGGGTTGAGTTCATTGTTGGATTGGAGGAGTTGCCAGAAAATCAAAACGTGCTGCTAGCCATCCGAGGTGGCGAACTTGCCCAACTGATTTTGCTCGCGGATGAAATCGACATCAGTCATCAACAACCGCAAGCAATCTGTGCACTAGCTCAGGCACTTTCCGAAGGGGGAAGCAGTGGGCTTGCCCGGGCAGAAGGAATCTTGCGCAAGGGACAACTCACACACCCGGCAGACTTTTGGCTCAACACTGAATTGGCGATATTCATTTCCAATTACACAAATGCCAACGCCAGCGACATCCATACCTATTATGCTGCTGCCATGATTAGTGCTCCATCTCCGGGCGCAAAATACAATGTCGCATTAGGCCTAGCAAATTGCGGTCGTTTCGAGAACGCCGCAGAAGTGCTCGTCAACTTATTAGACGAACACCCCAATTACCATCGGGGAAATGAACTACTGGCGCGTTGTTACGAACATCTAGGCGAACATATCAAGTCTGAAAAATCCTGGCAGCGGGCTATTTTGGCTGCCAGGCCGACCCGTGAAGATCGGCATGATCTGGCAGATTCACTTTACAATAGCGAGCGATATGATGACGCCGAGAAGGTACTTTGGTCGATCATTACCGAAAATCTGGCCAACGAAGTGACTTATCATGCACTGGCCAATGTAAATCATGCGAATCGACACACAACGACTGCAATCGAAGTTCTCAAATTGGGCATTGAGTCATTCCCGCGTGAGGGACGACTCTACTTGCGATTAGCGGAATTCTACTTGGAATTGTCTAGGTACCGTGATGCAGAAGCCGCCCTTCAATTGTCGCTCCGATACGGACCCGAAGAAATCGAGTCCTACGTGCTGATGGCGAAAATCCTCAGTGATCAAGGTCAAATCCAAGCTACGATAGATTGGTGTCATGCAACCATAGATCTGGCACCAGAACATCCGGACTGGTACCACGATTTTGAACCATTTCTCAGCGCTGCATATCGTATTCAGGAATTGCAACAAGACGCTATCCGCGATCAATTGTTGATCGAGGAAATGCAATTGGACGGCAAGCAAGCTGCATTAGTGGCCGCCAATGTTTGTTTTCCCGCTGGCGATTGGCGGGCTGGAATGATCGCCATGAGCCAATGGTTAGCCAGTAAAGACGAAGCGAACTTAAACAGTGGACAGCAGTTTCGCTTGAGTGCTGTTGCTGCAAATTTTCTCGTATCCGAATTCAACGAGGGGTGGTCGAAAGATCGATTAACAGAACTGGTGGTCGAACTGTTCTCTACTGCTGTTGAACAGGCCACGAAAGATATTGAACGGTTTTCGCCGGAGGCACGCTCATTCAATCTCTTCAAATTGGGGGAGTCGAAATGGCACCATCGGTACATGTCGGTACTCCATTCCGACGAGCTCTTTGCGCTGCTCAGTCCCGAACAGAGGGATAAGATGAGAGAGAATTGGGCTGTCTTAGAACAATTTTTTGATTGATCCCATTCTCGTTTTTCGCCTCTCCCTTAAACTGCTGTGTTGATTAGCAACACCTCTCTGTGAAACTAGCAGTGACATATAGACTATGAAAGCCCTTGTCAAGACAAACGCCGCTCCAGGCTTGACTCTGCAGGACGTTCCCGAACCGAAAATTGGCATCAATGATTGTTTAATCCGCGTCAAAAAGACGGGAATATGCGGGACTGACCTGCATATCTACAACTGGGATGCCTGGGCACAGAAGACTATCCCAGTACCGATGGTGGTGGGCCACGAGTTTGTCGGTGAGATTATTCAAGTGGGTACCAATGTCTCAGATTTCCATCCTGGAGACGTAGTGAGTGCAGAAGGTCACGTAGTTTGCGGCCGATGTCGAAATTGCCTTGCCGGACGTCGACATTTATGTGCCCATACCAAAGGAATTGGAGTCAATCGACCAGGAGCATTTGCTGAGTTGATTTCTGTTCCCATGACCAACGTTTGGCATCATGCTCCCGGGATTCCGCTGGACATCGCATCCATTTTTGATCCGTTTGGAAATGCAGTTCATACGGCGTTGTCATTCGATCTCCTTGGCGAGGATGTGCTAATCACCGGAGCGGGCCCGATAGGATGCATGGCCGCCGCTGTCGCCCGTCACGCTGGTGCACGGTACATCGTCATCACAGACGTCAATCCCACTCGACTTGAACTGGCTCGAAAAATGGGAGTGAACGTGGCGATTGATCCTCGCCACACGTCTATCGCAGATGTGCAGCAGCAATTGGGCATGACAGAAGGCTTTGACATTGGCTTAGAGATGTCTGGAAATCCGCAGGCATTCCGCGATATGCTGGCCAATATGGCTCATGGAGGAAAAATATCGATGCTGGGTATTCCTAGCGAAGATATATCCATCGACTGGAACCTCGTGATTTTCAACATGCTCACTATTAAAGGCATCTATGGCCGGGAAATGTATGAGACCTGGTATAAGATGTCTGTGCTGTTGCAGACTGGACTGGATATTTCTCCAGTAATAACACACCGCCTACCCTACACCGATTATGAACAGGGATTCGCGGCGATGCGAGATGGTAGTGCTTTGAAAGTCATCCTCGATTGGGAAGTTTAGTGCAAGATGTTCGATTCTAATTTGCAACAGTCACTTCAGACACAACTTCAGCAAATTCGTGAAGCAGGTACTTGGAAAGACGAACGCATTATTGACTCGCCCCAAAACACTCGTGTCCGTCTAAATGATGGTCGCGAAGTGCTCGTTTTCTGTGCAAACAATTACTTAGGATTGGCTCAACATCCCGAAGTACAAGCGGCCGCACATGAAGCGCTCGACCGCTGGGGATATGGCATGGCCAGCGTGCGTTTCATCTGCGGTACGCAAACGTGTCATAAAGAGCTTGAAGAACGAATAAGCGAATTTCTTGGGACGGAAGATACCATTCTTTACTCCAGTTGCTTTGATGCAAACGGGGGGCTTTTTGAGACGATTCTCACTGCGGAAGATGCCATCATTTCGGACTCGCTAAACCACGCGTCAATCATCGATGGCGTGCGACTCTGTAAAGCACAGCGATTCCGCTATGCAAACAATGATATGGAAGACCTGGAGCGGCAATTGATCGCTGCCAAACATGCCAGGAACAAGGTAATTATCACGGACGGAGTCTTCTCAATGGATGGCTACATTGCAAATCTGGCAGCGGTTTGCGAATTGGCAGAGAAGTATCAAGCTTTGGTCTGTGTTGACGATTGCCATGCAACCGGTTTCATCGGTCGGACAGGGCGCGGGACGCATGAGCATTGCGGTGTCATGGGACGCGTGGATGTCTTGACCGGAACACTTGGTAAGGCCATCGGGGGTGCAAGTGGCGGATACACCTCTGGGCCAAAAGAGATTATCCAGTTGCTTAGGCAACGCAGTCGTCCTTATCTTTTTTCTAACACCGTCTGCCCCTCAATCGTCGGTGGCACTTTAAAGGCTATGGACTTGATGACTTCCAGCACGCTGCTGAGAGATACCCTGGAAGAAAACACGAAGTACTTTCGCCAACAGATCAGCCAACTAGGTTTTAATGTTCTCGAAGGCACCCATCCTATTTGTCCAATCATGCTGGGAGATGCTGCATTGGCCACACGTTTCGCGTCGCAGATGCTCGATCGCGGAGTCTATGTTGTTGGCTTCAATTACCCTGTTGTTCCGCGAGACAAGGCGCGCATTCGAGTTCAGATTAGCGCAGCGCATTCGCGTGAAGATTTGGACTCAGCACTTGCTGCCTTCCAAGCAACCGGTCAACATCTCGGACTGATTGGCCAGTAGTCTTTAGGGTATTCTTAGAGCAACAATTGCATCCCGTCGTAGGCCATTTCGATGCCAGGCGGAAGGGCTGCATTGGTCGCGTGATATTCCAGTTCGTGTGACGTGTGCGTGAGAAACGTGCGTCGGGGCTTCAGTGCCTGTGAGATTTCAATAGCTTGATCGAGGCTATTGTGGGTTGCATGCGGCGCATGTCGTAGCGCATCGATAATCAGCACATCCAAATTCTGAAGCTTGGCCATACTTTCGGGAGGTATGTCATTGGTGTCGGTGCAGTAGGCGATATCACCAAATCGAAATCCGAGCACCTTAAACCTTGGACCGTGATGCAATCGCAACGGAATGATCTCTTGCCCCAAGATAGTGAAAGGTTGCAGATCGATCCGCTCGAAGACAAGTTGTGGAATGGCACCCGCATGAGTGATTTGATGCGCTGCGAAGGCGTAGTCGAAAGAATGTCGAATCCTCGCTTCCACTTGTGCCTCGCAGTACAGGGGAACGGGACGACCAAGGTAAAAAGGAAATAACCTTAAATCATCCAATCCAAACAGATGATCGGCATGTTCATGTGTGTAAAGTACGCTGTGAACAATCCCGATCCCCTCTCTCAACAATTGGGTTCGCAGGTCGGGCGGCGTATCGACCAATAGATTTCCTTCCGGCAAACCTAAGATGATTGCGCAACGCGTACGATTGTTTTTGGGGTCTCCTCCTGCGCAAACAGCGCACCCGCAACCGATGGCAGGAACGCCAACTGAAGTTCCCGTACCGAGAAAAATGAGCTTCCCTGTAATATCGCTAGTTATCATGGGCTAAACTCGAGTCCCTTTGTGAGTAGCTGGTTGGCTCATTTCCCAACATTTGTAGGGTCACAGAGTACGAGGTTAGCGAGGCAATAGCCGGTATCCAACGGGGTCGTCGAAAGAAAAACGTGCCAGTTTCAATATACCCCTTGGCGAAAATTCATTTGTTGTGCGATACTCTCCGGCTTAACGAACAGAACAATCAGGAGTCCTTGGAACGTGTACAAAAATTTCTCCGCACCTTTGTTAGGCATTTCGGGCCGACAAAGCGAACTGATCGAGTTGGCCTTGACCTACGGATTTCGCGGGATCGATGTCGATATGACCGACATGGTCAAGCGGAGCCAGCGGACGGATTTCAATGATGCCTCCAAGTATTTGCGCGCCGCTGACATTTTGGTCGGTGGTTTTAACGCAGATGTTCAATTGGACGCAGACGATGAAAAGTTCACTGCTCAGCTAGCCACGCTTCATCCGTTGGCAGAAACGGCGGCCAAATTAGAGGCTAAGCGTGCCTTCATTTCCCTTCCGCCAGGTTCGGATCGGGTCGCTTACCCTGAATACTTTGAACAAGTCAGCAGTCGGCTGAACCAGATTGGAGCGATCCTTGCGGTCAAGGACATTAAGTTGGGTGTTTCGCTCAATGCATCGAAAGAAGGTGCCGAAGGCAAAGCCTTTGAAACCATTCGCAATGTTGACGGCTTCACCGCGTTGATTAAAAGTGTTTCTGCACAGAATGTTGGCTACGTCATTGATAGCTGGCACTGGTTTGTTGGCGGTGGCACCATTGATCAGCTTAAAGCGATTGATCCCGCTCGTGTTGTCATCGTACGCATGGCCGATTTGCCTGCAGATGTTGATCCAGCCGAAGCGAAGATGAGCGATCGCGTCATTCCTGCCTTGGAAGGGCGTATTGATCAAGTATCAATCGTCAAATGGCTTTCGGAGAATGGCTTTAAGGGCCCTGTTCTTCCCTCATCTTCGGCGGCGAAAGCCAAGGGACAGACGCGGGAGTCGATCGTTAACAAAGCACAAGAAGCAATTGATGCAATCTTCCGTGCAGCTGGATTGACCGTTGACCCACGTCCAATGGACTTGATTCAGACACTTTATGCTGACCTTGGCCGAGACGAAGAAGACGATCGGCCGATTCGTCCATTGAGAACCAGTGGAATTGCGGAAGATGAAACGGACGAACTGGATGAAGACGGACTGGTGGGGGGAGACGATGTCGAAGTCCCCGCGCGAACACGTTAGTTTCGTTGAATTCTGATTATTGAAGCTCACTAGAGGGGATGTCTGATTTGTTCAGACATCCCTTTTTTCATTCCACATTACAAAAGCAGTCGCGGTCAAATATCCGGTTAAGGGGATTGTCGCAATTGTAAGTGGGCCTGATTTCCCAATCCATCGACACAACCATTACTCTAGCGCAATAGATCAGTTGGTGCAGTCCGATTGACCGATGGGGTTTCTAGATCCATCGGCTCGTGAGGTGAGTTCGCCCCGAGGCAGTAGACAGGATGTCTACTAAGATCCAATGTAACGGACGACCAAAATGCCTTTGTACCAATCGAACCCTCTATCGCTCGCAATGAGTCGACATTTGACGTCGTGTGCGATACGGCGTTCGGCTTTGGCTTTGGCGGTCATTGCGTTGAGTTCGTCGTCCGCAGTGGCACAAACACCTGTTAGCATGGAGCGGCCTCATCGGTTGCCCTTATCGCGTGTTAATCTTGACGACTTGACCGGCAAAACCGCGATTTCCGAGCAGAGCGTCATACAGCTTGGTGCTCCGCAGGTAATAACATTTCAGCCGTCTCGCGATGAGATGCCGTTTCCTAAGCGGACCCCCGCGCTACAGCCCGTACGTGTTCCCCTAACGAACCGGGTAGCGCCAAGTGCGGAGAGCAAGGAACAGAATGCGGTTTGGCAGGTATACATTTCCAATCCACCGGTACCGACTCCTGCTCCAGCCCCTATAACCATCGTAAATGTGCCGCCCGAAAACGAGCCAGAAAGCGTAGTAAGCAAAAGGGTCAATGACGCTGAAACGAGGCGAGAGCAAATTGCCGACGTGGTGAGTAGAAGCATCATCGAACAAGGAAGATCGCAGTTTACCGGAAGTGAAACGAGCGGTCAGGGTACTTCGCCCTTGTCCGAATCAGTCACAGTGACCCAAATGTTGCGGCAAGCGAGCGAATTGCGTTTAGAGTCTGAGCGGGCATTGCGTCGAGGGGCAAATTTCTCTGCGAGAGAATCCGCGGTAGGTGGCTTGCGTGCGTTGGCAGTGGCGACCGACGGACAGTATCAAACGAGTGCGGCCAGCGATGCACTTCAGATTGCTTTGGATGCTGTTCGAGAAGCGGAAGATTTTGTGGGTCGGTACGGACAAGCCGACAGTGCTGCAGTGAATCGAATGGTTGCTTCGCATCAAACTCCCGTATTGAAAGATCGACAAAATCAAGACATGTCACCCCACGCGGCCGCGGATGCATATCTCGATTTTGCCAGGCAAAGATTGACACAGGCTATGTCATCACGACCGGAGGCATCGCCGTTATTGCGGGTGCTAGCGCACGCGGAAAAAGCCACGCGGGAGTCGGATGTAGAATTTGCCAATTCGGTATCGCTTTGCTACTTGCGAGCGGCAGTGGCAACGAATTCGCAGGACGCCGAGGCATTGAATGAGCTTGGTTATGGCGCCCTTCAATTGGGCCTGCTTGGAGAGTCTGAGTGGGCATTGGAACGCAGCCTTGCTTCTCAACCATCCGTTCCGGCGTTACAAAATCTCATCGAAGTGAATCGGCTCACTGGCAATTCGGAAAGAGCACGCCAGCTCGTTGCTATGTTACCTAATGGTGGGCAAGCTCCAGGTAAAACGTTGACCATTACCCCCATCGACGCATCATCTTTTGCAACGATCTCACCTCCGGTTCAGAACGCACCGATGGTCATGCCTGCGGGAGTTGTCAGTGGTCCGCAAAGCATCGGACCTGCGAATAACACCACACAACAATACGCAGTTCCACCCACAAAACCGAGCAACGTCATGGATCGAGTTGCTGGCGCGGTGAAGAGTTTCTGGAATTAATGGCAAGGATGCATTGACTATGCGATGGCAGCTAATTGCACAACTGGGAAGCATTGCAGTAGTAATCTTCACTTGCCCAGCGTTGTTGGCACAACAGGGGATGATCTACTCGGAACCATATTCACCTGGCGGGCAATATTCGCCTAGCGGGCAGCAATGCAATTGCGGACATACTCACCCTACCGAGCCATGCCTTGGCGGATGTCAGCCATCCATGCGGGGAGTGGACTGTGCAAACTCGTGTGGAAACGAGGCTCGTTGGAGCGATATGAGCCCGATGGATTTTCAAGCGTATGGGCAAGGCGAGTATGCCGGTCCGGCTCGATTAGCCCACCTAGCCGAGTATCGACTGCGCCCCAATGATCAATTGCAGTTGCTGTACTTAGTCACTCGGCGCCAGCTCGATGGCGAATACCGTTTGATGGTAGGTGATGAACTGTTGATTGAGTCGGTGATTGACGAGGACTTAAAGCGAGGTTCCTTTGAAAAAGGCTTGCAAATCCAGCCGGATGGCACCATCACCGTACGTCTGCTGGGACCATTGCATGCGGCCGGCTTAACCGTCACTCAATTGCGCCAGCAGCTTGAAACGCGATACAAAGAACTGTACCCACGCCCTGCCATCGACGTAACACCAATCAAAACTAATACGCTGGCTCAAGACATCCGCAATGCGGTGGGTGGATCAAGCGGTTTACAACAATCAGCATTGAATGTCACCGTAGCTCCCGATGGAACGGTCCGCATGCCTTACATTGGTTACGTAAGAGTGCAAGGACTATCGTTGGACGAAGTCAAGCGCGAAATAAATCTGCGTTATTCACAGCACGTAGTTGGTTTAGAAGTCGAGCCAATACTTGCGGCGCAAGCAGCCCATTTTGTATTTGTCATTGGCGAAGTCGGTAATCCTGGACAGGTGCAATTGAATGGACCGACCACAGTCATCGGCGCCATTGCGTCAGCAGGAGGAAACAATGTCGGCGCGAACCTAAGACAAGTTGTGATTTTCCGTCGCGCAGAGGACTGGCGAATGATTTCCACAATGTTGGATTTGCGAGGAGCATTGCTGGGTCGACGCCCCACGCCGACCGACGAAATATGGGTGCGTGATGGCGACGTTATCGTCATCCCACCAGCACCCATCAAGCTATTTGACAACTTTGTCCAACAGGTTTTCACTAACGGCGTCTATGGCATTGTGCCCTTTAGTGGCATCGCCGTAAACCTCGGCAATAATTCCATCAATTGATGTTTGATTATTGGTCGGCGTAAACCGTCGTGCTCTCTTCCTTAGTGACCGGCTTCTTCGACTGATCGCTCATCAAGGTTGCTTTGATCAAGTGCGTATCGGGCGTTACACCGCTGACAACAACGCGAAACACATATTCTCCCTTTGCCGCGAGTCGAGCCAGCGGTTCAAACACCACACGTCCACGACCATCGGTTGCTGCGGAGGGTTCTGCACTGACCAATTTCATACCGGGATGAGGCAACTGTACCTCTAATCGCACATTGCTATCTTCCCGCGAGCCACTGTTTTGGACGCGGATTTCGTACATGGTTTCCGTGCCCGCTTCGATGGGATCATTGTTGTCTGCAATCGAGAAGCTCAACTCAGCAAGCGTTTCAATTGCCAATTGTTTCTCGCTGGAAACACTGATACCAAGGTCGGCTGTGGCTTCCAACCGAACGCTTTGAGTTCCGGACTCGACCGGTAGTAAAGTGAGTGGAACCTGCCCACTCTCTCCCGCAGGAAGTTCAGCCAGGCTCCAAGTCACTGCGTGTCGATTCGGATCGTATTTCCCTTCGAAGTCAGTACTTACGAACTTCAAGCCGCTATCCAAGAAGGCGACCAAATCAATTTCGGACGCGTTTGCCGTTCCTGTATTGGCAATTTGAACGCTGTAGGTTGCTTGTCGCTCTAAATACCGCATTGCCGGGCCTGCCAGGACCACTTGCAAGTTGGGCGCGATTACTTTGATGTCGACGGAACTCTCCGAAAGGGTTCCATCAGCGTTCACGAGAGAAACCACGCTCTTGACAATACCTGGTTTGGTGGCACGGACTCTCAACAACTGACGCCGCAAATCTCCGGGCGGCATGGTACCAATCGGATTGTCCAGCTCCGAACCCATGGGATGTTCAAGTCCTTCTGGCAAAACGGCTTTCAGAACAACTTGTTCCGCAGCGCCACTCCCCGTATTTGAAAGTTCAATCTCAATTTCTAATTGCTGACCAATGAGCACTTCTTCGGGTGCCCGTTGAACGAGTTTGATTGCGGGCAAGGTGGCGAGCGTGCGGACAGATGCGGCTGCTTCAAACGTGACACGCGCGACGCTACCTATTTCGCCTTCGACTTCTGGAATCAACCGCATGGTGATCGATCGCTCGTCGCCTGGCTTCAAATCACCAAGCTGCCAAATCATCAGCCCAGCTGCTTGCTCTGCCGAGGGAACGGTTTCCATCAACGAAGTTCCATCAGGAACTGAATCGAAAACGCGAACATCGAGTGCCGGCACAGTACCCACATTGCGAACCTTGATCACAAAATCACATGCCTTACCAACTCGTACTTCAGACGGAGCAAGTTTCTGAATCACAACACTGGGAGCCTGGTCACCCTCGAGGCTTCGTTCACCGGGAACGGAAAGGACCTCGTCGGGTTGAACCAATGAATTCCCGTTTTGAACCAACGAATGGCTATTGGTAGCGAGGTTTCCCATGTTCCCGACATTATTTCTTGATGCCACTCGCAATTCCGGACTTCCTTCTGTCGGTACCAATTCTGGTACGCCGACGGCAGCCACGTCTTCTGCGCCAACCGGTTGAAGTCCGTGCTGTCCCCATTGAGCAGCATGCGATTCCATTTCTTGTTCAACGGGCGCTAAAGCGGGAAGGTTGGCGGCAGGAATATGTCCACTTGCTGCCGGATTCGTTTCAGCAACGCCGCTTACAATCGGTGTCACCACAACGCTTGAGCGCAAGGGATTGACGTTAGCAGGATCCGCCTCTGCACTGGTTTCAGCTGGAGCCAGCGTCGTAGGAAGCGGTGCCAAAAGAGAGGTTGTGTTGGGCTGCGGCCACTCGGGAGCATTCGGCAATGCGAATCCTCCTGGCGCGGCAGCCGCGTTGTAATCTGGTTCCTCTTGTTCTGCAGGAGTTGATGCCGGCTCAGTAAACTGCGGCTCTAGTAAGGGCATTTCTAGCGCCGGTCCAGTGGTCGGACGCGCGGGATCGGCTGCAGGATAGTCAGCGACATTTGGCTCCATGGAACGGGAGTCCAAAGTGGGAGGCAGCCCAAAACCGCTGCTCGGACCCGCTGCGGGGTCCATCGACGGTTGCGATTCACCTTCAGTAGGAAGCGGAGCATCGTAAGACACACGACGCAAACCACCTTGCGTTTCGGCCGGGAAGAAACCGCTTTCGATTGGGTCGCCTGTATTTTCAAGGTTACCGGCTGTATTTTCAAAGCTACCGGATGTTGCGGCCAACCCCAAAGGAGCAGGCGGTTCTGCAGCAGCGACGCTAGATGCGAGTGGCCAATCATCCTCCGCAACACTTTCGGAACCCGATTTGACTTGATAAATGGCCAGGCCGCTAAGGCACGCGACTGCCAACCCTGCCGCCATGCGGATTCCAAAGCGATTCATGTTCATCGCATCCTTGTCTGAACCAAAAACTGGGGACCTTCCGACGTCCGTATATCGAATCTTTAGCAAAAATCGAAATTTGAAGGAATAGGAAATGTAAGCAAACCGTGCGCCTCGGTTGGACGTAAGATGTAGACCGGTTGTACTTAAATCAAACGTGGAGTTTGTTACTTGGGAATATCCACAAATTCGCCGCTGCAAATCGATTCTTTGGGTTCGCGCCCACCAGAGCGTGCGGGTCGTAAATTGAGCCGTGACGGGCTCGTTATTTTTCACCGGGGGGCGACGACGGTTCGTATCGGTTGGAGCTGGCTGGCGCTGTTGACAGTGTTGGCAGTCGCATCCTGGTGGTTTCACGATCGTCCACGTGACGGTGATTTACCCCAGCTGGCGGGACTGCTCTGCTTATCCGCCGCGTTGGGTTGCTGCACTCAACTCACATTGCACGGCTGGCTGATTCGTTGGCAAAACAACTTGCCCACCACGCTGGTCGTTACCGCACTTGGATATCGTCACAGCCCCGATTGGACTGCCACTCGCGCCAATTCTGCTGGGGATCATTTAATCAATAATGCGCTGCCACCCACGTTTCTAATGGCCTTGTCCTTGGTGTCGTTAGCGATTGACAGTTGGATTAGCGGAGATTCAGCGGTTGAACGATTTTCGGTTACAAAACCTTTTTGGGTCATCGGTTGGTGTTGGGGTTGTCAATCCATGCTCTCCCTGTTGCCATTGCCGGTCGGGATGGGACGAGGTTTATTGTTAGCCTCATTTCTTCGCGAGCGTGGTGTGCTGGATGAAGTTAGCGCAGAGCATTGGGCAAACCGCGTTCAGACACTAATTGCCGCCATGTTGATTGCCCTTAGCCTTGGTTTGAACTGGGAAGCCGAAGAAACCTTGGCGCTGCCTGCATGGCCATTCATCGCAATGCTCGGCGTACTGGTCTGGATGTCACGTGCTCCTTTGTCTCCCGATTATTCATCCGACACCAACGTTGCGCCGCGCGAGCGGGCCATTTGGCGGGGCGGGGCTCATTGGAAATCGTTGCAACAGGTGGTTCGGGGGCGCAGGCTGCGGCAAGTCCAGGCAAGAGAATTTTCCGAAGCGGCAGATTCTGCGAGGCTGGATGGAATACTGGAAAAGCTCCACCGTGTCGGAATGGGTGAGCTCAGCCGTGACGATCGACGAGTGTTGAAGCGTGTAAGCAAGCGATTGCGAATCGATAAAAAAGCTTCCGAGCAAACGCAAAACAACTAGTCGCCTACCGCGATAATTGCTGTATTGTGCGCAATCGTTACCAGTAACCCGCCAAGGGATATGAAAAATGTGAGCGAACGAGTTCGCTGGCGCGATTTCGTATCATTTCGATCTACGTTTCATCGTCACCTCGCATCGAATCATTTTTAAATCCCAATCTGTTTGCGTTGGCAATATACGTGGATCGTTTGAGCGTCGCACCGATTTCCCTTGCACCTCCCTCGGAGTCGCTCCAGGCCGTCAGCTTCCCCTCAATCGTTGAGAATCAAACGAACGCCAACGGCGAAGTGCAAGAACTGGAGTCTGAAATATCGCAACTCAGCATGCAATTAATGCGCAACTTTGAAGAGTTGTCGCTGATTCATGAATTGAGTTGCAATCTTAATATCGGAGCAGACTTTGAGACCCATTGTGAAAATGCGTTGGCAAAGCTAGCGCAGTGTTTGCCGGTCGCAACTGTGGCAATAATTTGGGATGAACCGCCGCTTGAGTCCGCAAGAGTGAGTCAAAAAGGTAATGACGGCTCCCTGCGAGTGAAGAGTGTTGTGCAATCTGGACAGCAGGTCGATGAAGCGCTGCTGCGAATGTTGCATAGGGAATTAGGCCCAGAACCTACTGCTGTTCGCAATCATCCGCTTCGCTGTGCGCCCTATTTAGATCGGGTTGCAAGGGTGATCTTGGAGCGAACCGAAGGAAGTAAGAGCTATTTGATCGCCATCGGTCAGCGGCCGGCCGAGGAGTACGGAACCATCGAGATTCAATTGATGCAGTCCGTTGCAATGATCCTCCAGTCACACTTGGTTGTTCATCAGCAATTCGCTGAAATGCGGCAAATGTTCGATGGAACCGTGCGGGCGCTCGTTTCTGCTATCGACGCGAAAGACCCCTATACATGCGGTCACAGCGGTAGAGTTTCGGAAATGGGCGCGGCTTTGGCGCAAGACATGGGGCTTACAGAGAAAGAAGTAGAAGTTGTTCGCATGTCAGGATTACTGCACGATATCGGTAAGATTGGAGTCTCAGACGCCGTATTAAGTAAACCGGGCAAGCTCGAACCGAAAGAATTTGACGAAATCAAAAAGCATCCGGAATTGGGTTATCATATTCTCAAGGGAATTCACCAGTTCAAACCAATGCTGCCCGGAGTGCGGTACCACCACGAGTCGTGGGATGGCAGTGGCTATCCGGAAGGGTTAGCAGGTGAAGAGATCCCTCTCATTGCACGAATTCTAGCGGTAGCGGATGCGTTTGACGCAATGACCAGCACTCGTCCTTACCGGCACGGAATGCCAATTGGGAAAGTAGAGGCGATTTTCAATGAAGGTCGGGGAAGTCAATGGGATCCTACGGTCGTCGATAAATTGCTGGCCAATCCAGGACGCATGGCGGAAATGATTGAAGGGCGTGTCTCCTAGCCTGCCCAGGGCCTCGACTCCGACATAGAATGAATTCGTAGAGTGGATTTTTTCAGCATATGAGTGGAGTTCTTGGTTCACGATGATCGAGCGTAAACCCACCCGTGAAGTAGTGATCGGTTCCATTAAGATTGGTGCCGGCCATCCGATCGCCGTCCAGAGCATGACGGCAACCAAGACGCAAGACGTGGACGCAACGGTCGCCCAGGCCGAGGCATTGCGGGTAGCCGGCGCCGGGGTGGTTCGAATCGCTGTTGATAGCGAAAAGGATGCCGAGGCATTGGCTGAAATCCGCCGTCAGACCACAGCGAATCTTGCGGTGGATTTGCAGGAAAACTTTCGCTTAGCGGAGCTTGTAGCACCACACGTTAATAAGATTCGCTATAACCCGGGTCACCTTTATCACCATCAAAAAGACCGACCTTGGCAAGAAAAAGTCCGCTTCATTATTGAGCAAGCTCAAACACACGACTGTGCGATTCGCATTGGTGTCAATTGTGGTAGCGTCGATCCTGCTAAGAAAGACAAGTATCCATCGCACGATTCGATTTCGCCCATGTTGGAGAGCGCCATCGAACATTGCGAGTTGGTGGAATCGCTCGGATTTACGCGATTCGCAGTCTCTTTAAAAGATAGCGATCCCAGCAAAGTCGTGGAAGTCAATCGGCGCTTCTCAGAAGTTCGACCTGACATTCCATTGCACTTAGGAGTCACCGAAGCAGGCTTGCCACCGGATGGAATTATCAAGACCCGCATTGCGTTCGAACAACTCGTTGGTCAAGGGATTGGTGACACGGTTCGCGTCTCCCTAACGGTTCCCAATCATCGCAAAATTGAAGAAATCGCCGCGGGTCAAGAGATTCTCGATGATATTGCTGCAGGTCGAGTTCGCAGCGTCGTGCGGTTCAACCCCGATATGCTCAATATCATTAGTTGCCCCAGCTGTTCGCGTGTGGAGAACGAAGCGTTTGTGGACCTTGCCGCGAACGTCAAGGAGATGAGTCAGTTCGCGAAAAACTATGCAATAACGATTGCCGTGATGGGTTGTCGCGTCAATGGACCTGGCGAAACCGACGATGCCGATCTTGGCCTGTGGTGTGGTCCAAATCGGGTCAATCTAAAGCGTGGTACCGAAGTAGTGGGAAGTTTTACTTACGACGAGATATTGCCCAAACTGCGACAAGAATTGGATCAATTGATTGCCAACAAAAGCTAGTTGGACTTCATCCAATGTTTTTACTGAAGACTGTGCCGCGGTGATCTAGAACAAAGCCAGCGGATCCCAACAATTGAATCTGTGTTGAGTCAGCGGCAAATACGGTCGCCGTGATTTGGTTGGTGCGTTCGGCGATGAGTTCTGACAGTGCAGAGGATACCACGTAGCGAATCACAGCCTTGGATTGTTCGGTCGTAACGCCGTAGCTTTGCCACCGACTTAAAATTGCCATGCCGCTATTAACGACCATCATCTCGGGGTCGCCAATGAGAATATCGGCTTCCGCCATCATCGCACCGGTACGTTGTCTGGCGACGAAACGGTGCAATTCCAAATGGCTCATCGCGGAGGCAATTCGAAAGGGCTGATCCGTAACATCGCGTCGGCGATCAACGGTCGCGGACCTGCGGATAGCGATCAATTCCCGATCCATAGCTGGCCGATAGTCGTAAGCAGGCACAACATGGGTCTGCAATTGCTGTTCGGCCTGAAAGCCGCCTTGCCGTGCCCAACGCTGTAAATCAGCATCATCGTCTGGCACACCACCACCCATTGAATGACGCCCCATTCCTGCGTATCCCGTCCAATGGTCCGGCGATTGACCCATCAGCAATCGTTGGGCGCCATTCGCTGTGGCCGACTCCTGCGCCGCATTCAGTAGTTGGGCAGCCGCCGTGTCTTGCTCACCGCCAGGAGAAACCGCCATGCTGGCCACCACTGCCATCGCATGCTTTCCTGGTACGGGTAACCAATGCAAGAAACCAAGCGTTCGTTGATCGTCGACAGCTATCAAGAGCTGTTGGGTGGAAAAATAAGGCCTCCCTAAGATGACCACTTCCAATGCGGCAGCACTAACTCTGTTGGCATTTCCTCCCGCCGCAGGGTGTTCGTTCCACAGCCGAACAAAATCGGGCAAGTCGGTATTTCGGAATTCACGAATGGAAATCAATTTGGCCAGCCCTGGGCATGGATGGGCAATATCGTTTGCTTTTCATTCGATAATGCCATAGGAAGACGACTTTTACCACAGGTCGATCTCAATTACCGTTATCTTCAAACTGGGGATCGCGGTTTTTTAACAACTGTCGATACTGACGCTTTTGAGGCGTGATTTCTGCGAGTTGCCAATCTTTCGTTCTTGGATACCTTAAACAAATGTCAACTCAGCCACTTGCCTTCCCTGTTGATCGGCGTGCACAACAAGGTGGCTTAGTGTTCTTGGCATCACTGCTGGTATTTTTTCTTTCCAGCATCTTGCTCTATTTAATGTATGCATTTTGGCGCCGCGATGACCCACAGTCTGCCAACCCACTCCCTTTAAGTTTCATAGCTAGCACCGTCTGCATGCTCGGAATTAGCGTGCTAGCCCACCTAAGTATTGTCGCAGTTCGTCGCGAAAAACGGTTTCGGCTCATGATGCTGCTAACCGCAAGCCTGCTGGGTGCAATGCTGTTTATGGGTTTGCAATTATGGTCACTCAGTGAAATCATCGAACAACCTGAGTACGCCATATCTCCCCACAAGGGAATTGTCGGAATGGTGATCGTGCTGGCAATTCTCCATGCACTTCACGTCGCCGGTGGTGTGATCGCATTGGGACTGGTTACTGCCCGAGCGGCACTAGGCTTTTACGACCATGAACGATTCTGGGCGATTCAATTCTCAGCGACATACTGGCATTTTCTGGATGCAATTTGGATTTGCATGCTGACCGCCTTTTGGATGACCAGCGGCGGTTTCCAATTACCTCTATAGCATGCGTTCACACTGAAAAGCGGGGGCGACCTACCACCCTTATTACTCGACGAAACGCACATCACGTGATTGCATATGGGCCCTTTTTGTGGCGTATCCACTTTTCTTTTGGTTGCAGCATACATTCAATGGATCAGAATAGAATTCGCTGCTGGAACCAATTTATTCTGTAGGGATTAAGACTTCCTTAAATGAACACTCCCATAGATGAAACCCGCTGAGCCCCCATCTGGCGAGGCCGACGCAATGGACAGCGATGCTGCAAATTTGCTCGTCCGCGTTGGCACTCAACGATTTACGGTCCTCGACATTGATCGAGAGTCCTTCGATGCTGTTCCGGAATTAATTGACGCGTGTCACGCACTGGACTATCAAGCAGAGGTACCAGCAACCGACGCAGCGAGCCGGCACGGGGTATATCAAACATTCATAGGACGATTTGAGACGGACGAAGGTGAGTTGCTCTTGGCTGCCGAGTTTCGTTGCGTCCGTGTTGAACAAAACTTCGTTCGGTGTGCATTTTGTAATCTAAACGACGTGGACCAATTTCGCTTAGACGAACTCTTGGGCTGTGTATTGGATAACGTTCAGTCAATAGAACCGGAACGTGAAACCGCTCCCATTGAGATGGAAAGCGGGACGCACAGAAATCCCGTTGCCTCCAAGTCGAATAGCTGGACACTCCCTGTGGTCGCTTTTGTGTTCAGCGCATTGGGACTTGTCACATTCATGCCAGGAGGTTTCGCCGACAGTTGGATCCGTGCGGAAGTTGACACCGAGATTCAACCGAATATAGAGCCAGACTCCCAATCCTTCGCGGCAATTACCTCTCCCACTGTTAAAATGGCAACGGAGTTCCCGGGAGAGAGTTATGCACCGGCGATTTGGGTCGTGGCCGATGTTCCCGGAAAAATTACAGAGTTGAATTTCATGCCCGGACAAGCATTAACATCCGGCCAGGTGATTGCAAAAATTATTGCAAACGATCCCGAAAGGTCTGCTCAAATCAAGTCGACACAAATGGAATGGGAGCGCGCCAAGTCACAGCTAACAGAAGCCGAACAACTCGCACATACTGAGAAAAAAAATCGTACGGATCAACGTTTGCTTTTGGAGGAGAAGATTCGGCAAGGAGAAGAAAGGCAGGCACGGACTAAAAAAGAGGCCCTTGCTGCAATTGCTATGCTGGACAATCTGAATTCCGGCACTGCCGACACGGGAACCGATCCACTTCCTCCGACAGTTAAGTCAGGAGAAGACCGTGTTCTGGCTGCGAAGCTGGCCTATACACTCGCCACAAATGATCTCACGAAGCTGAAGGCAAGCTACTTTAAATGGATGGAATCTCGCTTGCCCGCTGGTATCGACACATCTCCGAACTCGTTACTAGAATCAGCCCGTCATAGGGTCAAAGAGACCGAAGAGCAGCTTACAGGCCTCAATAGCGCTGAGACATCTACTCCCATCGAAGCACCTGCTGAGGGTCAAGTCGATACGATACTTAAGCGAGTTGGGGAGTTCACACTTTCTGGTGAAAGATTGCTGTCCATAAAACCAACGCAAACTTGGCACGCAAAATTTATTGTGCCCAGTGAAGTCGGAAAAGCGACCAGGCTCGATCAGAGTGTCTCGATTCGGCTGGTCGACAGCGCAGTGGACATAATGGCACAAGTTGTCGAGCTTTCCAACCCGATTCACGTTGCCAAGGATTCCGTTTCAGGATCGAACATTCGATCTGACGATTTTACTACTGTCGTCGTGCAGTGGAGTGCTCAACACGCTCCTATTCCCACTGGCTCCCCCATGTATTTGCGAATATCGACACAGTGATACCGAATCTGCAAACAGATGAAATGGATTGGAATCGGGTCGATCCCAAATCGATCTATTGTGAGTGGATTGGCAGCGCAATCGTGAGCTTAGTGCTATTCATTGTCGCGGGTCTGAGTCTAATACCGGGCTATCAACAACGAGCCGAATTGGGACCACTCTTTTTTATGATCATCATAGTAGCGGTCCCCGTCATCACCTGCCTGTTGATTGCTTTGTTGTTTTGGCTACCAAGGCGTACTTATCGAAATCGCTGGTATCGCTTGAGCCCCATTGGTTTAGAGATTCGTCAGGGAATTCTTTGGCGGCAGCACATTACCGTCCCGCTTTCTCGCGTCCAACATACGGATGTTGCACAGGGCCCCATTCAACGACGGTTTGGCCTAGGAAAGCTCGTTGTCTATACGGCTGGCACGTTGCATTCGTCTGTTGAAGTGAACGGACTCGACTTCACCGTTGCGTGCCAATTGCGAGATACACTCGTTGATGTAAAGGAAATGCGGGATGGTGTCTAGCGAGCCGATTGATGAGCTTGCTCCGATTGAAGCAACATTAGTCGTACCATCCACAGCTACGGTGCCCGCGCCTGTAGCTTTACTGGCGCGCCCTAGCTGGCTACATCCGTCGAGCATAGTTTTTGGATTGTTGGCCTCAGTACGACAGTTCTTTTTTGCGGGTATCGTCGCCTTTTTTTTAGCAGGAAGTGCAAATCGATTTGCTTTATTGGGTGCGTTTGTTGTTGTCTGCTTTGCAGCGATGGGAGCCATCTTGCAATACGTGACATTACGATACTCACTTGTCAACGGCGAACTTCGCATTGATGAAGGACTGATTTTTCGTCGTCATCGTGTCATTCCTGCAGTCCGCATCCAGAACATCGATCTCTTACAAAATCCGATTCATCACCTCTTTCGCGTTGCAGAAGTGCGCATTGAAACTGCGGGCGGAAGCGAACCGGAAGCGCGACTAAGAGTATTGGCACTTTCGGAAGTCACCACACTTCGAGAAGCAATATTTGCGGACCGATCCACATCGAATTCGCAGCCGCAAGAAACGAGTTCAGCAAGGGGATTGGTCGATGCATTGGCTGCGAATTCGAACTCCAACTTGGTTCCAAGTTCCAGCAGTCCCGAGCACTCCGCGACACCGGAATTGATCCATTCCATTTCGTTGCGACAAATCCTATTAGCTGGACTTGTTTCCAACCGAGGTTACTTTTTCATTCCCTTGGTGTTTGGTGCGTTTTACGAATTCAATCTCTATGAACGGCTGGATTTGAATCGCCTCTTCAAATCTCTCCCCCAGGATTTGACGACTAGCCAGGCTGTTGTGTTTTGGATTGCAGTTGCTGCCATTGTGATCTTGATCATGCGTATATTCTCCATCGGTTGGTTTGTGCTGCGGTTCTTCAATTATCGCCTGCAGCGTGTGGGCGCTGACTTGCGAGTTTCCTGTGGACTATTCACTCGCGTGAGTGCGACCGTACCACGCCGTAGGATCCAGTTCATCAGCGTTCAGCAATAACTGCTAGGTCGATGGTGTGGAATCGCCACCGTACGTATAGAGACCGCCGGGAGCGCGGCGAAAGAAAATGAAGATGCCGCTGAGACAGTGGCAAGGCGGTGGTTTATTCCCGTTATGTCGGAAGTGGAAACTTCGCGTATCCTCACTGCCTTAGCACCGCGATTGGATTATCAGCCCGAAACACTGGAATGGGTTCCAACGTCGCCGCGGACTGCAAGTCGATTGACAAAGTTGGCATTTCTGCAAGCGCTCTTAGCAGCTGCGGTGGGGCTTGCCCTGTGGCGACCTTGGGGGGCACTGCTTGGGGTCGCGTTACTCCCCCTCTTCATTTATTTTGCATGGCGATATGCCAAATCTCTCAAGTTTGCTCGCACATCGAATTGGATGGTTTACCGTAGCGGCTTGTTGATTCGTAGAACTAGTTTTACATTCTTCGACAAGGTTCAAGGGGTTTCGGTATCTCAATCGCCCTTTGACCGCCGTTGGAAGATGGCAACTCTCATGGTGGATACTGCAGGAGCCGGACCTGCGGGTCACAAAATCGAAGTTTGCTATTTGCCCGAATCTGTTGCAAATCAACAATTAGCTGACATCGCCAATAGTGCTGCGAAAACCCGCTTGACTCCCGCGTGACGAACGAATTTTTTTGATGTCGGATCTTTGGCCCATAACTTCGCGCGTCCTAGGTGTTTTTCTCGTCATGGTTGCCGGCGCTGTCGGGCGTCATTTGAACTGGTTGACCAGCGAATCCGATCGTTCGCTCGCCAAATTAACCGCCAACGTGTTGCTCCCGGCACTGTTTTTTCATCGAATTCTGACCAGCAATACGTTTGATTCTCTTTCAGAAAGCTGGCTGCCCCCCGCGATTGGGTTTGGCTACACGTGCATCGGTTTTGCTATAGCTGGCTTTTTTGCTTGGTGCTTGGGGCCGTGGATTGGCTTGAAGGATAATTCGTCTCGGCGTGCCTTTGCGTTCTGTGTGGGGATCTGCAACTACGGTTATGTGCCGCTTCCACTGGCAGAAAAGTTCTACCCCGAATCGGTAGTCACATTAATGGTCCATAACGTGGGCGTTGATATGGCGATGTGGAGCGTCGGCGTATTGGTCCTCTCAGGACAGTTCCGTAGTGAATGGAAGCGAGCCGTCTTTTCTCCTCCGCTCATTTCCGTGGTTACGGCCCTACTGATTCGCCAGTTTGGATTTGTGGAGAGTTTTCCGGGGCCCTTGCTGCAACTGGCTGAGTCATTGGGACAAGCGGCAATTCCGCTGGGCTTAGTTCTCAGCGGGGCCATTATTCTCGATTATTTGCGCATTGCCGATTGGCGAGAGAATTTCAGCACAGTTCTTGCGGCAGTTTCCATTCGACAAATTATTTTGCCAGTCTTGATGCTAGCGTTCGTGGCCTGCACGACACTGAACTTGGAATTGCAGCAAGTGCTGATGTTGCAGGCAGCAATGCCCTCGGCCACATTTCCGATTGTTATGGTGCGTTTGTATAACCAAGATACGGGTACCGCTTTAAGGGCCGTGCTGGGCACCTCGATAATTGGAATATTGACCATCCCACTTTGGTTGACCATCTTTCAAAGCGTTATTTTTGGTAGTACCTTTCCCGGCAACGAATAGGGTTTTCGCTCTTCCCCCGACCCTCCTATTTTTCGTATCCTGCGACGGCTTGTCGGTTGCCTAGGTGGGCAGCAGCGTACTGAGACCGGGGAGGGATTCCATGCCAAAACCTGACTTTACCCGCTCCTTGCGTTGGATGCGAGAAGGAACCGAGCGACGGCGCAAAGACCGTACCCGGCGCACTCGAACCTACGCCATGGCTGTTGGTGGGTTCGTTTTAATACTGGTCCTGGCCCTACCAAGCCTGTTGAGTTTCTCACCTTTCATTCATAATTTTCTTAGCTCAACGGCAGGGAAATATGGTTGGCAAGTGTCGGCGCGGGATATCCGAATTGGCTGGGTCACTCCCCTCCGCATTCGCGGACTTGAGGGCATCGGCGAATCAGGAAAATCATTGATTGCCATCGAATCTATTGACGCGCCAATTACCATTCTCGACCTCATCCGTGGAAAGACGGAATGGGGGACCATCAATCTCGATTCACCACGATTGGAATCCGAAGTTTATTCGGGAGGCAGTAGTTTTGAAGACGACCTCGCCGCGTTTCTTGAGGAACCAAGCAGCGGTGGAGAGTTCTCTGCCAATGTTGTGATGCGAGATGCTGCACTCAAATTAATCGACCGTGCCTCCGGTAAGAACTGGCGCGTCGACCAATTGCAATCGACCGCCGACGTTAGTTTGGCGACGACTTCGATTCATTGGGAAGGAGTCGTAACCGATCCAGATGGCATCAGCGGCGCATTGCAGGGTGACCTTGACGTACCCAATGCGCCGGAGAGTTCGATCGAACTTGTTTCGAATTCCGAAGGCGTGCCCTTATCGCTTGTCCAACTAGCTGCAATCCGATTCCCGCAATCTGCGTCTAGCTTGCCACAACAATGGTCAGGGAATGCAACAGGCAAAGTATCGGTTTCGGTTGCCAGCGATGGTAACTGCAAGATCAGCGTCGACCCTCTGGACCTGCGAAATTTGATTGTCGTTGATCCGCGGATTACCGGGCCAACGCCTTGGAAAGTGGGACATGCTCTTCTGCAAGGCTCCCTGAACACGACAGACGACATGCTACAAATGCAGCATTTTTCGCTTCAATCAGATGCCGGAAATGCCAGCCTCAACGGTGACATCTTGTTGGCGGCCGTTTCTCAGGGACGATACCTGGATTCAATGTACGGTGATTTCTCGACCGACTTTGATCTTGCGGCTCTATCTCAATCAACGCCGGGTCTGATTCCCTATCGAGCTGACGTAGTCATACAAAGCGGAAGAATACAGGGTCGCATCCAGGGTGGTATTGCGGCAGATAGCCAGTATCGCTCGAGTTGGAACCTAAAAACAGAATCGATTCGCGCCATTGCAGCCGGCTCGCTTGTCGTGTTGGATCCGTTGTCAGCCGATATTACTTTGCGTCCCAGTGGTAACTGGGTCACGGCAGAGAAACTGCAAATTGTCAGCAGCTTTGGTGGAGCAACGGCCAGTGGCGATTTGCGCAGCGGGCAAGCACAATTCAACCTTGATTTCGGTCGGCTTTCGTCCATGCTGGGCAGCATCATTGACTTGCCCTCTACGTCGTTGCAAGGCAAGACGACTGGTACCGTCCATTGGTCTGTTGGTGCGGCAAATACCTGGACCCTGCAAGGGAATGCTAACGCCAGAGATTTATCCGTATCGATTCCTGGAGGCCAATCCATCGTGCGACCCTCCTTGGATATTGTCATGGATGCACAAGGAGTTTGGGGACAGGATTCACTGGAACGACTTGATCGCGCCGACATTAAGCTTTCGGATCCCAATCAATCTTGGCAAGTTAGCCTTGCAGAATCCGTCCAACGTCCAGACGCGAATACATTGTTACCGCTGCGCATTCGAGGCACCGGCAGCTTGCAAGCGATCGCAGCACTAGCTGGGCCATGGCTTCCCAGTAACATGAAAGATTTCGTAGGCGAGCTGGATACGGACATTTACGCGGACGTTGCCAGTCGATCCGGTCGATTAAAATCGGCAGTGGCGACTTTGAAAAATGCCTCAGTAGTTGTGGATCAACGTCGATACGATGAGAAGTTGCTCGAAGCAAAATTTGTCGGCGATTTAAAATGGCCTAGCATGGAAGTGCTGGCCAAAGAATGCATAGTCAAAGGCTACTCCGTATCATTCTCCCTGCAAGGCGATATGGGGCCGCAAACATCTCAGGTTGAGATCGCCTATCGTGCTGACCTGAGTCGACTGCAGGGAGCAATCAAATCGCAACCGAACGTTGGCACCACTTTCTCAGGCCCTTCACCAAACAATACTGTCGTAATTGACAGTGCCTGGCGGGTCAGCGGCAGCGTCGAAGGTCGCGCCGAGATCAAACGCAATGGTACCGGACCCTGGTTGATTTCTTTTGATAATGCCATGAAGGAAATCAAGGCTCTTCAGCCCCCTGCCGTAGCCAATGTCTCTGGATTAACGGGCCCCATTCCTAAAACGAATGCGAACCTTCAACCCACCGTTGTTTGGCAAGAACCCTCCCTTAATATCGCAGGCAACATCGAGCTCGCATCCGATGCAAGCCAATGCGTTGTCGAAAAACTCTCGATCCAGTCACCCTGGCTTACTGGCGATTTGCGGGGGAAAGTAACAATGGATGAAACAGGGCACACAGTGTTACTGCAGGGTCCAGCCAAGATTGATACTCGCACCGCGGGTGATCGAATCTCCTCGTTACTCGGTGAGCCGATTCAAATGACCGGTGTTCACGAGACAGATCTGACAGTGAAACTTGTAGGCAGGCCCGGCAACGAAGAAACAATGGATGTCGGCGCGAGTGTTGGATGGCAATCGGCGAATATAGCAGGAGTCTTCCTGGGCCCAAGCATCGTTCCCATTCGAGTAACGGAGCATATCGTATTTATCAATCCAGCGACTATTCCATTGCAAAAAGGGCAGATCAATGTGGCAGGCGAAGTCCACTATCGTCCTGGTGTCCTGTGGTTTGAACAACGCCCAGGAATGTTTGCCGAAGGAATCGCCTTGACACCAGAGATGTGCCGCAGCTGGTTGAAGTACATGATGCCATTGGTCGCTGACGCGACGGAAGTAAATGGTTCCTTTTCAGTTGAACTCAGCGAGTGTGTGGTAATTCCCTCGGACCCCGTACGTTCGCGTGTCGTGGGTACATTGAATGTCGAAGGGGCCGCTGTAGGTCCCGGACCGTTGGCCAACCGTGTGATTACATTGGTCGATCAAATTGAGATGGCAGCCAAGGGGTTACAAGGTCAAGCCCCCGCGGCAAATTCTGGCAAGCAGTGGATTCAGATGAACCCACAAGCAATCGATTTTTCGATGATTGCCGGACAGGTATCTCATCAACGCATTTTGATGAAAATGGGTAAAGCAGAATTGATCAGCAGTGGCAGCGTGGCAATCGATGGGCGACTTAATTTGCAGTTGCAGATTCCGCTAAATGCTGACTGGCTAGGTAGCAATTTTGCTTCGCTGGCGGGAAAACCAGTGATTGTTCCTATCAAAGGCACGCTATCTAGTCCCGGGGTGGACGGACAAGCGGTCGCAGCCACACTCGGCCAATTGGGAACAACCGCGGTGCAGAACACCGCGGAAAATTATTTGCAGAAGCAATTGGATCGACAATTGCAAAAATTGCTCGGTAAATAGACGCCAGCGGCCACTCTCATGTGTCGGCGCTAGCGGGAACCTTTAAACCTCGGCCCAGGTTGCGCCCACGGCGACATCAACCTTTAGTGGTACACGCAATTGAGCAACGCCGATCATAGCGTCTCGAACCAGCTGATCCAAAGAGTCAACCGCTTCAGGCGCAACTTCGAACAACAACTCGTCGTGAATTTGCAACAGCATCCTCGCCGCAATGCCTGAGGATTTCAAGGTTCGGTGCGCCGTCAACATTGCCAATTTGATCAGATCGGCAGCGGAGCCTTGGATCACTGTGTTGACAGCAATTCGTTCAGCCTCCGTCAGCGAACGCATTTTGGACACACCTATAGTATTAAAATCCCGCACCCCTTGAATCGTTCTCCGCCGTCCAAGCATTGTTTCTACATAGCCCATCCGACGGCATTGATCCAGCGTTTGCAGCATAAAGGCTTGCACTCCCGGATAGCGAGAAAAGTAGAGCTCGATATATTCGGCCGCTTGATCTTTAGGGATACCCAGTGTGCGCGCGAGTCCGAATGCGCTTTGCCCATAGACAATGCCAAAGTTGATTGTTTTCGCCATGCGACGCATTTCACTGGTTACATCGCATTCCGCCACCCCGTGAACTTCTGCAGCCACGCGGCAATGGATATCCGCGTCGGTCTCATAGGCATCCATGAGTGCAGGATCACTGCTATAGTGTGCGAGAACTCGCAACTCAATTTGCGAATAATCGGCGCCCAACAATAACCAACCCGGTTCGCCCGCAGTGAACGCGCTTCGGATCGCGCGGCCTTGCTCGTTTCGGATCGGAATATTTTGAAGATTTGGGTCACTGCTGCTCAGCCGTCCGGTTGCAGCGACATCTTGGCGAAACGACGTATGGACTCTTCCGGTTCTCTCGCAAACCAATTCTGGCAAGGCGTCGACGTAGGTATTCTTCAACTTCATCGCTTGTCGATAGGCTACTACCTTAGCAGGCAAGGGATGTATGTGTGCCAATTCCTGCAGGACGTCTGCATCCGTGCTTGCGCCGGTCTTAGTTTTTTTGATGACCGGTAAAGCGAGTTGAGTGAATAGAATCGTGCCGAGTTGCTTCGGGCTATCGATATTGAATTCACCCCCGGCTAAGTCAAAAATCTCTGTGCGCAGTCGAGCAATTTCGGTGGTGAACCCGCGACTCAACTCTTGAAGTCTGGCGACATCTACACGAATACCGTTGTATTCCATTTCGGCCAAGACTTCGATCAGCGGCACTTCCACGCGTTGATAAAGTCCCTCCAAATTTAGTTTTTCAAGTCGTTCTTGAAGTTCGGGCAGAATGCGGAGAGGAATATCGGCGTCTTCGGCAGCATAGGTAGCAACCTGGGCTAGTGGAACCTGATCCATCTGTCGTTGATTCTTGCCGGTACCTATTAAGTCACTAATCGGTATCGTCTTGTGATTCAAATATCGAATCGCTAATTCGTCGAGAGTATGATTTCTCTGCCCTGGCTCCACGAGATAATCGGCAACCATCGTGTCATGAGCAAGTCCTTGCACTCGAATCCCAGCATTGCGCAGCACGATTAGATCAAACTTGATGTTCTGTCCCAGTTTGGCAATCGCAGGATTCTCAAGTACTTGTCGCATTGCGTCGGCCACAACTTGGGCGCCAAATTGTGGCTCGCCCATTGGTGCACGCACGGGAATATAAGCGGCCTCGCCAGGCGCCCAACCAACTGACATGCCAACCCACTCGCTACCCCGTGCACTCGTGCTGGTCGTTTCGGTATCGATGCAAAGTAGCTCAAACTTAGCAAGATGATCGGCTAGATCATTTAACTCCGCTTGCGTCTTGATACAGCGATAGTGTGTCGGTACTTCGCGAGTGGCTCGGACTGGTGCGCTACTACCTCGGCCCAGCACATCCTTTGCACGATCTTTTAAGCGACGGAATCCAAACAGCTCGCACATCGAGGTCACTTTTTCCATATCGGCTTGTCCGACCATACCTTGCGACCAAGGAATTTCGCAGGGCGTATCGGCTCGCAAGCGAACAAGCGTGCGAGAGAGCATCACGCGTTCGCGTCCCTGCTCGATATTCTGCCTTCGCTTAGGCCCCGAAACGCTAGCAGCATTTTCTAAGACACCCTCCAGAGTGCTGAATTGCGCGAGCAACTGTTGGGCTAGTTTTGGGCCAACTAAAGGGATGCCAGGGACATTGTCCACGGGGTCACCCACCATCGCTTGATAATCCACCACTTGCTCAGGGCGCACACCCCAGTCGCTCCAGAGCTCTTCAACACCCATCACTGTATCACGGCGAATGTTGTAGAGTTTGATCCGCTCAGTGATAAGTTGGCGGCAATCTTTATCGCTGGTAACAATCAGGCAGCTCCCGCCAGCGCGATCGACATCGACGGAAAGCTTGGCAAGGATGTCGTCCGCTTCAAAACCGCTGCACTCCAATTGTGGAATGCCCATCGCCTCAAGCATGTTGCGAATTAACGGAATTTGCTGACGAAGTTCTTCCGGCATGCTTTCGCGGTTGGCTTTGTATTCGGCATACAGTTCATTGCGGAAAGTGGCCTCGGATTTGTCAAACGCACAAAATAGAAAATCAGGTTTTTTGCGAACCAATAGCTCCAACACATCGGCGATGAATCCATGCACGGCCGCAACGGGAATACCCGTCGGACTATTCATCGAAGGCATCGCGTGAAACACCTGATAGATCAGCGAGTGTGAATCGACAACGACAACCAGCCGATCTGTCAAGTCGAGCGGACCGCTAAAGTCGAATTCGGTGGGAGCAACACTCGGTTCGACAACTTCAGAGGAAGAAGTTTCGACCGAATTGGATTCTTTTAGGACCGGCGATACTTGATCAGCGTCGAATCCAGCGAACGACTGCTGAGTGGCTTTCTTTGGCATGGCTCATTCATCGAGAGGTGTGAGTTGAAGCCTTGTTGTACGGCAATGCCTCGCCACTCGCCACTATGGAACACCTAGCCAAGCTGATCAATCACGCCGGTACTGTCTCCAAAGCGTTCGGCTTGCGCACCCATTTGTTTCAACATCCACAAGTACACATTGCATAGCGGTGTATTGGGAGCGTATTCCACGTGACGCCCACTGCGGATTCTTCCGCCCCCCTGACCCGCAAGCAGAATCGGCAATTCATTATGATTGTGTCGATCACCATCGCTGATTCCACTACCGTAGACGATCATACAATGGTCCAAAAGCGATCCTTCCCCTTCGGAAATTGCATCCAATCTATCTAGCAAGTACTTGAACCGCTCCACGTGAAAGCGGTTGATTGTAGCAATTTTCTGTTGCTTTTCCTCGCTCTTACCATGATGAGAAAGATCATGATGGCCCTCGGAAATATTGAGTTCCGGGTAACCGCGATTGTTGCCAGCATTGGCAAACATGAATGTGAGGACCCGCGAGCTATCTGTTTGCATCGCGAGCGCCATCATATCCATCATTAAATCTGAATGCTTGGCCATATCGCGTGGGACGCCGGCAGGCCTTGGAAAGTCAGGTACTCCTGCTTCGTTTAAGGCCAGCTTGTCTGTACCCACAACTCGCTTTTCAACATCGCGAACACTGTAGAGGTATTCGTCGAGTTTCTTACGGTCCGCATCGGGCAATTTTTTGTGCAGTTCTTTCGCATCATCTAGGACAAAGTCCAAGACGCTCTTGCGATATTTTTCTCGAATCGATTTGGCCCGTCGTGTCTCTCGTACGGTTTGTCCAGCGAACAGACGATCGAATACTGCGGCCGGATCAATTTCTTTTGCCACGGGGCTTGTGGGGGTCCTCCACGACATATTCGATGCATAGGCGCAGCTATAACCGCTATCACATTGCCCCGATTGTGCACTGGACTCCAAACCCAATTCCAAGGATGCAAATCGAGTTGCACTCCCCACGGCCTCGGCCGCAAGTTGATCCACAGAAATTCCGTTCTGAATATCGGCACCATCCGTCTTACGCGGATGAGCGCCCGTTAAAAACGCAGCAACACTTCGCGCATGGTCTCCTCCTCCGTCTCCGTGCGCGTGGGCGCCATCCAGCGCTAATCCGCTGAGCATGTTAATCTTCTTGCGATGAACTTCCAGTGCTTTCAGAGTGCGCGGCATGTCATAATTGGCACCGTTACTTCTCGGCGTCCAATCCTCCATGTGCATTCCATTGGGCACATACATAAAGGCCATTCGCAATGGTGGCTTCTCTTCATCTCCGCCGGCGGCCGATACCGTGCTCAACAAACGATGCGACCCCATGGAATCCAACAATGGCAACGCCAGCGCCGTCCCTAAGCCTCGCAGTAGCATGCGGCGATTCAATGATAAAGGATGAGTTGTCATTATCGTTCTCCTTGGCTTTGGAACGGTTGGCTTTCGACAATTCCTGCAATCAGGTAGGCAAATCTAAAATCCTTTGCTTGCAATTCCACCATGATCTTATCAATGGCGCACTTGTCGTAATATTCAATACCACGCCCCAGAGCGTAGATCATGACCTTTTCAGTAAGGCAGCGGACAAACTGGTCTCTTCGTTGATTCACCAGCAATGACTTTAATTCATCGACGCCCTGAAATTGAGTGCCGTCAGGCATTTCACCACTCGCATCAATCTTGTCGCTACCATCATGCGTACGCCAGCGTCCTATGGCGTCGAAATTCTCCATTGCGAAACCCATCGGGTCCATCATGTTATGGCACGTTGCGCACGCCGGATTGGCACGATGTTGTTCCATGCGTTCTCTCAGGGTGCCCGACAGAACTCCTTTCTCAAGTTCTGGTACATTGGGAGGTGGTGGAGGTGGCGGCGTATTTAGCAGATTCTCTAAAATCCATTTTCCTCGCTTTACCGGAGAGGTGCGCGATGGATTGCTTGTCACCAGTAAAATGCTGGCTTGAGTCAACAATCCGCCTCGCGTAGTCCCATCGAGTGAAACCTGACGAAACTCGTCTCCTTGAATCCCACCGATTCCATAGAACTTAGCCAGATCTTCATTGAGGTAGGTGAACTTCGCATCGAGCAATGAAGTCACTGGCAAGTTCTGTCTCATCACGCCAGCTACGAATGTGAGTGTCTCACGTTTCATCAACTCACGAATCTCAGGAGTCGCATCGGCGAACTGCTTGGAGTCGGGCGCCGCGCGACTAAGATTGCGCAACTGCAACCATTGACCTGCAAAATTTTCGATGAATTGATTACTCCGCCTATCCTTCAGCATGCGAGCTACCTGATTGCGAAGGACGTTAGGCTTGGAAAGCTGCCCTTGCCAGGCTGCTTTCAATAACTCGTCGTCAGGCATACTGCTCCACAAAAAGTAGCTCATGCGAGTCGCCAGCTCAAACTCCGTCAGTGGCAAAGATTGTCCATCGGGCCCCAACGGTTGATTTCGCTCGACTTTGAACAAGAAATGAGGTGATACCAGAATGGCCTGTAAAGCAACTTGTATACTTTCTTCAAACGAGCCACCATCGTCGCGCACCTTGGCAGCCAAATCGCATAACCGCCGCACTTCTGTTCGATGGGCTGGTCGACGAAATGCTCGACTCGTCAAACGCTCCAATACCTTCTCGGATGCTTGGTGCGGCGTTACCTTGTTTTCCGCGTCAGGCAATTGAAATAGGATCTTGCGATGACTGGATGGTAACTCTGTCGATGGAATGTAGGTGATTCGCTCGTCTCGACCAGAAAGACTCACATGGTTGATGAATAGGTTGCGGTCTTCATCGGATGCTTCGTTGTAGTAGTCGTTGGCAAACTCCAATTCCAATTTGCGCTTTCCACGCATCATGCGAAACTGAAGAGTGTGTTCTGTGGGGTCCTCTTCTTCGACATCGATTTGACCCACTTTTTTATCATCGACGAAAACATCGATCTTGACCGGTTCGTCGCCAGCCTGAGTTCCGAACGCCGTTACCGTCAAGGTAAAGCGGCTTGAAAAAGGTAATTCGGGTGCAACATCAACTCGACCTTGCGAGTACAAGCCTAAGGCACCACGGTCGCTGGCATATTTCTCTGCATTCGTGAGTTGAACGCCCGCTTTTTCAATGTAGTAGATCTCCGCAGGTGGAGGCGTCTTAATCGCTAATTGACTGATCTCGTCTGCTGCGACAATGTATTTTTCCATCAACAACGGGGGCAGCGAAAGAACGTCACCGATGTTGTCGAAACCATATCCTACATCGTCACCTGGGAACTTATCCGCAGCAGGATAATCAACTCCCAACAGATCGCGAATAGTGTTTCGATATTCGTAGCGATTGAGCCGACGCAGCACTACCTTGCCCGCATTCGGATTCTTCACACAGTTCACCGCATTGGCCATATCGTCGATCAGCGTCACCAATCGCTCGCGCGTGTCACGATCAAGCGATGGGCCGTCGGCGGGTGGCATCGAGCCAAGTTTCACTTGCCCTAATGCTCGCAACCACAATTTTCGCTCCTGCAGAATTTGGTCCGGAGAAGAGAATTTCTCCAGCAAGATGTCCCCGTCACCTTCGCTCGCTCCGTGGCATTCATAACAATACGTTCGAAGCAACGGTACCAATTCTGTCTCGAAGGCTCGATTTCTGGCGCTCTCGTCTGCCTGCAGCTTTCCGCCACCTGAAAATGCAAACAACATCCCCACCAGCCACGCAGCGGCTACTGCAGAGGGAGTTCCCTGGAAAGGAGGCCGAAATCGAAAGTTAGACGGGTGAGGCGTCATTGCGAGTCAGTGCGAGAAAAGGTTGTGATGGTTCATCGCGGCCACCGCAAGAGACAGCGACACGTCAACGTCTGAAAATCACCCCTGTTAGTCTACGTCGCAAGCAGTACTAACGTAAAGCAAAGACCACTCAGGGCCCGGTTTTATCATTCGGCCAACCATGAAAAAACCGGCGAATTCAGTTCAAGCCTACCATTGTCGGCGATTCCGACAGCTCAGTCCGACAGGTGCCTTATGTTCACAGCATCAATTGTACCGGAGACAGGCGTTGGGCGTGCGGATGTCGGTTGTCGGGGAAAATCCGATTCCTGGTGCCAGTTTTGATCCTGCTCTTCGACGGCACTCGAACCGTGTGAATTGATCACGGTGACTTTAAAATTAGAGGCGATACGTCGAGCAAGGTAGTTTCGAATTCGGTCGCGACTGAAGGGAATCAAGAGCAGCAGCCCCAACATGTCGGTGATAATACCAGGTGTCAACAAAAGTGCTGCGGCAAAAGCAATCATCAAACCGTTTTGAATTTCTACTGCTGGCATCTCTCCCTTTGCCATTGCCATGCGACACCTTTTCCACGCGCGCACTCCTTGTTGCCGCGCCAACATGGAACCAACCACACCCGTTGCAATCACTAGCGCTAGCGTAGCCCACAGGGACGTTCTGTCCGCAATCCATAGCAACAACACCAGTTCCGTCATCGGAACAATGATGAAAATCAGTAGCAATTTACCCAGCATTGCCGTAACTCCCACGAAGAGGGGATAAAAAATGCCATTCTGGCAGCATTTGGATCGTTGTTCACGGTAAGTTACGCAACTCGTGGACCACTTGATAATCTTACGCTCTGGCTCGATGATTCCACAGCGCTATTCGCACGGCACTAGCTCGCCTGCTCTCGGGACCCTTTTCGCGCTTGCTCGAATGATGGAAGAACGTCTAAGCGTGCCACAGATTGAGAAACTAAATACCGACCCAGAGTTCTATCCATTGCGGACTGGCATTCGTGGCGACCTGTCGGGTTGGATCTGCCTGCCTGAGAGCACGGCGGTTCGCGCAGGCGTGGTCCTGGTCCATGGGCTGGGTGAACATGCACGGCGATATCGTCATCTTGCTGCTGCATTAGCCGAACAAGGCATTGCCTCTCTGGGCTTTGATCAACAAGGGCATGGCGAATCACCTGGACGTAGAGGCGCGCCGCGAAGCTATGACTCAATGGTCGACGACATTGATGCCTCCAGACATTTACTTCGCGACCGGATTGGTGATTTGCCACAGTTTTTGTTTGGACACAGCATGGGGGGAAACCTCGCTATTAGCTATACCTTGCGCTGGCCACATCGGCTGAGGGGCTTGATGCTGAGCGCACCCATGATGTTGCCCTCAAGGCCACCCAAGAGAGACCAAATATTCGCCGCCTGGTTGACCGGTCGTTTACTTCCATTCATTCGTATCAAAGCGCCGGTGGATTCAACGCAGATGACGCACGATCCACAGGAAATCGAGTTGATTGAAACAGATCCTCTGATGCATGCCAAACTATCTTTGCATCTAGCCACACAATTGATTGCGCAAGGACGCTGGGCCCTTGATCAGGCCGCCAAACTAACGTTGCCGTTACTTGTATTGCATGGTGAGGAAGACTCAACAACGGACATCGCCGCGAGCGAGGCATTCTGTCTTCGTGTGGGGCCACATGCGAAAATCGAGCGATTCAGTGGCATGTATCACGATCTACTTCATGAAACAGAACACCATTTGGTAGTGCAGTGCATTGTGGATTGGTTAGAGGATCTTCTGACTGATCACACTAGATAGCGGCTCGGACTTTTTGTCCCGGCAACACTGGAGGCATCGGACAATCCAATAAATCGGCGATGCCTCGCAGCAATTCAGCCTCGGCGGGACGTACATGACCATCGGCACAAACGCATTCGCTACAAGCCAAGATTATTTTCTGTTTTAGCTTCGGTGCCACAGCCGCCAACGCGGTCAATGCTGCATCGAGGTTCTGCAGCGTGCATTCCTGTATTGGGAGCCAATCCAATTGTGCCTCCTTCAATTGCGTGGAAGCCACTTCGAATGCCTGTTGCGACTGATGCTCAGAATGACCAACATGGGCCAGCGTCGACAGAAGCGTTGACAATTGTGGACCCACACGCTGCAGGCCATAGTAGAGCGTTCGCGGAGACGGAACTTGCTGGTAGTGACAACGCAAGTGTCTCGCAATCACTTGCGACAGTGTCCATTCAAACAAATCTAATTTTTGATCTGCCGCAATAAGCAAGCGAAAACTTTTTTCAAAGGCATGGTATTGAGATGCTGACATCGCGCAAAGTGCGGGTATAACCAAATCGACCAACGGCAGTCGCAAACGTGCGTCCAACTGAGCCAATGGACCGGCCAACTGCTGCGTCAGCTCGACAAGATGAGGCTCCGCTGTCCCTTGTAACGATTGAACCTGTGCCGCGAAGACGGCCGAGTCTCTGTCCATGAGAAGGGCGAAAACAAGCGCGCGTGCCGCATACGGGCTGCGAGCAATATCTACGAATGCACTGGGAATCGCCGCGTTCAATTCTCGCGCGTACTGTTGGTGTTCGCGCGTCGGCTCGCCTACTTTCTCCACGCTTTCGTGCAAGTCGGAAATGGCGATCGAATCGTGCCCACCAGCGTGGAAATTTCCGTCAACGCTGCCTGCAAATGCCGACATACCGGCAGGGGATGAATAGCTTTGCGCAGCAGATCTTGTTGGCTCAACCGCAGCTGAGCGATGCGGATCCTTGTTTACTTCATCGGGCGCAAGTCCAAACGATCCATCCCACTGTGGATCGATGGCTCGAATACGATCAGGCAAAGGTGGATGCGTAGAAAATAAACTAGCAAAGCCGCCGGTAATCCCTTGTGCAAAATAGAGATGACTCGCTTCGGCTGCGGATGCGTGTTCGATTTGTGAGCCTGCCGTAGGGGAACCACTCACTAAGGAAGCAATGCGGCGAAGTGCGCCGCTCAGGCCTTTGGGATTGCGAGTAAATTGGACGGCTGATGCGTCGGCAAGAAATTCGCGCTGGCGCGATACGGCAGCCTTGATCAAGTTACCAATGAGTGCGCCCACTGCGCCAACAATGATCAAGGCGACTGCTACGGCTAAAATTGCGACGACAACTCCGCCACTATTTTTGTCAGAACTAGATGACCGTCCTGGCCGTGCGTAAGCGAAAATACGAAATAGCGCTCGACCGATCAGCCCCAACAACAATATCCCGTTCAGTATTCCAATCAAGCGAATACCAAGGCGCATGTCGCCGTTAAGAATATGGCTGAACTCATGAGCAATTACACCTTGCAATTGGTCGCGGGTTAGTGACCTCACTGCGCCTCGCGTTACACCAATGACAGCATCTTTGGGCGAATACCCCGCAGCAAACGCATTGATATTATTTTCTTCTGACAACAAGAAAACTGGCGGGACGGGAATCCCGGAAGCTATGGCCATTTCCTCAACGATGTTCAGAACGCGGCGTTCATCCGCATCGTTGCTATCCGGGAAGATCCGCTTTCCGCCCAAACCTTCCGCTACTGAACTCCCCCCGCCGGCTCGCAACATAAGGATCTTGACGACGGATCCCAGGGCGATCACAAGCAGCGTACCAGCACCCACACACGCGACGATTTCCCAAGGAAACGGCTCAGGTATTTCTTCTGGATTCGATTCTCGCTGGAACTCAAGAACGACTGAGGCTAGCCCCGTCGTCGTGGCCACAATGCCTATAACGGCAATCACGAAAAGAATAACTAGCCAAACAGTTCTTGTTCTCGCATGTTCCTGACGTTGAAAAAAGGTAGTTGTCATTTCTAGAAGGAAACACGAGGAGCTTCGGCAATTTTTTCGCTTTCAAACTGCAGCAATGTTCTGTCTGCACTGTGACCGAACATGTTTGCCAAGAGCACAGGAGGAAATGTCTGCTTGTACGTGTTGTACTCGGTTACCGAATCGTTATAGGCTTGCCGAGCAAATCCGACACGGTTCTCGGTACTGGTCAGCTCTTCAGTTAGCTGCATCATGTTTTGGTTTGCTTTCAAATCTGGATAAGCCTCCGATAAAGCAAACAATCGGCCCAGTGCCCCCCCCAGCCCACGCTCGGCTGCGGCCAACGATTCCATCGCCTGGGGATCGCCTGTATTACCTGCCGCCTTTTGCAGACCACTCACGGCTTGGTTACGAGCAGAAATCACCGCCTCCAATGTTTCCCGTTCGTGTTTCATGTAGCCTTTGACCGTTTCTACAAGGTTTGGAATCAGATCGTAGCGACGCTTCAGTTGCACTTCGATCTGAGAAAAAGCGTTGTCCACGCGGTTCTTTAGCGTCACCAGTCGATTAAAAATCCCTACGCCAAAGGCAATCACTCCAAATCCAATTAGAAACATGACTCCCAAAACAATGATCAAAACACTCGTCATGGCGAACTCGGCGCGGCAATAGGGCAGTGAAACAACAGCAAAACTCAAGCGAGCCACAAGGCCCTCACAGATAGGCTTAAACCTAGTCTAACAGAGGCGCGCCTTGGCCGGGTTGAAGCAGTAAGCATATTCCGCAGGTCAATCACTACGGTTATCATGCGTTCAGATCAACCAATTGGGGACCACTAGGAGGATGCAACATGGCCCGCAACGAACAACTTGTCCGTCAACATCGCATTTTGCAACAACTAGAGGCGAGCCGCTTTGGCAAAACACTGGACGAAGTGCGCGCCGAATTGGTCGAAGAACTTGGCCTAAACTCCCTCCATGAACGCACGGTAAGGCGCGATATCGAAGCGCTCCAGGCGGCAGGATACGACATTGTCATTGAGACAAATCAGCGTGGCAAAGTCTGGAAAATGGGGCGACGGGACCGCGGAATTCATAAGATTAGCGCTACTGCCACAGAACTCATTGCACTTTCCATCGGTCGCGACCTCCTCTATCCGCTTGTCGGTACCTCGTATTGGCAAGGCATTGAGTCGTTCTGGAACAAGGTCCGTGAACAGCTGCCCGATGGTGTCTTCGAACACTACCAGCGATATCGAAAAACCCTCTGCGTTTTTGGTACCCCCAGCAAAAAATACGAACGCAAAGAGGGCATGCTCCGCACGGTCAATCGCGCCATTCACGAGCACCGACTGGTGGAAATCGAATACCAAACGGTCGGAAAACCAATGAGCGTTCGCAGGATTGAACCCTATGGACTGGCCGTTTATCAAGCAAGCATTTATGTCGTGGCGGCAGCCAATGAAGTCACCGACCCGCTGCAACGCCTCCGACACTGGAAACTCGATCGCTTTGAAAAAGCAACCATTCTGGATGAATACTTCCAAGTGGATCCTAGCGTCGATCTCGAAGCCCATCTTGGCAAAAGCATCGGTATCTTCTCCGGTGAGCAAACAGAACCCGTCAGGATTCGTCTGGATAAACGCGCAGAGCAGTGGGTACGAGAAGATCCTTGGCATCCCGATCAAGTTCTTGAGGCTATCGCAGATGACAAGTTTCTCTTAACGGTTCCTGCTGCACATCCGCGAGAATTGATTCCTAAAGTACTCGCGCTCGGCGCCGAAGCAGAAGTGCTAGAACCTCACGAGTTTCGCGAAGGGGTCGCCGAGGCCATTCGTAAGCTTGCTAAAATGTATGAAGTGGAATGAAGATTAGCCAATAGTCGCCTTTCGCTCCGCGAAAGTAGCGTCAGTATTCGCTGCTTTTTTAGAACTTTCGCGGAGCGAAAGGCGACTATGATTGCCTTCGATAATAAATTCACAGCCTATCCGCGAAAGTAGCGTCTGTATTCGCTGCTTTTTCAGAACTTTCGCGGAGCGAAAGGTGACAATAGTAATTGCATAAAACTACAGCCTGGCCTCAAAAACAGACGCTACTTTCGCGGAGCGAAAGGCGACTATCTATGCTAGAAAGGGATCGGGTAGTTTAGAGGTGATTTCCGGGGATGTTCCGTTGACCGGCCAAGACGCAACGGCCTGGTGTAGCAAGTCTTTGCAAACCAATGGTTCAATCTTTGTTGCACAAGTGGGTAAACGGCTTTCCTTCATAATGTACGTAAACGCGGATTCCGCTTCTGCCTCACGCGATGTACCAACTAACATCGTTTTCACAATGATCCGCTCGTACAGATTACTGCTGCTGCCTGGCAAATAACCTTCGATCTCATCGAGCACGCGCAGCGTTGCTTCAATGGCCTCCGCAGGTAGTCTCCATATCTCGCCCAAGACCCAATCCGTCCCCTCGCACATCGCTGGGTAGGGCCCCAGGTCGAACAGAACGCCTCGCACCATCGCCTGCCGAACCTCTCGCGGCGCAATGGGCCAGCAGCGTTCGCGACATTCGCCTCGTTTCAATGTTCCATAGACGAAAACGCTATGTATCTCAGAAGGCATCTCAGGGGGAGTTCGCTTCGTTTGAACTTCGGCTGGCGTCACAATGTCAACGTGGGAATCGCGGACTATTCGTTGAAGGTGCCTCTGGCATCACGTCTTGAAATGGTAATTGAAGACTTTGCTTCAATGCAACCTGTTCTAAAAAACTAAGCATTTCAGTTCGATCTTCATTCAATGGGCCACAAGACTGAAGAAGAACATCTTCATCGACGGGGTCAGAATTGCCGGACTCGATCGTCGCAAAGTCCATGGCAACCGCCGTATCTGGCGTTTCCACAGCTGCGGTCGTGTCGTACCAAACAACAGTGCTTGCAGTTTGTGTCGGGATTTCTGCAGAACTTAGTTTCGCATCCTCGGAGAGACTCATCGGGTCTGGTTCGACGTTAGCCGACGTCGGTGGTACCAGCTCTTGTGGATGTCCAGTATTGCCGACTCCAATCACAGAAGTTGAATCACTACGGCGTTTTCCGTTGCCGGATGCATCGGAGACGCGACGACCCAAGGCAGCATCGCTGGCCCGGCGTCCAAAGGACTGACCGTTAGGACTCGGTGCAACAAGGAAAACGCCCCCAATGCCAAGTAGTAGCCCGGCAGCAGTAGCTGCCGCGGTCAACAACGTTGTACCTGGACCGATCGGCTTGTCGCTCGATCTTGGTGGGCCTAGTTCCGAAAGAAGATTAGTACTGAGCGATGCGGATCGGAGCGCCTCTGCTTCGGCGAGGGCTGTTAAGGCGGTACCATACAACTGTGTACGCTGCTTTACCTCAGCAACGAGGCCTGAATAATCTGTGCGAATGGAAGCCAGTCGACTGAGTTTGTCTTGAATGGAGTTTTGCTTGTTGCGTAACGCGTCCACTTTGTCTTGAGCAAGCTTCAAAGAAGGGCCCATGGATTCCGAGACTGTCAGAATTTCTTTTCGTAGCTCATTCCGAATGGTTTCCAAAGCAAGGTTAGCAGAGTGCATCGTTGGATGCTCAGCGCGAACTCGTCCACTAAGCTGAGACGCAGCCAACTGCGCATCGATCAATCCTGACTTTAGCCTTTGTAGTGTCGGCTGCGATGAGAGCAAATCACCGTCCGATACCAAGAGATGTTCGGGGTTGTCGTACGCTCTCAGCAGAAGTTGATGGAGCGCCCCGATTTTTTGTAGCTCGAGTTCTGCCAATCGCATATCCCGTTGCACTTCGCTCAGCACCCGACTGGAATTTCCTTCTCCAGAAATGGATTCACTGAGACCTCTCAATTCACCCAAGTCGGTCCCCACGATGGTCTCTAACTTTTGCAGCTCACGGGTCGCTTGATCAAGGTTTTCGCGAGCAAGGTCTTTCGCATTGATTAACTCTGCAATGATGCTGTCCGCTCGAACGCGTCGAACATTCCGCAAGTGATTACTGAGCGATGAATAAACAGCAGCACATAATTCCATGGCCCGTTTCGGAGATTCGGCCTTCGTCGCCAGATAGACAACCTCGGTCTTACCGAATTCACTCGACTTGGGAGCGCGCACATTGATATTCGATGTAGCAATCTCATCCACTGTCTTGGCCGATGGCCAGTTCAGTTCTTTGGAATCAGGCGGCGGGCCAATGGTACGTAGAGCTTGTTCCACTACTTCGCGATTGCGGGCCATTTCAAGAATGGTTTCTTGGGCAGCAATTAGTTCAGTTTGGCTGGCGAACCGTCCCAACCGTTGCGCAGCGCCTGTTGCCTCGTCTCGAATCAACAAAGGTTGATTCGCCTCCCATGTATCTACCCGCAGAATGGAAAAAGCTAACCCCAGACCTCCGAACAACAACGTTGCTCCACCCCAAAAAGGAAGATAACGAAGTGATGTGACGACGAGGTGTTTCCAGGGAATTGGAGAGCTAGTGGCCATTTTTCGACAATTGCACTGCGAGACGGGAAGACGTTACCGTGCAACCCTAGCTTGTGTAATCGCCAAACAAACTGGAATCATCCAGTCTTGAGAATTCAGCCGCAGAGAGCTGAGGCAACTTGTGCCGATTTTGCCAATTAAAACTTCCATATCAATAGTGCGGAATAGAACAAATCGTTCGGATCGAGACCGTGTGGAGTACTGTCATATCGGTCCGTAGCGGCGAGTTTCAGACTGAGGTTATCGATGCCATCCAATAGGATTTCCCAGCTCACGTCCGAAACGATTCGGTATCTATTAAAGTCGTCCCACTGAGGAAAGTATTCCATCTGGCCTTTTATCTTCTGGCGAGCCGTTAACTGATGAGAGACCTCATAACCAAACACGGCTTCAGGGGCCCAATCGTCATCCACTCCGCCAATCTCTCGCGACGCACCAGCACCGAAGCGAGTAATCACGGAAGTCGCCTCGTTCTTAATCCAGTAGTAACCCAAACCGGCATTCATGTTGACTCGCAAATCAAACGACTTAAACTCGTCGTATTCTAGACCTAGCTTAGTAAACGTTGTCCAATTCGAGTCCCCAATGAGTCGATCAAAACTAACGTTCATTCGCCCATTGTTTTGCGTCTCAGCACCACTCGCCTGTGTCTTTTGATAGTCGATGTCGACCGTGAAGCGATAGGTCTCGGTAATTCGCTGCAAATCAGCACCTACCTGAACACTGGTCGTTTCTGAATTACCACTCGATCCATTTAATCCAAACTCTACACTGTTTGTCCAACCATCCATCGGAATCATGAGCCATGGATATTGTCGATACCAACTGACGCGTTGTTCTTTCAAGGGCAGGGGCTCAAACGCTTGACCAGCGAGACTGCTTCCCACAACATCGCTGTTCTGTGGAAGTTCCGCCAATATCGCATCGATGTCTACATTGGGTGACGGAGGATTCAAGCTCGGTACGGAATAGCCGCCAGCAGGATAACCAGGTGTGATATATCCACCGCCATATCCACCCGTCGTTGGTGCGCCCGCTACGCCGGGACTGGGTAGTTCTCCATATATGTATTCCTGGGCACGCACGGATGGAGCAGTCCCAACGAACGATGAAGTCATAAAGACGAAATACAACGAGGCATTCGCAAGAGAAAGGAAGCTGCGAAAGTGTCTCAACATGTCTTGTTCCCAAACGAATGTCCCGGACGAGTCTAAGCCCCCCGACGTTATCAAACTATTTACTACTGAGAAAAGCCCAATTCAGCTACAACGCGCCAAGCTGACCCTCGCGCTCTCCTTCCGTCAGTAGATGCATGTCGTGAATCAATTGCTGATCACAGGGGCGCTGCACAACATTTCGTCGAGCAAACATGCGTTGCTGCGTCGCGATCATTACTTCAGGGGGCAATTCAGCTGTTTGACCGAAGAGTCGCGCGTAATTGACAAAGCTTGGTACGTTGCTGGTTACGAATCCATAGAGCATGCTGCACACGCCGACCACTTTGCCAGTAAAAATACCAGTATTGATCGCAGTCTTCGTATAGTCTCCCATGATACAGCCCATGAATTGCATTCCTGTAGCCGACCGCTTCGCCCCGTACTGCATGTTGATTGTGCCGTAGGTATTTTTGAGATCGCTGTTGCAAGTTCCAGCCCCAAGATTGATCCAGCTACCAAGATAGCTGTGACCTAAGAATCCATGGTGCTGCTTGTTGGAATAGGCTTCAATGACTGACGCTTCCACTTCGCCTCCGATTTTTACTGTGTGCCCCAGGCTAACTCCATCTTTGAGCGCAGCATGCTCGATAACCCGAGTATTCGGTCCTGCATAGACGGGACCAGACAAATAGCAAAATGGACCAACCTTGACGTTTCGATCCAACACAATCGGACCGTGTGAGGTGTCGATGGCCGCATATTGTCCAATTGTTGCGCCAGGTGCAAGAAACACTCCGTCCTGAACTTGCTCGTATTGCCCTGCCGCAACGCGAGCTTCAAGATTCTCATTCATCATGCGCATATGATTTGCCACGACGTCGTGTGGCGATGAGAACATTGCTAATTTTTCCTTGCTAACTAGATGCCCATCGACATGCGTCTGCAGCTGTTGATGAAAGGCAATCCCTGCATCACCTGGCAAGGAAACGGCCGACGATAACTTGGCTATGGCGACTCCGCTCTCGTGGAGACAACACTCTTGCGATGCGCCACTGGAAATACGCTTCAATTCGGATAAGCATTGACGCGAGGGAGCTAGTCGAGCATTTACTGCGAGTATCTCCTCGCCCGCTACTTTGTGGTTGGCGAAATCCAAGACCTGATAGTCGAGACTCTGTAGCTCTTTGAGGTGCGGACGCACGACTCCATAAATGGGCAATTGCAATTCCTGCAACAGGTCCAACAATCGGTAACTAGCGCAGGTGATTCCATAGGCGGGCCGGCCTGTCGTGATTGGTGCCAGATCAACCACGTTGTCATCTTCAAAAACTACGATAATCACTGCGCACTCAATCATTCTTTAAGTGGTTTGACCTGTCACGTTCGCAACAATGCTAACGCTTGTGCGGATTCTCCCGACATCCCATCGCATCCTCTAGATGGCGCGATGAGTGTAGGTCCAACTAGCACGCTGGGACTTCTCAAATTTCGTGCTTGAAAAGCAAGACCAATGTCGGTTCCTCAGGCAGACTTTACTGATCACCCTCATTGCCCATCCTGCCCGAACTTCCCGGCCTGCGTTTTTTTGACCGAGTGACCAATCGATGCGAACTCAATTCTTCTTCGCAATTTGCTTGCTCGTTCCACACCCCTGCACTGCACTCGGCCAGCCTCCAGAAGAGCGTCATTCGGCAAATGTCGACAGTGCGGCAAATGTTGATAGTGCGGCAAATGTCGACCAACCGCAACGGTCCGATCCGACAAAGTCCGATTGCGATGACTTAGTTGACCAACTCGCCAGCGATCGGCCGGCAGTTCGAAATCGTGCCAGACATCGCTTACTCGTTATGGGGGAAACGGCCAAAATCTCCCTGCAACATGGCATGGCATCAAAAGATCTCGAAGTACGCACGAGTTGTCGTCAACTATTGATTCAGTTGAGTGAGGTACGACTGGAGCGACAATTGTCACTCTTGCTGTTCGATACCCAAGCAAAGATTGAACTTCCCGCGTGGAACGCCTTTCAAAAACTTGCAGGGGATACGCCGGCGACGCGACGACTGTTTGCAGCTATGGTGCGGGACTATGGGGATTCCATCCGATGGTTGGACAATTTAGATCACCTATCTTCGACGGCGTTCGAGGAAGCTTTGCTGGATATCGATGATCGCTTGCCCATCGACGTTGCTCGATTGAATGATGGCGATGCGGTACGCTGGGCTGTTTTACTGCTCGCCGGCTCGCACGATTCAATGCAAACAACCCCTGTCTTAACATCGAGGTTGCGAAGCGGTCTATTGTCGGCAAACGTAGCGCAAAGACTCAATGCGTCACCCCATTGCAAAGCAATACGCGATTTGATCGGGAGTTGGTTACTGACGACAAGTCGCCATTATGTCAATTCCACGATGCTAAAAATTGCTCTCGTTTACCAGTGCGAACCAGTCGCCCTGGAGTTGGCGGAGAACACCTTGTCAAATCAGCAGACCTCCCCTGCGGGAGTCGCCACTTCGTTGATCTTGCTGGCTCGAATCGATCCTGCGAAGGCCAGGATTGTTTTGAGAAACTGGGTCAACGACAACCGCGTATGCCATATCTGGCAAATCGTGGCGTCGCGACGTCGGGCGGTTCAGACCCAAGTTGGTGATGTCGCAACAGCAATCTTGCTCTATCTGGATGAGCATGATCCGCGAGAATTTGGATTTGTCGATATTGAGGCCGATCCGGATACGATTTTCCGTGAATTCAGCATGGGATTCGAAGACGAAGAGAGTCGTCAGCGGGCGTATACCGAAGCTCACGCGTTGCTTGAAATCCACCAACCGAAGATAATCACGCCCTAAATAGAATTTTTCGGGCTGTCATTACTACATGGTTGGAAGGTCTTTTAATGAGCAATCGAATCGGGATGCGGACGGGTGAAGCGTTAGTCGAGGGTGAAATCGGCTATCTATGTGCAGAACCTGAGATTGTGATAGGTGAACTTGACGGCCCCGTTGGTCAAGCCATGGCCAACTTGATTGGTGATCAAGTGAAGGGTCACACGCGAGTTTTTGCAATACTGAATAGCGATGTGCAGGTAAAGCCGGCGACTTTGATGGTCAGCAAAGTCACCGTCAGCAATGCCAAATACACCAATATTCTCATGGGCAGCGTACAGGCAGGTATCGCCAACGGCGTTATCGATGCAGTACGGCAAGGGATCATTCCCAAAGAAAAAGCCAACGATCTTGGCATCATCTATTCGATTTGGCTCGATCCGTCAGTGCTAGATGAAGAGAATGTCGATCATCAAGCACTGTTCAATATCAATCGCGAGGCAACAGTTAAGGTGATTCGCAAAGCGATGCAAGGGGAACCAACGATTGATTGGTTGCTCGAGAACCAAGACACCGTTGAGCATTTCTACCACAGACTGGGTGTCGATGGCCAACTCTAGTTGCCAGCCTTATTCGGCTCTCCACTATTGAGCTCAGCGCGAATGAATGCAGGGCGGTTGGTCGTGATTCCGACCGCCCCCAAAGCCTGGAAGTAAATAGCGTCTTCCGGTTGATCAATCGTCCAAACATGGAACTCTTTGAGCCCTTCACTTCGAAGCGTTGATAGAAAGTCTGCGTTGACCACTTGCCGATTGCCTTGTGTCCCCAGACCGTCTGCTTGCGATTCTCGCAGTCGCTTGGCAACCTCCTCCGCCGAGGGATGCCATTGACCGGTGGCTTTGTCTTGCTTGTATCCAGTTAGCCAATGGACGCGAATTTCAGGCAATTGCTTTTTGCATGCCGCGACCGTTTGATCATTAAAGGCAATAATCAAAAGTTGCCGATCTAGAGCTTTTTCTCTTTCGAGTTCTGCTTTCAGAAAGGGAACAATCTCAGGACCTGTCTTGAGCTCGATTACAAACAATTTGTCTTTGGGAACCGCAGCCAACACATCCGCGAAAGTTGGTAAGGGCTCGCCACGAAAGGTAGGACCCTTCCAGCCGCCGTATTCAAGCTCCCGAAGTTCCGCAAGAGTCGAATCGGCAACAACACGTTTCTCACCACCTGTTCTCAGGGTGTTCGAGTCGTGAATACAAACAATTTGTTCATCTTTGGTGAGATAGAAGTCGCCTTCCACCCCGTCAGCATGCTGCTTCCAAGCTTCCGTAATAGCAGCAATCGTGTTCTCGGGCGCGTCGAAAGACGCTCCACGGTGGCCAACTATCATCTGGGCACTCCCCTCGCTCACAAACACGCTTGCACCGAACACTAAGGCCACAAAATAGAATACGCCACGCATCGAAGGTAATGTCCTGTATTGAGTTGGTGTACATCGCACTAAACGACGGTTCAGGCAGTGCCGGACAACATTCTAACGAAGGTGGCCTGGCAAAATGACTTAGAAATGGTGAATCGGCAATGAAGATTCCGAGAGTGCAATTGGACGTAGCAGGATGTGGCCGGACCCGTTTGCTATGTTAGGCAGGAGTTTCCTCTACATTCCCCGAAGTCTGCAAGCCATGTTCCGAATTCTTGACGTAGGACCGACGGGTACTCCGTCGGCAAGTACCGACCCCGGACTTGTCGCTCGCCCTCCTCTTGAGAACATTCGATGGATTGATCTTGAGGCGCAGGACATCCCGCAACTGGAGCTACTCGAAAATCGATTTGGCTTTCATCCATTGACTCTGGAAGACTGCCTACACTTTGATCAGAGGTCCAAACTGGAGGCCTACGGCGATCACCTATTCGTAGTAGTCCATGGCTTCATGTTGGATTCTGAAGAATGCCACGACGGCACCGCGCTGGAGTTGCATATGTTCATTGGCAAGAACTTTATGGTAACCGTGCATCAAGAACCGATCGAGCGACTTGAGATCATCTGGAAACGGATGCTGCTCGATGGCGATACCTTGCGGCGTGGTCCCGACTTTGCCTGCTATTTGTTAGTCGATTCCATCGTTGACGGGTACTTCCCAATTCTTGATCAATTGGCCACCAAGGCGGACGAACTAGAGGACCGGGTGTTGGACGTGCATCAAGAGGTTGCGTTGGCGGAGATCTTTGGCTTCAAGCGATTGTTAGTGAAGTTACGAAAGGTCCTATCTCCGCAGCGCGATGTCCTAGCCCTGCTGTCCAAACGTGGTGAAGGCTGGATCGGCGATCATACTTCGATCTATTTTCGCGATGTTTATGACCATGTACTTCGCCTCACCGAATCGGTTGAAGCGACTCGTGATCTCATCGGCAATGCGCTCGATGCCTACCTCTGGTCAGCGTCACAGCGCACCAATGAAATTATGAAGCGTTTGACGTTGTTGAGCGCCATTTTTTTACCTTTGACTTTTATCACAGGGTTCTTTGGTCAGAATTTCGATTATCTCCCCTTCGGCGCGTATTTCAGCATGCTGCTCATGATGATTACCTGCCTTCTTCTTCCGGTAGGAATGATTCTTTACTTCATTCGCAGTAAGTGGTTCTGAAGTTTCTCAAGCACGGCATCTACTTTTAGTACCGTTTTGTACGAGATCACGATTTCGTCGCAGTCACGGAATGCATCAAGTGCGTTTTCTTGAATTGCATAAAGCACAGAATGATCCCGAAAGAGCCCGATCAATTCGCGTTTATGCTCCAGATACTCAGGGGTCCAAAACCCAATGATCTCCAGCATCACAACTTTTCCACTTTCATGTTCGAAGGAAAAGTCGGGCACGAAGGCCTTCTGTCCTCGATGGACAATGCTCCCCTCGCGAACCATTTTCCATTGCTGGCGATCCTCACTTCCCCAAGCATTGGCAAAATGGCGTTCAAGCTCACTGTCGAAGTCGTCCCCCGGTCGAACATTGCTGCGCAAACCTGAATTTGCATCCAATTCCAAAAGCATTTCTATATGGAACCGAGGAACTTTCAGCCTTGCTTGCAGTTTCCAACCTTTGCATGAAAGCAGCCCTGGAAGGAACTTGGCCATCATCACGCCATAGCGTCGGGTCTGCTGGAGAATGGACGCGGGACCATCCAATTCGATGCAATAACCTTGCTCGCCGTGCACCGCAATACGGTGCATTAAACCTGCAAGCTTGGCATACCTCAGCACCAATTTGAAATCTTCACGAAGTTCTAAGTATACTTTCCTTGCGTCAAAGAGCGCGACTTGCACTTGAGCAACGTTGTATCGCGCCAAAAGTTGCGAGGGGTCGTCGGGAGGTGTGAAGGACTGAAGTTTTTGAAACTCAACTAGATCGCTAAAGAGCCGAGCTTCCAAATCAGTCCAAGTCATCCCTTGCAGCTGCGCAATGGAGTTTTTTGCCGCATCTTGTTGATGCTCAAACCAACGATCCGTCGTTTGCACCAACGGATGAAAGGGCGCAGCTGCCCGAAATGTTGCGATCCGCATTTTGGCCGATTGGCGGTTCCGATCTTGGTCGTAAACAGACCACTCATCGAGCAATTTACAGAAAGCATCGATGCGACGCGAAGGACAATTTTCCTCAGCGTCAAAAATATGCCGTACTTGCTGATGCAGCGAACGACGCGTACAGCCAGTCCCCACAGAATATATACGGATCATCTCTTCGGCGTATTGCCTGTAATGCGCATGGCAACGACGTGTCAAACGATCGGGAATGACACTCCCTCGTTCATACCTGGCGACGGCGAGTTCCCTTGTAAGCATCACTCTTCCTCCTCTTGATCGAACGCTTCACTTCGCCCGTATCGATACAGACCACTTCGTACAACACCGCTGGGCAATCCCCAGACCTTCGCAAAATTCTCCCCAAGCGTTGTTTCGCCTGTTTCGAAGACCCCATTCCTCCAATCACAACGGCCACCTTGACTTCGGGAAGATCCACTCCTTCGTCAAGTATTTGATTTGCAACGATGGCTGGATACACTCCATCTCGCAACCCTTCGAGATAGTCCAATCGCTCCTGTTTGCCGCAATGACTCAATAAACAGGGAATGAGGAATCTCAAGGAAACATCCCGCGCCATCGCATTCGAACCAGCAAAGACGATGACCGGTGCGCCCTGATGGAGGCGAAAGAGATCTTCAAGAACCCGCAGTTTCTCTGCAGCGCGATCTTCTATGGCTTGCTTCTGTCGATAGAGCGTCATAATGCGGCGAGATTCCGTATCCGTGCTGAACTCAGAACAGAGCACCTCCCAAGTGAACTTGGCGTCCTTTTGCCGTCTCAAGTAAAAATACTCCCTCACCTCTTTCGAGAGATATTCGTACCGCTGCTGCTCGCTCGCGGTCAAATGAATGGGGATGCGGAAGATCTCATATTCAGCAAGCGTCTTGCCGCGAATCTGCTGAATTCCCAATCGATAAACTTCAGGGCCAATCAAGTGACCAAGCTCTAAATGCTTTCGATCACGACGCTCGGGTGTTGCAGTCAACCCCAGTCGAAGCGGAGCAGCAGACATTCTCGCAGCGTCGCTGCGAACAACTCCTGGCAAATGGTGGCATTCGTCAAAAATAATACATTCGAAGCGATTACCCAATTTTGCCATGTGAATACAGGCGCTGTCATAAGTAGTCACCGTCACGGGTCGAACATTGAAGGTGCTATCCCCCAGGATGCCCGCGTCATAGCCTAAGCCTCTTAAGATGCGCTGATGCCATTGGTACATCAAATCACGAATGGGTGCGACAATGAGAGTGCTGCAACTGGCTCGGCTCATTATCCCCAAAGCCACTTCCGTTTTGCCAGAACCTGTTGGCATCACAATGACACCGCGGCCCCCCGTTAACCATGCTTGAATCGCTTCGTTCTGTTCCGCTCGCATTTCGGGCAGGGCATTTTTCGGCCACTCTACTTCTTCCCACTGTGGGACCTGATCCATAGTAGCGGCAACGATGTTAGCTGGATGGTCCTGGATTTTGCTCTGTAAATGCTGAAAAAAACGTCGCTTTACGGTTTGGTAAGCACGCGCTTCACATCGCCATCCCTCAATACGGCTATCCCATGTCCAAATATCATTCTCAAACACGCTGACCAATTCGCGCTGGCTCCAACCGTAAAGAACCAATGTTCCGTCTTCAAATTTCAGAACGGGTGTTTTTGATTCGTCCACGGATGCCAATGATAAACGGATAGAACATCTGGGCGGACTCGCCGCCTCTACACTAATCGCATACGATCATAGCGTATTCACTATTCGACATTGAAATTACTACCGAGCCCCCCCAAGGTGATCGCTTTTGCAATATCTGGCAATCAATCCTGCAATTCTCGTTGCCACGGTATCGAATGGCTACATCGCTTTTCATGCAATCACACAACACATTCACCAACTAAATCCGGTCGCCGCGCTCCTGCTTGAGTTATGCGATGGAGTCCGGTCGAAAGCCGAGGTATTTGAGTTTGTACGGGACGCTGTGGGTGCCCAGCGCGGTGCCGAGAATCTACTGCAACATTGGCTGGACCAAGCCATTGCGGCCGACCTGCTGCATGAACGAAATGTCGCCAGTTCCTATCCAATGCCCCCATCCAAAGAATTGAATGGACCTGAACTGGCGAGGTTGGCCGCACGGCTTCGTGAAACCGGCTGGATCGATGTAGCCTTTCAATGTCAAGCACGCGCTTCACAATTATTGCCGGGTGATGCCGAAGTCTGCCGACATCATGGCGAACTTGCTTACATGCTCGGATTTCATGAACAAGCGCGTGATGCATACACTCAGTGCTTACTCATCAACCCAGATGACGCAGAGCTTAAGCACTTATTGGATTCATTGGACACCGCAGAGACTCGCGACTTAACCACTCTCCATGAGCGGGTGCCTAGCGACTATATTCGCCAACTCTACTCTCGATTCTCCACTTTCTATGAGACGAACATGGTGGATGAACTTGGCTACGAGGGGCCCCAACGATTGCTTGAGGTTATTCTCAAATCGATCGGACCTCGCCGGCAATTGATCGTGCTTGATCTTGGTTGCGGGACTGGTCTAGCGGGCAAATTGGTTCGCCCCTTGGCATCGCGTCTTGTCGGCGTGGACCTATCTCCCGAAATGATTGACATCGCCCAAAGCTCGGGGCTCTACGATGAATTGCATGTCGCCGAAGTATGTGACTGGATTCGATCCTCAAGGGAATCCTTTGATTTGATCATTGCATGTGACACCCTAATTTACATGGGCGATTTGCAACAGATCATTGAACCAGCTGCTGCTTCTTTGGAACCTTACGGCAACATTGCCTTCTCAGTGGAACTTGGTCACGGCCAAGGCTCCCCCTATCGATTATCTGACTCCGGACGCTATGTCCATACATTGGAACACATCAAGCAAACAGCGAGCAATAACAACTTACAATTGACTCGTCATTCCAACGCGTTCTTACGAATGGAATACGGAAACAAGGTTCGCGGGCTCTTTGTGTCACTTTCAAAATCTTAAAACGATAGCACGATCGCTTTTGGTTCGTGCAACCGGGCACACCCCCATCCATCCTCTTTATTGTTGCGTTAAAAGACGCATATTCGGTATGATACTAGTACCGAACCTCGAAAATAGCCTGTTTCGCGTTCGCAATTCGAGCCTCCAACCTCCTACAAAAACGTATACTTGGCGATCGCGCACAGGGTGTGACCAGAAAGTCGGTTTTGCTCCTAGGCTGTGAATTTATTCATCGAAGGCAATCATAGTCGCCTTTCGCTCCGCGAAAGTTCTAAAAAAGCAATTATTACCAACGCTACTTTCGCGGAGCGAAAGGCGACTATCAACAACGTTTCTGGCCTTCATCCTTCCGATTTATTTTTCGAGTAAAAATCTATGGCTTTCCACCGATACACGTTTGCCACCGTTGCTATCCTTAGCTGCCTGCTGGCTTCCAGTGGTTGCGATTTGTCAACCTCGATCAGCTCGAACCACGCCACTCAATCCAGTGCTGAATTTCAGAGCGCGCTAAGTCAGTCAGATACGGTGCTCGTCAAATTTGGTGCACCATGGTGTGGCCCCTGCCGGATGATTGACAGCGAACTTGAACAAGTCGAACCCAATCTTCCCACTGGAGTCGAACTTGTCAGGATCAATGTCGATGACGAGTCACAACTCGCGTCGTCTTATGACGTAAGCAGCATCCCGCATATGATTTTGTTTAAGAGCGGCAAACAAGTTGACTCGCGCGTGGGATACATGTCGGCACAAGAAATCGAGCAGTGGATTTCCAGCACCACTGCAACCGAGGGCAACATCCAAGGCAATCCCTTCGCAACCAGCAACTAACGCAATACACCCTCCCGAGTCGCCGTCCGCGGCGGCAAAGCAATACACCCTCCCGAGTCGCCGTCTGCGGCGGCAAAGCAATACACCCTCCCGAGTCGCCGTCTGCGGCGAGCGGGAGGGTCGGGCGCTAAAGCCCGGGGAGGGCACTCGCGCGCAACAAATTGCGCAATCCCTCCCCGACACTCGTTCCTCGCATCGACCCTCCTGAAGACGAGTGAGTGAAGCAATACACCCTCCCGAGTCGCCGTCTGCGGCGAGCGGGAGGGTCGGGCGCTAAAGCCCGGGGAGGGCACTCACGCGCAACAGATTGCGCAATCCTTCCCCGACACTCGTTCCTCGCATCGACCCTCCCGAAGACGGCTTTTTATACAACACATCTCGCCGCGAGCCTTTTTGGGTTTGCCTTGGAACTCTGGCTTGGGTATCTAGGCAGTTTTGGTAGCACAGTCAAAGGATTGGCGATGATAGCTGCTTGGGTCGAAGACGAACTGAAAT
>JBGTBJ010000133.1:0-75529 GCA_041749395.1 Pirellulaceae bacterium
GCATCCAATCGGGCTTGCCAGAGAACACGCTTTTCAGCATTGATGGACCGTGACATGCAAGAGCCTCCAGGGTTTGAAGAAGTGACAAACCCACCATCCTCTCATGCACGTCAAGAATGGCTATGTCGGGCGCTTACGTTGCAGCGATTATCGCCACAATTCAAGGTGAGCCAACTTCTTGATGTGACGGTCGAGGTGGAGTAATCGGCTGTTGCTCAGCGCGGGGCCTAGATTCGATCCTAGGTGGCAAGCCGACCGCAAATATCCCTGAGTGCGATGTCAAAAGGTGCAGTTACGAATGACACGTGCACAAGCTAAAGCTGCTGTGGCGTAGTGGTTTTGGTTCGGATCGCGTGGAAATGTCATGAGTCGAAAAGCAGCGACTGCTCTGGTTCGGCTTGAAGATTTACGACGAAAAGTGCTTCCCCGCTTTTTCTCTCACTACCCGCAGTGCAATCCAATACCGTAGACGATTGTAGGTAGTGATTCACGCTCAACTATGCGGAATTCACGTCTGCGTCCTCGGGTGGAGCCCGGGGACGAGGAGTGTCGAGGGGTGGGTTTTTCACAACCCGCCGCGTCAGCGAGGGGCTGCATCCATACGTTGCAGCGTCGCAGTAAGTCGGTCCCTTGCTTACGCTTCGGGTTGTGAGAAGAGAAGAAGAGAAACAGTGCAACTTCAAAACGCGGGTGTGAAGGCGGAGCCTTGTTTGCAGTGCGTCCTCGGGCGGAGCCCTAGGACGAGGGTAAGGAGGGTGCGTGACATCTTCTTACTTTTGTTGGGCGATTTCGTCGTCGAAGCGTAGGTCGGGGATTTTGGTTTGGTTGCCACGGTGCAATGAGACGAGAGTTAGCTCGTCATGTCGCTGAGCTTGACGGACAAGCCAATCTTGCGGAGGTTCGAGTTGGTTTTTTTGAAGTTGCTCGCGCAGTTGACGCTCGTCCGTCTCGGGATGTTTTTTCCAAGCCAATTTGTATTGCCCGTTCTGTTCGACTTCGATCCATAAAACGCAATTCGGTGGCTCAAAACCAGGTACAGTACGCAAATCAAACGTGTCACGCCAGGTGATTGCCGTGTCAGTAACTCGCATTTGATCTGTGGAGAAGAATACTACAGATTCCCATCCGTGCACTGGCGACATTATACGCGATACGGCAAAAAGGAATCGATTAGTGATTCGACTTTGAAAATTAGATTCAAAATATGTTGATACGAATCGTCTTGGACGCTGACGTATTGCGAGTTGCATCGAGCCAAAAGAAGGTTTTTGGCGTGTAACGGAAATTAATAGCGGAACAGTTTTTGCGTGCGGTTCGAGAAATTCACCCCGTACTCCAATACTATCGCGCTCTTGCCATGAAGATCGAATCGAACCATCGTCCTGCAACGCGAGCAGAAGGCTTGGGTTTGAGAAATTGCCATCATAAATTCCAATTACACCGGAGGCATTTAGCTTGTCACCCGAATAGATGTCTTGACATGTCAAACGGTAAGCCGCGTTTACCAGCAAGTCCATGCGTGCTGTCGTTTCAGTTACCGCAAATGGAGACAACGTGAACATATCATAGATATTATCTCCTATAGATATCGGTCCCTCAATCCATCGGCCGGTTTCGTTTGAGTAAAACAAAGCGATGGTTTTTTTGCTGGTCGTGCTACACCCATATAAAAAACTCATCGAAAGGCTTGTAAGAAATACTCGTCGCAGCATGATCTATTCATTTTAATTGAAAAAAGAAGAGCAGTCGGATATCCGGTCAAGGCAATCTGTTTTTTTCTCCATTGCATCGAGGAATTCAATTATAATCGATTGATATAGTATTGGATATGAGATGCATATAGAGCAGCAAGGTTCCAAGCCCTATAGGCCGTGGATGCTATGCCGCCAATCCCAGGTGTTAAATTAATTAATGAGCCAATGGTGTTGATTTGAATTGCTCTTGCAGGAATCCACATCGCTCGCGTGAACAGTGCCTCAGCTTGAGATACGCCTACTCGGCGAAAGTCCATTTCGTCGTAGAAAAACGCAAGTCCTAATTCTCCGACCATCGGATATTCAACCATTGGTCTTGCTATTTCGCCATACGTTTGACCACCGTGTTTAATATAGGTAACAATTGAATGCGGATAATGTGTTTGCTTTGGTCCGCAGCTAAAACACCGTGTTCCAACTGGCGCAAGATTTATTCCATGTAACTCCAATTCTGAACGCATCATATACAACGCATCTTTAATAATTGCGGTTGGACTTGTTGCGTATCCACCGCCCACATCACTATGAACTCCCCAAGTGACAAACTGTTTTACACGTGAACTATGAAGATTCGTGCCGGGGAAATAACCCCGGTCTTCTTGGTACGAAACAAGTGTGAATGCGGATCGAGTCCTCCTTGAAAGCTCTAGATTAAATCCAAAGTTTATTCCGTTTCCGGGGAATCCAACCGACGCAACAGGATCGAATAGCCCCATGAATTCAATATCAACGTTGGGGACCTCCCGTTCAATTGCGTGCGCAAACTGTAACGCGGAGACAGCGCCCCTACTAAAGCCAGTGATCGACAAAGAAGACGGTTGAGTTGTCAAGCGATCTTTTGATCGGGCTACGGCGCGATTGGTTATTTCAGAAAGACCAAGTCCGAATGCGCCACCGAAAAATGGCATGACGAATTCATTGTCAACAGGATTGCCGACTCCACGTTCATATACATATTGTGCAGGGGGATTTTTAAGTGCAAACGCTTCCCTTAGATAATAGACATTTGTGAAATCTTCGCCGGGTTCTAGGTGGGGAGCGGAATCGTGATTCCAGGTGCCATCAATGAGGACAAAGAGATTCCCTGAGGGATCTGCGTAGTGGAACGGTGAATTGGCTGCGTAGATGTAGCGGTTGAGACTTGCCGGTTGCGTAGCGACTCCGGCGAATGAATCGGCTTGCAGAAATCGCCCTGTGGATGGTGTGTAAGTTCTTTTCCGCAAATAGATCGTGTCGGATTCGCGATCGTGTAGTTCGCCAGCATATCCATGGAGCGAGCTTGCGTTAGCTGTCTCCTGGGTTTCTCCAAATGCTGAATAGCTACTGATGGCTACGGCTCCGCTTTCTAAATTGCGGACTCCGCGAACCGATCCCATAGCGTCAGTAATAAGCGTTGAAGACGCGCCAAGGGAGTTGGATTCCGAAAGTACCCGCAATCCTGACGCAATCGCGGACATTGTCTCATGACTCGACGCGTCACGAGTTTCGAAGAGCTGTGAATAGCCCGAGGGGCTGAGTTCGTCGACAATGAAATTGATCGCTTGGTCAAACACGATGTCACTATCCTGTGTCCTGATTTCGTGTTGATAAATCAATTTACCATTTGGATCGTAGGTCGTTTCGACTCGTCGGATCGATTCAAAATCTCCGAATTGATGTTGCTCTTCAAGCGTCAGGTAACCATAGAGGTCATACTCATAGTTCGTAGTGGAAAGTACCTCGTCGGTTGCCAAATTACGTTCAATGATAGAGAACGGGTTGGAGCTGCCGAGCCGGTATTGGTACTCGCGTTTAAGAAGCCCGATATCTTGGCTGCTTGTCACTTCTTCTAACAGACGATCGGCCGCGTCGAAACGATAGTGTGTGCTCGCATCTATTTGATCATCGGCGTCTAGGTCCACGGAAGTGCGAGTGCGGTTATGTGCTGGATCGTATTCGTATGTGGTAACGGAATGGGAGTTCACGTCAGAGACTTCGTAGCGGATTAATCGGTTTACTTGGTCGTAATCGGCTAGCCAATGTCGCGATTCGATGATGGTATTAGAAGATGCATCCCAAAACGATTCGGTCGCCTCCGAGCGGTTTCCTGCAGCATTAAGCGAGTATTCAAACATCGCCACGATGGAGTTGTCCTGAATCGTATTCGGAGTTGCATCGCCAACGAGATAAGCGAGTTTAATAGTGCGGCCCATCGAATCGTATTCGTGGTGTTCGATCACGCCATCGGGATGGATGAGTTGGCTGATCTGCCCAAAGGCATTGTAAGAGTAATGGTAGGTTTCAGGTGGATTGACCGCGACGCCGAATTTCTCTGTTAGAGTCACGGTTTCCAGGCGACCCGCGCTGTCGTAATCATAACGCACCCGATTTTGAACAACTTGATCCTCTTGATTGTTGGTCCAAGTGGCAATCAGACGTCCTGAAGCGGAGTATTGATAGTGAATCGTGCCCGCGTCATTGCTTAGCTCGACCAATCGGCCTTGTTCGTCGTAGGAGCGGCTTGCGGTTCCGATGCCATAGGATTGCTGAACATTGCCTAACGCGTCTGTAGTTGATTGGTTGAAATCTGCGACCGTGCCATTTTCGTAGTCGAGCATTGAGTTGTAGAAGGCTGTTCTGGAGAATCCAGGATCGAGCGGATCATCGGACCATTCGAAAGCTTCCACCACTCCATCGGGATGCAAGCGATAGTCGATTTTGCCATCCTCGTTATAAAAACGCCGTTCGATGAGTTCTGACGAGCGAGCAATTGAGATCAGTTGACCTTGAGAATTGTAACTGTCTTTTGATTCGCGCACTGTGGAGAAATCCAGAGATCCATCAAGATGTTGTGCGATTCCGGTACGGGTAGCGATGCGATTTCCCCAGTCGTCGTAATCAAACTCAGTACGAGGGTAATAGGGTGTGCCCGAACTCGTTGCTACCAATGGCTGGATGATGGCGGAGAGAGCGCCGGTGGCGGAATATTCATATTGAGTCGTGCGGCCAGCCATATCGGTCTCAGAAGTTCTCTGCCCCGCTTGATTGTTAGTTGCGTAAACGGTTTGTCCATTGGGAAGAACCGTGGCCGTTACTTCACCCCGATCATTGTAAACAAACTGAGTCAATCGCATTGCGCCTTCGTCTATGGTTCCGTCAGCAAGAACTCGGATTCCGGATTTTGTTGCCAGCAGCCTTGAGCCTTCAAAGAGATGTTCGGTACGTGGTCTGACATACGCTACGAGGTCGATTTCGTAATAGCTTGGTCCCGTAACTGACGTTGTGTTACCTAGTTCATCGTAAGAATAGTCTGTGCGTCCTCCCAGATCATTGATTTCAATAGTGGGGCGGCCAGTGATATCGAAGGTCGTTGTTGACCACGAATCCACGACACCTGAATCGACGAGTTCAATTCGATATCGACCACCGATGTCAGTGAAAATTTCCGTGCGTATATCGTGAAGAAACTCCGTGCGAATTGTTCGTCCCGCAGCATCGCGGAAGATGCGGGTTGCCTTCGTTGGTTCCGATGCTTGATTCTGTGGCACACGTTGAATCTGAATTACAAAAGAGTCGTCTTCTGCGTAGTAGGTTCTTGATACGTAGGTATCCTCACTGATGTTGGATGGAACATTCAGAATTTCGATGGGGCGACCTTGTCCATCATAGTGATATTCGGTTCTGGACCCGTCGGGTTCTTCGCGGAAGAGGAGTCGACCCGCGTCATCGAATCGCAACCGATCGTTCTCTAGTAGTCGACCAGGGTTGGTGACGATGGATTGAAACGTACCGTCAGCGAGTTGAACAATATCAATCTTCAGATCAGTCAGTTGGTCGGAACGAAGGATATCGCCCGAAGCCGAATAGACGTTGGTGATTCCAGTGATAGGTGCGTTGCTAAATTCATCGTAGGGGTCGGTGGCAGTGAGAACTCGGTCGTATCGATCGTAAACTGTGCGACTGATTCTCGTTACAAAACCACCGTTCGCATTGCGCACGGTGGTGCGAGATTCGATCGTGTGTCCTTCGTGATTGCGAGTCCGTTCGACACTTCGTCCATCTTCGGTTTCGATCAGAAGTGGGTGATTCAGGCCATCAGGATCGACAGTCGCGCCGGCAAAAATCTGGCCAAGCTGCACCAATTCTATGTTAGGTTTTCCGGTAAATTCCGTGATGTTGATGGAGAGTCCCAGTAAAGTATCCGTGCGAATGATCTGGCTGGATAAATCATAGTGAAATCGTTTACCAGAAACTGGCGTTTGACCTTCAGGAACTGGATTGGTCTGAATCGAAGGGCGGTCTTGGTCATCAAATATTTGATAGGAAACCAGTACTTCGGAATTCAAGTCGATCGATCGAGTGATGACTGGTCGACCCGCTGCATCGTACTCCACCGCAGCTCGCTGGCCGGTTGGAGTCCGCTCGGAAAGGACTCTTCCACTGCCATCAAACTGTCTTTCGCTCTGGTTCAGTGATGTGATGGATCCAGAGGGTAACTGGCGAAAGGTTTGCGCCATTGTTGGGAAATCATTTGCACTCAGCGTAGTCGATTCGACAAGGATAACGGTTGGATCGATAGCAGCAATCGTTTCGGTACGAACGACGAGATTATTGGCGTCATAGTGGAAGACCGTTACATTGCCACTCCCATCTGTTGTGCTTGATTGCTTTCCCGTTTCGTCAAAAGTCGCAGTAAACAGAGTTGTCGTTGCAGGGCAGAATGCTTGGAAGTTTGTAGTGCTTTGACAGCCATCGTTTGAGCCGTCCGTCAAATCGATTGCATAAGCTCCAATCGTATTTCCCATTTCATCGAAGTCGTATTGGACCATTTGGTTCTTGGAGTCTGTCGTGGCGACGAGATTACCTTTTTCGTCATATTGGTACTGCGTTCGATTTCCAAGTGGGTCCACTTCCGAGGCAACTTGGCCCGTGTATGGATCGTAGGTGTAGAACGAAGTGTTTCCGTTCGGTGCGGTGCGTGAGAGGACTCGACCCGCATCATCTAACTGCAGCGTAAATTGCAATTGTTCGGTAGCATTTGCGCTCTGTGAATCGAATAGATTGCGAGTCAGGCTGCGCGGTTTGCCCGAGTCGGAAAATTCAAAGAGAAGATTGGAGTCGCTATAGTCGTCAATCTTCTGCAAGCGACCTTCGCTGTCGAAGTATGTGGTGCTGATCGTCGTTCCGTTGATTTGCACCGACTGTTCACGATCGATGGTATTGAAGCTGCTGGTTACACCCCCTTCGAATGCGTTGAATTGACCGACGAGTTTACCGGTGGCATCGATATCGTTCTTGAAAAGAACAACTCCATTCGCGTCGATTGCTTGGACGAGCAAGAATGGCTGGTCGTCATCGTAGGTGTAGGTGGTAGATCGCCTTTGATTTTCCGGAAGCAAATTTTGTTCACGATCAGTCACCGCGATGAGGCGATCCATCGCATCGTATTGGTACGTGATCTTGTTTCCTCGTGGGTCGGTGATCGCAGCGATACGATCGCGAAAGTCTCGCTCGATAACAATGGACTTATCTCTATTGCTGACCAGTTGCCCTGCCTCGAAGGCAATCTCATTACCATTCTTGTCGGCGATGCTAAGCAAAGTGTTGCTTGAAGCGCGAATGGTTCGAACCGTGCCATCACTAGTTACATGTTGGAAGAAGTTTCCAATTGCCGGGTCGAAGGGGTTATAGGTAATCCCTTCATCCGTAACATAGGAACTTCCTAAACGAATCAGTGTTTGATCGGGACCGTGAAGGATGCTGCGAATTCCGGAATCGGAGACAAAGGAGGGCCGATAGTCGATGACTGTGCCTCCGACTCGTCGTCCAGGAATTGCTTGGAATGTGAAGCCTTCACTCTGTCCATCGGGAAAGGAGATTTGGATGCGTGTGCCATCGACAAAGGCAGCGTAGCGCCCCGAGCCGAGTCCGCCCAGTGTTTCGAGGTCTACTTGAATGGATGCAAGCCCATAATCCAAAGTCCATCCACGACCAAAATCTCCGACAAGATCTGCATCGAGACTGTTATAAACACGTTGTATGACGAGGGGGATTCCAGGAAGGGGGATAGCGAGATCCACAACGCCGGTCGTGTAGGTGCCAAGTTTGAGTAGTCCTTCAATGTTGACTATGGTCGATGCCGTGGCGATGTTGGAACTGCTGTCTTCGGCTTCGATTGTGATGCGATAACTTCCATTGCGAAACGAAGTTGGATCCAATTGACCAACAATTTCGTCAAACATCTGGGGAAGATATTCGCCAGCGATTGCACGCCGTTCGAAGAGTAACCGCCCGTTTGTGTGGCCATCGAGGGGCTCAATGAAGGCTCGAATCGCCAATAATTCATTTTCCTCGTCTTGCAGTTGCAAGCGAATGTCGATGAGTTCTGTTACGCGTGTTGAACTAGTTGGGTAGACAATCTGCAGTTGTGGCGCCGAATCGTTGGGATTTCGAACGACGATTTCTTGTTGAGCAAAACTGGTATTTCCCGCTGAGTCGGTGGCTGTTGCAATCGCCAAATAGCGACCTGGGGTAGAGAAATCTGTGATGCCATATCCATGCGCATCGAGCGACAGTGGATGACCGTCTACCGAGAGCGTTCGTTGTTCGACATGGACGTTGTCGTTTGCCGTGACAAGATAGACAACTCGTTGACCGATGATGACGTTGGTGGAGTCTGCGTTGACAGTCACAGTTGGTGATTGTTGGTCTGCTACGACCTCCAAGGACCAGTTTTGAAGAATAGGGCTGGAAATACGTCGGTCTGTCAACGAAACGACCACTTCATGAGAACCAATGTCATCGATTGTTGATTGCCAGGTTAATCTTGCGTTATCACGATCGAAGGTGACTCCTGACGGTCCGCTGATAAAGTCGAATACAAGTGGATCGCTATTTGCATCAGAACCGGTCAGCTCATAGACCAATGTTTGGCCCGCAGTGATCTGTGTGGAAGGAGTGCTGGTAAATGAGGGAGCCTGATTCGGTTCTCGCACCGGGAGTGTCATGCGATAGCGAGCCACTTTACCAGCGGGGTCCGAGGCGGATAGAGTTATCCAAAATGATTGTCCAACAAGTTCAGAAGCGGGTGTCCATCGCAGCAATCCCTGTTGATCGATCGTCATGCCTTGGGGGCCGCTTTCGACTCGATACTGCAAGTCTAGGCCTTCCGGGTCGATGGCTAAAAATGTATGGGAGTACGTCAGTCCGGCTTCGGCGATCCCAGGGTCCGTCGATAGGAATTCTGGGGGCTGATTGGGACCGAATGGATCTACCTCGATATCGAACACAAGTGTCGACCCTTCGCCAAAGGGATCGACCGCAGTGATACGGAATGAAAAGTGCCCTGTTGCCGAAGGGGTCCAGCGGAGTTCGCCAGTCTGTTCATTTAACATGGCACCATGTGAATCAGAGCCTGGTGCAAAGCGAAATCTGACTTCGTCTTGGTCGGGATCGAAGGCATAAAAGGGAACTGTAAGGATTGTTTGAACACGATGGAGTGAAGGTGGGTTTCCTTCAATTCGTGCTGGGCTATTAGTCCCGCGCACAACTAAGTCAAAATAATATTCGTCATGTGCGCCATAGGGGTCGGAGGCTCGCACGCCGATGGTGTGTAAACCAATATCGTCGAGCGTAGGCGACCAGAAAATATTCCCGACACTGTCTAACACGAGACTTGATGGGGATTCAAGCAAAGACCAGAAAATGGTGTCTTCATCTGGATCATCGGCCAACAGATTAGCATGGTAGGTCCGCCCTGCGACCGTTTGTAGAGAAGGTGTGCCGGTGATGGTTGGCGATTCATTTAATGCGGTATGACGGACATGGATAAGCCATTGTTGGTCTGTTGTTCCGCCGCGATCATCGAGCACTCGAATGTGAACGACATGAGGAGTTTCGCCAGTCACTTGACTTGTTTCGGGAGTCCACTGGAGCAGGCCATGTGAAGCAAGCGTTAAGCCGACAGGGCCGCTTATCAACTCATAAGTCAGTGGATCTTGATCGGGATCGATCGCCGGTACCTGCCAGATGTAGAGCTGATCGAAGCGAAGTTTGGTGCGAGGGTTTCCTACTATCTGGGGAGCTTGATTGGAGTTGGGATCAAAAACGGTAATCCATTGTATGACCGAATCGTAGGCACCTTTGTCATCGGCAACAGCAACTTCGATGGCGAATCGCCCCGGGACATCCGCGACCCAATGAAGAGTGCCGGTGTCGGGATCGATTGTTGCGCTGGATGGACCATTGGCGATAGAATAAGTCAATTGATCGTCAGCATTGGCTTCGTAGGCATCAAATTCAATCGTAAACTCATTGCCCTGTGGACCTCGCAGAGGCGCGTTGGCAAAGAGATGCGGTGGCGCATTCTGCAGGACAATGAGTACAAAAGTCTGAGTCGTTGCTGCGCCGAGGTCATCGGTCACAGTCACCGTAATTGAATTGTGCCCAGAACTTGTTGGCAGCCACTTGAGCTTCCCTTGGTTATCCAGGTTGATTCCAATCGCTTCGGACGCGGCATCGAGTTGGAAGTGAAGTGAGCCGAGTGCCTCATCTTCGACGAGCAGCTGAAATTCGAAAGTCCGATCGCGAACTGCAGGACCAAGTGTATCGGTTAAGAATCTGGGTGGCTGATTTACGATCGATCCAGGAACGACTTCGACGGAGAATGATTGCTGTGTTGAATCGGCGTCATTATCGGTTGCCAAAACAACAAACGAAACTGTCCCCAACTGCTGCGGACGCCAACTGACTTTGCCTGTGATCGGATTCAGTGTGGACCCAGGAGGGCCACTAAGAAGTGAGTAGACGATAGGGGTATCGTTGGGAAGGACTGAATCGGGGTCGAAGGCTATCGCCGTATACAGAAGTGATTGGCCCAAGGAGAGTTGCGTCGTGGGGAGTGACAAGAAACGAGGCGGCTGTGCTGCATGATGGCGAGCAGGTTGTGGAATGAGTGCGATGGTTTGTGTACTGCTGGCGCCGTGTGGGTCGCTGACGAAAACGGTCATCGAGATGGGGGTTAAGTCAGTTGCCGTCCATGAAAGCAATCCTTGCGGTGATATGCTGGCCCCGTTAGCTAGGGCTGTCGCATCGACCGAATAGGTGAGCGTGTCGCTATCAGGATCATTGCTGACGACTTGGTATTGCCATGGTATGCCCAGTTCGATTGGTCCCGTTGGTTGGCTACGAATGACAGGGGCACGATTGAACATCACCGTCGCAAGTTCGAAACTCTGCAGTGATGTCGCGCCGCGGGAATCGATAGCAGTGATGACTACTGGGAATTGACCGACTTGTGTTGGTACCCAGGAGAGTCTTCCCGTGACGTCGTCAATGATCATGCCACGAGCTTTCGATGTGTTGTCGAGCAAATAACGGATGGGGTCGTTCTCCGAGTCCATAGCGTTGGCTCGATACACCCACTCCTGTTGCAGATAGGCTGGACCTATGGGGGACGACAAGAAATCGGGGGCCTGATTTGCCGTATCGGAGTCAGGTAGGACTGCGGCGAGCGTGAAATGTTGACGAGATTCACCTCCCTTGCTGTCTGTCACAACGAAGGAAAGCATTTTCGTTTCTGGAAGCAAAGGCAAGTAGGAAACGACGCCCGTGCGAGAATCGATGGTCAACGCTTGATTGTCGGTCTCTTCGCCGAGGGAGTAGGAGAGAACGTCGCCATCGTCGTCGAAGGCTTCCATTCGATAGCTCCAACGAGTACCAACGATGGCTGGGCCAGTCGGAATGCTGACGATGCGTGGTGGGAGATTGGTGGGTGCCAATATGGGCAAAACGAATGTCTGATTGGATGATAAACCTCGTTGATCCACAGCCGTGATGGTGATCGACAATGGTGAATTGTTCGAGGGAGTAAATGCAATTCGACCCGACGTCGATTCGATGGTTGCTCCCGCGTTTAGTGCAGACGAGTTGAGTGAGTAACGGACAGAGTCTCCTTCTCGATCGATCGCATGTGCATCGTAGGTCCAAAGAGAATCTTGATGCGCCAACAGAATAGGTAATGAAATAAATTGAGGAGCGTTATTGCTACTGTCTGTCTCAATGTTCAGCTGTGAAATTTGCCTTGACGATGTGCCAGCAGAATCGGTCGCGATCACATCGATCGTCATTGAAATTGTTGCTGGTGTGGCGGTGAATGTGAGCAGGCCTGACTGGGTATCGATCGAAGCTTGGGATGGGCTTTGTGGTCCAAGTGAATACACAACGGAACCGCCATCAGGATCCCAAGCATTCACCTGGTAGGTCCACGGTTGATTTGCGAATGCTGGGCCGGTGGGAGTGCTCTGGAAGAGAGGAGCGTAGCTTTTGGACCGTGGTGATGTGACATCCAGAGTTAACGCTATTTCCGTGGAATTGCCAGAGCTGTCCAACGCGACAAATTGATAGTCAAATGTTCTCGACGACGAAGGCATCCAGTCGAGGTAATAAGCTGCTTTGCAAGCCGAAAATTCGTCGGGACAAATTGTTGAAACGATTGTAGCTCCGAGGAGTTCGCTATCGGAGTTGAGAGCCAGACTCAATGTGTCACTTGCGTTGGCATCTCCGAGAACGACCAGCTCATGAATTGGTTGACCGACAATTGCCACATCAGCGGGAAGTGTTTGGAAATAGGGAGGAGATTGCTCACGAACATCGATGAGGAATTGCTGAACCGTCTCGCCACCTCGAAAGTCATCGGCAATCACTTCAAAATTGAACGAGCCAATACGGTTTGGCTGCCAGGCGATGCGACCCGATGAATGATCAATGTTTACATTGAGAGCTGTCGTGGAATCTCCCAGCGAATAATAAATTTGATCTCCATTGGGATCTATGGCGGAGACTTGATAGATCCAATTGTCACCCGGCGAGGTCAGCAAGCGAGGTTCTGAGGAAATGACAGGGGAGGCATTTTCCTCGAACACGTAGAGAGAATAGTGTTGCAAGTCCAAACCACCCTGCTGGTCGGTAACACGAACGATAACGGAATGCTGGCCAACATCCTTTCTGAGGGGAGTCCAACCAAGCACGCCTGTCTGACGATCCATGACCATGCCGGTAGGTCCGAGGATTAGTTCGTATTCAAGCAAATCGTGATCATCGTCATTGGCTAAAACGGGATATCGGTATGGAACAGATGTCACGGCCACCGTGAGCGGAGCGCTAACAATGCTAGGCTCCGAATTTTGATGTGGTACTGGCGGAGTGACATCGATGGTCCATTCGAGGAGATCGGTTCCACCACGTCCGTCGGAGACACGTATAGCGATGGTGTACTGACCGACCTGTGACCGCAATGGTGTCCAGTCTAGATGACCTGTAAAAGGATCCAAGGACAAGCCTAGCGGAGGTAGTGCTCCTGATGTTGGCGAGGGAGCCAAGCGATAGATAAGTGCATCGCCGTCCGGATCTTCCGCATGAAAGTCGACAGAAATCGGTCGAGAGATCTCTTGTCGAAGATCTGGAATCGCACTGAGGATGGGAGATTGATTGGAGTTTACTGAAGAGGAGACAACGACCGTCCATGTCTGATTGTCCCGGCCGCCGTAAAGATCGGTCGCAGTCGCGGTGAAAGTGTAGCTGCCGGGAATAGTGGGCGCAAAAGTGAATTGAGTCGATTGGGAATCAAATGCATAGTCAACGTTTGACTCTGCAGTAAGTGCGTAATCGATGGGATCGTTTTCTGGATCGATCGCACGGACTGGATAAATATAGGGCGCAGCAATCTGTACTGGTATTCGCCCGTAAAGGACATCGTCGCGGAGTCGATCGACGAATTCGAGGTCAAAGTTCCAAGCGTCGCCGTCCCCGACGAACGTGACCGGAAAGACTATTTGAGAACCGATTTGCTGAGGAGTGCCGATGGTAACGGGAGCTTCACTAGGTACAGCGACAAGTTGCACCACGGCTTGCCGGGTGATCGAATCAACCAACGTTGAAACAAAGGCATTTGTAAAGGAAATTCGATTGTTTACTCCATTTGTCGATGTTCCGCGGAGAAATTCGATATCCCAGGACGTACCCTGTGCGGCGATAGCGAGATCGACGTAATCGCGGCGAGTGTTACCAAATCCACCGGCGGTGGAAAAGGCATCCGTGAACGAGAAATCGAAGGCGCCGTTCGGAGCGGCATAAAAGAGAGAAAACTCGTCAGAGATATCTTCGGCGAGCGCCTGCACGCCCATCGCAGTCACAAGGGTTGGGTCGTTGCTGTCCTGATATTGAATCGAAGCGATGTTGTGAAGTACGACTTCATTGGTTTCGATTAGCTGCAGAAGACCGGCGGATGACAGTTCATATTGCAAGACATCTCGATCTTCGTCAGTCAATAGTATTACTTGGCGAGATGCATTGGGACGAAATGCAAGTGTGCTGATTGCATACTCGATTCCCCAGTAGCCATCTTCGACGTCACCCTGAGCACGTAGCAACTGAGCGCGTTGGCTCGCTACATCGGCTGAGGCGAAGAGTTCGTCCGGCTGCAGAGATTGCAGATGTAATTGCTGACCCTGTGTTGCTACAAATGTATAGAGTAATACGCCACCGCTGGGGTTCACCCTACCTATTTGCCGAAGGTCCATCTCCAATAGTTCCGGTTGTCCAGCGATCTGGAAGGTGAAGGGTGCGGCAAAGCCCTTGTCGACAATTTCGATAACATAATCACCGGTTTCCCAAGCATAGTATTGCGTTGGACTCTGGGACAAGCGATCGCTTGTTCCTGGATTTGGAGCGAGCGATGCATCGGTAACATGATTGAAAACAGTTGCACCGCTGGGTGCCAGCATTCGCCACTGGACGGCGCCGTTTGAGGGCGATACCAGGGTCGGTACAAAGCGATCTCCCTGCGACAATGGAAGTCGATATCGCGCGATGAGCTCCGCGCCAAAATTTCCAGCGACAGGTTGATTTAGTGACACCTCACCACCGGAGATGGGAGGGAGTGTCTGTTGAGTTACGTGAGTAAGGACGTGGAACTGTGATGCTGTTACGTTCTGGGCTTGACCATGAAACGACAGGGTGTAGATACCTGTCGAGAAGACTGGCAGGTCGCTAAGTATTTGGCCTGAGCTAGTAATTCCTTGTCGCTCGATCAAACCGTTCGAGTCGGTGAGTTGCCACGTTAGGCTGTCACCCGAGAACTGTGAGATGTCGATCGATAGATAGTCTTCGCGTTCTAGCGAAATCGATAGATGGACTGAATCCTGAGGACTTGGCATCGCTACTGGATGTGAAGTCTCGGGTTGCAAAATGGGGAAATTGTTGCTGAGGTGATCCAAGCGGAATTGGTAAGGAATTGCGGCTACACTGCTAGGGGCGAGATTGCTGCGTGACAGCATCACCGTATAGGTTGCGCCATCCGCGACTCGTCCGCCCGTGGAGAGGTCATAGGGGGCAATGGGGAGACTGTTGTTTACCAGACTTTGCGACAAGACGCTTTCCGACAATACTCCATCCGGACCAAGTAACCGCAGGTCATACGATTCCGAAAGGGATGTGATCTCGGAAAGACGGTCGATGATCCACGATTCACCCATCAGGCTGTCGAAGCGGTAGAGCGCCATGAGATCTGGGTCCGTGAGGGAACCAGTTGTGGCGAGATCTACTTGAAGAGGTATTGCATCTGCAACGGGATCGAGGAAGCGGAGGCTAAAGGGGCTGGCTTCCAAGCCAGTCAATACAAGTTGGTATTCCCCAGCAAGGTCCAGTCGCAACGGTAGTGTATCGTCCAACAACCAGCGATCGGCGAAGAGGCTTTTTCCTTGCGGATCGACGAGAGTTGCTTGGACGTCCGACCCTTCCCACGCATCGATCAGCAGTTTATCCCCAGCGTTAGCTGTAAAAGGAATCGTATAACCCAATGGACCGAGTTGTGCTTGATAAGTTGTCCATCCCTGGCGTTGAACAGGGAGTGGGTCATTGATGTTTGCGGTCAATTGAAAGTGGAGCGGCTCGAGAGGGTTCGTGGACGCTTCGATTGGTTGATTGCTATCCGGCAAATAGCGGGTAACTGCGATCGAATAAACACCCGACTGTGAAAAGGCAAGCGGGGGAATAGGTTCACCCGCTCGAACAAGCAGGCGGTCAACGGCAATTCCGCTTGGTCCATAGGCGATAATTTCATAGTCAGGTTGTTCGGTTACTACACGCGGATCAGGATCGAATGAACCATATCCAACGATAGCGAAGCGATTATCAATCAGTCCTTGATCGATGAGAGCTGCATCCAATGACTGGATCATTTCAGCAATCCAGCCCTGCTCTTGCATGGAGCCACTTTCGTCAACCACGAGCACCACGTCGGTTGTGGTGTTGTAGACATCGGGTGGCAAAGTTACGGCGACGGGTACTGTGATCGTTTGATTGGGACTCAGTAATTGTTGAATCGAAGTAGGTGCTACGTCACCTTCGGATGACAGGTTGTCGAAGTGCGGAATGCGATAGGTGAGCTGAGGGTCGGAAACAATGACAGGTGGTTGATTGGTCGGATTTGCGTGAACACGGATGCTATAAGTTTGAATCGCTTCACCACCGAACGGGTCGCTTGCGCGCACTGATACTGGGATTGTTTGACCTGCATAGTCGGCGGTTGGTATCCATTGCAGATCGACGGGAGAAGTGCGTGGGGTCCTTTGGGACTGCGGGATTCCCAAGTCGCTGGGGCCGGTCTCGATTCGGTAGATGAGCGGGTCGAAATCGGGATCGAATGCTAATGCCTGATAGAGATAAGGCAGACCAACATAAGCATCTACGACGGGATCGCTTACAAAATAGGGAGGGCTGTTGCTCGTGTTGGCATCACGAATCTCGAGCGTAAAGGTCTGCGTGGCAACCAGACCATAGGGATCGGTGGCGCGAATTTCAACCGAGTGACTACCAATATCCATCGAAGTCGGAATCCACTGAAGAACTCCTGTTTTCGGATCCATCGTCATTGCGGCAGGACCAGCGGCGAGCGAGTAGACAAGAGGGTCGACGTCGGGATCTTCAGCAAGTGAGGCGTATCGATAGGAATTGCCGACACGAACGGTCAGTGGGGGTGTTGAAATAAATTTTGGAGCTCGATTTAGCGCAGCGACGAGATGAAGTGAGTAATCGAATCTGGTGTTCGTTGGGTTTTCATAGCTGACAAGAATTCGTATCGATTCGCCGGGAGAGAGATCTTCGTCAATGAGCGAATCCGAAAGATTGAGGTAGGGAAGACCTCGTAATTTCGCGGGGATCTGATTGCTGAGGCGAGCTGCGTCGAGAGGTATTGCGCCTGAAGCAAGTGCTAATGAGACCTCGGGGAGTGAAATGTCAGAGATCGCTAACAACAGTGGCGAGCGGAGTGGATAGCGGCTGGTATTGGTCAGGGTAAGACCTGCGGCAATTTGGTGCGTATCCGTATCAAAAACCGTATGGTCGTATTGAATCTGAACCGCATCGGTGACCTCAGCCAAGTGACGCCATTGCAAGTCGTCTTGAATTGCCACTGCTTGGCTCAAGTCGGGAGCAAACGGAGCAGGAGTTATCAGCGACGCAGGGGATAGCCGATTTGTTGAAAGTTGCTCGACCCCTGGATAGATCGTCACTTGCGTTGTGGTGTCGTCATCATTGTTGACGAGTCTTTGAATCAAGCGCGCATCGGTTCCTGCGGGTAGGTGGGCGACGTCGACCGTGAGTGTAATCCGATCGCCATCGCGCGACACCACGGTTCCCGCGCCGAGTAGTACAATTTCGTTTTCAGTGTGATTGAAGAACGCATCGCGATTCGGTGCGATAATTGCTGCGAGTGGCTTGCCACTGCTATCTACCAGAGACGCTTCGAATGAATCGTTCATCGATTCAAGGTCAGCTGTGTCGAAGTAAAGTGAATCAAACGTGAAACGAATTGCCGTTGTGTGAGGCAGAATCTGTACGCGTTGTTCATAAGCAGTCACAAAACGTTCTTCTTCGACCAGCACCACATTTTCGGGAAGGACTTCGATCGATACTGGTTGTTCATCGAACAGCGATGGGGTGCCGCTATCCGTCGTGCGCACAAAAAAATGGAATAACTTTGGATCGAATGATGGTGTGGATGACCACTGAAAATGTCCTGATATTGGATCGATAGATGCACCGGGCGGTACATCACCTCTCAGAGAGAACGAAAGGTTGTTATTGGGGAGATCAGGATCGGCAGCTGACGCAGTGAACTGGACCGCCTCCCCGGGACGGATGGAAAACGATGGAAGCGATTGCAAGTTAGGCTTGCGATTGACTTCTCGCACTGTGAGATTGAAGTTTTGCGAGACGATTGAATGCGAGAAATTATCATCACTTACGCTGATTGTGATGGGATACGAAGCGGGGCCTTGTGATTCCGTGGGAGTCCAGGTGATGAGCCCCTGTGCATCGACTGCAATTCCTAGGGCAGCGGAGGCTGAATCCACTCGATAACGAATGGTGTTAACTGGAATATCGGCATCGGTGGCCGAGAGTTGATAATGGTAGGGGACCATTTCGTCGGTTGCTTGATCAGGGATCAATGCCAAGACGGGGGGCTGATTGAGTTCCAAAACAGTAATCGAGAAAGTAGTTTGGTCCGACAGTGGTGGAACTCCGTTGTCCCAGGTTGTCACACCGATCAGCCATTCATCGGGGCCTGATATCTCCTGAGATTGCCAGGTAATTAATCCTGAAGATTGGTCGAGTTGCATCTCTGCTGGGATATCAAATCCTGGGGTCCATTCGTATCGAAGCAGATTGGGTGGAAGGTCGACATCGGACGCAGACAAAGGGATCGATAGTAAATCTCCTTCGTTGATAGATCTGTCGGAGACTGGCTGAAGAACTGGCGAAAGATTAACTTCGCGGACGGTGATTTTGCCCCTCGCTTCATCTCGCAGAGCGGGGAACGTTGGATCGAACGCAATAAATGTGACATCGTACGTGGCGGGACCTTGGGCTTCACTGGGCATCCAAAGAACCGAGCCAGTGATAGCATCGATGGTTAGTCCAGAGGGCGCGTCGGATCCCAGTGCGTAGCGAACTTGTTGTCCAGGATTCGCTGCTACGGCTGACAAATTGAAACGAAGTTGCGTTAGTTCATCAATAATGTTGTCGGGGATGGATTGCAGAGTGGGAGGAAGCAAGGGGCTATCGACGGTTACTGTCATCGAGCGGGTATCGCTCAATGGGGGAACACCGTTGTCGGTTACAGTGACTCGGATATGGAAAATGCCTGAAGTATTGGGGGTCCATGTCAACACGCCGCTCGTTGCATCGATCGTGGCCCCGAGTTGAACGCTGCCATCGTCGAGCCCGTATCGCAGTTGATTTAATGGCCAATCGGGGTCGTCGGCAACAGCGGTCTCTGTAAGTGTTTGTCCTGTTTGAAGGGAGATGTTGTCGAGTTCTCGCAAGACTGGTGGGCGGTTGATTTCTAGCACGTCGATCGAGAAGGAAATCGTTGTTTGTGCGCCAGCTGTGTCCGAGACCGTTACGGAGGTAGGGTATTTTGCAGGGCCTTGTGTTTCAGTCGGTTGCCACGAGAGGGTTCCCTGACTATTGATTGCCAGACCGCGTGCCAATGACGCGGCATCGAGCGAGTAGGTGAGAGAGTTTTGCGTATCGTGTGGATCTCTATCGGGATCGGTAGCGGAGATTTGCAGTGACCAGGTAATTTCTTCTGGAATGGCGATGTCCGAAACCGCTTGAACGAGAGGAGGCAGGTTGTCCTCGCGGACGAAAATCTCCACTAATTGTTGAGCTGACTTCGATGGCACGCCATCGTCTCGCACTTGCAATGAGAAGCGATAGGTTCCTGGACCATCGGACTCAGTCGTTTGCCACTGGATGACCCCCGTACGTGGATCCACTTGAATATTTGGATTAGGTGAGTTGAGCAAGCTATAGGTTAATTGGTTTGCGGGCCAGTCTTCATCGGTTGCTTGCGGAACAATTCGCACAAGTGCGTTTTCATCCACCGTTACCGGGGTGATTATTGACAAGCTCGGTGCGAGATTAACTTCGCGAACAGCAATGCGAACCAATTGTCGATCTTGTAACTCGGGTTGATCTGCATCGCTGGCAATCACCACTGCAGTGAACTCTCCAGGGCCCTGGATTTCGGACGGAGTCCAAACGAGCATGCCGGAAGCGGGATCGATGACCAGGCCGATTGGATGAGAAAATGGCTCGAGGTCGTAGCGAATGATTTGTTCGGAGAAGGAAGGGGTTGCTTCGATTTGCAATCGAAGAGTGGTTTGTTCATCGGTAGTTTGTGGTGCGATCGCTTGAAGCGTTGGGCTGGCCGCTTGTTGGCTTCGGCGCACCCAAACCCCTTTGCGATCTGAGATGCCAGTGCCGCTCCAAGCAACCTGAGCGGGCCCTCGCCCGATCGCGACTGCCGAGTAGGCTTGATGTCCTGAGTTGTCACCCGATGTTTCATGGACTAGGTAATCGCTTTCGGCGACAGAACCAGCCGCGTTATAGAGTTTTGCAAAGACTTCCCAGCCGCTACCATTCGCGATACCGCTGGTCCAACTGATAATAAATCGACCATCGTCGGCCATTGCCAAGTCAGGGTCTCTCTGTACTCCACCTTGTTGCGAGTTCACCAAAGTATCCAGTGGCGTTTGCGGTTGTCCCGCTGCATCGAAGGAACGAAGGTAGATATTCCAAAGGTCTTCATGGGAAGCGTACCCCGACCAAGCAATAGCGAACCGTCCTTGAGCGTCGATGCCAACGCGACTGTGAAGTTGGCTCGCAGTGAGGGATGCAGAGGCCAGGCGATCCTCACGCTGTGGATTGTTGGCGGGATCAGCATCAGTAATTCTTTGATCGTCTCCAGCGGCGAAAGTCTGATAGAGGACCTGCCATTGTTGGTTGACAGGGTTGCGACTGCTAAAGGTGACCACGCTCTGTCCCGCAGGTGAGACGGCCACACTAGGCAATCCCTGTGTGCCTGCCGTGGCAAGGTTGACACGAAATTGATCGCTGGTTGCCTGACCTAAGGAATCGAACGAACGACGATAAACGCCCTCCGGGTCCGCTGCACCGCTGGTTCCGCTCCAGACAAAGATGGTTGTTCCGTCACTGGAAACCGCCACATCCGGTTCTTGTTGAGCGCCGGGCGTGATTTGGTTGATCAGAGTTTCGCCAGTGAGCGGCCGATCCTGTGCGTCATACCAGCGCGCGAAGATACCTTGTTGATCGCCAGGCCCACGACCGTCCCAAGCCACGACATACGAGCCGTTGTCGTAAACCGCCAGTTGCGGGCGCTGTTGTGCTTCGTTGATTGTAAGGTTGATTTGTTGATCGGGACCGCTCGTGCCATCAGCAAAAGTGCGACGCAGGTAGATGCCGTCATTGTCTGTCAGCCCGCGACCGCTGTAGACAACCAAGGTGTCGCCATTGGGAGCGACTTCGATAGCCGTCGATTGTTGCTCGCTTGCCTGCAACCGAGGCACGAGCGAATTGACGAGACTTTCAATCGAGGAGGATGGGGCGTGATTGGTGAGACCATCACCAGCAAAGAGCAGGCGTTGTTCCAGCAACTCAAAGAGCTGCATGCGGCGTGACGATGACTTTGGTTTACGAGTGTACGAAGACCCATTTCCGCGAGGGTTTGGCATAATGGATAGGGCTCGATGCTAGGACGATGAGCCTAGGCAAAGGGGGCAAGTGTCGGTGCTAGAACAAAGTCACGCTGTGGCGACGCTTCCATGCAAGGAAATCCTCAAAACTCTCGACCGAATGGTGAGAAGCGACTGCATCGAAAACAATTCCTTCTCCCTCCCCTGCCCCGGAGAGTGAAGAACGATTGAGATGATTGATGACTAAGAGGGCGTCGAGCGGAGAAATGCGGGCGTCGCCATTGGTATCGACAAGAATATCCGTATCCGATTCGGGTGGCACTGAAAGGGTGCCCGCGCCTTGACGATTCAAACGATTGATAATGACCAGCGCATCCAATGGTTCAATCGTGCCATTGTTATTGCTATCTAGGTGCTGAATTGCATTGGTCCAGATCGATCGATTGCGGAAATTGACTTGAGGTGTGACGATCGACGACACAATGTTCGGTGTATAGACAAAATCGAGTTGAACATTGTCGTCGGCGACGCGAACGGTGTAGGAGGTGGTCAGGTTGCGGGTCAACCCTTGGATATGAATCGTGTGAAGTCCACTAGCGACCGGCATGCTATAGGCACCGCTGGCATCCGTCGTTGTCGTTTGGAGTCCATTGCTTACTGTGACGGAATCGAGGCCTTCGCCGCTATCGTATATTCCATCACCATCGAAATCTTGAAAGACAACTCCGGTAAGAAATCGGTCGCCAACATGTTGGCGAGCCATTTCGATAACCCAGTAGTTTTCTAATTCTGAATTTGCCCCAAAGTGATGCGCTACACCGATCTCGCTATGTTCGTTAAAGGGAGCCACAGTACCGAGCAATGCATCGCGGCGATCGCTGTTACCCGAAGCGTTGGACAACAGGTCTTCTAGTGCAATGGTGGCTTGATGCAACGATGAGCCGGCGACGATGACTTCGACACTGTTTTCTTGATCCAATAAGGAATCCGGTAATGGATATCCGGCCGCTCGGACTCGGCCATTGGCCTGTGTTAGCGTAACGGGGTCCGAATGGGAAAAGTAGTTGTTGGCTGCCATGGATGTTGCATGGCTTTCGGCGGCTTGACGCAGCATCGGATTGATTGCCAGTGGAGGCGACCAAAACGCTGAGGTGGGACTGGGGGCAAAATCGGTTTCTTGTGCTGTGTTTAGCGTGCGAACGCGATTGAGCTCGTACACAAATTGCGTTGCATCCGCCGCCGCCAGCGCGCGACATTCCAGCTTCTCAATACCCAGCGAGCGTTTTCGGCTGCCGGTCGGCTGGAAAGAAAAATGACGCATCAGTGCGTTTCGGTCAATGTGGTTCGGTCAGGGGGAGCTGAGCAGTTGATTGGGCAGCCGCAATATGGCGGAGGTTAATGCTTGGTGGTGGCGAATGCAACCAAATGAAGGGATTTTTTTCGCGATGAGGAAAGAGGAAGCAGGAATGGGCTGCTCGAAACGCGTGGTTTTCCGTCGTTTTGTCAGCCAACGACGGATATCCGCGGGCGTCTGGGCGCTCGCTCGAACATCGTGCTCTCAATTCAAATAGAGATAGACGCTTTTTGGTAGAGGAGTAAACCAACCGCAGCGAACTCCTGCTGACCTTAGCGCGCTTCCTGCCCAGCAATTGCAAGTGGCGAAGGCATGATAGGACCAGTTCGAAGCAAAAAAGGCATCGTTATGTGAATAAGAGATTCCCGGAATGGGTTGGTAATTGTCCGAGTCATCGCGTTTGAAACTGCTATCAATGAAGTTGCACAGTTGGTCATATTGTTGAGGTGTAATTCGAACGCTGCGTCGGCTTGAGGTCAGGAATTGGGGATTCGTTAGGTAGACGTGTAAGCAGGACTCCGATGGTACCAGCAATGCTTTTGCAGCAGTGGTCACTTTTAAGTCGGACCAAGTGGGAGTTTCCAGAAAGAACCCACGATCACCCCAGCCGATTGCGGCATGGGTCGCGAATGTTGTATTGCCGCGAAAAAGCTCCGACGGAAAACGGCGACGCCAATCTATTGAACCAGCGTTCAGGGGAACCACAATGTCTGCATGAACAGCATTTGAAATAACGAATATTTCAATTCCGTCGGCTGCGGGTTCGAAATCATTGTTTACGGGGATCAGCCCCAATAAGGCAATCAGCAAGTACATGCCCAGTGAGTACAGGGAGTAGCGAAGCGAGGTTGTGAATGCACTACGCAATCGATTTGCTCGCTTTGGGCTAGCAGGTTTTTTAATTTGCATAGCAATTCAACCCCTTATCCCTTACTTGTTATTCCTTACCGCTTTCCGCTCTTTCCAGCCAAGCAGACGTGAGAATGGGTGGGGCGGTTCCCGAGAAATTTGGGAGCTACTTTTGTGTCGGCAAAAGCGACTATACTGAGCAACGCTTGTCGACAGGAAAAAGACTCGGCCAGCCCTGCCCCCTCCATCTCTTTCCCCTGCCTTGTACCCCTTCAGGTATTGCTTCATGTCATTCCGATCATTCGCAGCGGGTGTTCGTTTTCGTTGTTATCCGCATTGGTGCAGTTTTGGGGTGATGATTGGGTACGTACCGATCTCCGTGACGGCAAGTTTCTTCGTTGGGGCAATCTCCTTCGTTGGGGCAATCTCCTTCGCTGGGGCAATCTCCTTGGTTGGGAGCAGCGTCGCAGCGGACAACGACGTGGCAGGAGCTGGTGATCAACAAGTTCCCGTTGTGTCGGGTGCGATCGAGCCCGTCTCGCCGATGGAATGGTACGGTGCGGGAGTTCGGCCCACGGAAGCTCGGACGCCTGAAGAGGAATTAGCGGGTTTCCATGTTGCACCGGGCTTCGAGGTTCGGTTGTTTGCAGCGGAACCGGAAGTTGCTAAGCCGATGAATATGGCAATGGATGGACAAGGTCGGCTGTGGGTAACGGACAGCTTTGAGTATCCGTACCCTGCCCCTCAGGATCGCGCCGCCGGTGACGCAGTCCGCATTTTAGAAGACACCGATGGCGACGGTCGGGCCGACAAGTCCACCGTGTTTGCGGATCATCTCAATATCCCGATCGGTGTTTTGCCTTATGGAGAAGGATGTATTTGTTTCAGCATTCCCAATCTTTATTACTTGCGCGATACGGACGGTGATGGAGTTTGTGATCAACGAGAAAAAATCCTTGGTCCCTTTGATACCACACGCGATACGCATGGCATGATCAACTCATTGCGCATGGGGATGGATGGTTGGATTTATGCAAACCATGGATTCAATAACCAGTCCAAGGTGGCTGGTTCAGACGGCCATGAAATATCGATGTCATCCGGTAACTCGTTTCGCTTTCGGCCAGATGGTAGTCGTGTGGAGCACATTACTTGGGGTCAGGTGAATCCGTTCGGACGTGCGGAAGATGATTGGGGATATGCGTATAGCGCCGATTGCCATAGCAAGCCCGTGAGTCAGCTCATTCGGGATGGATACTATCCTAGTTTTGGTCGACCCGATGATGGGCTCGGATTTATTCCACCGATGATGGAGCATCTGCATGGCAGCACGGCCATTTCGGGGTTGGTGTTTCTTTCGCCCACACTGGGAATGGAATCGCTCGATCAGCAAGTGTTGAGCGGGAATGTGATGACATCTCGCATCAATCGGAATTTTGTCGAGTACCAGGGTACCACTGCAATTGCCAGAGAGTTGCCCGATTTTTTGACCAGTGATGACCCTTGGTTTCGTCCTGTCGATATCCGCTTGGGGAGCGACGGTTATCTTTATGTCGCTGATTTTTACAATCGAATCATTGGGCACTATGAGGTACCGCTGGAGCATCCTGGTCGAGATCGTTATCGCGGGCGTATATGGCAGATTCGGCCCATCGACGGCAAGCATCAAGGGAGGATCGATTTTAGCAAAGTTGAAGATATTGTCGGACAGTGGAGCAACGTAAATGCGACTGCACGACAATTGGCCTTCGAAGAATCGCTCCGTCGAGCGTCAACCGAGATCGATCGAATGGCCCGGGCGCAGGGATTGTCGAACGCATCGCCTCAGGCACGAATTGTTGCGATGTGGTACCTGTTACGACGTTCTCTGTTGACCACCAGCGACGCTAGAGTTTTGGCGATTGATCCCTCTCCACTAGTCCGTACGCAGTGGATGAAAGTACTCGGCACCGAAGACCTGCCCCCTTCCCTGCAAGCCGTTCGTGCCTCCTTCGCGTTGCAGGGATTGCGAGATGAGAATCCGCATGTCGTTCGTGCTGCTGCGGAAACGATTGGCAGAACGGGTGATGCGGTATCGTTCGCAGAGTTGCTGAAGCGATTTCAGAAAGTGGACTCGGCCGATGTAATCTTGCAGCAATCCATTCGAATCGCGATGAGAAACCTGTTAAGAGATAATACAAGTTTGTTGGATTCGCTCTCACCCAACGCGATGTTGGGGGATTCCGAAGAAGAGAGAATTGCTGCTGCATCTTCCCTGGCATCCATTGCATTGTCGATCAACACGCCGTCTGCAGGACGATATTTGGCACAATATCTGAAGACGGTGGGTAATAGTGAGCCAAGATCTCTGGAGTTACTCAAGCATGCCATTACTTGCCTGCCTGCGGACCAAGTCGAGCCCGTCATTGCCTCAGCGCGCCGGCTCGCGACCATGCCGGGAGTCGATGAGCGCGCCGTGATGACGTTAATCGCCGAAGCCATGAAAGAGTCTGCTTTGAAATCGGAGCCTCTGCGACAATGGGCACGTGAGCTGGCACAACAAAGTCTGGCCGTGATTGTGAACGCGGCGCAATCATCCACTCCGTTAGATCTGCACTGGGCTGACGGCCAAGGACACGTTTGGCCGGTTCAAGTTCGGCCCACCGTTGATGGTGGAGAGATACCCGTATTTAGTTCTTTTCCACTTGGAGAGTCCTACACGGGATCCTTTTCGAGCGAGCCGTTCGTAGCACCACAGGAGATTTCGTTTTGGTTGGCTGGACACAATGGTCAACCGGATCTTGCAGAGCAAGCTTTGAATGTTATCGAGCTAGTGGAAGTAGCCACCGGAAAAGTCTTGATGGACGCGCTACCCCCGCGCCGCGATCCAGTGATGCGTGTGACTTGGGATTGCAAGGAGTTTGCTGGTACGAGCGTGCGACTGGTATGTCGTGACGGAGATGCGGGCGCTGCGTATGCTTGGTTGGCCTTCGGAGGCTTCGAACCCGCATGGCTCAATCCGCAAGCAGGTGATCATCCCTTGCAAAGCGCGATGGCCATTATCACCGAGTTCCGACTCGTTGAGTTTACAGATGCGCTCAACCGATTATTGATGAGTCCTCAATTGAGCACTTCTCAGCGTGCTGCGGTTGGACAAACAATTGCCCAACTGCAACAGAGACCGCTCGTGGTCGTCTTGTTTCAACAGATTGCAGAGGCTGCCAGCCAAGAGATTCCGGCCCCTTGGTGCGAGGCTGTGATCCAGAATACCCCGCTGAACGAGCGTGAAGAAATTGCTCTCTTGTCGCGTCAGTTGACGCAGCAGGGACAATTATCGTTAGCGATGCGGTTGGTTGGCAATCGAGAACTATTGGACGTGTTGTTGGAGACGATGGATGGCGGGGCGCTAACTCCGCAAGTGTTGTTGGACAAGGAAATCGAGAACCGTGTAAACGCATTGGTTAATGAACAACAGCGAGAACAATTTGAGCACTTGAAGTCGCTCGCCAAGCCCATTGATGCGGCTGTTGATTCAGCAATCGCTGAAGTGTTGGCGGAAGTGTCGGCGGGGGGAAGTGATCGACAACGTGGACAGGCGATTTTCAAGCAGCACTGCGCCGTTTGTCACCAATTAAAGGGCGAGGGACAAGTAGTTGGTCCGCAATTGGACGGCGTTGGTGGTCGAGGTGCGGCGCGGCTAATGGAAGATATCGGACTGCCGGATCGCAATGTGGATCGCGCGTTTCGGACTACCACATTCATTACGGTAGATGGCCGAGTCTTGAATGGACTTGTTCGCAGCGAAGATGATGCCAAAGTGGTCATCGTAGGGAACGATGGGAAAAGCCAAGAGATCGAAGTTGGCGAGATTGAAGTGCGACGTGAAGGAACCACTTCGCTGATGCCTGGAAACTTTCATCAGACGCTCAAGCGAAGCGAACTGGCGGATCTCGTCAGCTACTTGCTGAGTTCTTCCAGCAAGTAGTTGGGAATGAGTAGGACCGGCAGGATTCGAACCTGCAACCAAGGGATTATGCTTACCACTTCGACTTTCGCCGCCCCTTTCGGGTTGGTGGTCTGGACCATACCTTCACTTTACGTGTCTGCCGTCTGGTCTCTACACCTTCTGTGTTGTTTTGGCACTTGCCAGATCAACACAGCTTGGCTCGGGATTAGCATCGCTAAAAAACTAGCCTTAGCCTTCCCCGAGTTTGACAGATTCTACTGACATCCTTTGCAGGCAAAAAATATCAGCAACCCGTGACCGGCAGCCATGCAGAAATTCTGTTTAGGCTGTCAGCCGTTAAGTCCCCTGCTCTAACCGTTGAGCTACGGTCCCGTCTAAATTCCAACTGTCGCTGATTGTACGCAGCCCGGTGAGGATGAGAAACCGGGGGCAAACAAAAGACCGTGCCTCCACATCCGCATGTGGAGGCACGGTCATCGTACGGCGACAGATCCGATGGGTGAACTCAGGCAAGTGGTGGACAACTCCAATGCCTCCCCCGGACAATCGCTATTTCTGTGCGTAGGTATTTATCGGCAAGAGTAAACGCAAAGTTGTGCCGAAAACGCACACTGTCACAATAATTTAGGTGGTGCGAAAGTTCTGAAGTGGGTATTTTGTCCTAGGTTGCCCCTTCTCTCTGCATCGTCAGAGCGCGTCGGATGGTTGCTCCTGTAAAGAAGCGGGTGGGTGCGAAGCTGTTTTGGTTGAAAGGGACTTCGATAGCCACGGTCACATCGGGAGTCGATTTGACAATATTGCTTGGAGTCACCGTAACGGATGCTGAGCTGATGCCGAGTGTATTGAGAATATTTCTGGCAGTAGTTTCGACCTGGGCGGCCGTGGCACCGGGGACGATGCCTCTTCGAGATGCTTCGTAAACAGCGTTATCGACGGTGTGGTTGAGCATAGCGAAGCGGCAGAATTCGAACGCTGCGAAAAAGAAGACGAGGACGATGGGGAGCGTTATGGCGAATTCGACAGCCAGAGTACCACGTCGGCGCGAGCGGGGAGACAATTTTCGGGACACGGTGGGATTCCTTTACTCGGTCAACTTGGTGCTGAGTGTGAGAGCTATTTCGCGATAGATGTCGCGAAGTTGGCTACCATTGACGGCGTGAAAGAATCGTCCTCGCCCGATGCCGGCAATTTCTCGCATCCGAGTTTGATCGGCATCGTTTCCGAAAGTAATCGTATGGATGACGACCCCTTCGTTGGCTAATTGGCGAGCGACACCTCGCGGTTCCGCACCCGTGTTATGATTACCGTCGGTCATCACGATCATGGTGCGTTCGACAAAGTCTCGCGAGCGTCCATTGCTAATGAGAGTTCGCCCGGCTGCCATTCCTGCTGAAATACTTGTTGTACCGGCAACGACCATTCGATTCATAGCGCTATCGATTGCAGCTAGTGTTCGAGTTAAGGGAACGTCTGCGGTAGCGGTTGTCGAGTAGGAGGCGAGAGCCACCGATTCATCGACTGGTGTATTGTTAAGCGTGTCAGTGAATATTTGGAGTGCACTGCGGAGATCGGAAAACTTTCGTCCCAGCATAGACCCGCTGCGATCGACCACCAGGACAATATCTCTCTCGATGAACGTCGCCGCGACAGTTTGCGAGGGTTCGAAGGTACCGCGTCCTAATAGAGTGCCCATAAAAAACGGAATGGGTCCGGATGCAGAGCCAGCGGTACGTCTGCCAGTTACACGGACGCTGTTGATAGGTAATCCGGATGCATTGAACTGGAAAACACCTGTAGCGGAATCTTCAACGGCTCGACCGAAGACAAAATCTCCAGCAACGAGGCGCAGGGGTTGGCCTTGTACCAAATTGAGCGCAGCGACTTCTGTTCCACGAGCGATGGCTGAATTGCGATCCAGAGTCCGAGAGAGATTCTCGGCTGCTGCTTTCGCGGCCGCATCGGTTGATGCCCTTAGTTCAGTGCGAGCCAATTGGATCTGGGCGACCCCAATCATCAAGGCCGCAGTGGCAACGAAGCCGACCATCAGCATTACGACAACCACCATCATAGCGCCACGCCGTGGGCATCGATGATTCAGATTTCGTCCCGCAAAGTAATTTGATTGCAGGGGGGAGGTCGCTGAAGAAGTAGGGTTCATTCTTTAACCATCGTCGTGCGTACGGTGAGATTGCGATTTGCGATGAAGCGACCGGCAAGCGGACTATTGGCTTGAGAGGATGCAGTCACTTCGACAGCGACAAGCTCGCCTCTACGGGCGCTGGTGATGTTACCGAGTGGGAAGCTGATGCGAGCGCCGTTGACAAAGCGAGCGTCGAGAATTGCTTGAGCTCGGCGTGTTGCTTCCGCGGGATCTGCAGTAGTGCGAATTGCTTCGCGTGCGCCCTCGTAAGCTGCCGTGTGAAGCGATTGTTTCAAGAAAATCATGCTCGTGGCTTCGATGGACCCCAGGACTAGTAAGACAATCACGGGAATGCAGACTGCGAATTCGATAACAGCAGCGCCGCGTCGCTGTGAACGGTTCAAACGAGCATTTCGAAGGCGGATTCTGTTCATGGGAATTGGCATACAGCAACTGGTATGGGCAAACTAGAAGTCTTTTGAGTCAACGGACGACAAGTTTATGGAGTTGCCTCTTGCGAGCTCTTAGTTCCAGTGAGAGTATTAAAATCGCTAGCGATTTCGCGCCAGTAGTCGTTAGTGCGGAAGTGAAGTGGCTCTACCTTCTCACCCCGCGCGGCATTGGCGAGGGCCGATCGAAGGCGTCGAATGGGGCCTGCGAACCGATTGGTAAGCCGAATAGTGTCCCACAAGAATGCTGGTAGCAGCGCAATGGAGACGACGATGACAGGGAAGTATCGTTCGATTGCCGCGCCAAACAACTCGGACCAGGTCGCATCATGTAATTCGAAGAGACTGAGCCAGACAAATAACGCAATGGTATTTGCCAGATAGAGCAAGCCCCAGTGCGTGATGACTTTGCGAAGCAGGCCACCCTGCACTTCCTGATCGATCAGTTTAGTAAGGCGTCTTGAACTCATAGTAGTATTCGCTAGTGGATCTAGAAAAAGAAATCAATGCAGGAATCACAAGAGCGTCTAAACGTTTGCTGGAGCAGGACGACCGTAGAAAAAGCCTTGTGCTAGGTCGAATCCCATATCGCGGCACGTATTACCTTCGGCTTCAGTCTCAATACCTTCCGCAAGTGCCTGAACGTCGAGATCACGCACCATGCGAACCAGCGTTTCCAGCATCTTTTTGCGGTGGGAGTCGCATTGATCAATACCACGAATTAATGAGATATCAAACTTTACGACTTGAGGTCGGGCTTCGATCAGTTCCGCCAAGCGTGCTTGTCCGCTGCCGAAGTCGTCGTAGGCGAGTTTGATATTGAGTTCTTCGAGGCAGACGCACAGTTCACGCATCATTTCAGGGTGGGTGACTGCAGCTTCGTGAATTTCCAACATCAACGGGTGCGTGCCCGCCATTTCACGCAACTGGACCAGCGAGTTTATCAAGCCGTCGCCGATCATTTCCTTGGGGTGGGTGTTGATAAACAAAGTGGAGTCGGCACCTAATTCTCGACCGACGCGAATACCTTCCCAGCGTAAAAGGCGGCTCAATTCGACTTCGAGACTTAGTTGCTCGGCAGCTTGAAACATTGCCCCGACACTTTCCAAGCCGAAAACGCGTCCTCTTCCGAGTACTTCGTAACCGATTTGAAATCCGTCAGACAAGCGTAGAATTGGTTGGAAATGAGGCACAACCAACCTTTGGCTCATGAGCCGATCAAATTGCACCAGCGCCAACGCCTGATCGCAGACATTCTCTTCAATGGTTCCATTAATAATGCCGGTTGGCGATTGTCTGCGAACGCGGAAAGGCGCCTCAGCAAAGTGTATTAGATCTTCTTCAGCAATAGGGACGATTCGACCAGTGATTTTTTCGCCGTTGACGTAAGTACCGTTGGTACTATTCAAATCTTCCAGGAACAATTGTCCGCCGCGAACGATAAGCGTTGCGTGATTTCCGCTCACGGTACGAAATTGCAGAGAGAGTTGTACTCCAGGACGTCGCCCCACCACGAAGGGTTGTTCGTCGACTGGAATATGGCGGACTGCTTCGCCAAGTCGCATTGAACCGCACAAAAACCAGACATCCTCGTCGGAACTCTTTCCGCGACGGTTTGGGTCGAACGTGAACGGTTTGATGTCTTGAAGCATCACGATCAAGGAATCGAGGGCCTGGGAGCGAAGCGGAAAAATGCAATTACTCTCGCCAGCACATAGAGTGCACAGCAGATCGAAATCTCACTGGGGCACTTTAAATCACACGATGGCAAATGAATTGTAGAACGCAATTTGGGGCGCAGAGGAGGGGAAACATTTAAATTGTTAGCACTTGTAATATTCCTGCGAAAATGAATAGCGAATTGAGTGTGCAAATTGAGTTTGATTACATAAATAGTGAGGCCGTACTAAAAAGCGAGCTATGTTTGGGGGTGCCTAGCGAATGACTGAATCGTCATGATCCGTACAACCCAAATAAACCGAAGTTTTTTAAGATGTCACTAGTCCAAGAAACTCAATCATTTGAATCTGGATTATTCTCTGGATTGTTGTCTGGGGACACGTTTTGGCCAGTGCAGCCACGCAACATCAATGAAACCGGATTGAGTGAGTCTTTCATTGAGTCATTGGTAATAAAGATCGTAGCCAATGGCGGGACCCTACATGGTAGAGCAGTCTCAGATCGTTCTGGGTTGCCCTTCATAGTTGTCGAGCCGATGCTTGATATGCTGCGGACGCGCAAGCTGATAACCCATGTGCGTCCGGCGCCGTTCAATGATTATTATTATTCGCTTACCGAGGCTGGGCAGCGTCGGGCGCAAAGTGCTTTTCAGCAGTGTTCTTATTGTGGGCCTGCACCGGTTCCACTCTCCGACTATGTATTGAGCGTTGAAGCACAAGCTGCAGGACTCGATGCGATCGATCGGGACCAACTACGGAGTTCGCTGTCAAAGATTTCCTATCAAGACGAATTGTTGGAGCAGCTTGGTCCTGCGGTAAACAGTAATGCGGGATTGTTTTTATTTGGTCCGCCAGGAAATGGGAAAACAACCATTGCAAAGTGCCTTACCGCATGTCTCGGTCAAGAGATATGGATACCCCATGCAATTTATGATGATGGTAATTTAATTAAATTGCAGGACGATGCATTTCATCGTCCAGTTCCCATTCCTGAAGATGGGAATCAATTGCTTAAGATTCAAGAATTTGATCGGCGCTGGTCACGTATCCAGCGTCCTACGGTGATGGTCGGTGGCGAGTTGATTATGGAGAATCTGGAAGTGCGTCATGATTCCCGTAGCAACACCTGTGAAGCGCCACTGCAAATGAAAAGCAACTGTGGCTGCTTATTGATTGACGACTTTGGGCGTCAGCGAGTTGCCCCTGCCGAGTTGCTGAATCGTTGGATTGTTCCACTGGAGAATCGATGTGACTATTTGACATTGCCCACCGGCAAGAAGATTCAAGTTCCGTTTGAGCAATTGATCATTTTCTCTACGAATTTGAATCCGGATGAATTAGTAGACGAAGCGTTTTTGCGACGCGTGCCTTACAAGATTTATGTAGATAATCCGTCGGTAGATGAGTTCCGAACTCTGGTATTAGACGTCTCCATGTCGATGGGGTTTGCCCCAGCACCTGAGGCGGCCGATTACTTAATTGAATTGTATCGAAAGTCGAATCGTCCGATGCGCCGATGCCATCCTCGCGATTTGTTAAAGCAAGTAAAAAACTCGTGTTCGTATCGCAAAATCCGTCTTCAACTGAAGGCAGAATTGTTGGACCAAGCATGGCGAACTTATTTCAGTGAGTTACTATGAGCATCTCAAGTGCGTGTGGGTTGATCGCTGGATACGAGCCCATTCCCGGATATCGACTGAAAGACATGTTGGGTATTGGCGGGTTTGGAGAAGTCTGGCGTGTCGAGGCACCTGGCGGATTATTTAAAGCAATAAAGTTCGTTCATGGTGCGCTGGACGAGAAGCGCGCCATGCGCGAATTGCGCTCGTTGGAACGCATCAAAGGAGTGCATCATCCGTTCTTGTTGACGCTTGAGCGATTTGAGATTGTCGACGACCGATTGATCATCATCACGGAGTTGGCAGACGGATCGCTAGAAGACGTGTATCGACGTCACTGTGAGCGAGGGTCTTGTGGAATACCGCGACCGGCGTTGCTGGGGTATTTGCAAGACGCCGCTGATGCTTTGGATTATCTCAATGACAAATTCCAACTTCAGCACCTGGATGTAAAGCCGGGTAACCTGTTGATGGTAGGTGGACACGTCAAGGTTGCTGATTTTGGACTATTGAAAGATCTGCGCGACGTGGAATCATCCATGGTGGGTGGCTTGACGCCAATCTATGCGCCGCCTGAAGTCTTTGACGGACGACCTTGTTCAACGAGTGACCAGTATAGTCTAGCCGTAATGTATCAAGAGTTGCTAACGGGCACCCGTCCATTTATGGGACGGACGATTGCGCAGTTGGCTACGCAGCACGTTCATAGTGCACCGAATTTAGAGCCGCTACCACCATCGGATCGCCCCGTTCTAGCGCGAGCATTAGAGAAGGCGCCGGAGCGACGGTTTGGAAGTTGCTTAGAATTTGTGGAAGCACTGCGCGCCGCCGAGTCACGTGGGGCGCGCAGCCGCCGCAATGCAGATTCCGAGCTGGGTGGAGATACACAAACAGGTACGCTTGTCGGTGGTCGGATTGGGGCGAACGAGCCGATTGAGGATCTGCCCAGTCTGTCAAGTTCTGCAAGTTTCTTAGCATCAGCTACGACTGGACATGCGCTGGTGATAGGAATTGGCGGCGCCGGCGCCGAGTGTTTGCATTTGCTCCGCGCTCACGTTGCGTCGTTGTATCCCAGTTGTGCATTGGATTTACATTCGGTATTGATTGATACGGATGCTGATACCATTGCCGGTGCGAGGTTTATTGAATCAACAGGACGAGTGCCTCCATGCACTTCGATCTACACGCCACTGCGAACTTCGAACCAGTATCGAGATATTGGGACCGCGCACTTAGCGACCGTGAGCCGACGTTGGGTCTACAACGTGCCACGATCAGGACAGACGGAAGGTTTGCGTCCCTTGGGGCGATTGGCCATGGTAGACCACGCCAAAAACATTCGACGGCAATTATCCGAAGCTATTTGCCACCTCGCAGTGGTCAGCGGCACAAAAGCGCCGCGCGTCTACATCACCGGTTCGTTGGGGGGCGGCACATGTGGAGGCATGGTGTGGGATATTGCGCACCTCGTGCGGTACCTGTTAGACGAACATGATCTTGCAGAAGCGACTATAACACCGTTCCTCGTTACCCCTGGATTACAAGTGAATACTCAGAATCCACTATCGGCTGCCGATGCACACGCAGCGTTGAGCGAATTGCATCATTACATGACTCCGGGAAATAGCTATCCAGGAGACGAGGGTGCAGATTGGCCGAGTGTTCCTTCGGCACGATCACCACTAGTCAATACTTATTTGGTTGCCAGCGATGCTGCGTCCACGAATCCGGAAACTGCGATCAAGCCAGTACAAATGATTGCCCAGTACATTTGGACCGATGCGACGGAAGGTGGTGCGATATTGAAAGCTGCACGTGCATCGGAAAGTGATGATAGTAACTCTGTAGTAACGCGAGAGCCGATGATCCGCTCCATGGGTGCCGCCAAACTCAAGTGCGGACGTATTGTAGAACTGCCTCGGTTGGCGCGAACATTGTCGTCACGAATTCTAAGAGAATGGCTTGGACGCCCCAGCGAAGCAAAGCAAATTGCACCTTCGATCGCGGAGAAATTGAGTAAGAGAATTGGGATGGATATTGATTCCATTCGTTGTGAGGCTTGGGGGTTGGTCGCAGCGAACGAGGCCCAACGATGGGTTCAGCTGAATGACTATTTTTCCAAAGTGGAAAATCTGTCACTCAATCCTGAAGCGGTTGATAACTGCATTGCCGGTACGGGATTCGAACTCGTGAGGACTATGGAAGCAACGCGAGTAGTTGTACAAACACTTATTGAAGAATTACGCAGAGAGATTTCAATTCGCATCCAAGATCGTCGCTGTGATCTGACCAGCGCAGCGGCAAGTATTGAGTGCATTAGGGAGACACTTTCTTCAGCATCGGAAATGCATCAACTGGCTAGTCCTAGGCGTCAAGCCGAAGCTGGCGAGGCGGCTGCCGCTTTGGTCACAAACGCACGCTGGCATCAACGAGAAGAAATGCTCGGCAATTCCGCAGAACCTGGGCCGCTACTCCGCTATGCCGAGCTGCGAATGCGCGCATCGGTGGATCAAAAACTGGCGACGCTATTGCCGGATTTGATCAATAGCCTTAGCCAGTTAGTCGAAAGTTTAACCGATCAAGCTGTCGGAGTTGCTGGTGCGATCAAGTTGTTGGGAGAAGAGCAAACGGCATCGGGAGGTGCAGCCAACGATCCATGGAAGCAATTACCTCCAGAAGTTCAAGGAAGAATCGGCAAGATCGAAGAGGCTGTTCACCAATTGTCTATGGGAAAAACCCTGATCCCAACTGTTATGGACAGTAAAGTTCTGTCCGATTGTGAGCAGCTAATCGGAATAATCTGTGAGGCCGCGACGCCGGTTTTGGAAGCTGTCATTGAAGCGACGGAGGAGAGTGTCGAAGTCACCAGTGATACAAACGAAACGGCGTTTGAGTCGATTCAGGATGCGGTTCAAGCTATCCGCCCTGCCCTGTTAGTCGCCGGTGGACGTCAGCGATTGGTGCTGTTGGTGGGGACGGATGCCGAACGCAACACGCTGGCAAAATCGGTTGCCGAGGCACATGGCGGTGCGATTTCCGTGGTAGTCATACCGGGGGTGTCGCCGACTCTGATTCATGAGGCTCAGAGAATTCCTGTCCGAGTGCTCTTAAGTCGGTTGCAACTTGGTCTCGGCGGCGATCAAAAGGTGCTGGGGCGCTTGCAGGCACGTTGCGATATTCGCTGGAATTCCGATTCAAGCGGTTGTGCTCGCGGGTAGGTTGGAACCGACCTTTTCGAGGAGCCAGATTGTGCTAAACTGTGCCGCTTGATTGAGGCGACGCAGACTTTTCGGACGGGTAATGCCCGGGCGGTGATGGCTGGTTGACTCACCATCTTTGGCCGGATGGCGAAATGGCAGACGCAGGGGATTTAAAATCCCCCGGGGAGAAATCCCTGTGCGGGTTCGAGTCCCGCTTCGGCCACTTTGGGGTTATCATTTTCGTTGATTCCCCGTGTTTTCTCGGCTCCGTCGCTCTCACTTTGCTGGCAGTTTCCGGCACTTGCCGACGGTTGCTGTGCCGGATTTTGTGCCGCCTCCGAAAGAACGTCTTTCTGGGTGGTTAATTCGAACGTTTCCGCTCGCAACTTGCCCAAGCCGAACGGATCGACATTTCTTGTCCGCGTTTGCGGTAGATTGAGCCAGGGAGGAAATCAATCCGGATAATTGTCAGAGTGTTTTCGTTCGACCGATCTGACGACACGAAGGCTTCGGAACATCTGTGCGGCAACTCCGTCTCCCTGCTTACAACAAAATTGTCCCGTCGATAAAGCTAATGATCTAACCACCGAAACCAACTTGTCGGAATTGTCGCAGTCGAACAGGTCGAAAGTAAACTCGTTGTTAAAGCACGTTCTTGAGCAAAATTGATGCTGGACTTGCAAGATTGGGTGATCATTCCAAGATCTGTTGAACAAGCAAATGGCTTGGAAAACAATATCGAGTATGGTTGCTCCCAGCAGTTTTCGATTATTGCGCTGACAGATGGGAGTGGTGCAATTACTGAGTGGTACGCTTACTCGGCCTATGGAATGCCGTTGGTGCTTGTAACCTCCGAACTTTTGCCATTGGAAAGTCAAGACTTCACAAATCGTTTCATGTATACCGGACGTGAATGCGACGGGTTGCTGGAGTTGTATCACTTTAGAACGCGGATGTATGATGCGGTTGCTGGTCGGTTCTTGGGGCGTGATTCGATTGGTTATGAGAGCGGTTTTTCTCTGTACGACTAATTCATATGGTGATTGACGTTTACAACAACGATCGGAATATTGCTCACCTGCAAAACGACATTGGAGGATCGATTACGATTAGCCGCGATGACTATCCGTGAAAACCCAAAGCTTGTGGTATGCGTCATCATTGCTGCAGTTTGTTTTTGCGTGCTGTTAACGGTACTCTTTGGTGGGGTAGGTAGTGGTGGATTTTCAAACGGGACGGCAAGGCAACCAAACCAATTTGTGGAAGATGATCGACTTATAGGGGAGCCAGCAGACACGCTATTTGCGGTAGCTCAGTCAAACAGTATGAACTGGCAGATACTCGAAGAGTGTCTTATGGACGAAGGAATTAATAGCCTTGCGATCAACGCGGGCTTGGCCGTAAAAATTTTCATCGCGACTGACGATGTAGGCGAAGCAACCAAAATAATGAATCGACTAATTAAACAAAAGCAAATAGACGCCAAGACCATAGAAATAGTTGCGAAAAGGCATAATCGCAGCGAGCAGTATTGAGCGGTCCCAGCTTCGTGGGAAGTTGATCAAGGACAATAACTAACGGCCCTGATTCGGACGCTTCGTCCGAACGACAACCCTGAGTGGTTTTCTTTTTAGGGTACATTCGCTGGACAGGCTGTCCGCTGGTGGCAGCAAGATACTGGGAATGGCATCGGCAGCTTTCTTCACAGCGAGGTTGATTCAGCAACCAGGACTTGGGAGGTCTGCTTGGCTCCGGAATAGGAAGGGCGATTTAGAATGGAACTTCTGTATCGAGTTATTTACTTGTCGTTTCTAATTGGCTCATTCACTTTCGCATTGCATTCATTCAGAATGATAGTGCTTAGTATTGCATCCAAAGCATACCGTCGAGCCAATTGTGAAAAAATATTGGTGCAGTATCGCGTTCACGAAGGGGCCGTTACCAATTTTTCTGTATACTATTCATTCATCGTCGAGAACAAAATTTATACTGGAGGACGCCTTTGCCATGGGGTTCCTTCACGGAAACTTCTGGAGAAGTACAGGAGCAGTGAAAATTCAAAACATAAGACTGTTGTGTACTACTCTCCAATTGATCCACATCGCAATGTTTTGTCGCCTTCTGTTGCAATGTCATCTGTTGCTGGTTTCACGTTTTTCGCTACGTGTTTCTTGTTTTTGTCTACGATTTGGGTTTCCGGAAATATCGAAGTATTCTTTAGGCTTATTGAAATTGAGGCAGGCATTGGCGGATCGCCTTGAAGGACAGTAACTAACACTCCCAATTCGGACTCTCCGGACGAACGACAACCCTGAGTGGTTTTCTTTTTGGTGTACCTTCACTCGTAGGTTGTCCGCTGGTTTCAGCCTGTATCTTCTAGGGTAAAGAGCCCTGATTTGGTCGATCACTCAGTGGTGAAACCGGCTGGTAGCGATGAAATGGTCGCGCGAGAGTTCTTTTAAATTGCTCAGTGTGAGATTTTGAGGGCTAAAGGCGAACGTCAGACGGTATTGTGGTTCAGCGCAATCTTGTGATGCGGTTTGTCGTTCGTTCGTTTGCTTGTCAAAGTACTCTTGATAGGCGGCCAAATGGTCTGCCGCCCGAGGCTCAATCACCTCGCTGACGCTTCGGGTTGTGATTGGAGTCGCGGGAGTGCTCGTCCCCGCGGGCTCCGCCCGGGGACGCACTGCTCCTGAGGCGCCGCCTCCGACCACTCTTTCACATACAGTCGTCGCCTCGCTAACGCTTCGGGTTGTGATTGAAGTCGCGGGAGTGCTCGTCCCCGCGGGCTCTGCCCGGGGACGCACTGCTCCTGAGGCTCCGCCTCCGACAAATCTTTCACATACAGTCGTCGCCGCGCTGACGCTTCGGGTTGTGATTGGAGTCGCGGGAATGCTCGTCCCCGCGGGCTCTGCCCGGGGACGCACTGCTCCTGAGGCTCCGCCTCCGACCACTCTTTCACATTCAGTCGTCACCTCGCTGACGCTTCGGGTAGTGATTGGGATTGTGCGAGTCCCCCATCGGCCACTTGACGACTTTCCTTCACTGAAGCGGCGTGCCGGCAGCTTTGCTAGCCAATTTCATCAATGCAAGCGATGCGTTACAATTCTGGGCCTCTGTGGTCAAGAATCGGCTCTACGCATGGAAATACTTGGGATGGATACGCATCTGACGTCGTGGGTTGATGACCTATTCTTTAAGAGCGACAAATTCAAGGGTGAGTTGCTCTATAATCGCGGTGCCGTTGATCTGCACAAGGTTGGCAGGTTGGGCGCTTTTGGTGCAGTTCAAGGGGACTCGGGGCACAGTTATCTTGTTGGCGTACGATACTCCGACGCTAGCACGTACGGCTTGAGAGTTTCGTGTGAGTGCCAGCGTTTCGAGAATGGTGACTATTGCAAACACATTTGGGCGATGTTGCTGGAGCTGAATAATTACCAGCTGGATGATGAATTAGACTACGTGACGACGCTGGACATAGATCCGCGGTACATGCATTGTGGCCCACCCGTTCCAATGCGTTTGAACTTTGAGTCGTTGCTGAGAGCTGACATAGGAGGCAATAACAAGTCAGCCAAGTTGAAGAAAAAAACAGTCAAGTCACTGCCCCTGTGGCAGCAGAAACTGCGTTCGATAACGAGTGGGTTATCAGATTCGTCGATAGGAGCTGGGGTGGGTTTCCCTACCGGCATAGTGCACGAATTTCAGCACTGGTTCGCTGTCAGTCTTGCTGACTTTGCAAGTTCGGAGCCGTTGTCCATTTATACTTATCGCGCGAGGCGGAAATCGGATGGCACCTTTGGTAAGCCGCAGTTAAAGGCATTGTCCCCAAGCGAAGTGCCGCACGTAGACGATCCAAACGAGCGTCAGGCACTTACGCTCTTGTCGCAGAATTCACAGGCGACACACAGCTATCGATACTATTCGAACTCGACCAATCGAATCCAGCTTCAGCCTAGTTTGCTTCGTATTACGCTTGAAGCGTTGGCTGCGACAGGTCGCTTAGTATGGACAATGGATGCTTCGCAATACTTGAATGATCCAACGACATTGTCCTTGGATACGGTGCACGAATGGACTGTGCAAGTCAACATTCAGCCTTATCAGAGCGAAGATGGCAAGCAGAAAATTCAGGTGGTGCCAACGCTAGTTTGCGAAGATCACGCGAAACTCGACCTGTCGAATGTAGTGGGCGTTTCGAAAGATGGTGTCCTGTTAATGGCGGATGCCATGGGCATGATTCAGGCGGATCAGGTTTCCTTGGTGCGTAGTTTTCAGGCTGCCGGTACGATTGAAGTACCTGCCCGGAATTTTGCCGCGCTGATGGACCAAGTTGCCTCATGGCACAATGTTCCGCTTCAGTTGCACAAGGATTTACCGGTCGAATATGTTGAGGCGGTGCCGCAGCCCTGTCTTCATTTATCTTCGCCCAAAAACGCGAGCCGGAGTTTGCGAGCGGAAGTTGCCATGCAGTATGGTGATCATCGCTGGGACGCGCAGTCATCGGCAATGTTGCACTGGGACAGCAAACAGAAAACCCTTTTGCGTCGTGACTTAGACATTGAAGAAATGAGACTCCAGCAATTACCGGCGGAGCTATTTGATCGCGCCGACTATAGCGAAGAAGTATATTTGAGTCGAGAAAAGATGCCGGTGGTGGTATCGAAGTTGACTGGCTTAGGCTGGCAAGTGACGGCCGATGGAAATGTACTTCGGCGAGCGACCGATTTTAACATCAAGGTTGTTTCAGATAGCGATTGGTTCGATCTGGATGCCAGTGCCGATTTTGATGGACAGGTCGTAACCCTCCCTGAGTTGCTGAAGGCAAAACGCAAGGGGCAGAATTTTGTTGTCTTGGGCGATGGGACCCATGGAATCTTGCCAAGCGAGTGGTTGGCCAAGTTCGATGCATTGGAGCGGGTTGGTGACTTAGCAGAGGACTCGATTCGTTTCCGTCGCAATCAGGCATTGTTATTGGATGCGATGTTAGCTGAGCAACCTGAGGTGTCCCTTGATGAGACATTTCGGACTTGGTGTGAGAAGCTAAATTCATTCACGGGAATTTCCCCCGTTACGGCACCCAGTAGTTTCACAGGAACTCTCCGCGAGTATCAACAACTGGGGCTTGGTTGGCTCAATTTTTTGCAGGATTTTCAGCTGGGTGGTTGTCTAGCGGATGACATGGGTCTGGGCAAAACGATTCAAGTACTCTCCTTGCTTGAGCAACGAAGACTGCAACTTGCGAACTCCAGCGAGACGAAGCGACCGTCGCTAGTAGTGGTGCCAAAAGGTTTGATTTTCAATTGGATTGAAGAGGCATTCAAGTTTGCTCCACAATTAAAAGTGCTGAACTATACCGGTACAGGGCGCGGTGATGTAAGAGAATATGTCGATGATTTTGATGTCATCATCACGACCTATGGAACGGTCCGAAACGACGCTGCCAAGTTGCGTGAAGTCGCATTTGACTGCATCATTCTTGATGAAGCGCAAGCGATTAAGAATCCAACATCGCAAGCGGCAAAAGCGACTCGCTTGATGAATGGCACTCACCGTTTGGCAATGACTGGAACGCCAGTGGAGAATCATTTGGGAGATCTGTTCTCAATATTCGATTTCCTCAATCCGCAAATGCTTGGTTCGGTTATCGGTGGTGTAGCAGGTCGAGTCGACATGGATGATGAGTCCCTGCAGCAGATCAGCAAAGCGCTGCGACCATTCATTTTGCGCCGTACCAAGCAGCAAGTGTTGACCGAATTGCCAGAGAAGACCGAGCAAACGCTTTATTGTGAAATGGGGGCCAAGCAAAAGAAGTTATACAGCGAGCTACGTGAGCATTACCGTCAGGTCATTCTCGGAAAAGTGAATGAAGTTGGCTTGGCGAAGAGTAAGATACATGTCCTGGAGGCATTGCTAAGATTGCGTCAGACAGCTTGTGACCCACGATTGTTGGATGCAAAGTGTGGCGTTAAAGGTGCCAAGCTGGAGTTGTTGATGGAGCAATTAGAAGATGTGCTAGAGGATCAGCACAAGGTCCTCGTCTTTTCGCAGTTTACTTCGTTGCTAAGTTTGTTGCGGAAAGATATTGAGCAAAAGGGTTGGGATTATGAATATTTGGACGGGAAAACGCGGAAGCGAGCGGAGCCCGTGAATCGTTTTCAAGAGGATCCCAATTGCAAGTTGTTCTTGATCAGTCTCAAGGCAGGAGGAAACGGGCTGAACCTTACTGCGGCGGATTATGTGTTTATCCTTGATCCCTGGTGGAATCCGGCCGTTGAGGCTCAGGCGATCGATCGGGCTCATCGCATGGGGCAAACGAAGTCGGTGAGTGCTTACAGGATGATTTGTAGAGGAACCGTCGAAGAGAAAATTGTGGAGTTGCAGAGTTCCAAGCGTCGCCTCGCGGATGCAATAGTTTCGCAAAAGCAGAGTCTGATCAGTGAATTGTCGAGCGAAGATTTGCGTGTGTTATTCGAGTGACCCGCCGGTCTACAAATGACCGAAGTGGAACCAATTGGACAACTTACAGTGTTGATAGCATTTTCGATTGTCGGTGGCTTGATTGTCTTGGTATGGGGAGCGGATTTTCTCGTTCGCGGTGCATCGCAATTGGCCTTTTCGATGGGGATTTCACCCCTCGTTGTTGGCTTGACGGTGGTTGCCTTCGGCACCAGTGCGCCGGAGTTAGCCGTCAGTGTCCAGGCCGCGTTGGCAGGCGAAGCAGGAGTGGGGCTGGGGAATGTGTTTGGCAGCAACATTGCGAATGTGTTGTTGATCCTTGGATTGTCGGCGATGCTGATACCTTTGGAAGTGTCGAAACAACTCATTCGAGTCGACGTGCCGATCATGATTTTTGTCACGGCTGCTACTTTTTTTTCAGTTATGACGGATTGTTAACGCAATGGGAAGGAATTTCATTAGTTGGCGGTTTGGTCCTCTACCTTGGATTGCAACTGCGCATTGCAAAGGGGAAAAGCAAAGCGAATCGGGAGGCACATGCTGTTGTTGAGGTCGCTTCTGGTAAGGGCAATTCAGAAAACGCTGTCTTGCCCGAAAGCAGCGAGGGATACCGTCGCAAGGCAAGGCGTCACATGGGTGTCGCTTCTCTACGCTGTATTCTGGGCCTTGTGATGCTAGTAGTTGGCGCATATTTCTTGGTTGATGGCGCGGTACAGTTGGCAACCAGGTTAGGTGTCAGCGAGGTGATTATTGGATTGACGGTGATCGCGATCGGGACATCATTGCCCGAGGTGGTGACAAGTATCGTCGCTAGTTTGCGAGGCCAACGCGATCTTTCGGTGGGAAACGTGGTGGGAAGCAACCTGTTTAACATCCTCGCTGTCTTGGGGATTTCCGTCATCGTCTCGCCGAATCCCATTGAAGTACAGGAATCGTTGTTGCGGTTCGACATACCCGTGATGATGCTGGCCACACTGGCTTGCTTGCCAATTTTTGCCACGGGAATTGGTATCAGTCGTATGGAAGGGCTGCTGCTTTTTGTCAGTTATCTCGCCTATGTTGGCTATCAAATTTACTCGGTTGCCACGGCTGCTCATCTGCCCGTGCTGGCCTAAAGTCCGCGTGCGATTCAACCCCTAACCCATCCCACCTCTGATCCAAGCGACATGAAACCATCACTCTTAGTCTGCGCTTTGTTATTTTTTTCGTTGGGTCAACATGACTTTGTAATTGCTCAGCACAAATTACCTCAATGTCTTGACGATGCGTGGACGGTTGAGTTAGTGGTCGCCGAGCCGGAAATAGTCACACCGGTCGGCTGTCGTTTTGATTCGAAGGGACGTCTCTTCGTCATCGAATCGCATACTCACTTTCCGCCGGAAGGTTATGCAGGGCCGCCGCACGATCGAATCAAAATACTTGATGATTCCAATGGCGATGGGAAACTGGATCGTGTCCGCCTGTTTCATGAGGGGACGCGCAAGACCATGGGCATTGCCATTGATAAGGAGGATCGCGTTTACTTGGTAACTCGCAATACGATTCAGCGGTTACAAGATACCGACGGCGATGATGTGGCCGATAGGGACGAAGTACTGGTGAAATTGGAAACCAAGGCCGACTATCCGCATAATGGCATGGGTGGGCTGCTTATTTCTCCATCCGGTGACTTGATCTTTGGTTTGGGCGAGAACTTCGGCGAACCCTATATTATTAAGGGTGCCGATGGAAGTCAGCTGTCGGGAGGTGGTGAAGGCGGCAACGTTTATCGATGCAGTATTGATGGTGGAAATCTGCATTGGATAGCGACTGGATTCTGGAATCCGTTTGGTATGTGTTTCGATGACCAAGGACGGCTATTGGCGGTGGAGAACGATCCGGATGCGAGTCCACCCTGCCGTATCGTGCATGTTGTTCAGTGTGGTGATTATGGATTTCAGTTTCGATTCGGTCGCGCTGGTACGCATCCCTTATTGAGTTGGAATGGAGAATTGGACGGCACGATGCCGATGGTTGCTGGCACAGGAGAAGCGCCATGCGCCATTCTGCCCTATCTTGGCAAATTATGGGTGACTAGTTGGGGTGACAATCGCATTGAGAGTTATGTCGAACACCAACAAGGCAAATCGATTACCAGTCAAACAGAAGTCTCTGTGCTTGGGGATGCTAGCTTCCGTCCAGTCGATATGGCGGTTGCTCCCGATGGAAGTGTGTATGTGACTGACTGGGTCGATCGAAGTTACAACGTTCATGGGATGGGGCGGATCTGGAGATTGATTCCCAAGCAAATGACTTCTCAGCAATTAAATCTTCAGCAAGCGGCCGGCGAAGTCGAGGGCCAGGGATTGGATGATGACCCAAACGATGACCCGTTTGCGTGGCAAGAAGCGGTTGCCCAGCTCTATGCAGGCGGCACGTATCGGCAAATGACTTTCCAAGAGCAAGCTGAACCAAAGCAAAGACTTGCCTTGCTGGCGGCCTGGCGGTGGGAAGATTTGGTAACCAATGGAGGAGTAGCAGAGGCGGAACGAGTGCGGATTCTGCGTAAGGGATTGCAAGACGGGAATGAAGGAGTGAGGCTGTTTGCAATTCGATGGAGCGCTGAACGACGAGTCACCGCATTAATCGACAACCTGCGTAATATGTTGAAAAGCGGGATCCAAACTCGCAGGGAATTGGCTGCGATTGCTGCCGCCATTTCCTATATTGAAACGGGTAAAGCGGAGGGAGGAGTTCGTGACGCAGGGACCGATGGAATGTTAGTCTCCGTGGTGCGAGACAGGAGTGCCACGGTGGAAGCGCGGGTTGCTGCACTGGAGTTGTTGGGGCCAAAACATAGTGCGATCAGTCAAGCGGATTTGCAGGAGTGGATTGGGGCCAAGGGGGTGACTGGTAATGCGAGTCCATTGGCGATCTCTGCGGCTCGTCATTTAGCAATGAGGAGTCTCGAAGATGCAAAAGCGATCCCATTGGCGATGGAAATTGCCTTCAACACAAGTTTAGACGGAGAGCTTCGAGCCGATTGCATGGTTGGACTCGACATGGGGCAGGCCGAAGCACGAGCCAAGGTGCAGATATTGGCCAATGACCGTTCATCGGTCGTCGCGCTTCAAGCGAAGCGGATGCTCATGGAACGCGAAAAAAATCTCCGTAGCGAAGCTGAACAAGCCAGTGATAGCTTTGGTGAATCGCTTTCATCCGGCACTGGTGATGCAGCGGCCGGATGGCGAGTCTTCTTCTCTGCGTCAGCGCGATGTTCTATGTGTCATGCGCATTCGGGACGCGGGGCAAATGTAGGTCCTGATCTCACTCGGCTATCAGGTCAAATGACGCCGCAGCGGTTGTTGGAATCGATGGTACATCCCAGTCGTGAAATCGCTCCGATGTATGTGCCGTGGAAGATACTAACCGTTGATGGTCGCGCGTTAACGGGCCTCAAGTTGAATGGAGGTGGGGTGGGCAGTCGACAGCGCTATTTGGCTAGCGATGGGAGTTACTTTGAAGTAGAGCTCGCCGATATTGAAACGCAAGAACCACTCCCCCAGTCGATTATGCCGGAAGGTTTGTTGTTGGGCATAAGCGAAGATGAGATTCGAGACTTGATGACTTTTTTGATTGAAAGCAAAGACAAGCCTTAAGCCGATTAATTGCGTGAGGGTTTAGGGGAAATCGGCCCAACGATCTGCATTCCAATGTTGTATTGTGGTATTTCCATTGCCGTCGATGTCGACTTGAATGGCACCGGATGAGGCGGTGCTATAGACGGCAGCACCTGTTTCGGAGAGTCGTTGTGTGACTTCGGGGCGATTCGCGCGTGGTCCCCCGCTGACAATGACATTTTGGGGGCGCATCCATTGCAAAATTGGCAACGGATCTTGTGTAGTGCTGCCATGATGTGGAGCCATGAGGAGGCCACCCGGAGAGGGCCTTTGAGCAGCGAGCATGATCTCGGTGCCTGGCATTTCCAGATCGCCAGGAAGCAGCACCGTGGTGTTTCCGCACCTGATCTCCAGTACCAACGAATTTGCATTGTCGCTGGCCTGCAATCGTTGCTGAGGAGGATGGAGGATTTTGGCCCAGGGTTTTCCTCGCATATCCCTTAGCACTAGGCCTGCGTAGGCTTCGATAACAGGTGAGTTCAATTGGGCAACACGCTGTTGAAGATCAGCAAGTCCGGTTTGAGTATCGCTCATCAAATCGGGAGGAGTAACGATTCGATCGATCGTAAAACGATGTAGTAGATCTGCGGCCGCGTTGTAATGATCCGCGTCAGCGTGTGAGATAATGAGGCCATCGAGGTGCCAAATTCCTCGTGACCAGAGTACATCTTGAATGGGCTGGACGCTCCACTGCGGATCGCCTAACCGGCCCGCATCGTAGAGCCATGTGCCGCGATCGTCGGATAGTTCGATCAGCACGCTGGTTCCATGCCCAACATCAATAAAAGTCAATTGCGTATGGGACTGTGGCTTAGTACGCGTTTCCCTCGTTGCCAAGAAAATCGCTACGATGAACCACACCGTGATCCATCCCAGAACAAATTTTCCTCGGTGCGATGGTCGGGGTAGCCAGCGATTGGGAACAAAGATCGTACCAATCATGATCATGTAAAAAGTAAACACCCACGCCGCCGGAGGCGCGGGAAACCAACCATGCCCCAAGGGAATCAGAGAGCAGTAACCGACGATGGATTGAACGGATTGAATACAAATGTGGCAAAGCCAACCTACGGGGATTGCCGCAGGACCAGCAAGCATTCCTAGAAAGGCAGTGGCAAGCCCAAGCAGAGTTGCCAGGGTCAATGGCACCATCAGCAACAAGTTGGCGAGAACAGATATTGGAGACAAAATATTGTAGGACTGCCACACCAGTGGCGCAGAGACAATCCATACCCAGAAACTCACTATGGAAAATTGCTGGAGGTGCTTTCCCAGAGCTTTCCCCCATTGAATCCAACGTGGTTGAACCGACCGGATAAGATTCTCCAGCGGGGCTTCTTCAGCGAGGGCGGCGGCAAAAGAATGGCCAAATAAGACAAGAGTTGCCACGGCAAGAAAGGACAACTGTGTGCCTGTTTGCATTAAGTGATTGGGGTTGAGAAGGAGGAGGATTACAGCCGCTATGGCAAGTGAATTGAGTGGATTGGGTTGTTTGCCCGCCCATGTGCCTATGAGCATTGTGCCGACCAGTAAGCTGGCTCGGAGCACGGGTGGGTTAGCGCCAGTCAGTCCAGCATAAAAAAGGCAGACCGTGAGAACTATCGTGATTTGCCATCCGCGGGGCCACGTGGTGAGCATTAGTAGCAAGGTCATAGCCTTAGCGACCATCGCCAAATGTAAGCCACTGACCGAGAGCATATGAATGGTACCGGTCTCTAGAAGTTGGTCTCGAATCTCTGGGTCAACGGCTTGTCGTCGTCCCAGCACGAGAGCTGAAACAAGCGGACCGGAGCTGTCGCCCACATACTTTTGTATGGCCTTGTCACCATGCTTGCCAATCCAACTCAGCAATCGCCAAAGGCTCCAGTGAGGTTGGCCTTCGATGGAAATTTGCTTCGCCTCATCGACTTGTATGCGAGTGTATATGCCACGCGCGGCGTAAACGGATCGCATATCCGACGTACCTGGGTTAGTGGGCAGGCCAATTTGTCGAATATGCGCATGGAGGAGAATGCGATCGCCGATGAGCAAATCGGTAACATCCCCTTTGACAACACAAAACGATCCGCCTGTGGCTGGTATCCAGTTTTGGGAGGAGCGGTATGCAGAAATCTGTATCTCAAATACTGATTGGTAGGGTGATTCGTCGATACGTGTTTTAGCGAGAGAGTTAGGACGCATCTGGGGTGAGGTTCGGACCGTGGCTTTGAGAACAACGGGTTGCCATTGATCATTGGCTAGCTGGAAGAGATCGTCGTCGGCCGGATTCGACTTGTGGACTGCGCCCCACAGAAGCATTGACGAGAACACGCAGACCCACGTTGCCATCAAGTAATTTTTTGGCGAGCGGATGAGAGTAGCGACGACCGCGGCGCATCCGATGAGGGGCAACCAGAGGGCTATGCTGCCCGAACATAGTTTGGAAGCACCCACACCAAGAGACATCACCGCCGCAAGTTGAACGGCAGGCAGGTCAATAATAAATCGTTGTCCAGCGCGGGCGCCCAAGCGGACGGCATCAGGTGGTCGGGGTGGTTTGGGTTCTTGCAACGGAGATCCTCCGATCCGCAGCCGTGAAAGCGCCTGTTGTTCGAGGGGTATGATACGCTACTGGTTCTTTTGTACAACTATCCAGAGTGGTGGGTGAAGCAGGAATTTTGACTGCATATGGGCTTTTTTTAGAGATGAATCGAAATAGGCTGGCCATACTGCATGGCGAAAAAGTGTGATCGTCGCTCCATTAATCAAAACGCAACAAGCAAGCAAACTCGAATTGGGATCGGCAATGAGACGTGTGTTAATGGCGATAGCCGGTATGGGGTTGATTTATGGTCAGGTCATGGGGACCGATTATTTTGTCACTATTGGTGGTGGTCCCAATCCGCAAAGTAATCAGTTATCGCTCGAGAAAAACGTGCAATTTTTTCAGCGTACCATCGCGCAGTGTCGCTCCGACCAACCCCATCACGAAATATTTTTTGCCGATGGCGGTAGTGATCGTAGAGACTTGCAATACCAAGAGAGTGAGCCTTCGGAATCCGAAGCAGTCCAGTGGATGAGTTCACTGTTGAGTGTAGAAGATTCTCTGGGGATGAAATATCGCAACCACCAGGTAATGCCTTTGGCTGGGCCATCGCGGAAAGCCTATTTGCAGCAGGCCTTCGACCGGCTAGCCACAACAACGCAAGCCGGCGATCGCATCATTGTTTACGTAACTGCTCATGGTGGTTCCACAGATGAATCCAGCGATAGTTTCGACTACAGGTATAGCGATTTGTATGGGACTGACAAACCAGAAGTGAGTTACGACACATCCATTGCACTGTGGAATGACGAAACGTTGAGCATGAAGGAGTTCACCAAATGGCTTGATCGCTTTCCGGCGGAAGTGGAAGTGATCACGATTATGGTCCAGTGTTATTCGGGTGGATTTGCCCACGAAATTTATCATGATGGCAATGATAAATTGGGGTTGAACCATGATTTACGGGCAGGATTTTTTTCGCAGCGATTCGACCGACCTTCTGCGGGTTGCACGCCTGAAGTGCTAGAAGAAAACTACCAAGACTACAGCACATTTTTCTTTGCTGCACTTTGTGGCACGAATCGATTGGGAGAGGAGATTGAGTCGGCCGATTATGACGGGAATAGTCTCGTTAGTTTTGCCGAGGCGCATGCCTATGCGGTCGTGACGAGCGAAACGATCGACATTCCGATGCGGACCAGTGGCGAGATTCTACGACGCTTCAGCAAGTTTGGAACGCCGACGGAAACGAGCGACGAAGTTGACAGGGAAGTACCTGCGGCTGAGTCCCTAGGAGCTGCGATGGCTTCGCTATTTGCAGGTGGCCAAGCGGCAACGGAACCCAAGTCTTTGATCATTGATGCCGCTGGCTTGGTAACGCGTCAATCAACTATCGAAGGGTTATCGGATCTAGCGACCCCTGAACAGAGAGTGATTGTTGAGCGGCTGAGTGAGCTACTCAAAGTAAAACCGACTGCCAGTCTGCAGCAAGTCAAGGGACAGTTCCGACGCGCGGGTGAAAGTCTTGAGAAACGCCAGCAAGCTTATGGAGTCGCGCAAGCAGAGTATTCCGTGTTGAAGTCGCAATTAATTGAGACAGTCAAAGCAGAGTATCCCGAATTTAACGAGTTCGGTTATTCACCGGTGATTTCCGAATTGACCGGTGCGCGTGCCGATGAATTCACCGATTTTATTGCACAACAATCTCAAGCTGCCTCGCTCGATGAAGTTGCCGAACGACTGACCAAGCTTGTCGATAAGATGGAAGCCGTGGAAGTTCGTGAAGCAAGATTGGGTCGACTTGTGCAGACTCTGGAAGAAATTTTGCTCGAAGAGAACTTGCTAGTGGTCGCTGCAGAATCGGTTGTTGAACAGTATCGAAGGGTACTGGCGATGGAGCAAGGAATGCTAAGTCAAGATTAGCCTCTGCGCGCGGCTGAGGAAGAGGATAAGACTAGCCGTAAATTTTTTCTAGGCAACTGCGTCTAGGCAACGGCGCTATTAGGTCGAGCCAGTTGTGGGCAGAACCGGAACAGGATTTCTTGGGCAACGCGATCCGCTTCGCTCAGTTGGAGTTGGCCCTTTGTCAGTTCTCCGGTGGACGACCATTGAGAGAATGGAGTGACAAAACCTGTTTCCACGAGTCGATCCATTCCTTTCGTGACGCGTGTGCAGCGAGGGCGACTCAGTTGAAAGGTACCCACAGTAGCACCTGAAGTGACCGCTTCGTAGGTCATTGAGACACTATCTTCCGTAACCCAAATCGTTTGGCTTGTTTGAATTTGTTGTGGAAGCCAATCGCGAGATACTGCATCGGGGGAGACGAGTCGCGCTGGGAAATTTTTCGTACGGAAGGAGTGAATGAAAGATTGTGGTGTACGACGCGAGGTGGCTACGGTCCAACGAATGGTGGGATGATTAAGAATGACAGGTGCCATCTGGTTAAGGATTTCATCGTCCGACCATTCGAAATGTTGCGACGGTCCACCGACGAGGATGGTTGCCTGCTCGGGATCTTGATTTTGAGAGTGCTGGATACGATTAAGCACGCCATGGGTCAGCAAGATGTGTGGAGATGTTGGTTGGAGCGAGTGAGAATTGGGGACGACGCAAAGATCAAAAAAGGAAAGCGGCAAGGAGGGTTTCATCAAAACGATGCTGCGGCCTCCGAATCTCCGTCGTGCCCGCAAGATTGGAATGTGGGTGGCGTGTCCTGCTCCGACCAGCAAATGGGGTTGTGGCGAGTTCTTCAGGAGACGAGGTGAATAACCAAAGAATCGTGCGGGAAAGGAGCTAGGCACGACGATTTCACATGCATCGAGTTTGCATGCAGCGCACCGCTGGAGGGCGTCTACCAAACCCAACGTCTGATTCTGATGCCCGGGTTTCCCGTCCAGAAAGCACCATACGTTCAGTGTTACGTCGCTACTCATCGCGTCGATGGCCGGGGGCATCGGAGACCTAAAGTTTGGAATCAATGGACATAACCCGCGTGATAGTGATTTACGAGAATTCTGCCAAGATCAATCAGCGAGCCAATTGTGGGGTGAGAGTTTATCGCTGCCGCATTGGGTTGGGGTTGGGGGGAGTGCGGGGCTTTTGGTAAAGTGACGGAAGCGTCAAATATCTCAGGGAAGAGGAAGGGCAATTCGTTGGTAAATACACAAACCCCCATTCGCGTGAAGTTCTTTTCTAAGGGGCATCGTGGATTGGATAACGATGTGTTCTTGCGTCAAATGCCGGGCCGACAACCACGTTGGGGGCGATGCGAGTTTATTTTTGACATCAACGAACGCCATTACGATTGGCTGGTTTGCTATGACGATCTTGCCCCCGTTGGCGAAGAGCGTTTTTCGGAGCGGGCCGAAGCATTAGCTTGTCCTCGTGATCATACGCTGTTTATCACGATGGAGCCGTCGACAATCAAAGTCTATGGATATGATTTCTTGGAGCAATTCGGAGCCGTCTTGACGAGCCAAGAGCCTTGGGCGATACGCAATCCCCGGGCGATTTATAGCCAGCCGGCCTTGCGATGGTATTACGGTGTAGGTTCGCAGAAGGTGATCGATTGGGACGACATGACCCATTATCCGCCTCTGGAAAAGTCGGGAGTTTTTTCAACGGTCTGTTCCAGCAAGCAACACGGGAGCATTACGCTCCATTCACGACGCGTGGCGTTTACCGCCGCAATTGCCGATCGGATCGGAGAGCTCGCTTCATTCGGGCGTGGAAAACGGCCGATTGATGACAAGGCAGACGCGGTTGCTCCCTACAAGTATCACTTGGCAATTGAAAATCACATTGCTCCGCATCATTGGACGGAAAAGCTTGCCGATGCATTCTTGGGAGCATCGCTGCCATTTTATGTCGGCTGTCCCAATGCGACCGACTATTTTCCTGCGGAGAGTTTCATTTCATTAAATTTGCATGATATCGAAGGAAGTTTGGAGATCATCCGACGGGCCATTGATTCCGATCAGTACGAGCAACGCTTGCCGGCAATCATGGAATCACGCCGTCGCGTGCTGAATGAATACAATTTGTTCGCCGTCATTGCCAAGCATGTAGAGAGCCGCCATGACGAGCAAAAAACTGCTGAGCCGGGAAGTCAATTGTTTAGCCGGCATGCGTTCCGTCGTCGCAATGTAGGTGTTGCTGTACGATTTCTTTGGGAGCGATTTCGCGTAAGTCGAAGAGCTCGAGGCGGTATACGGAAATTGGAACGGATGGCGGCATGACTGGCGGACAGCAAGGACCTGAAGGGCGTCGAAAGACTGTGCTACAACTCGTTCCCGCTTTGGAAAGTGGAGGAGTTGAACGTGGCGTGTTAGAAGTCGCCGATGCATTGGTGCACGCCGGCTATCGATCCATCGTCATCTCGGAAGGGGGCAGGATGGTCGATACGCTCGTGCAGGGTGGAAGCGAGCATTTTGAATCGAAAATGGGACGAAAGTCTTTAGCCGCTATTTCCTGGATCGCCTGGCTGAGGCGATTCGTGGTGAATGAATCGATTGACTTGATCGATTTTCATTCGCGTGTGCCTGGTTGGATTGCTTTAGCAGCCTGGTCAAGTTTGCCTCGCGACCGTCGCCCTGTGTTGATTTCATCGCTGCACGGTTTGCACTCGGTCAATCTCTACAGCAGCGTCATGTGCCGAGGCCAATGGGTCATCGCCGTTTCGCATACCGTGCGTGATTACATTCGTGAGAACTTTCCCAAAGTCCCAGAAGAACGGATTCGCGTGATCCACCGAGGTATCGATGCCGATGATTTTCCTCGCGGTTTCCAACCTTCCGATGATTGGATGACAAAATGGAAAAACGAACACGCTGCACTCGTTGGCAAGAAACTCATCACTCTCGTTGGACGCGTGACGCGCTTAAAGGGTCACAGCGACCTGGTGCGCATGATCGGGAACCTGCGATCGCAGGGAAATGACGTGCATGGCTTGATTGTGGGAGGGGTCGATCCCAGAAAGGTTGACTATTTGCGAAGTCTAGAATCACAGATAGAGGCGGCCGGATTGAGCGAACACATCCATTTCTTGGGAGAAAGGCGAGATCTCAAGGAGATTTACTCGATCTCGGACTGCGTCGTGTCGTTGTCGCGCACTCCAGAGTCTTTTGGGCGATCAGTAGCCGAAGCGTTGTCGATTGGGAGTCCCGTAGCGGGATACGACCATGGTGGCGTCGGCGAAATTCTGCGGGCTCAATATCCCTTTGGATTGGTTTCTGTAGGAGATATTGATCAATTAACTTCATGCGTGGCTAAGATTTTGTTTGTAGAGCCACGAGTGCTTCCGAGTGCGAACCCGTTTGAACGGCAGCGAATGCTGGACGCGACGCTGGAGTTGTATGAGGAAGCGATGGGACGAGCTGTTTGACGAATGCCTTCGAATAAATAAATTCGTTGGCGTATTGAACTAGCTGCTGCGAACGTTTCATCCAGTACGAGGGGCGACAATGGTATTGCCAATTCGAGTAACGAAACGCGTTTGTCAGTGTCCTCCGGGCTGCATCGCTAGGCAGAGCCAGCTCAGGGATGGTGTTCGTTTTACGCAACAGCACTTGAAGGTTGGTCGAAGTCTCGGAGTCAAATTGATCAACGACTTCGAATCCGCACTGCTCTGCCAGCGTAGTCAGGGTAGCTGGTGTGAAATTGTGAATGTGGGCGAAGTGAAATAGACGGTTGCGGCTTGCAAAGGGTGCTGCCAAATTGGGGCACTCCACATAGAGCAAACCATCATTGCTGAGCAGTCGATGGAGCGTTGTTAAAGCTTGGCGAGGTGAGCGAAGATGTTCGATGACATGCACCAACAAAATGGCATGCCACGGTTTGGACGGAGCTGACTCGCAAAGTTCAGCCAAGTTGGCAAGACGCACGGCTGCTCGCAATTGGCGTCTCGCAAAGCGTTGGAAGCCCAAGTGAGGCTCGATGCCTTCGGCACGAAAACCGGACTGTTGAAATGCTTTGACCGTACATCCAACACCAGCGCCTACTTCGAGAATCGTGTCGTGGGGTTTTAGGAACGGGCTGAGTTGTGCGAGGATCCGGCAACCATTTTTCCAGGCTCGCATCACACGACGATTCGAAGGAGTGGATTCCCCTTTGTAATCTGAGCGATAGCGATGGCTGTAGAATAGCTCTAATTCGCTTTCGTCCGGGATGTCCGCGTGAGCGACGAGGCCACACGTCAGGCACAGGGAGGTCGCCAGGGGGGCACCATGGCGATCACGCTGGCCAATGAGCTGGAAGTCGGTTCCCGCGCATAGATCGCAGTTTCGGTCGTTCGGTTCAGGTTGGATAGTGTTGCGCATTGGCGGCCTGACAGACCTGGGCGTCGCGTAAAAGGCTCGTTCGGAAAAGAGCACGTAATACGCAGGACGCTAAGGAAAATCTAGCCCCGCAATCAAGACCATTTTCTCGTTTTACGACAGCTTCACGCTACGTATTCGGGCAATCAGCTCGAGCACTTGTTGAGCCTTCTCGATACCGCCAGTTTGTTCGATGAACGCTAGGCCTGCCTCAAGGTCTGACAGGACCACTTCGGCGGCGGGTTTGACGCTGACTGCAGGGCTAGTTAAAGGCTTGGAATCCTCACGAGTTGCGGGCGGTTTCGCAGATTTGGCGGCCCGCGGTCCGCTACCGGATTGCTTCTTGGGCGCTTTGGTTGCTTTGATTTTTGGCGCCTTTGTGTCAGAGGCCGATGGAGAGTCGGCTTTCTTTCTATCGATGGTTTTAACGTTGGCGACATCGGCTGCTTTTACGCCATAATCTGACAGGGCGTCCACCACATCTTTGTTTCTTGCATCGGGGTGCTCGGTCAAGAAATTGCGGATTCGCTGCGATTTACTTACGGACGCATCCGCTTCTGAAGGGACCGTTGAACTGGGAAGACTCTGGGATGGAGTTGTCATTTCCGAGTCAGCCGTTGTTGGCAATTTGGAGGTAGCGTCGGAATCCGATTGTTGCGCGGAAGGAGCGGGAGCAGGCTCGGCAGGTATATCTGTTGCTGTGTTGGCCGCTTCGAGACGTGTCCATAGGTCGGTATCTGAATTCGTCATTCGTAAATAGTTGCAATTCGGAGGGGTTAGGCAAAGCAAACGGGTCATGGAAACTGAATGGTCTAGTTTAATCGAGAGCTTCTGCCATTGCTGGTCCCCATGTGGAAGTCCCCAAAAAAAACAAATGGGGTAGAGGACGGTTGTCCAAAGAAAACCCAAGCTAGGCAAAGTAATTTCGCAGGAAGGTTTGGCGTTCGTCAGCTGGAGTGTTGGCATATTCCACCAATGCATAGAGGCGGGTTTGGTCGCGACGTAGTTTTTCAGCAACACGATTTTGATCGGTTAAGGCGTCAGGCAGCGGACTGAGTACTTGAAAGCAATCGGGAGGTCGGGCACCCGCTACAACGCCGTGGCGATCCATGAGCCCCAAGGCAGTATCGAGGCGATGGTCATGTCGACTAACGCGTTGCAGCCGTTCGTTGAGCCAATCCAGTCCAAAGCTGCGGCACTTTTCATTCTGGTCCGTCAAGAATTGGTGTGTTCTCACAAAGAAGTCAACATCAGGGTTGCGCCAGGAGATAAATTGCATTTGGGTCATGAGGTCCTGTTGGTCATAGAGCCATACACATTGGCTCGGCTGGCCATCTCGTCCGGCTCGGCCCACTTCTTGATAGTAGGCTTCAATCGAGGCAGGTGTTTCGGCGTGGATCACGAAGCGGATATCTTCTTTATCGATGCCCATACCGAACGCTCCCGTAGCCAACACTACGGGACTATTGCCGTTCATGAAGTCTTCTTGCATGCGGCGTCGTTCATTGGCAGAGAGGGAGCCGTGATAGGTATTGTGAGAAATACCCAGTTGGAGCAACGCTTCGCTCATGCGTTCGAGAGTTTTGATCAAGGTAACGTAAACAATACCTGAGCCATTTCCCTGCCAGTCGCGAATCAGCCTAGCGATGTGCTCGATTTTTTCGTCTTCATCCCAAACATTGGTCACGTCTAAGGATAGATTGGGTCGGTCGATTCCTTCGCTAAAGAGAGTCACTTCGGAACCATCGAGTCCCATTTGCGAGACAATATCCTGCCTCACATCCGACGTAGCCGTGGCGGTTAGAAACAATGTCGTGGGATTTCCTAAGTGTTCCCGTATTTCTCTGAGCCGAGAATAATCGGGGCGGAAATCGTGGCCCCATTCGCTTACGCAATGCGCTTCATCGACGGCCAAGAGTTGAACGTGGCGATTACGGATCGATTGCAAAAACGAAGCTTTTCGAAATCGCTCGGGAGTGACATACAACAGTCGATACTTGCCGCCTTCCAGTTCTTCGTAGCGAGTTTGCCGGGCCCCAGAGGGGAGCAGAGAGTGGATACAAGTTGCATCTATGTTGCGTTTCCGTAAAGCGTCGACTTGGTCCTTCATTAACGCAATCAGGGGTGAAAGGACTACCGTCAATGCCGTGGCGTCATGCGTCGCAAGTGCCGGAATTTGGAAACAGAGTGATTTTCCGCTGCCTGTGGGGGCCACAATCAATGCATGACGACCATTGGCTAAATGCTGAATGACTTGATGTTGGAAGCCGTGAAATTCGGAATAACCGAAATGGATCCGCAATAGTTCTAGGAAAGTATCTGACACGCGGGCTGAGCTTTCTGACAAAATTCTTGAGATATGGCAGGGCGACGGACTTTTCTCTACGGGCTCTCATTGGATAATTGCCAAGCCAGATGTTCAAGTTGGGTTTGAGCAAACAGCATGAAACAAGCCCATAGCACCCATTCACAAAAAGCAGATTCCCAAATGGACCTGATCGATCCAGAACATGTATTCATTTGGCGAGTGTTTTGCGGAGTGCCTTATCAGCACCACGGCATCGATCTGGGAGATGGAACCGTCGTTCATTTTGGCCAGCCGCAGGTCGAAGATCGGCCCGCGGAGCCCGGGCTAACCGTTGATGAGTCAGTGCCCGAGATTCGGGAGAGGCTGTTCGAGACAAAACACTATCGGATTCATCGCATCAGCCGCGAAACGTTTCTGAAGAGTGCTGCGGTCCACTGCGAACTCCAGGGTGGAGTGCACATTGTGAAACACGCAACACGACTAAAGCCTGAGACGATTCGAGAGCGGGTACTGGAGCGGATTGGGCAAGGAGAATACGCTTTACTGACAAACAATTGTGAGCACTTTGCGACTTGGTGTGTGACAGGAGAGTCGGATAGTCGACAAGTCACACATGCGATTCAGCGGACGGCAGCCGTCCTGCTAAAAACAGCGACATTGATTGGTGCCAGGGTGGGTGCTCGCGCGCAATGGCAGTTGCTTGTCGCGGCACCAGCGGCCAAATTGATCTGCCGCAGCGCGGCGTCGCCTTGGAGTTTTGCCTCGGAGGTGGTGCAATCGGCCACGGAAGTTGGTGGCCATCACGTGGGGCTTTCCGACCCCAAACACCGGACGCGTGTAGGACAAGGATTGGGAGCGATTACTGCGGCGATGTGTGGAATTCCAGGCGGGCCCGCTGGAATGCTAACGACGACATCCATTTGGGCAGCAGGTGAATTGGCTGCCATTGGGTGGAAGCGGCTAAGCAAGGATAAGCCTAGCCTAGCCGAGCCTACTGCTGGGGTTGTTGCAGCATTTGCAACAGCTGTGGTGGTGCCTGATTGAACGTCACTACCTTTGCTCCTTGAGCCGGGTTGGAGCGACTGCGAACGATCACGATGACTTCTTGATCGGAAGATTGGGCAATTTCCGCGGCTTCAGTATCTCGCTGTGCAACGAAATTGTTGGTAGCTGGTGCTGCGTTGAATTGACTCTGATCGAGCGTACTGATCGTTGTGTTGGCCACTTGATTAACAGTGTTGGCCACTTGATTTGTGGGAATACCTGCTTGCGTTAGCACCCAATCCACTTCGCCAGGACCGGCGTAGATACCGATGTCGTCGTTGTAATCGGCCGCATTGCAAACGCCGATCAATTGACCTTGGCTGTTGAAGAGTCCTCCACCACTTCGGCCATCGATGGGTGCTCCGGCAATCTCCAAATTAGAGAGTTGAAGATGTTGATTGTATTTGTTGATACCGGTCAAACGTGTATCTCGGCGACTGGGATCGGCACCGCGGTCGCAGCCGAAGCTGAAAACGGAATCACCATTGCGTGGAGGTGTAGAGCTGGGAGCGACCGGAACAGGCTGAATGGGAAGTGATGTTTGAATGGCAAGGAGTCCGATGTCGCGATCTTTTGCATCGTAGGAGATGACGCGACCCTCAACCGTGTGAACTTGACCTGCATGAAACAAGTCGACTTCGATCTTAGTTCCGCCGCGAGTATCGCGGAAAAGATGTCCGCAAGTGAGAACTAGTAGTTCCTGACCATTGGATTGGATGATCGTCCCTGTGCCGACTCCATAACCAACTTCTTCAAAAACGCGAATACGAACGGTGGCCGCTTGAGCCCGTTGGACCGCATCGGCTAGCGATTGGCTAGGCATGGGATCTCTCGCGGCCTGTTCGTAGGTGGCCTGTTCGTAGGTAGGCACAGCTGCGTGATTTGGCGCTGGTGTAACCGGGGCAAGTCGTGTTTGGGCGTCGGTGGGAGTCAAGTGAACGCGACCACTGTCGGCGATCGCTTTACGAATCGTATCGATCTCTTGCACGCCGACGAGTCGACTTGCCTCTTTACCACCGGAGAAAATAACAAAAGTTGGAATCTGTTGGATACCAAAGCGAACCGCCATGTCACTTTCTTTGTCAACATCCACATGGCGAACGGTTATTTTTTCGCTTTGAAGTTGACTCACCACTGGACGCATCGCGACACAAAATTGGCAATCGTTTTGCGAAAATTCGATCAGCACAGCGTCGCTGCCCAAAGTGACGACTGGAACCAGTACCGATCCAAGAGAGGCAAGTCCAGTCAGGGTTAGCAACCAGGTGGCGGTCAGCTTGCTCATCATGGTCCTTCAGGGGACGGTGTGCTGGCCCCATTGCACAAGAGGTATTTCAATTCCGTTTGAAACCTCTTGGCATTGCGAGCGTCCTTGCTCACGGGGCGATGCGGATAGTGGCCAGAGTGTCCTTTTGCAGCAAGATCAATCGTTGTCTCGAAAGGAAAAATAGAGGGCCCGTTGGTTTGCTGGCAATGAACGTAAGTACTTTGCTGTATGCGTTTTGCGTACCGTCGAAGCAACGGAAAATTTTTTCTGAATTTCGCTCAAGTTCTCAGTGCCTACGGTCGACAACATTGGCCTGCTGCGAATAGCCTTTGTTTCCTACAATCTTAGACCGCGGTCCTTTCACTACTTTCCGATGCTCTTGCCTAGTTTGTTTTCATGACTCCACGCCGCTTGCTCGTCACCAGTGCCCTGCCCTACGCCAATGGACCCATTCATATTGGTCATTTGGTGGAGTACATCCAAACGGACATTTGGGTGCGATTTCAAAAATTGCGAGGTGCCAAATGCACCTATGTCTGCGCCGACGATACGCACGGTACCGCAATCATGATTCGTGCTCGGCGTGAAGGGCGGAGCGAAGTCGATGTGATTGCCGATATGAAAGCGGCTCACGAACGGGACTTTGCTGGCTTCGACATTGAATTTGATAATTATGGCAGCACGAATGATGATGAAAATCAACAACTATGTGCTCAATTTTGGCAAGCGATGAGAGCTGCGGGACTGATTGTTGAACGGGAAATTCAACAACTTTATGACCCCGAAGCGAAGACCTTTCTAGCCGATCGTTTTGTGCGAGGCACCTGTCCCAAATGCAAAGCGATCAATCAGCCTGGTGACAATTGTTCTGCTTGTGGTGCGACGTACAGCCCGGTGGATCTGCTGAATCCTCAAAGCACGTTGAGTGGTGCGACGCCTGAGCTTCGTGGCGCGATCCATTTGTTTGTTGAGCTACAGCAGTTGAAAGGTTTTTTGACCGAGTGGGTTGAGTCGAGTGGAGCGCTACAATCGGAGACGGCCAATTATCTAAAAGGTCATTTTTTGTCGGACGAGCTTCGCGACTGGGATGTCAGTCGCCCATCGCCCTACTTTGGTTTTGAAATACCCGACTCGCCGGGCAACTATTGGTACGTGTGGTTCGATGCACCGATTGGATACATTGCCAGTACGGCTCAATGGTGCGCCAAGCATGGGGAGAAATTGTCCGATTGGTGGCAATCACCGGACACTGAAATTCATCATTTTATTGGCAAAGATATAACTTATTTTCACACGCTCTTTTGGCCCGGCATGTTGAAGACGGCCGGATTTCAATTGCCAACCAAGGTCCACATTCATGGTTTCCTGAATGTGAACGGACAGAAAATGAGCAAATCCATTGGTACGTTGATTACTGCGGAGAAATTTTTGCAGTACATGGACCCATCATACTTGCGATATTTTTACGCAACCAAGCTGACGCCGCGGGTGGAGGATTTGGACTTAGGGATAGCCGAATTTGCTGACAAAGTGAATTCGGATTTGGTTGGCAAGGTTGTCAATCTGGCCAGTCGCACCGCAAAATTTGCCGAGAGTTTAGGGTTGTCTGCTGAATATCCGGAGGATGGCGGTTTGTTTGCGGCTGCGGCTGCAGCAGGTGAGCGCATCGCAGAGGCCTATGAGGCGGGAGATTATTCGCGTGCAACGAGATTGATTATCGAACTGGCCGATGCGGCGAATCCGTTTATTGAGCATGCACAGCCTTGGGTATTGAAAAAAGATCCGAGCCGTGTGAATGAGCTGCGCGACGTTTGTACGATTGGACTGAACCTGTTCCGTCAGTTGTGCATTTATCTTGCACCGATTTTGCCACGTTTGGCTAAGCGTTGTGAAGAATTGTTAGGAGACAAGTTTGTCTCTTGGGACCAGAGCCAAACTCCTTTGTTGGGAACAGTGGTTCGTCCCTTTAGTCATATGTTAACGCGGGTCAAACCTGAGGATTTGCAGAAGATGATTGACGAAAGCCGAGAAGAGCCAGCAGCCGATGCGACAGCCACTGGCGAAGCCAAGAGTGGTTCGAAGTGGAATGATAGTGGAGAGCCATTGCTGGCCGAACCATTAGCCGAAGAGATCACTATTGATGACTTTGTCAAAGTGGATTTGCGTGTCGCACGGGTGATTGCTGCCGAGCATGTACCCGAAGCTCGCAAGCTGCTGAAGTTAACCTTGAGTCTAGGGGGCGATAGTCAGCGGCAAGTTTTTGCTGGTATTAAGGCAGCTTACGAGCCTGAAAAATTGGTGGGTCGGCTGGTGGTGGTGGTGGCCAATCTCAAGCCCCGTCAGATGAAGTTTGGCCTTAGTGAAGGCATGGTGACAGCGGCTGGTCCCGGTGGTGAAGAGGTCTTTGTGTTGTCAGTGGACGAAGGTGCTCAACCGGGTCAAAGGGTTCATTGAACGAGAAACAGCAATCGCTGCACGACCGACACTCGCAACCCTCTGCGAATGGCTTGTCGCATCGCATCGCAGTTGGAATGGCGAACCGATTTATTTTGAAGCCATCCAGAAATGCTCTGGAGGCATCCGGTCAATCGCGACGGCTGATCACCGTAGCATCTCATTCGCGTTCGACGGAGCAAGCGATTGAGTTGTATTGGATTCGCGTCGAGGGAGGCGAATCTGTCCAAGCTCTTGCGTGCGAAGCGAATGCCAAAGCGTTTCAACCGGAGCAGTTCGATTCGCCCCAGCTATTGATTCTTAAATTTCCCGGGACGGCTGGGCGAGCTGAGCGTTCGACTCTGTTCCCCGCATCGCTAACGCCCGCACAGACTGCGGAAGTCTGGACATGGAATCCGCCCGGATACGGTGCCTCTACGGGTAGGGCTCAGCTTTCGCAGATGGTACCTGCTGGCGTGGAGTTTGTAAGAGCAGTGCAGCGTTTGCGTGCCAACGACAATACACGGGTTTGGATCTGCGGAAACAGTCTTGGTTCGGCGATTGGACTGGGGGTGGCTGCGCAAATTCGCGTTGATGGACTCGTTCTCCGAAATCCGCCCCCCTTGGTTGAAATCGTGCGATCCCGCGATGCCTGGTGGAATTGTCATCGCGGTGGGCGTTATGTGGCCCAAGGCATACCGAAGGAGATGGACGCACGCGTCAGTGCACAGCAAGTTGATGCGGCCACTCTGTTCATTGAATCGGAGGCCGACACGTTAGTGTTGCCTCGATTTCAAGCAATGATTCGTTCATCGCATAGAGGGCCGCAAAAGAGAATTGTGCTCCGAGGTGCGGAGCACAACAGTGCAATTCCAGAGACGTATCGCGAGGAATTGCGTCAATGCATGGCGTGGCTTTGGAACCAAAACGCAAAACGCAATGAATGAATGAGGGGGGGCAATGGCTACTTTGCAGGCTTCGCAGCCATCGCTTCGTCCATCATGCCTTTAAGTAGTGGTTGCACGAGTGAGGAAGGGAGCGCGTACGAGACCACTCGCCCTGCTCTTGCAATGTTGATGCCCACGAGTTTGCCACGCGAGTCGAGCACAGGGCCGCCACATTGATCGGGGTCGAGCACCGTATCGTGTTGAATGACCGCGCCGAATCCGGAGAGGCGATTGTTGCGAGGTCCGTTTAAGCGAGCGTCATTTTCGGTTTCTAAAAGTAAACTGAACTCACGAATTTCCGCATCGAGTTCCACTTTGTCTTCGCCACGGGCAAGGGTCAAACGAACACTCTCGCCGGGGAACATTTGTTGCAGCGTCCGCATGACTTCGGCGCGACCGACAGATGGTCGACCATCGACGGCTAAGATTCTGTCGCCCGCTTTAATGCCAGCATCGTAGGCGCCACTGGAGGGCACGACGTTTTCCACTTCTACTCTGCCGGCCGCATCATCGCCAAGCTGAACTCCCAATCTTCCTGACGCCACAATCGGACGCGAAGCAACGCTGACGACGCCGAGCCGTATCGGAGTGCCGCCCCGACCGACGGTTACCAAAAAGCTTCCCACTGCGGGTTCTTCGACGGAAAATTCTGCTGCTTTCAAGTTGCTTGCTTCTGCTTGTAGCAACGCCAGATCTTCATCGCGTCGCACCGCGGCTACCCTGGCAGGTACAAGTCGCCCATCGGTTAAACGGACGCGAATTGGATCGCCACTCAGTTCACTTCGTTTGGTTAAGACGAGACCATCTTGATGAACGACCAAGCCGAGTGAGACAGGTTTGCTAGCGCTAAGAATTTGCACGGTCGATTCACCAATCTGTTTGCAGATCGGTTTGACCAATTCCATCATTTGGCCGTTGTCACGGCGATTTGAAACGCGAAATGGAAACTGGCCATTCAACCAATCATCGTTATCCTGTGCCGCGAGGTTGCCAGAGAGTGCGACTGCACAAAGCAAGGTGGCAGAAACAACTTTGAACCAGCGAACGTGTCGAAGGGAGAATACTGGCACTATAAGCCTCGTCACGCTGGTGAAAATTCTAGTTGGATCAATAGAGGCCGAAAGGAACAGCCGATTTTTTAACAATCTTCGCAACGCCCTGTTATCAATCGAATCAGGAGTTGGGATCACGTCCTATTTCCAGAAACATCCGCTTCTCTGTGCCCGCCCGTTTTAGTACTACGCGGACACGCTCACCTGGCATGGTCTCATTCACGGCCGTTTTGAGCGAAGCAAAGTCACTTATGGAAATATTACCGAACTGTTGAATCACATCGCCCACTTCAATGCCAGCGGCGGCAGCGGGCGATCCGGGTTCGACATGTTGAATTTCAGCAATCGATGAATTGTTGCTTCCCTTGACCCCCAGCACAGGTCGAAAGCCTGGAAGGAATCCCCATGCTTCAGCACGTGCCAAGCGATCCCAGCTATCATCAAAATGGTCGATAGGAACGTGCAGATTATCGGCAACATCATTGCCAATACGGCTGTGGACGCCGATTAACTCACCTTGCAGATTAAAGAGCGGACCACCACTATCGCCACCAATCAACGCGCAGTCGGTGACCAGGGCGCCCGGTCGAACGGCTAGGACTCGACCCACTCGTGCAACCACGCCTCGATTCAGGTCGTAACCGCCAGGGTGACCCATCGCCACACACCAAGTCCCCGCCTGCAATTCGGCGCTCGCGCCCAGTGTTGCGTGGGGCCAAGGTTTACCGTTATCCGTGTCATTGGCGATTTTGATGAGCCCCGCATCCACTTGACGGTTAAGACCTAGTGTCTTGGCGGCTACGCGGCGTCCATCAGAAAGAGTGATCAAAGCGTCTAAATTGGTTCGCATCGCCACGTGGGCTGCTGTCAAAACATACCCATCGTCGGTGATGATCACGCCACAGCCCTGAGACATGCCAATTTGCACGCTCACTGTACAAGGAGCGGACAACTTAGTTATTTCGCGCTGTTGGGCTTCCATCGACTCGAGCTGTTCGAGTGAATGGGGCGCTTTACCACTAACCACATCAGATAATGTCGACGGGGCAGAAACGAAAGTGGTACCCGGCGACCGCTTTTTTGAAGATGCCTTTTCAGGGGCACCCTTAGCGAATACCGTTGACGACAGCGACGAATAGGGAGTGCCAAATGCAAATACCAGGCCCAGCAGCACGGGCAACACAGATTTCGACAAAACGGCACATCGACGGGATTGGATTCGCATACTACCTCCGGTTGTGATTCCACGACATTGTAGACAGAGTCAACTGCTGCCGTCATTCAATTTGTCACCAATTTCGTACCTCCCTTGCCCAAATTTGCCGCCTTATGACTGAATATCAAGCACAAACCGCATTCGTCTTTGGGTGTGGATACTTGGGATGCCGCGTCGCAAAACTTTTATTGTCGGCGGGCTGGCAGGTGGGGGCCCTCACTAGGAGTCGACAACGGGCAGCTGCGCTGAGGGGGGCTGGAGTTAGTCCTGTGGTGGGTAATTGGACCGATTCGAGGGTCTATTCGCGAATTCCGCCGGCTGCCCGAGTGTTGATTGCTGTGGGGTACGATGGATCGCGTCCCTTGGCAGGTGGGCAGGCACGGACTCCGTCGCGTCACGAGGTGCATGTGGAGGGTTTGCGGCTGGCCATGAACGGGATTGCGCCGGAGAGCCAAGTCGTTTATGTGAGCACCACGGGCGTTTACCATCAAGCCGATGGGAGTTGGGTCGACGAGAATTCTCCAGCGAGGCCTGCTCGGGGTGGTGGTGCGTCGCATCTGCAGGCGGAAGAGTTGCTGGGGCGGGAGCGAAGGGAATGGGGAAATCGAGCGGGCGTGGTGCTGAGAATGGCTGGACTCTATGGGCCGGGACGCGTTCCCCGCGCTGAAGCCATTCGAAGGGGTGAAGTGTTGGCCGCCGACCCCGAGGGATATTTGAACCTCATTCATATCGACGATGCTGCAGCGAGTGTCATGGCGGCATGGGAATGTGAGTCACCGGAAAATATGTATGCTATTTCAGATGGAAACCCAGTGATTCGAGGGCGGTATTATGAAGAAATCGCCACGTTGCTCGACGCGCCTCGGCCGCGGTATGTGGCTACATTGACTTCTGGATTGTCGCAGCGAAGTGATTCCAATAAACGCATATGGAATAGGCGGATGCAGCGGGATTTACTACCTCGATGTCAATTCCCCAGCTATCGTGAAGGCTTGCGTGAACTGTTGAAGGATTCGTGAGGGTACCCTCCCGAAAGTGGCCCAAACCGCCTAGACTTAGAAGTCTTTAGCCCACTATCTGACGGTGAATTTGAGATGCTGGTTCGCAAGCCACTTTTTCCTGGCGTGATAGAATTGAACTTTCAAGCCGGGGAGGTATTGGGCTGCAATGTGTATTTGATATACGACGGCGACGAGTGGGTGCTGATTGATATCGGATATGAGGAGACGGTAGACGACTACATTGAATTGATTCGTAAGCTCGATTTCCCTTTGGCGCATTGCAAGACTCTGATTGCGACACATGCCGACGTTGATCACATTCAGGGACTGGCAAAAGCGAAGCAGCTCTTGCGTACAACAGTGACCTCGCATCCGAATGCGGTGGTCCCGTTGCAAACCGGCGATCGCCTCAAGACATTGGCACAGATCACTGCACAGGGATTAGAGCTGGAGATGCCGCCGGTCGAAATTGACCACACCGTTGTCGACGGAGATGTGATTCAGGTCGGCGGACTGAATTTAGAAGTGTGGCACACCCCAGGACACACGGACAGTCAGTTGGCTTTTCGACTGGGAGATATTTTGCTAAGTGGCGACAATATTTATCGCGATGGATGTATTGGTGCTGTGGATCCGCACCACGGGAGCGACATCCGAGCTTTTGTTGCTTCTCTGCAACGAATTCGCGAAAGTGATGTGAAGTGGTTGCTGCCCAGTCATGGTCCAGTGTTCGCAAAAGACGATGGGTTACTCGACGCCACCATTGCTCGCGTCAAGGGATATTTGACGATGGCCGATTTTGGCACGCTGGCAGAGAGTTGGCCCTTAATGGATCAATGGGAAGACGAGGTGGCCGACGGGATCCTGCCTGATGGGGTCGGGGGGAGCTAATTTTTCGTGCTCGTCGCTCGTGCTCGTGCTCGTGCTCGTGCTCGTGCTCGTGCTCGTGCTCGTGCTCGTGCTCGGCGCGCATTTCGAGCACGAGCACCGCTTCGCTGAGCACCGCTTCGCTGAGCACCGCTTCGCTGAGCACCGCTTCGCTGAGCACCGCTTCGCTGAGTACTGCTTCGCTTCGCTGAGTACTGCTTCGCTTCGCTGAGTACTGCTTCGCTTCGCTGAGCAGTAACGGTTCGTTAGTTCGAGAGTCGGTACTGGTGCTACTCAATCGCTGAACTCATGCTCGTGCTCGGCGCGCATTTCGAGCACGAGTACCGCTTCGCTGAGTACCGCTTCGCTGAGCAGCAACGGTTCGTTGGGTCGAGAGTCGGTACTCGTACTACTCAATCGCTGAACTCGTGCTCGTGCTCGGCGCGCATTTCGAGTACCGCTTCGCTGAGTATGACCTCAAACGGTTCGTTGGGTCGAGAGTCGGTACTCGTACTGCTCAAATCGCTGAATTGGTCCTCGTGCTCGTGCTCGGCGCGCATTTCGAGCACGAGTACCGCTTCGCTGAGCACCGCTTCGCTGAGTACGGTTACCGCTTCGCTGAGTTTCAAAACTCATCTAGCACAACGCGCAACATCAAAACTGATGCATTGCTTGCTATAAAAGTTATTCGTAATGACTTAGCTGCTAGGTTTGGTAGCCGCGAGGACTCGGCGGTGACCTGCCAGGTCGCGAATGAATTTTGGTTCGTTGAATTGTTTCGAGTCGCGAAGGATCGCAATGCACTGGTCAGCAATCATCGGGCTAAGTTCAAAGATCAATTGGCCACCAGCGACTAGGCGTTGACTTGCTTGCTCGATTAAGCGGGCGATGATTTCAGTTCCGGTCGGACCGGAGACGAGTGCCATCTGAGGTTCGAATTTGCGGACTTCTTTGGAAAGACCTTCGTATTCGGCGGTGGTAACATAGGGTGGGTTGCTACAAACGATGTGCAGATGTGGCTCAGCTGGCAGGGGCAGCAGGCAGTCGCCCTGAATCGCATCAATGCGATCGGTAAGCCCGTGATTTTGGATATTGTATTTGGCAATTTCCAACGCGTCCGGTGACAAGTCGATGGCAGTCATTCGACAATGTGGCAGGTTCTTTGCCACTGAAATCGCAATGGCACCAGAGCCGGTTCCCACATCGACAATTTGCAAAGGTGTGGTGGCATCGCCAGAAAGAGCAATCAGCCGTTTGGCATGATCGAGTGCTTCGATCACCACATGTTCGGTTTCGGGGCGTGGAATCAGTGTTGCTTCGCTGACGCGAAAATCAAGGGAATAGAATTCCTTGTGACCGACCAGGTAGGCCACGGGGGTACCATCGCCACGGCGTCGCACGAGTTCGCGAAAGGCTTCGCGAACTTCTGGCGGTGGCTCTTCATTGAAAGCCGTGTAGAGCTCAATGCGTGAACAGCCTCTTGCTTCCGCTAGCAGTACTTCGGCGTCAAGACGAGCCGATTCGGAACCACGTTTCTTAAAGAACTCAGTGGTCCATTTTAGCAATCGTAATACCGTCCATGGATCGGCTTGCTCGGTCGTCATTGCGGTCCTTCCTATTCGTCGATCATGTCGCCCCGTAACTGATCTCGATCATACTCGATCAAAGCCGAAGTAATAGGAGAGAGATCGCCCGCCATAATTTGGTCAAGCTTATACAAGGTAAGATTTATGCGGTGATCGGTCAGGCGATTTTGTGGGAAATTGTAAGTCCGGATGCGTTGGCTGCGGTCTCCGGAGCCGATCAGGGTCTTGCGAGTCTCAGCTCGTTTGCTCATTTCTTCTTCGCGTTTTACTTCATAAATACGTGTTTTTAGTACGCGAAGCGCTTTGGCAAGGTTCTTGTGTTGGCTTTTTTCATCCTGGCACTGGACCACGATGCCCGTTTCGTGGTGCGTCAAGCGAACGGCTGACTCCGTTTTATTGACGTGCTGGCCACCGGGACCTGATGCGCAGAACTTGTCCAACCGATAATCGTCGGGCTTGAGATCCACTTCGACATCTTCAGGCTCAGGCATAACGGCAACCGTCGCGGCGGAGGTATGGATGCGTCCTTGGGTTTCGGTTTCGGGAACACGTTGGACGCGGTGTCCGCCACTTTCGTATTGCAAGTCACGAAAGACACTTTCTCCGCTGATCCCAAGAGTGAGATCTTTAAATCCTCCTAGTTCGGTTGGGCTAGCGTCGAGAATTTCGACCTTCCAACCCCGTTGTTCGGCATGCTTGCGATACATTTCGAACAGGTCGCGAGCGAACAACGCGGCTTCATCACCACCGGTACCAGCGCGAATTTCCAAAACACAGCGAGTTCGATGGGCATCTTCGCCCCCGATGGTCATCGCCAGCAATTCGTTCCATAGAATCTCCCGTTTGCCACGGAGATCTACCAGTTCGGCTTCCGCCATGTCTCGTTCTTCGGAATCATCCGTTGTGGTGGCCAAATCTTGGCAACCACGAATGTCTTGACTGGTCTTTTTGAAGTCGGTGTACTTATAAACCAGTTTCACCAAGCTGCCATGTTCGCGCGCAACAGTGCTCATTCGACCCCCATCGGTTTGGACAGATGGATCCGACATATACTGTTCAAGCTCATGGAAGCGTTGCAGCTTTTCTTCCAAATTGTCGCGTATCGAGCCGCTCATCCGAGATTCCTGACCAAGCAGAGTTTCTAAAAGAACAGCCGTCGAGCGCTTTAAGGGCTGCACGACGGCTGGCGAGAATAAGTTAATAGAAACCGGCTATTTTTTCTTGGCAGTGGCAGCCTTCTTGGACTGCAGGCTGGCGTATGTACCAGCGGCGAACTTCTTTTGAAACTTGTCAATTCGCCCAGCCGCATCGACATACTTGAGCTTGCCCGTGTAGAACGGATGGCAGGCGCTGCAAATGTCGACTTTCAGTTCTTTTTGTGTGCTGCGAGTTTCAAAACTGCTGCCGCAACCGCACGTAACGGTGGTGGCTTGATAACGTGGGTGAATACCGTCTTTCATGGCTCGTTCTTTGGTCTTTCTAGGCTGGCCCACGCTTGGCGGGTACAAGCAGGGCATGTTATTAGTTGATTCAGATACAGATATTACGTTTATTGAGGGCTTTTTGGCAAGACCTGCCACGAAAGGCTCTTCCTATTGCACTTTATAGCCCCTACTATAGCGGGTCTGGCGCGTCGCAAATCCTAACCTTTTGACTCAGCAAGTATGACTATGGCAAACGATCCATTGAGTTCGCAGGAATCGCCAAATCCCTTTTCAGCTGGAAATCAGCAATTTCCCTACCAGACCCCACCTGCCACTGCACAGGCCTGGAAGGTGCCGGAGAATCAAGTCGGGGACGGAACGGGAGGGTTGATCCCCTATAAGAATCCTAAGGCGTTGCTGGCCTACTACCTGGGGATTTTGTCGATGCTGCCTTTGCTGGGGTTTCCCTTCGGCATTGCCTCAATTGTACTAGGCATTCTAGGGCTGAAGGCGAGGAAAGCAAATCCAATCATCAAGGGCTCGGTTCATGCCTGGATCGGCATTGTGCTGGGTGCTTCTTTCATGCTGGTCCATTTGCTCATTATTGTGGGAATCGTTGCTGCCATTGCTTCTTCAGGGAGGAGATAGCAACGGGCTCTCTTGTTTTCCATTGATGCGGGGGTGCTGGACAAACAGCGTGTCCAGCACGAGTTGACCCACGTGGTAGATAATCATCGGTAGCATGCTGACGCCACAGTCGCTGGCAATCTGTAACCCGACCATGAGGGTTTTCTGGCTGCCAGAGATTGCTACCGCTACTCGGTCAGCACGAGGAAGTTGAAGACGAGCCGCCAACCACCAGCCTCCAAACAGAGCCAACAAATGAATGCTCAGTGCCGACAATCCGGCTGCCGAAATTTCACTCCAGGTCTCCAGACCTCCCGGTAAGCGATGCGATGTCTCGGCAGCACCGAACAGGACCATCGTTAGTACGCCAAACTGCGAGAGATTCGATACTGCCCCTTTGTGTTGGGTGAGCTGTTTTGAGACCCACACAAATCTCTGCAAGAGTTGAGCGAAGACGAGCGGCGCAAGAACCAGCAATAGTAATTTGATGGCTTGGTTGGCAAAATCAACGTTGCTCGATTTTCCCAGCAACAAGAGAAGTGTTGCCGGAGCAATCAGAAAACAAAATAGATTCGTGAACACCGTTACAAACATCGATACCGCATCGTTGCCATGACCTCGTCGAGTCCAAACTGACGCCGAAGCCAATGTGCAGGGTACGGAGGCAGCCACCAACAGACCACCGCCCATCGCCGGTGTAAGAAATAAGGCTGCTATGAAGGCCATGGCCGGAATGCAAAATACATTGATGACGAGCGCCACCAACATGGCTGTCGGATAATGGATGCTGTGCACGATGGCCTTCGTCTTAAGCGACAGCCCCATCAAGAACAGCACTATCACGACAATGGCTGATTTCATGCCAGGCAAGTTGGCAAGCGGAATGATCCAGTTGTCGTGGTGAAAACCACAGTAAAGACAGATCCCCAAAGTGATCAGGAACCAGTGGCGTTTGAGCAGACCTCGCAATTGTCAAGATTTCCTATTATTGGCTGACCACTGGCGGATTACCGCATCGTGCAATAATCGACGTCGAACGAGCTCGTTTTCTTGTGGGCCAAAATCGAACAAGGCTGGCCGCGTCGCTGGGCCAGCTAAAAGAGAACTCGGATCAAGTGATGGTTCACCAGTCGTATTCCATTCAGATGGTTGAAATTCGCCCTCTGCTTCTTTCACGCCTAGTTGTCGGTTGAGATAATTGATGATCAACAATGCGTCGATTGGTGCTGCCTTCTGGTCCCCCGAAACATCAATGAAGTTCGGGAGTTGCTCGGAGCCTTGAAGACGAGTCGAAAGATCTCGGATCCCTTTTCGATTCAAGTCATTGATCACAATCAACGCGTCGATCGGTTGGACAATGCCGTCGTTATTGACATCGTAGGCAAAAGTGTTTGTCCACGGGCGGGTAACTGATGCTAAACCAATGGTTGCTTGAATCGCACCATCCTGAGTTTGGTCATCGTCCGTACGTCCGCCATCGGTCAGTTCTACTTCAACGCGATCGCTGTATATTGCCGCGCCGTCAATGCGATTGCGCATATACCGCTGCCATTCGGGCGCGTTTGAATCGGACGAATGGAAGAACGCCCCATTGATGGCCATGGTGTCATCGCTGTACCGCAGCATGACGACGTTTTTGGTACCATTCGGTGCTTGAACCAATTGGAATTGAACAAGTCCAAAAGGAAACAGAGCGTCGCTGGCGACTCCCGTGCTGGCGGGTGCCGCAAGGTTGGTGACGGAGGAAAAATAGGCCTTCGAGTCTGTGGATAAGCTGACGTAAGTAGTTGATGAGCCCCACGCATTAGTGCTGGCGATATTGGGTTGTTCGCTGTCCGGTGTTCCATCGAAGTTCAAGTCTCCCGCGTTGGGACTGTTGTCTTCCGTCTGATCATCGACACCGTCCAAGTCAAGATCGTCGAGTGTTCCGACGACGATATCAATGGTCGCCTCCCCCAAATTTCCCAGAGGGTCGGTTGCTAATATCGTTAAAAGTGCATGACCGGATTGGTTTGAGGCGGGGGTCGCAGTTAGGCTTCGATCGCTACCTGAACCCGACAGCGCAAAGCTACCTTCAGGAAATAAATCCGGCGCATCGCTGCTGATGGTAACCTGGATGGCATCCAAATCGGCATTGGGTTGGCTGATCGTAAAAGGTAGTGCGTTTGTGGTCGTATTCATACGAATAGGCTTGTAGGGAAATATCACGATGGTTGGCTTCCCGATATTCTTCTCAACGCCTGTTACGAGCACCTCTACTGTGCCCGATTTCTTGCCGCCATAAGTATCAATAATCTCGTAGGAGAACGAATCCAGTATTTCCTCGTCCTTCGCCAGGGCTTGCAAGGCCTCTGCGTTTGTTGGGTTGTAGACAACGATTCCGCTGGGAAGCAGGGTCAGGGTTGCACCTAGATCACTCGTTTCGTCGACCGAGTTCATAACAACGGAGTCACCGTTGTCTATGTCGTAATCGTTTTGCAGAGGAGCCACATCGATTGCCGTATCGTTAGTTGTGGCTGCTTCGTCCGAGATGGCGAAAGGTAAGTCGTTAACACCGATCAGCGGTACCACATAGGCACCGTAGGACTTTAGTGTTTGATACTTGATCGCAACAAAGTACATCGCATCGTCCACTTTTTCGCCAGGCGCCAAAGCCTGGATCTCGGGGGCATGGGTGGGGTCATAGAGGAATTCACCCTTGTCGCTGCCAACATACACGGCCGCACCCCAAACCGATGTCGGCGAATAGGCATATGCCGCAACATCGGGATCCAGCGAATCTCCCAGGCCTAAGATGCTCCCTAAACGTCCGTCAAGAATCATGTCTTCGGTGAGTTCGGGTGATATCGAGTCCTCTGCATCGAACGATACGATTGTTAGATAGACCGAGTTGTTAGCGAAATTGGCATCGGTTTGTGGAGCGTCGACCTCCACTTTTACATAGTTGGCCCAAAACGGTTTCTCTGGAAAATCTCGTATCGACATGGATAGCGTTTGTGAATTCCAGAACAATCCCATCGTTTCCCCCATTGAATCAATGGAGATTTCTTCGGTAGTGGCGTCGTTGGCGGCTTGCGTCCAGTACAACTTCACGGGCGCTACCGGCAGAGAGACATCAGCCAGCGGGGCCATCGGTTTTCCCGTCACTTCAATCGATAGGTCGATTCCCAACGTTAGGTCGATATAGTCCTCATCTGACGGGTCGGAAGTCTGTTCGAGAAAGATCCAGTCTGGCGGAAGTTCCAATTCTTGAACCGGATTGTTAACGGTTAAGATGACGTCCGTCGGACCATTATTTGCCCACTGAACCACTGCGGGTGATGTGGAGATGGATATTTTGTTGGTTCCATCATCCAAGTCATAGTCAATCGTCGCCGTTGAAGTCGCGGGGTCGAATGAGCCAACATAAAAGTCGGCTTCGCCACCAAAGAATCGCGACCAAGGTGGATCGGGTTGCGGGCAAAAGCCATTCGTAAGGTCGGAGTAATGCGTGTATCGCGTTGACGTGAGATTGTTGTCATCGATTCGCAGCGATTGTTCCTGGGCATTTATCGAGAAACCGAAGCTGCCTGAGTCTTCGATTCCATAGGAGGAACAGGCGCGGCGTTGGCCTCCCACTTGAAACGAATCGCTTCCCTCACCGGTTGCCGTTCCCGCAAAGACCCCATTTCCATCAATCGGACTGGCCCATGTCATATGTCCCGATTCACTGGCATAACTACCGTTCGGAATGGAGTCTCGGTAGGCATCAATATCAACAAGCGAATATTGAAATGAGCCGGCAATAGAGAAATCTTCATCGCGAAAGGTAGTGAAGACTTCTGCGACTGTAAGCAGTCGCCGGCTGTCGAGCAATTGAAACCTCAGCTGCCGACGTTTTCGCAGGTTTCGAGGTCGATCGCACAGCAATGATTTGTGACTGCGAAGCATCTTCATGGGAGTACTGGGGGTTGCTGGACAATCGGGGCGATGGCGCGGAGTGAGACTGGGTCAGTATGATAACGCGAAAGAACTAGGAACATCCGAGTTTTGTAGGCTGGGTTAAATTTGGGTATTTTGCGGGGGATTGCACAAACCCTACCGCAGACGGGAGGGTGGATTGATACACCCTCCCGAGTCGCCGTCTGCGGCGAGCGGGAGGGTCGGGGCGGAGCCCCGGGGAGGGCCTTTCTGTGGAGCGCGCCGGAGATTGCGCAAACCCTCCCCGCGGCTCGTTCCTCGCCGCGACCCTCCCGCAGACGGGAGGGTGGATTGATACACCCTCCCGAGTCGC